>JAUNQD010000024.1 GCA_030536355.1 Bacillota bacterium | reverse complement strand
TAGCGTTAGGAACTGCTTCAGCTCTTCTTTCGAGCAGAGCCTTAGCGTTAGGTCCCGGTAATGGTGTTACGATCTTAGGTAATGCTTCTCTTAACATATGTCCTCCTTTCAATTGGATCCATGGAATTGATTTTTGATACCTACAAGGTATCTTTTGTATGATTGTTATTATTGTTTTAACGATATAGTTTTTAATATATCCCAGGATCACTTATATACTAAGCAACATTTATGCCATAAACCCAAATAAAACCTTTAGGATTTTTATATTTATGCTTAGACCTTTTGAATAATTGAAATAACTGCATTTGATAAATGAAAATATTTTAAAGAGTAACTAAAAACCCTTTGATGACAAGCAATAAAAAACCCTTAAAGGACAGAAATCGGAAATTAATTTCTACCTTAAGGGTAATTTATTTCATCTCTATGATTGTGGATCAGCTCTTTGCCCATCCGAATGTACATTTTACAGCTTTATGCCATCCGTCCAACAGCTCTTCCCTGTACTCAGCTTCCATATCAGGGTAGAAGATACAATCGACCTGCCAGTTTGACAGGATATCGTCTGTGCTTTCCCAATAACCTGTCGCAAGCCCTGCCAAATAAGCAGCTCCAAGCGATGTAGTTTCTATACATTCAGGTCTGTAAAGTGGCATATTCATAAGGCCTGCCTGGAACTCAAGCAGGAAATCATTAGCGCAAGCCCCTCCATCCACTTTGAATGTATTCAACTGATGCCCCATATCTTCAGCCATGGAAGTCATGAGATCATAAGTCTGATAAGCCATAGATTCAAGAGCCGCTCTGACTAAATGATTCTTGTTGACACCTCTCGTAAGACCCAGCACCGCACCTCTGGCATACGGATCCCAATAAGGAGCGCCAAGCCCTGTGAACGCAGGAACGATATATGCACCGGCAGTATCGGAAACAGATCTTGCGATTTCCTCAGTCTGTGCCGCGTTCTCTATCAACTTTACTTCATCACGCAGCCACTGGATAGTAGCACCTGATACGAATACAGATCCTTCCAGAGCATAATTCACTTTACCATCTAACCCCCAAGCTATAGTAGTGATCAGCCCATTCTTTGATTCGACCGGAGTTTCCCCAGTATTCACAAGCATGAATCCGCCTGTACCATAAGTATTCTTCGCCTCGCCTTCTTTGAAGCAAGTCTGACCAAACAGTGCGGACTGCTGATCTCCCGCAGCTCCGGCTATCTTGATAGGCCCTCCGAATATCCTTGGACTGCTTTCTCCGTAGATCATACTTGACGGCACTGCCTCAGGCAGCATACACTCAGGAATATCGAGTTCAGCCAGTATCTCCTTATCCCACTCGAGCGTATGTATATTAAACATCATAGTTCTTGAAGCATTAGAGTAGTCTGTAACATGAACTGAACCTTCAGTCAGTTTCCAGATGAGCCAAGTTTCTATTGTTCCAAAAAGAAGCTCTCCGCTTTTCGCACGTTCATATGCTCCTTCTACATTCTTAAGGATCCATCTAAGTTTTGTTCCTGAAAAATACGGGTCTATCAGAAGACCTGTCTTCTTACGAAAAGCGTCGGTAAGACCTTTTTCTTTCAGAGAATCGCAATATTCAGAAGTTCTTCTGCATTGCCATACAATAGCATTGTAAACAGGTTCCCCTGTGTTTTTGTCCCATACTACAGTAGTTTCCCTCTGATTTGTAATACCGATGGCATCTATATTTTCATAGGTCGCGTCTATCTTTAGCAAGGCTTCCTGAGCAACACCGATCTGCGTAGACCAGATTTCCATAGGGTCATGCTCTACCCATCCTTCATTGGGATAGAATTGCTTGAATTCTTTTTGTGCCAAACTAACTTGATGACCTTGCTTATCGTATAAAATGCATCTGCAGCTTGTTGTTCCCTGATCCAGGGCCATTATATATTTCTTCATCATATAAACTCCGCCATTATAGTGTTGGAAATATCCATTCCTTTTTCAGAAAGATATAGCCTGTTTCCTTCTAATATCAGTTTCCCTCTGTATTTATCCACGATCGTTCTATCATATACTTCGAAGAAGCCCTTATCAAAAACCTTATTGAAGTTGATAAGGTCGATGCCTTCAGATTTTCTCAATCCCGTGAACACATATATACCCATTTCTTCATTTTGGGTATATTTTTCAACGCTTCCTGCATCGACAGGTGCAACTTCGTTTTTGATCGCCTGTACATAATCATACATGCTGTCACAGTTCTTGAAACGTACGCCGCCTGCAAACGAACTGGCACCAAGGCCCAGCCCTAAATATTCGTCATAAGACCAGTACTTCATATTATGTCTGCTTTGATATCCCGGCAAAGCGCTGTTTGATATTTCATAATGATCATACCCTGCAGTTTTCATCATCCTCAATGCTGTATGATACATCTCTCGATCGATTTCTTCAGCCGTAGGTTCAAATACACCGTCTTCATATATTTTCTTATACATCTCAGTTCCTTCTTCTACCTGTAGGCTGTATAAAGAAATATGTGTAGGTCTTAAGAAGATAGCTTGTCTTACAGTATCTTTCCACATTTTCATTGTCTGTTCCGGAATACCGAACATTATATCTATATTTATGTTCTGAAAACCTGCTTTTTGTGCCCTTTGAAGACAATAAAATGCATCGTTCTTATTATGTATCCTTCCAAGGACATCAAGCACATGATTTTCAAAAGATTGTACACCTATGCTAAGCCTGTTGATTCCCTTTCTCAAATAACGAACGAGCTTTTCATCATCTACTGTAGCAGGATTCACTTCAATGGTTATTTCCGCATCTTCCGTAACAGTAAAATTCTCTCTGATACAGTCGATTATCCTGCCTATATCCCATTCTGAAAGCAAAGAAGGCGTACCACCACCTATATAGATGGAGTCCACCTCTTTATTCTTCCAATCAACAGCGCGTATCTTGATTTCTTCCATCAATGCGTAAGCATATTCAGTCAAAATCTTGTTATCTGTGCATCCAAAGGAGAGAAAATCGCAATAACTGCATTTTCTCACACAAAATGGGATATGAAGATATAGACCAAGTTTATTTGTTGTCGTCATACTTCAATACCGCAGTGAAAGCTTCCTGTGGTACTTCTACAGTACCAAACTGCCGCATTCTCTTCTTTCCTTCCTTCTGTTTTTCCAACAACTTTTTCTTTCTGGAAATGTCACCGCCGTAACACTTGGCAATAACGTCTTTTCTGTATGCTCTGACTGTCTCTCGGGCTATTACCTTCTGTCCGATAGATGCCTGGATAGGCACTTCGAACTGATGCATAGGTATTATTTCTTTAAGCTTGGAGCAGACAAATCTGCCTCTTGAATAAGCTTTGGATTCATGTACGATCATGGAGAATGCATCTACCATATCCTTGTTCAGAAGGATATCCAGCTTGACCACCTTTGACGGTTCGTATCTTGTGAATTCATAATCAAGCGAACCATACCCTCTCGTCTTGGATTTAAGCGCGTCAAAGAAGTCATAGATAACTTCATTGAGCGGCATATCGTAATGGAGGTTCACTCTGTTTTCAGTGATATATTCCATATGGATCATCCTGCCGCGACGTTCCTGACAGATTTCCATTATATTGCCTACATAATCTTTAGGAACCATGATATCAGCTTTCACCATAGGCTCCTCGATATGATCTATGAGCGTTGCATCCGGCAGATTTGAAGGATTCTGTACCATTTCAACAGTTCCATCTGTAAGAACAACTTTGTATATTACACTTGGTGAAGTCGTAACGACACCAAGGTCAAACTCTCTTTCAAGTCTTTCAACGATTATTTCCATATGAAGAAGACCTAGGAATCCGCATCTGAAACCGAACCCCAGAGCCGTTGAAGTTTCAGGTTCGAAATGGAATGCAGCATCATTTACCTGCAGTTTTTCCAGAGCATCTTTAACGTTTTCGTACTTTTCCCCTTCAGCAGGATATATACCACAATAAACCATTGGCTGAACTTTTTTATAGCCAGGCAGAGCTTCATCTGTAGGGTCATCATCTATCGTGATAGTATCACCGACTCTGGCATCCGCCACCTGCTTGATGCTTGCACAGATATATCCTACTTCTCCTGCTCTGAGTGATTTAGTTTCTACAGGCCCAGGTGAATATACGCCAACTTCCGTAACTTCATATTTTTTACCTGTATTCATCAGACGGATCATATCACCCTTCTTAACGGTTCCGTCAAATATACGAGTATATATAACTACACCCTTATAATTGTCATAGTATGAGTCAAATATAAGTGCCTTCAGTTTACCGTTTTCATCACCTTCAGGTGCAGGTATCTCAGTAACGATCTTTTCAAGAAGATCTTCGATACCGATGCCTTCCTTGGCTGAAACTAGAGGAGCATCCTGTGCATCTACTCCGATAACGTCTTCGATTTCCTGTTTGATCTCATCAGGTCTTGCTGACGGCAAGTCTATCTTATTGAGAACAGGAGTGATTTCCAGATCTTCATTCATTGCCAGATAAACATTGGCAAGAGTCTGTGCTTCTACCCCTTGAGTAGCGTCCACGACTAAAACCGCACCTTCGCATGCTGCAAGGCTTCTTGATACTTCATAAGTGAAGTCCACATGTCCCGGAGTATCGATGAGGTTGAAGATATATTCATTGCCGTCCTTGGACTTGAAAACAAGCCTCGTAGTCTGAAGCTTGATGGTGATCCCTCTTTCACGTTCCAGGTCCATATTATCGAGAAATTGTTCTCTCATTTCACGTTCTGAAACAAGTCCTGTTTTCTCGATTATTCTATCGGCCAAAGTTGATTTACCGTGATCTATATGTGCGATTATACTGAAGTTTCTGATGTATTTCTTGTAATCTTTCATTTCTGCCTCTCAATTTTTGTTATTCTTATTTTATTTTAATTGAAAAGCCCTATTTTTTCAACATTGAAAAGTAATTTTCCACCATATCTGGTAGTTTCTAAACAAATGTTATCCACCACTGCCAGGCTGCACATCCCTATAAAAAACACCATAAAAACAGCCGCAGCTTTTATAATAGTATTCTTCATTGACACTCCTTACTTGTTTATTTCGATCTCATTGCTCTTCCTTGATTATGGATGCCAGCACTTCCGCAAAATATTTGCCGCACTCCCTAGCCTCTTCTATAGTATTTTTGTTGTTTCCCATCTCAAGGAGCAATGCCTTATTGCTGACGAATTCATTATAATTATAATCTTTTTCGATGATCGCACCTCCGAACCCACTATACATGGCATCCGCCTTACCGCTCACCTTTTTAGCAAAATCATAAAGCTCAACATAATTCTCGTTTGATCTGCCGACCACCATACTGAACTTAGCAACTCGCTTACCATCGATCTCTATGTATTTTCCCTCCGTTGCGCTTGCTGCCGCAGCATCTCTATGTAAGTCTATTATGTAAAGGGCAGTTGGATATTTTTCTTTAAGGGTTTTGATGGTTGCCAGGGATCTGCTGTATGATTCGTTATAAGAAGGTCTGTCATGTATCGTCTTGTCATGTATCACATTGATCCCTTTTTTCTTAAGCTCATTCTCCAGCACATTTCCAACGTCTCTTACTGTCCCCTCCTCATCTACCCTGTGATAATTGCTTTCTTTAAACGGCATGTATGATTCACTGCTATGAGTATGATATATGATGACTAAAGGATCTGACGTCAGTTTTATGTCCCTTATCTTTTTAGCCTTTTCTTCTGACTTATTATCTTCATCTGACTTGATGTCAGATCCTAAATTAACCTGATCATCAAAAGTACCGGTCTCAGCATCCTTGCTTCCCGGCACTACTTGGGCAATACACAATTCGCCCAGTTCTCTTTCATCCATTAAATACTCTGATACAGCAAAGCTGGGCTTGACTTTAAGAAAAAAGAGTGTTGAACCAATAAATACTATAGTAGCTGCAATTATCATGCCCTTCATAATATTGCTCATAGTTGTCCTCCATCCGTTACTTTTATGAATATATGCCCGGATGTAATGTTTTATTAATACCTTCAGCAATAATGTCCGAAAACTCCTTGATTATCATATCTATGTCGGTAGAAGTAACGATCATATTTTGTTCATGATCCTCTATATATTTTTCTATTTCATCTACACAATGTGTATTATCTATCATCACATCGCGAATTATGGTCGTAGCATCTATTACAGTCGGCACACCTATGGCAACTACTTTAGTTCCAATTGTTTCTTCATTGATCCCGGTCCGCCTGTTCCCCATTCCCGCACCGGGAGAAATACCTGTATCGGTGATCTGTATAGTTGTGCTCACCCTTTCAATACTTCTGGCCGCCAGCGAATCTATGACTACAACGAATTCCGGCCTAGTTATTTCCACGGCTTTCCTTACCAAGTCAGCAGTTTCTATTCCTGTTGTTCCGCTTACTCCGGGTATCATACAGCTTACATTTGACATTTCCTCATCTCCATCTGCATCAAACATGATGAATAAATGCCTTGTAACTTTGATTTTGCCTGCAGTTCTGGGGCCAAGAGAATCGGGAGTAACTTCATTATTTCCAAGACCCACGACCATTACCTTGAGTTTATAATGAAATCTTATCAGTTTTGACAAAGCATCATTAACAGCTGCCACAGCATTTTGTTTGGTCGTCTCACTCTCATCCAATATCCCTGACGCCTCTATCGTGATGTAGTCTCCCACAGGCTTACCAAGTGCTTTCGCACCGTCTTCATCAAGCACCTTTATTATTGTAGTGACCACGTCATCTCCATATGGATATTTTTCAACGGAAACACCTGATACTTCTGCTCCCTCGGCATTATCATCCAGCATTTCCTTTCTCTCTATGGCAAGATCTGTTCTGTAATTCATTTCCCCTCCAAATAGTCATCAAAAGTTGGATTTTCTATGATTTTCCCCTTGCAAAAGACTTTTTATTCCTATATAATTAATCTTGCGTTTTTATGCTGTGAACTAAGTCACAGCAGGCTATATAATATGAAAGTGGGGTAAATTTAATGGCTAATATTAAATCCGCAAAGAAAAGAATCCGTGTAATCGACAAGAAAACTGCTAGAAACAGAAGAGTTAAAGGTCATCTGAAGGCAGTTTTAAAGGCTTTTGACGCTGCTATCGAAGCAGGCGACATGGAACTGGCTAAGGAAAAGCTGGCTCTGGCAGAAAAGAAGCTGATGCAGGCTGCTGCTAAGAACACTATCCACAAGAAGGCTGCTTCCAGAAAAGTATCAAGATTAACAAAGAGATTCAACAAGGCTAACGCCTAAGTCTCACCCGTCCCCACCGGTGCATAAGTTAAATGCACAAAATGAGCGAACTAAAGAAAAAGATGGATGTGTCTCCCATCTTTTTTCGTTTTTTGAGAAATTATCATGGAGGTGTCTATGAGTAAAAATATTATGATCCGCCCCAACCCGCTGAAACCGGGAGATAAAGTAGCTATAACTGCCCCTTCATCACCTGTTTCAGATGAGAAACTGGAAATGTCGGTAGAGTCTATCAAGTTCCTGGGACTGGAACCTGTAGTGATGCCAAGCTGCCACATGTCACACGGATATCTTGCAGGTCCTGACAACCAACGTGCCGAAGATATCAATGCAGCATTCGCTGATGATACCATCAAGGGCATATTCTGTCTCAGAGGCGGCTACGGAACTACCCGGCTTCTGCCGTTGCTTGACTTCGAAGTGATAAAAAATAGCCCGAAGGTATTCATAGGATACAGCGATATATCTGCGCTCCATTTCAATATCAATCAGAAATGTGGTCTCATCACTTTCCACGGGCCGATGCCTACTACCGACTATCGCGTGCATGAAGGTTTCACCAATGACTCGCTGAGGACCTGTCTCTTTGCACCTGAAAATCTCAAAACCATTGGAAACCCTGAAGGAGAAGATATCATAACGCTTCGCGAAGGTTTCGCAAAGGGCACTCTCGTGGGAGGTAACCTTTCTCTAATGGCAGGCACTCTCGGCTCTCCTTATGAAGTCGATACAAAGGGCAAGATACTTTTCATAGAGGATGTAGATGAGATGCCTTTTAGGTTAGATAAAATGTTCACTGCCCTTGCTCTTGCAGGAAAATTCAGGGACTGTGAAGGAATAATCCTCGGAACTTTTGAAAGATGCGAAGAAGCCGATCACCCTTCTCTTTCACTTCATGAAATTTTTGAAGAAGTAGTGCTTCCTTGGGATAAACCTACTATCCTCAATTTAAGGGCAGGACACATCTATCCTCAGAGCACTCTGCCTATGGGTGCAGAAGTTTCATTCGATGCAAAAGATGGTATAAAGAATATATCTGTGGTATACTAATTTCATAAACAGATCATGACATGGTGGATTTCATGATTCGCCGAGAAAGGATAAACCATGAGTACACATATAAATGCTGCGAACAAAAACGATATCGCCAATACAGTCCTTATGCCGGGAGATCCTCTCAGAGCTAAATTCATAGCTGAGAACTTCCTGGAAGGTGCTAAATGCTACAATGAAATCAGAGGGATGTATGGATACACAGGCACATACAAAGGCGTTCCTGTATCAGTTCAGGGGTCCGGAATGGGCATGCCTTCAATGGGTATCTATTCATGGGAACTCTATACAGAATACGATGTTGAGAACATCATCCGTATCGGTACTGCAGGATCGTTTCACGATGATATCAAAGTCAAGGATATCGTAGTTGCACTGGCTGCATCAACTGACTCCAATTATATCCATGCTTTTGATGTACCGGGAAACTATGCCCCATGCATCAGCTACGAACTACTGACTAAGATGCAGGCAGCTTCAGCTGAAACAGGCATCGGATTCAAAGCAGGCAATATGGTTTCATGCGATGTTTTCTATGAAACTAAAGAAGACTGGTGGAAGAGATGGAGATCCATGGGGATCATGGGCGTAGAAATGGAAGCTGCAGCTCTCTATATGAACGCAGCTTACAATAAGAAAAACGCTATGGCTATCATGACCATCAGCGATCACTTCGTTACAGGAGAAAAGGCTACAGCAGAAGAACGCCAGAACACTTTCACGGATATGATGAAACTGGCTCTTGAAACTGCCATTAAATAACGATACAGTCACTAAAAATGATTTTAGGAGAATATAAATGAAAATACTTGAATCTGCAGAAAACTATTTGGAAGCGATCCATGTACTGTCTAAAGAAAATGGACAAGTGCGAGCTATAGATATAGTCCACTACCTGGGCTTTTCCAAACCAAGCGTTAGCATCGCTATGAAGCAACTTGAAACTAACGGATATATAAGCCGCGATGAAGACGGGCATATCTCACTTACTGAAGAAGGCCTTGAGATAGCTGTTTCAGTAGTAGAGCGACATGAGCTTCTGACTGAACTATTCATAGCTATAGGCGTTTCCGAAGATACAGCTAAAGATGATGCCTGCAAGGTAGAACACCATATCAGTCAGGAAACATTCGAAAGATTAAAAGAAAATATCGACATAATAAAAAACTCCCTTTAAAGGGAGTTATTTTTTCTTCACCGGCATGATTATCTTGGTGATGTGTTCATCTTCATTATCGATATCTACAGGCGATACGATGAATTCTTCTGATATAGGACCTGCCAGCTCATATCCATTCTGGTTGATCCACTGCATCATACTTATATGGCTGTTTACTGCATCAGAGTATTTACCCACATGGATCTTAGTCACTGCATCAAATCCGCCGAATTTACGAAATTCCTTACCTTCTCTTTCTCCATCAACAAGAACCCCGAATTCCACGTCAGTATCCTTCATAAGAAACTGTTCCAATGGCTGTGCATAGTAAGTAACTATGATAGGACTTGTTCTTATGAGGCCTTGTTCGATACATTTATCTGTTATGGATATCCACTGCGGCAGTGATACATCAGAATTACAGTAATTTTTCATGATCTCACGTGAGAAATATAGAGTTCCCTCTTCTATCTTCTCAAGCTGTATATTATCCATAGCATCCATATATGCATCAGAGAATATACCATCAGCTCTGGATAAGATATCTCCTCCCATCTTAAGCCTTTCTCTCAGATTTTCGCCAATTGCTCTGCGAAGTTCCAGTTCTTTGATCTCACTATCGATGGCCTCAAGACGATTGTTTACCGCCTCTTCCATTTCTTCGACATTGAGGTTTTCAAGAAGTTCTTTGATTTCCTTGACAGCAAATCCCAGCTTTCTAAGCTGCCTGATTATAAACAGCTTTATCATCTGCTGTTTACTGTAATATCTGTATTTGCTTTCTTCGTTTCTGTATTCAGGGATAACGAGACCTATCTGGTCATAGTAACGCAATGTCTTGATAGACACGCTACACATTTCCGCAACTTCCCCGATGGAATATTTCTTTACTATCATATTACTTCCTCTGCACTGTTTTGAGATTTAAAAACGTTGAAGTTATCTGATTCCCAGCAACTTCCTGATTCCCCTCTCAAGTCCGTCTACCGAAAGCGGATACATGGAAACTACTGATTTTATCAATCCTATAGTAGTCTTTCCTCGTGCCGTTTCCCACTGTTTCTCAGGTATAGGATTGAGCCATACAGCCTGATCATAGTTGGTCACAAGGCGCTTCAACCATGCTACAGGAGAAACATTATCAGATACTCTGTTCCTTCTGTTACCGTTATAATAGCGTAGTTCCCACGAAGCCATAGATGCATCTCCAACGAATAATATCTTATATTCGTCTCCGATGTTCTTAAGCACCCATTCAGTATCTACGCTGTCTTTTAGATCACACATCGGTGTCTTATACAGCTTATTATAAGGGCAATTATGAAAATAGTAAATCTTAAGATCTTTGAAATGGTTTTCCTTGCTTACTGCCTGAAAAAGCTGACTGCAGAGCTTTGCGTACTTTTCCATGGACCCGCCGGAATCGAACAAAGCCAGCAGTTTGACCGTATTCTTTCTCGGATAATCGTATACAAGACTGAGCATGCCTGCATTATCGCAAGTCTTATCTATAGTAGCATCGATATCAAGTTCATCTCTCGTCTGACCGAACCTGGAAGAATATTGTCTGAGTCTTCTAAGTGCTGTCTGGAAATGTCTTATATCGATGGTTTCATCCTCTCTGAAATCTCTGTAGTTCTGTTTAGCTATTACTTGAAGGGCGCTTTGTCTTGTGGAAAACTCTCCTACTCTGAATCCATTTAAAGCGTATCCCGAATTACCGAGCGGTGAAGTCCCTCCTGTTCCTATCCAGCGTATCCCGCCGTTATGGGCTTCTTTTTGCTCTTCAAGTCTTTTTCTGAAAAGTTCCTCGAGCTCTTCAAAATCCAAGTTAGTTCTTTCGTCAACCTCATCTTTATCATAAGGCATCTGATCTATGGGCCTGCTTAGAAAGTCAAAAATTTCATCAGGTATCTCTTCCGATACAGCAGCCGCTTCAAAATAAGCACTAAAAAGCCTGCCGTACATATCATAGTCGGCTTCAGACTTCACCAATATAGATCTGCTGAGATAATAAAATCTCTCAAGGCTTGAACATGCCAAGTCTTTGTCGAGCGCTTCAATGAGTGTCATCCATTCATCGAGAGAGACCTTGAGGCCTGAATCCCTGAGAAAATAGAAATAATCGGAAAATACCATAAGTGTGCCCTTTGCATTAAAAAAATAGGTTTCTCCTCATCAGAGGAGAAACCTCACATTGTTGCGAATCTTATCTGATTTCGTAAACGAACTGTACTACTGTTGACAGTGGTGGATCTGTAAGAACGTCGATTGAGCTTGGGAATGGTGGATTTTCAGGAACTTCGATGATCTTATATGAACGTACTTCGATCAGTGCCTTACCATCTTCAACCTTCTTGATCTTAGCGATATATTCCATGTAGTCTCCAGCGAAGCATGGAGTATAGAGTCTAACCTTCTTAGTTTCTACGCATCTTCCCAGGTTGCCGTAAGTCTTAGCCATCAGTCTCTTAGCGCAGTCTTCCATCAGAGTGATGCTTCTAGCTCCGTTTACAACGCCGCCGCCGTAGAATACGTCACGGTCTGACATTCTGTATCTGTAAGTCATAGTTTCGCCGTCTTCGCTCATTCCGTCTTCCAGAGGGAAATCTTCCAGAGCTCTCCAAGGGTCGATTACAGTACCGTCAGGCTGTTCACCTCTCTGCAGGTGCTTCTTAACTACCAGACGTACATTACCTTCTGTACACTTAACAGGTTCATCAAACCATACCATGTCGCCAGGCTTGTAATCTTCTTTTCCTGCTCTGTCAGCAGGAGTAGCCAGCTTGAATACTTCGATACGGCAGTCTCTTGAGCTGTTACCAACGTTTGTCAGAGTTGCCTTGTATTCCATCATATCGCCTACGTAAACGTCTTCGTAGATCTTAACATCGTGATATCCCAGGCACAGAGATTCGTCTCCGTCACACAGGATCATTTCTTCAGTTTCAACGTCTCCGATGAAGTCAAACTGTCTTCCTACAGGAACGATTCCGTCAGGAGTGTTTGCATCAGCAGTTGTCATGTTATAGCTTAAATAAGATACCTTTCTCATTTCGAGGGCCTCCTTCTTATGTAAAAAGCAATATTTTATTAGTATTAAATCTTACAGTACGCCTTCAGCCTTCAGCTGTTCTTCTTCTTCCTTAGTGATTCCGAAGATTTCGCAGTTATGCTGTCCCAGCAGCGGTGATGGAGTTTCAACAACACCCGGAGTTTCTGACAGTTTAGCTACTACGCCCTGGAAATACAGATCTCCTGCTGTAGGGTGATCGCAGTGAACCATCATTTCTCTTGCCTGGATATGTGGATGTTCGATAGCTTCCTTAACATTCAGTACAGGTCCGCAAGGGATAACAGCTTCGTCCATGATAGCTTCGATTTCAGCCTTAGTGTAATCCTTAGCCCAGTCAGCAATAACGTTCTGCAGATCAGGCTGGTAGTTCTGGCATCTCAGATCGTTAGTTTCGAATCTAGGATCTTCCAGAAGTTCAGTGTGATCGATAGTATGGCAGAACTTGTCGAACAGTCTGTCATTACCTACACCGATAGCTACGAAACCATCCTTACATTCGAAAATGTCGAATGGAGCGATAGATGGGTCGATATTACCGTTTCTTTCAGGGATATATCCGCCCATTGTGTATTTAACAAGTGAGTTTTCCAGCAAGCTGAAGATAGTATCGATCATGGATACGTCTACCAGCTGACCTTCACCTGTTCTTTCTCTGTGAACCAGAGCAGTAGCAACACCAACATACAGGTAGATACCCGCAACGTGGTCAGCGATGGATGGACCAACCTTAGTAGGGATAGTTTCAGGGAAACCTGTCAGATTAGCCATACCGCCCATAGCCTGTGCAACGATGTCATAGCAAGGTCTGTGCTTCAGAGGAGAAGTCTGACCAAAGCCTGAGCCTGATGCATAAATGATGTTAGGGTTTACTTTCTTAACTGATTCATAATCGATTCCCAGTCTTTCAGTAACTCCGCCCTTATAGTTTTCAACGAGTACGTCTGCTTCCTTGATCAGCTTCCAGAGCATTTCCTTGCCCTTTTCTGTCTTAAGGTTCAGAGTAGCACCCTTCTTGTTTCTATTTACATAGCAGAAGAATCCTGATTCGCCGCTTTCTTCATCGATAGGCCCCCAAGTTCTCATCTGATCTCCGAATACAGGTTCGATCTTAAGAACTTCTGCACCATAGTCAGCCATCATCATTGTACAGAAAGGTCCGTTCAATGCTGATGTCAGGTCAACTACTTTAATTCCTTCAAGTGCTTTTTTCATCTTATGATATTCTCCTTTAATAAATAGTTATTCCAATAATGCTAAGTGATTTGAAACTTTATCGAAATCAAGTTAATTTTATCACAAACACTTATCTAAATATATAAAAAAATACACATTTTGTTATTTTTTTATCATTTTTTAAGATGTTTTAACCCTCCCCTAGCAGTAGGGTCATAATGTGGAAAAAGCAAGGGGTGAATCAAGGATCCAACCCTTGCGGTTTACCATTATACTTATTTTGATTCTTTTGCTTCGTTGATAGCTTCAATCATCAGAGGAACAACCTTAAACAGGTCTCCAACGATACCATAGTCAGCGATATCGAAGATAGGAGCGTTTTCATTCTTGTTAACTGCGATGATCAGTTCTGAATCCTGCATACCAGCTTTGTGCTGGATAGCACCTGAGATACCCAGTGCAACGTAGATTTTAGGATGTACAGTCTTACCTGTCTGTCCAACCTGATGGTCAGCTGACAGCCAGCCTGAGTCGATAGTAGCACGGGAACCGCCAACTACTGCGTTGCCGAATGCATCTGCCAGCTGGTGAGCCAGTTCGATACCGCCTTCAACGTCCTTGCTGATACCTCTGCCTACTGATACGATAACTTCTGCCCCGATCAGGTCAACCAGCTGCTTAGCTTCCTTAACAACTTCCAGAACTTCTGTCTTCAGATCAGCCTTGTCGATAGTTACAGGGTACATTTCGATTTCGCACTTATCAGCCATTTCCTGGTTGAAAGGAGCCTTCTTCATAACGCCCGGTCTTACTGTTGACATGCAAGGTCTGAATCTAGGGCAAATGATAGTAGCCATCAGGTGTCCACCGAATGCAGGTCTTGTCTGCTTCAGGTTAACGTCTTCCATGTTGAACTTAGTGTTAGCCAGGTCGAGAGTTGATGATTTTTCCAGGAAGTCAACATAGTTGTTCATGTCGATATCCAGATGAGTACAGTCTGCAGTCAGACCTGTTCTCAGTCTTGCAGCACATCTTGGACCAAGGTCTCTACCGATGTTTGTAGCTCCCAGCAGGATAACTTCAGGTTTCTTATCCATTGCTACATCACACAGAACCTTAGCATATGCATCTGTTGTATATACCTTTAATTCAGGATGGTTACATACGATAACTTTATCAGCACCGTATCCGCCCAGTTCCTTAGCAAGTCCTTCAACATTATCTCCAAGAAGTACGCCGATCAGCTTAGCGCCTCTTTCGTCAGCGAGCTTTCTACCTTCGGAAATAAGTTCGAAGTCTGTATTCATTAATTTTCCTTCACGCTGTTCGCAGAATACCCAAATATCTTTGAAAGCAGCAATATCTGAACTGTTAAAAGCCATTATTCTCTCTCCTTCCATTAAATAAGGTGCTTGTCAAGCAGTCTTGCTGCTAAATCTGCACAAGTTTCTTTACCGTTACCTTCCAGCATGATTCCAACGCCCTTGAGCGGAGGAGTGAATGACTTGAAGATGTTAGTTGGGGAACCCTTAAGTCCGATAGTATCAAGCTCGATCAGTGGTTCGTCCTTCAGTGCTTCGAAGTCCAGAACTGTCAGTGGCTTTGAATAACAATCATTGATTCCGTTAACAGTCATGTATCTAGGAACAAATTCGTTGTCCTTGATGCAAGTGATCAGGCAAGGAGTCTGAACCTTTATCTTCATGTAACCATCTTCCAGCATACGCTTAACGATGATTTCGTTTCCGTTCTTTTCAAGTTCTGCACAGTATGTAACCTGAGGGATATTCATCTTTTCAGCGATCTGAGGGCCAACCTGAGCTGTATCTCCGTCGATAGCCTGTCTTCCGCAGAAGATGATATCTTCTTCACCGAGTCCCAGGTGAGTGATAGCAGCTGAAATGATCTGTGAAGTAGCGAATGTATCAGATCCGCCGAATTCTCTTGCTGAGATCAGTACTGCATCGTCAGCACCCATAGCCAGTAATTCTCTGAGCATTCCTTCTGCAGGAGGAGGTCCCATAGTTACTGCTGTAACCTGACATCCTGTAGCATCCTTTAATCTAAGAGCCTGTTCCATAGCGCTAAGGTCATCGTGGTTGATGATAGTCTGCATGGAAGCTCTGTTTAATGTTCCGTCCGGATTTACTGCAACAACTCCGGAAGTATCAGGAACCTGTTTTACGCATACATATATTCTCATTGTTCTACACCTTCCTTATTTGCCCATTACTGCTCTTGAAATAACTACCTTGTGGATTTCTGAAGTACCTTCGTAGATTTCAGTGATCTTAGCGTCACGATACATTCTTTCGAGTGGGTAATCCTTCATGAAACCGTATCCACCGTGGATCTGCAGTGCCAGGTTTGTTACGAATCTGGCATTTTCAGCAGCATTCAGCTTACACATAGCAGCTTCCTTGGAGAAAGGCTTACCTGTGTCTTCCAGCCAAGCAGCTTTGTAAACGAGAGTTTCAGCAGCTTCAGTCTTAGTTGCCATATCTGCGATGTACCACTGGATACCCTGCAGAGCTGAGATCGGCTTGCCGAACTGTACTCTTTCGTGTGAGTACTTAACAGCCAGATCGATAGCTTCCTTAGCAACGCCCAGAGCCTGTGCGCCTACGCCGATTCTAGCTCCATCGAGGGCCTGCATAGCGATCTTGAATCCCTGGCCTTCTTTTCCGAGCAGGTTTTCAGCAGGAACACGAACGTCTTCAAAGATAAGTTCTGCAGTTTCTGAACCTGCGATACCCATCTTTTCTTCGATCTTACCTACTGAGAAACCAGGCATTGTATTTTCAACGATAAGAGCAGACATACCTCTCAGACCCTTTGAAGGATCAGTCAGTGCAAAGATAACCAGAACGCTTGCTCTGCTTCCGCCTGAAATAAAGCACTTGCCACCGTTGAGTACGTATTCGTTAGTTTCAGGGTCAAAAATTGCAGTAGTCTGTACTGAACCTGCATCTGATCCTGCGTTTGGTTCTGTTAATGCGAAAGCTCCCAGTTCTCCGCCCTTAGTGAGTCTTGGCAGATACTTTTCTTTCTGTTCCTGAGTACCATACTTAGCGATTGCCTGAGGTGCGATCAGGTGAATTGATAAGATTGCAGCTGATGACATACATTTTCTAGCGAATTCTGTTACAGCGATAACTTTTTCTGTAGCTCCGCCGCCTGTACCACCGAATTCTCTAGGTACACCGATACCTGTAAATCCTACTTCAGCCATCTTCTTAAAGTTGTCAACCGGGAAAACGTGAGTTTTATCCAGTTCAGCCGCTACCGGCTCCAGTTCGTTTTCAGCGAACTGTGCTGCAACTTTCTTCAGCAGTTCTTGTTCTCTTGTTAATGAAAAGTCCATATGCTCCACCTTTCCTTGTAAATATTTATAGATTTTATATGGTCACAAATTTACCTATCATAATATTAAAGGATATCACGGCGTACAGTCAAGCCTCGATTAGCTTTTTTTATGTATACTTTAGCTTCATCAAACAGAAAACTCTCCCCTAAGGGGAGAGTTTTTGATTCTTCGTTAAATTGTAGGAAAACCTTGATTCTCTTTAAGTTCGTTCAGGTCATAAGGTGTTGCCTGATATACGTAATAATTCAGCCAGTTTGAGAAAAGCAGACTTGCATGTCCTCTCCATCTGAACATGATCTCATCTTCAGGATCGTCATTTCTGAAATAATTCTTAGGTACATCTATTTCAAGACCCTTGTTCACATCTCTGAAATACTCTCCTGCCAATGTTCCTTTATCATATTCCTGATGTCCCAGAACAAATATCTGTCTGCCGTTTTCTGTAGATACGATATGAGGACCCACTTCCGGAGAATCGGCAAGTATCCTGAGTGCAGAACACTTATCTATGTCCTCTCTGAGCACCTCGGTATGTCTTGAGTGCGGAGCATAAAACACTTCATCAAAGCCTCTTACAAGAGGATTATGCGGTCGAAGGACTTTATGTTCAAACACACCAAACACCTTGCTGTCCATAAGATGTTTATTTATACCGTGATGATAATACAGTGCCGCCTGGGCTCCCCAGCAGATGAACATACTGCTGTAAACATGTGTCTTAGCAAACTCGAATATCTCACAGAGTTCTTTCCAGTAGTCTACCTCTTCAAAAGGCATCTGTTCCACCGGTGCACCTGTCAGTATCATACCATCGTAATACTCATTTTTGATTTCATCTATAGTCTTATAGAATGAATCCATGTGGTCCTGTGATATGTTTCTCGATTCATGCGAACCCATAGTTACCAAGGTCAATTCAACCTGTAATGGGCTGTTCGCCAGAACTCTTGCCAGCTGGGTCTCAGTAGCGATCTTAGTAGGCATCAAATTAACGATGACTATCTTAAGAGGTCTGATGTCCTGAGATGCCGCTCTGGAGTGATTCATCGTAAATATATTCTCATTCAACAGAGTCTCCGTTGCCGGAAGCTCGTTAGGTATTATCAAAGGCATTTTGTCAAAGTCTCCTTATTCTATGGTCAATCAACTTATTATCCTTATTTCAAAGCTTGTTCGATATCAGCGATCAGGTCTTCTGCGTCTTCAAGTCCGCATGAGAATCTCACAAGATCAGGGCTTACTCCCGCAGCGGCCAGCTCTTCATCATTCATCTGTCTGTGAGTAGCACTTGCAGGGTGCAGGCAGCAAGTTCTGGCATCAGCAACATGAGTTTCGATGGCTGCGATTTTCAGCTTACCCATGAATTCTTCAGCAGCAGCTCTTCCGCCCTTTACACCGAATGAAACTACTCCACATGAACCGTTAGGCAGATATTTCTGAGCCAGTTCATAATCGTCGTCTCCTTCGAGACCGCAGTATTTTACCCATTCTACCTTTTCATGCTGCTGCAGATACTTAGCAACAGCAAGGCCGTTTTCTGCATGTCTCTTCATTCTTACATGAAGACTTTCAAGACCCAGGTTCAGAAGGAATGCATTCTGAGGTGACTGGATAGATCCGAAGTCTCTCATAAGCTGTGCAGTTGCCTTAGTTATAAATGCTCCTTCAAGGCCGAATCTTTCTGTATATGTTACTCCGTGGTAACTGTCATCAGGTTCACACAGTCCCGGGAACTTTTCAGGATATTTAGTCCAGTCAAATTTGCCTGAATCAACGATGCATCCACCCACACCGGCACCATGCCCATCCATGTATTTAGTAGTTGAATGTGTAACGATGTCAGCGCCAAATTCAAACGGTCTGCAGTGAACAGGTGTAGCGAATGTATTATCGATGATGAGAGGCACACCGTGCTTATGAGCAGCATCTGCAAATGCTTCGATATCAAGTACGCTCAGTGCTGGGTTCGCGATAGTTTCACCGAATACAGCCTTAGTGTTAGGCTTGAATGCTGCTTCCAGTTCTTCTGCTGTAGCATGCGGCGGAACGAAAGTGAATTCGATCCCCATTCTCTTCATTGTAACTGCGAACAGATTATATGTACCACCATAGATGGCTGAAGATGCTACAACGTGATCTCCCGATGATGCGATGTTGAATACTGCATAGAAGTTAGCTGCCTGTCCTGATGAAGTCAGCATAGCAGCTGTACCGCCTTCCAGTGAAGCGATCTTGTTTGCTACATAGTCATTTGTAGGATTCTGAAGCCTTGTGTAGAAATATCCTTCAGCTTCCAAGTCAAAGAGTTTGCCCATATCTGAACTTGAGCTGTATCTAAAAGTGGTGCTCTGAATGATAGGCACCTGTCTAGGTTCTCCGTTTCCCGGTCTGTAACCGTCCTGTACACATTTAGTTCCTATTCCCATGGTATTCCTTCCTTTCGTAATTTATATTAGACTAAAATTATACACTATTTATTTATAGATTTCAAATAGTTTTCTCTTCCCTGTTTGTATAAATCTCCGCCATGAGCATCAAGAATGACCGTAACAGGGAAGTCCTCCACATATAGTTTCCTGACCGCTTCGGCCCCCAGATCATCAAAAGCGATCACTTCGGATGATTTTATGCTCTTTGCCATGAGGGCTGCGGCTCCTCCTATGGCGGCCAGATACACCGCTCCGTTTTTTAAAACCGCTGCCTTGACATCTTCATTTCTCTGACCCTTACCGATCATTACAGTCTGCCCCAAATCAAGAAGTGCCGGTGCATATGCATCCATTCTGTAACTGGTTGTCGGTCCTGCCGACCCTATAGGCATACCTTCCTTAGCAGGTGTGGGACCCACGTAATATATCGCAGAATCTTCTAATGCAAAGGGCAGGTTTTCGCCTCGTTCAAGCATTTCCGTAATTCTCTTGTGCGCCGCATCTCTGGCAGTATATATCGTACCTGTCAGAAGAACGCTGTCTCCTGCTTTCAGACCTTTTATTTTATCTTTAGTAAAAGGCTCTTTGATCCTTATTTCCATCGATCATTCTCCATTTGTAATTGTTTTAGATAACTGCTTCCTTATGTCTGCTTACATGACAGTTTATGTTTACCGCCACAGGCAGTCCTGCGATATGTGTAGGTGCGGCGATGACGTTCACAGCAAGAGCTGTAGTCCTGCCGCCAAAGCCCTGAGGTCCTATTCCAAGCTGATTTATACGATCGAGCAATTCCTCTTCCATCTGTGCATAATATGGATCTTCGTTAACATTGTCAGCAGGAACCAATAAGGCTTTTTTTGCCATCAATGCAGCCTTATCAAATGTCCCTCCTATGCCAACACCTACGACGATCGGCGGACAAGGATTGGCTCCGGCTGATTCGACTGTTTCCACAACGAAATCCTTGACACCTTTTTCTCCTGCGGAAGGAGGAAGCATTTTTATCCTGCTCATATTTTCAGAGCCGAACCCTTTAGGCGCAACTGTGATTTTTATCTTGTCTCCTCCAACGATTTCAGTATGGATGTACGCAGGAGTATTGTCGCCTGTATTGATACGTCTTAAGGGATCTTCAACTATAGATTTCCTCAGGTATCCTTCTGTATAACCTTTTCTCACGCCTTCATTGACTGCGTCTTCCAGTAACCCTCCTGTAAGATGTACATCCTGTCCTATTTCAAGAAACACACATGCCATTCCCGTGTCCTGGCAGAGTGGAAATACGCCTTCTTCAGCTATATTTATATTCTCCTCAATGCTTCTAAGGACATCTGTCGCCACAGGCCAATCCTCTTCAGATGCCATTCTCTTGATGCAAGACTTAACATCATTCCCCAGGAAATGATTAGCTTCTATGCAAAGCTCAGCTATTTTCTTTTCTATGATTTTAACATCGATCTCACGCATGCTCGACTCCTATGATCACTTATCATTACTTCCCCAGTTCTCTGTCTATATCATCTTTAGCTTTCTGCAGGGCCGCTTCGATATCTACACCTATGACATCAAGCATTTCGGCTTTGAAGCACTTGACATCCTTTATACCATAAAGCATTTGGCATAACCCCTTGACGTAATCAAATCCAAAATTGAAACCTTCACATGGACCTCCTGCTGTCATGACATATATGACTTTCTGCCCTTTGCATAAACCTTCAGGTATTCCCTCTTCATTATATCTGAATGTTACTCCCTGCACAGTTACTGCTTCAAGGTAATTTTTCACCACGGCAGGAAAAGAAAGATCCCAGTATGGGGCAGCGAAAACTATTATTTCTGCATCAGCGAACTGTCTCGCATATTTCAGCATATTATCAGATCCATCAGGATTTTTGATCAGTTCATCTCTCTGCAACATTCTTTTATGATCCAGCGGCTGTATGTTTTCTTTCTCAAGATTGACTTCTTCAACATCTCCGCCAACCTTAGCAAGTACGTGATCTGCCAATATTTTAGTGCGGGACTCAGGTCTCACACATGCATTAATAAATAAAGTCTTCATGAGTAACGCTCCTTTTAAATGCCTATATTATAGATTATACTGCATAGTTTCAAAAATACCCACATAAACTTGTACGAATATCTGGTTTTAAGGAGTTTAAATATGTTGAAACGAATATTTTCTTCTCGTAATATCAAAATCGCTATTGCCCTGGCGTTATTTATGTCTGTCCTCCTGGTCCTGATTCCCCTTATTACGATCAAACTCACACCTGATAAAACATCAGATCATGACAACGACCAAGCTTCTTATGAAAAAATCATATTGCCGAATTACGCCGAAGTCTACAGAACAACTTCGGGGAAAACAGAAAAAATACCATTTGGAGATTATATAACAGGTGTTGTTTCCTGCGAGATGCCTTCTACTTTTCATACTGAAGCTCTCAAAGCTCAGTCAGTCGCAGCAAGAACTTATGCCGCTGCTAAGATCACAAACTCTGTCTCTTCAGGCAACCCTTCTGCACACCCTGATGCGCCCCTTTGTGATACGACACATTGTCAAGTATATAAAAGTGAAAAAGAGCTGCGCACTATAAAAGGAAATCAATGGATGAAGAAAGATTTTAAGAAAATCTGTTCCGCAGTAAAGGAGACTAAAGGAGAACTTTTATATTATGACGGCAAACTGGTCCAACAAGCCCTTTTTCATTCTTCAAGCGGCGGGATGACTGAGAACTCTGAAGATGTTTTTGCCGCTGCGGTGCCTTATCTGGTAAGTGTAGAAAGCCCTTATGAAGATGAGGCTACACATCAAAATGAAAAAACGTCATTTACTATAGACATGTTCGCATCTAAACTCAAGTCTTTTTTTCCCAATACATATTTCGGACAAATCACCTCAGAAAACATCAAGATCGTAAACAGAAGTGATGGCGGGCGGGTTGATAAAATGAATATAGGATCATCGTCCTTAACCGGTCGACAAGTCAGAGAGGCACTGGGACTTTCATCTGCTAATTTCACCATCGATATCGACGATGACACTATCACATTCATCTCCAATGGTTCAGGACATGGCGTTGGCATGAGCCAATACGGGGCTGACGGCATGGCAAAAGAAGGCTATAACTACAAAAAAATTCTGTCCCACTATTACAGCGGGACAGAAGTCTATTAGGATTTCACATGAGTAAATATATTGTTTATTTAATGGCATCCTCCGTTACATCCGGAACATCCACCTTCGCTATTATTAGCATGAGCGCATGTTCCTGCTGAAGGACAGCCGATGCATCTAACGCCTTTTTTCTTAGCCTTTATTATGTAAGTTACGGCTGCACCTATGCATACCACAACTATAAGACCTGCAATAAAATTTGCCATTCCAATACCTCTGTTTCCTTTGATCTACATACTAATCAATTTATGTCTTATGCCGGCTGAGCAGCATATTCTGCATCAAGTTCTCTGTCTGCCTTGATGCACAGGTATACAATGTATGCCGCGATCAGAGCCACTATGATCAGCCCCGGAACGAAACCTGTACCAAGGTGACCCAAAGTGATGAGAGTTCCGATCTGATATACGAGAAATGCTACTGTATATCCTGTCGCCAGCTGAAGTCCGATACCTCCGAAGAGCCACTTCTTGCTCTTGATTTCTGAATTCATCGCACCGATAGCTGCGAAGCATGGCGGTGTGAAAAGATTGAACATCAGATAAGCCAGCGCTGCTACAGCTGTAAGACCCATAGTCGCAGCAACATCTCCTGCACCACCGACTAACGCCAGTTCTTCTGTATCGATGAAGTTAGTTATACCATAACATACAGCCAGTGTTCCTACAACATTTTCCTTAGCGATAAAGCCTGTTATAGCCGCCGCTGCCAGCTGCCATGCTCCGAATCCCAGCGGGATGAGAACTATAGCAAACGGTGATGCAATAGTTGCCAGTATAGATGTGTTTTCCATACCTTCTTCTACTACCTGCAGCTGCCAGTTGAATGTCTGCATGATCTGAACTACCGCATTGCATACCAAGATGATAGTTCCGGCTTTGATTATGTATGCCTTGGCTCTTGAAAGCATTGACATACATGCTTTACCTAGGCTTGGAGCCTTATACTCAGGAAGTTCCATGATGAAAAATGACTTCCTGTACTTATGTCCTGAGATCTTATTTACAAGCAGTGCACCAAGCAGTATCAATACGATACCGACAAAGTACATCGTAACGCCTACCCATGATGCTCCAGGGAAGAATGCTCCCGCAAAGAGCGCTATCACAGGGAGCTTCGCTCCGCAAGGCATGAAAGGAGTCAGCATTGCAGTCGCTCTTCTCTCTCTTTCATTTCTGATAGTACGGCTTGCCATGATACCCGGAATCGCACATCCTGTTCCTATGATGAACGGGATAACTGACTTGCCTGAAAGACCGACTTTCTTAAAAATCGGATCCAGAACTACAGTGGCACGAGCCATATATCCGCAGTCCTCAAGCAGTGCCAGCAGGAAATACATTACCATAACAAGCGGCAGGAATCCAACTACCGCACCAACGCCGCCTACTATACCGTCAGCTATCAGTGACTGCATGAACGGTGAAGCACCGCTGAGCTGTTCTGCTGTCCAGCCCTGGAAAGTTTCGATCCATCCTACAAGCCAATCTGCGATGATCGGACCAAGGTAAGTCTGTGATATGGCGAACACCGCCCACATAACGAGAGCAAACACTGCTATACCTGCGAATTTATTAGTTAATACATTATCTATCTTATCTTGTTTATTAGTATCCTTAGTAAGGATTTTACGAGTTTCAACTTCGGATACGATATTGTTTACGAATGCATATCGCTTTCTGTCTGCTGCTTCAACAGCTGCCTTATCATGAAGATCGATGGCTTCCTGTACGTAAGGAGCTTTCTGTCCTGCACCCATGAGAGCAACTGCCTCCTGAATGACTTTTGCTATCCCCTCATCATTTGCAGTGATGGAAACTGTCTTAACAACAGGACATCCCAGCTTTTCCGCAAGCTTTGCTTCATCGATCTTATTATCTTTTTTCTCATTGATGTCACTCTTATTGAGAGCCACAACTACAGGAATGCCAAGTTCCATCAGCTGTGTTGTGAAGAATAAGCTTCTGCTCAAATTAGTCGCATCTACTATGTTGATGATAACATCAGGATTTTCGTTATTTACATAACTGCTTGTGATGCTTTCTTCTGATGTGAATGGTGACATAGAGTACGCACCCGGCAGATCGACTGCCACCAGCTCTTCTTCTCGATCATAAAAACTTTTTTTGATTGGGCTTTCTTTCTTATCTACAGTTACTCCTGCCCAATTTCCGACCTTTTCATTTCTACCGGTAATCACGTTATACATAGTTGTCTTACCACTGTTCGGATTACCTGTTAAAGCAATTCTCATTCGCTCCTCCTTTGAAAAAATGATTTACTACTATTCTTTTAACGGGTAGTCTTGACTAACTCGCCCGCAAAATATAAGTGGTGCAGTGCACCACATTATTGATTAAACTAAAATAGCTGATGCCAGCATATTATCGATATTATATCTGCCATCTTTGATGGAAACTACGCATCCGCTCTTCCTGTGTTTGATTACTGTGATAGGCTCTCCTGAATAGCATCCCAGTGAAAACAGAAATGCATTCATTTCCTCGTCATCAGTTCTTATGTCCCGGATAATATATTCTCTTCCAGCCTCTGCTTCTCTAAGTGCCATCATTTCTCCTCCTGTAATGCTCATTATAATTAGTTGTCACTAACCATATGTATGTTAGCATACACTAACTAATTTTGTCAATAAAAAAGAATATAAATTTTATATTTTTTGTAAAGATTGCCAAGATATAAAAAAGAAGCTTATGCATTAAGTTCACTGCCCTTTGCAAAAGCTTCTTATTGTTTATATTATTATTTCTTATTCATCTACACGCATTATGTTAGCACCTAATGCTCTCAATTTGTCGACGAAGTTCTCATATCCTCTGTCAACATGATATATCTGGGAAACTTCAGTTGTTCCATCCGCAACAAGACCGGTAAGTACTACGGCCGCACCTGCTCTGAGGTCTGTTGCCACTACCTGAGCACCTGTCAGCGGCTTACCACCCGGGATGATGGCACAATTACCATCAGTCTTGATATTAGCTCCCATTCTGTTGAATTCACCTACGTGCATGAATCTGTTTTCAAATACAGTTTCAATTACAACACTCGGGCCATTCGCTACTGTAAGAAGTGCCATGAATGGTGACTGCATATCGGTTGGGAATCCTGGATATGGCAGAGTTTTGATGTCTGTTGACTTCAAAGGTCCCATATCACCTCTCACTATCATCCCTTCATCTGTCATTTCGATATATGCTCCGCATTCTCTCAGTTTAGCTATAACTGCCTTGAGATGATTAGGAAGTATATTCTTTATAAGTACATTACCACCGGTCATCGCAGCGCCCACCATGAAAGTTCCTGCTTCTATTCTATCAGGAATAACGTGATGTGAGACACCCTTAAGCTTCGAAACACCTTCGATCTTGATAGTATCAGTACCTGCGCCTTTGATCCTTGCTCCCATCTTGTTCAGGAAGTTGGCCAGGTCAACGATTTCAGGTTCCTGTGCAGCATTTTCGAGAACAGTTGTTCCTTCAGCCAATGCCGCTGCCATGATGATAACTTCTGTAGCACCTACGCTTGGGAAGTCGAGGTAAATAGTATTACCTTCAAGCTTATCAACGGTAGCATCCACGATACCTCTATTGAGCTGTTCTTCATCGATCTTGACACCAAGAGCTCTAAGACCCTTGAGATGAAGTTCAACAGGGCGTTTGCCGATAGCACATCCTCCCGGAAGATGTATGATAGCTCTTCCTGTTCTGATCAACAATGCTCCCAGAACAAGGATAGATGCTCTCATCATCTTAACAAGATCAAATGGTGCTTCATAAACGATCTCACCCGATGACTCTATACTAACTCTATTGTTTTCAAGTTCTTTATCTACAGATGCGCCTAAACTTTCGAGAAGTCTGCACATAACATCCACGTCTCTAAGTGCCGGTACATCTTTGATAACGCATTTTTCTTCTGTCAAAAGTGCAGCTGCCATTATAGGAAGAACAGCATTCTTCGAACCACTGATCTTAACTTCTCCTCTAAGGGGTGCACTTTTCTGTACTAAGAATTTTGCCACTTTATTCCTCCGAAACCTCTACTTAATGAACAATTAATTATACTCTAATTTCATCAATATTTCAAGGTATACATACGATAAGGAAGAGGTTTTAAAGTTTTACACATAAGGGGAGCAAAACGTTATTACATACCTCTTCCTCGATATTATTCTTGCCAAATATTTATAAAATCACGCAAAAAAAGGGCAAATGACTTGCTCCTTTTTTAACGTCTTATTACAGTTCCTGCAGTTCCTTGATGCATGCAGCGCATACATTCTTGCCTTTGATCTGCTTAACATCATCTGAGCTGCCACAAAAAACGCATGCAGGCTGATATTTCTTCAGCATGATGGATTCACCGTCAACATAGATTTCAAGTGGATCCTTTATTTCGATATTAAGTGTTCTTCTCAGTTCGATAGGAAGTACTATTCTTCCCAGTTCATCTACTTTTCTTACGATTCCTGTAGCTTTCATCTCTGCTCCTTTCACAGCTTGTGAAATAATATATCAATAATTTATTTCTTATCCTTCTTATCAATAAAACCTTTTAATGATGCAATTGCATTCACCAATGAAGTAAGTGCTGATAAAGTGCTCTGATTACCCTTTATCGTATCTGATATGGTGGTTATAGAACCAGACATATCAGTGATTATGCTATCTATATCTTTACTTCTGTTTGCTGCGATTTCTGATACTACCTCAACATCTTCAAGGATCTTGTTGGTATGTTCAAGGGTCACCATAAGCTTCTTAAGAAGCATCACCACATATACAGCAAGTACAACTACTGCCACAGCGATCGCTATGATCGCAAGCGCTTTGATATCAATAGTTACGTTCATAATCTATTCCTCCCGACTATTTACATTATCCCACATACTGGAAATATTTTCAACATAATTTTAGGTTTGATGAATAATTTTACCAAGGAGGTGTTTGCCATGATGAACTATATTTGGGGCGGTATGCTCTTGCTTGGCATAAGTTTCGCTGCCATTGGAAACAAACTATCTGACTTCACCAACGGCCTCATGAGCAGCTGTACGGAAGCAGTAGAATTCATCATTTCCCTGGCAGGGATCATGGCTGTCTGGAGCGGTCTTATGAAAATAGCAGAAGTATCAGGACTCATAAATAAAATATCAAATTTATTCAAACCGGTCCTTCACTATTTGTTTCCTGATGTGAGGAATCAACAGACTATCGCAATGATGATAATGAGCTTTGTGGCAAATATATTTGGCGCCGGCAACAGTGCTACCGTTTTTTCTCTCAAAGCCATGGAACTGCTTGACAAAGAAAACCTCAATCATCATAATGCCAGCAATTCAATGTGTATGTTCGTAGCACTCTCAATGTCTATGATACAACTGGTTCCGATCACAGTGATCAAAATACGAAGCGACCTTGGATCCATATCTCCTGAAGATATCATACTTCCATCGATATTATCAGGACTTATCTCCATGATTATTTCCGTATGGGTATGTAAGTTTTATGAAAGGAAAAGCTCTCATGTCTAATATTTTAAGTATCATCTCAATATTATTCCTTCCCTTTCTAATTACAATTATTCTGATCTATGGTATTAAGACAAAGACTCCCATATATGATGTGTTCATAGAAGGTGCAAGAGATGGACTGAAAACTTGTGTCGATATCCTTCCCTTCATAATAGGTATATTCATAGCCATAGAAGCCCTGACCTCATCAGGGGCTATGTCTTTTATAGAAAGTACGGCTTCTCCCCTTTTTAAGCTTTTACATATTCCCGAGGAACTCATTTCATTGATATTTCTTCGTCCTGTTTCCGGCAGCGGATCTCTTGTCGTAGTTGAAAACATAATGAATCAAACGGGACCTGATTCCTTTGTCGGCAGGGCTGCAGCAGTAATGGCAGGAAGCTGTGAAACAGTGTTTTATGTTCTCGCATTATACTTTGGTGTGACTTCCGTAAAAAAAATGAGACATGCATTTGCTGCAGGTCTCATCGGTTATATCGCCGGAGTTTTTGCATCAGTATATATCTGTAAATTCATATGATACAAGATCTCATACTTTATACACGCTCGTATATCCTTTGTATTTCTTCACTATAATTTCCATCTTCATCATATACAGGCAGTTCTTTCATCACGTTGAGTTCTTTTCCACCGCCTTTGATGCAGTGGATCAACACGATATTTGGTTCCTGACCGGGTTTAGGTACAACAAGCCTCATATCCTTTGGCTCCAAACCATGTTTTCTGCAGTAATAAAACAAATCTGCCAGCCTTGATGGCCTATGGACCATGAAAAAGTGCCCTTTGCGCTTCAAAAGATGAGCCGCTGTTCTTATGAAATCTTCTGCGCCGGCTGAAGTTTCATGTCGGGCAATGAATTTGGCTTCATTACTGCTTGGAATGGCTCCGCCTTTGATGAAATACGGAGGGTTACATGTAACTGTGTCAAAAAACATATCACTTTCATCTGCAAGTTTTATGACATCGGTATTTATAAAGCTTATTCGATCTTCAAGCTTATTGATTTTACAGCTTTTTTCAGCTAATTCTATTGCCTGTTTCTGAAGATCTACTCCAATTACAGATACCGTCTTATTCTTATGACTAAGAATAAAAGGAATTATGCCGTTACCTGTACCAAGGTCCATTGCTTTCTGCATATCCGGATTCAACTTTGCGGTAAAATCTGCCAGAATAACGGCGTCAACACCGTAGCAGAACTGATCCGGGTCTTGTATGAGCTTGAGATCTCCAAATCCAATATTCTCGATCCGTTCCATATCAGTCCTTCATCAATTCCTTGATTTCTTTCAGAAGTTCACCATCTAAATCTGCCAGATCGTCTTCCTTCTTCTTATTGTTATTGTTTTTCTTGTTTACCCTTCTGATTTCTTCCTTACCGTAATTGTAAACCTCATTACTCAGCTTTTCTTCGATGTTCTTTTCTTTAGAGCCTTCTTCAACAATAAGTCTGGCTTTGATTATATTTTCAAGTATGTTCACATCCATAACTACTGCCATACCATCAGGTGTCTTGATTTTTTCTCCAACAGAAGGCATACCCTTTTTAAGGTGTGTATATACTTCGTTTTCAAATTTAAGACAACACATAAGTCTTCCGCAGATCCCCGATATCTTAGAAGGATTGAGTGAAAGATTCTGTACTTTAGCCATCTTGATGGAAACAGGTTCAAAGTCAGAAAGCCATGTGTTGCAGCAAAGTCCTCTTCCACAATTACCGACTCCACCAAGCATTTTAGCTTCATCTCTGACACCTATCTGTCTCAATTCTATTCTCATTCTGAATACCGAAGCCAGATCCTTGACCAGTTCTCTGAAGTCCACTCTGCCGTCAGCAGTAAAATAGAAAACTACTTTACTGTTATCAAAAGTATACTCCACGTCGATAAGCTTCATTTCAAGACCATGAGCATCGACCTTTTCCTGGCAAAGACGCATCGCTTCTTCCTTTTTAGCCAGATTCTCTTCGTGTTTCTTCTTATCCTTCTCGTTGGCGATCCTGATTATGCTCTTAAGCGGAGCAACGATTTCTGATTCATTTACTTCGGTTTCTGCCAAAGTGACCTTACCAAATTCCAATCCTCTGGCGGTTTCAACTATTACATTATCACCAACATCCACTTTATGCCCGCCGGGACTGAAATAATACAGTTTGCCTGCATCTTTGAATTTTATACCTACGATTCTAACCATTATTTATCCTCCGATTTTCAAAAGCAGATCTTTCATCGCATATGAAACTGCCACGCCTTCTTTTATCTGCTTTCTTGCTTTTTCTATTGAATGTATACTATCCATAAGTTTTTCGTCCTTATAGAGCGATATTCCATTTGATTTTTCAAGCAGTAAATTTCTATATACGACCTGAAGCCCATCAAGAAAAGCTCCGGCATCATCACTGCTGCCCATAATATCATCGACTTCCTTTTTTATCTTATAAAAAGGTTGTCTCTCAAGTGCCATTTCTGCAACCTTGGCAGCCTTTTCCAACATGAAATCGTAATTTTCACTGCCAAAATAATTTATCCTGTATTTTACACACCTTGACTGTATCGTCTGTACAAGATTTTCTATATTCTCCGAAAGAAGGATTATAACTGATTTTCCAGGCGGCTCTTCTAATGTCTTCAAAAGTCTGTTCTGTGCTCTTACAGTCATTGTATCACAATCGGAAATGACCACCACATTCCTTTCGCCAAAAGGTTTAGTCTTAAGTTTATCCTGCATCTCAATGATGTCAGCATCCTTTATGGATCCGCCTTCTCCGGAAATATATATTATATCTTCATGATTCTCATGGTCTATTTTACTGCAATTACTACAGCTGCCGCAATTTTCCCCAAGCTTTTTGTTGCATAAGATCCCTTTGATAAAACTTTCGGCAAAAGCTTTCTTATCTATACACGTTGACCCTTCAAAAATATATGCATGAGATATTTTGTCTTCTTTTACAACATTATCAAGCCGCGTTATTAAATTGGTATTATTCTCGTGTTCTTTAAAACGCATGCTTTCTGTATTCTCCTATTATTCGCTTAACAACACATCGATATGCTTCTTGATTTCATCAGCTATTTCTTCGATCGTTCCCGAAGCATCTATACCTACTATACGTTCAGGATACTTTCTTTCTAAAGCTTCGTATCCATCATAAACTGTTTGATGAAAAGAAGCCGCTTCAAGTTCTATCCTGTCTTTTTCTCTTCCAGCCATTCTGAGACTACCTGCCTGCGGTTTCAGCTTAAGAAGAAAAGTCTTATGCGGCATGTACTCTCCTACTGCATAACTGTTGATAATACTTACACTATCCCCAAGGTTTCTGCCATATCCTTGATATGCAATACTTGAATCAATAAATCTGTCACATATCACGATCTTGCCGGCTTCTATGGCCGGTTTGATAACCTGCGAAACATGCTGAGCTCTTGATGCAGCGTACAACATCGCTTCAGTAACACTATCCATTTCTTTGTTCTCAGGATCGAGTATGATCTGACGAATCTTCTCGCCTATATCGGTACCACCCGGTTCTCTTGTAAGGATCACATCAAAACCCTTTGATTCAAGATATTCCATCAACTTCTTGATCTGAGTGGATTTACCTGCACCATCGCCGCCTTCAAATGTTATAAAGTAACCTTTTTTCATCATTATTTTTCCCGATTTTTGTTATAACTGCTTCCTTCCATTTTTCTTCTGTATGCATCGTAATTCGGATTATCTTTTCTGTAATCCTTAAGCTCGGCATATCTGGCAAATTCTCTATCTCTATGATATTTACCACTTCGCAAATCACGTTCTTTTTTTATTGCCGAATTATATTCTCCCGTTAGCTTTCTGAATATAAATATCATAACTAATGCTACAGGAACTATGATCAAAACTGCAAATATGAATTCTAAAACACCCATATCGTTCCTCTTAAAATCAATTATAGAATAAATCAATCGTAAATATTATTATAACATAATTCCTATGAATTTGCCAATTTTACAATAGTTTCAAGATCAACTCTGTGAAGAGATACAGTGTCCATTTTCTTAGCCCCAATCTTATCGTACATATCAAGAGCAGGAGTATTCCAAGTAAGGCAAAGCCATTCCAATCTGCCGCATCCATCATCAAGAGCCTTACGAGAAATATATTTAAGAAAATCAGTACCAACCCCGCAATGCCTGTATCCATCTTCAATATACAAACAATCTATGTACATACATTTATTACCTATCAACATAGGATAATTATAGTAATAATACATAAAAGCAACAGGCTCACCATCTATATAAGCGAAAATACCATTACCGGCATTATCGGCAAGTAACTTTCTCATATTGTCTTCATTTATCATAGATGTATCTTCCATCTTCTGATAAATACAAAGTTTCTTCATTAAATCAACTGCAAGATATATATCCTTATCATCTATTGTTGCCTCTCTGTAAGTGATTTCATATGACATGGTGCCAACCTCCTTATATAAACATAATACTATGGAAAGTGCACAATATCAAGCTGTCCGCTTTCGCATTAAAAAAGCAAGCACACTATTGTATGCTTGCTTTTTTGCGAAAGCGGCAACGTCCTGCTTTCCCAGGCGGTCTCCCACCAAGTATCATCAGCGCTG
>JAUNQD010000005.1 GCA_030536355.1 Bacillota bacterium | reverse complement strand
GAACAAGGCTTCTTATGATTCTTTTTCATTGTCTACTTTTCGTTGACAAGTTCAGGTTTTCAAACCATCTCTTTTGTTTTCTAATCAAGTTGATTTCATTTATTATTTCTGCAGCCATGTTGCCAGCTTAGATCCTTTCACAGGGCCTGTTACCAGCAGGTCGTAGAGTTTCACCCAGAACGGTGCTACGAATGATACTCCGCAGAGGAGTGCGCCGCCGTATACCAGCACGTATAAGAAATAGATGTTTTCAGGGACCAGTCCGTACAATGGCACCAGGCAACCTGATGAGTACATCAGATAGAAACCTGCTATGCTGAGGATGATCACCACGCCGTAAATGGCGTCATAAGTTCGTTTCTTACCGGCAGCGGCTTCAGCAAGTCCGCTGCATGCTTTCTTATGTACCAGCGATATCACTGCAAACCACGCCACTACTCCACATGAGATCACTCCAACATATATTCCGTAGAATTCCACCACATATCTCAGTGTCAGGTGGAATACGTATATCGGCATGGTGTTCATTCCCACGAATGACAGGAAACTCTTCTTGGATGGGATGATATTCACCATGAAGATTATCCAGCCGCTGGCTATGAAGAACAGCAGGATCCTCATAACAGTGTCTTCCCACCATAACATTTGCGGGAAGCTGTCTACAGACTGCTTCAGAAGGTACCAGCCAACCTTTATATCTGAACGCATCAGCAGGAACGTTATGCCCACAAGAACGACTCCCAGAAGGATCAGGAAGACCGGCCTTTTGCGCAATCCCTGGAGCCACGCCAGGCGCTCTTTGGAACAATAGTATCCCAGCAGGAAGAACGGGAAGTACGACAATGCTCTGCCCAGGGACATGAAATTACCGAAGACTTCAGCCTGCCCTGCCAGAAGATACAGCATGATGCTTATAGGCAGCAGCCAGTTTGACTTCACCATATACTTCAGGAAGAAGCGGTAGAAAAACAGCACGAATAAGAACCATAATGCAAAAGGCGGTGTCAGCAGCTTCAGGTTGGCTCCGTCCATGAAGAACATCCTCACGAAGTAGTAGATGATGGTAAATACCAAGTATGGCCACATGAATGTGCTGAATGCTGTTTCCTGTGCGCGGTCGACTTTCTTAGAAAAGTAACCTGACAGGAACATGAAGGCCTGCATAACGAATACGTTGATCGTTATGTACATGAAGCCGAAGAGGGATTCTTCAGGGAATCCGCCTGTCAGATACATGGCTCCGTATTGGTTGCCGGCCATCTTTGTGAAATGTGACATGGGGATCGATAGTATGAGAAGACCCCTGAACGTGTCAAACATATAATCTCGTTGTTTAAGTTCACTCATAATTATAATCCTTTGTTTATAGTACGATAATATAGTGCGAATATCGCTTGGATATTATATCATAGAGATAAGGAAATACATATATCATTTTGTTGAAGATAAAGAAAAAAATGTATATAATAGAGTTACTTAAATGGGGTTGTTTTAGGAGGCAATATGGACGTAAAAGTGACATCAGATGGGGTCAGAATAGAAGACAGATCGATCTCGATAAAAGTTATAGACTGGTGCCAGACAACTAAGGCCAACAAATTAGAAATCATATTAAAAAACGGGGAATCGGTATTCGTTGATTATACTGATGACGAAAAAGATCAGGCTCGCCGTATCAAAAAAGACATCAGGAAAGCAATAACCGGAATGCAAAATGAACGAGAACAGGCCGAGGCTAGGATCTACTGTGAGATTTTCGAAGATATTACCGTTTTCGGGAAGCCTATAATAAAGGGTATGTGGTCATACGATGGAATGCTGATCGGCAGTAAAATGATCCCGGTTGAAGAAATAGAAGATTGCAAGTTTGTAGCAAGCGGATATTCCTATTACATTCTGTTTGAATTGAAAAACGGCAGATATGAGAGATTCGATCTTGCAAATGAAGAGCAATACGAACAAGGAAGACGTGCTGTGATGATGATCATTAAGCAAATCAGCAAATTAGAATCAGGCGAATGGACTAAATAATAGAGTTAAAAAAAGAGAACAGTTTTCACTGTTCTCTTTTTTAGTTTCAATACCAAACTATGTAGCCTCTATCCTATACCCCTGTAGGAATCTTTAACCAAAGTATCTCTTCAGCAGACCTTCGAATGCCTTGCCGTGTCTTGCTTCATCTCTAGCCATTTCGTGAACTGTGTCATGGATAGCATCCAGGTTCAGTTCCTTAGCTCTCTTAGCCAGCTCGAACTTGCCTGCAGTTGCTCCGCATTCAGCGTCAACTCTCATTTCGAGATTCTTCTTAGTTGAGTCTGTAACTACTTCGCCCAGCAGTTCTGCAAACTTGGAAGCGTGTTCTGCTTCTTCATAAGCAGCCTTTTCCCAGTACAGACCGATTTCAGGGTAGCCTTCTCTATGTGCTACTCTAGCCATTGCCAGATACATACCTACTTCTGTGCATTCTCCCATGAAGTTTTCTCTCAGACCTGCGATGATTTCTTCATCAACACCCTGAGCAACTCCCAGAACGTGTTCTGCAGCCCATTCTCTTTCGCCTTCAGCTACCTGAACGAACTTTTCAGCAGGAACGCCGCACTGTGGGCATTTATCAGGAGCAGCAGCTCCTTCGTGTGTGTATCCGCAAATTGAACATGACCATTTCATAATTGTGTCCTCCTTGTTAATTCATATATTTTTTACTCATGCAATCTAGGGTTTCTTAACCTTGTGAGCATAATATACCATTTTGGTACAGATTAGTCAATACCCTTTTTATAAATTTTTTTTGACTAAATTTTAGCCGTACATCAATAAACAACAGCCACCTTTCACGTCACTTACACTTTACTTATATATAATAGCCATGGTAAAATAATCGTTAGAGTTTATATATGATAAAGGGTGATTTAGTGAAAATAAAGAGCAGAAATATCATAGCATTAATATTGGTGATGATGATGGTATCGCTTCTTACCGGATGTGCTACCTTCGAGAATTTCAAGACAGGGTTCATCGAAAAGCCGCAGGATATGAAAGCGACCATTCAGATAGGTGTCTATCAGCCGATGACCGGAACTGACAGTGAAGCAGCTGAACAGGAGATAAAAGGCATCGAGCTGGCACACGATATGTATCCTACAGTCAATGGTAAGATCGTAGAGCTGGTTTACGCGGACAACGGATCCGATCTGGACGCAGCAGAGACAGCTATCAAAGAATTGATAGTCAAGGAGCCTAAGGCGATACTGGGAAGTTACGGCAGCGTATATTCATTGGTTGCCGGAGAACACATCAAGGATGCCAGGATCCCGGCAATAGCAGCAACAAACACAAATCCGCTGGTAACAAGAAACAACGCATACTACTTCAGAGTATGTTACGTTGATTCCAACCAGGGAGATATCTTGGCCAAGTATTTGTTGAGCCAGAAAAAGGAAACTACAGCAGGAGTATTGCTCCCTAAGGGTGATGATGCAGCCCTGGCCATGGCGACTGCCTTTACAGACAGAATGAAGGCTGAAACAGGCAATGAGAACGCCATAGTAGTATATGAAGAATACAAGCCGGGCGCTAAAGATTTCAGCAAGCAGCTGCAGATCGTCAAGGATTCGGGAGTTAAGAGCGTTATCCTGCCGGGAGAAATGTCTGATGCCGCCAATATAATCAAGCAGGCCAAATCAATGGGGCTTAGTACTGTCTTCCTCGGAGACACAGACTGGAGCAGCAATGACTTCTATAAGCAGGCAGGAACGGCAGCCACCAAGGATAATATCGCATTCGTAAACTTCTTCGATGCGAAAGAAACAATAAATGAGGAGTCGGAGAAATTCCTTAAGGCATATAGAGAAAAATACGGGGCTGATACAGTTCCTCAGGATGGAGTGGCGCTGGGATATGACGCCTACCTTATAGCTCTCAATGCTATCGATAAAGCAGACGATGATGCCGATGCCAACGATGTGCGAAAAGTACTGGCCGGTCAGACACAGTTCCAGGGAGCTTCCGGAATGATCACATTCAGCAGCACAGGCGACCCGATAAAGACTGCATATATAAGTACGTGGGAAAACGGTAAAGTGGTTTCCATACATACGATGGATCCTCAGTAGCGTAATAATATAGTAACAAAATGAAAATAATATATATTAAAGGAGAACTAAAATGGAACAGAAAATCAAAGATGCATTAGATCAGATCAGACCTTTCTTACAGAGAGACGGAGGAGACCTGGAATTCGTGGAATACACAGAAGACAACATCGTTAAAGTAAGACTTAAGGGTCATTGTGCAGGATGCCCGGGCGCTCAGATGACAATCAAAGGCGTAGTAGAAAAGATCCTGAAAGAAAGCTATCCTGAAATCAAAGCGGTTGAATCCGTACTGTAATTATGGAATTGTTGAACAACGTAAACAAACGAATAGAAGAAAACAAGACAGAGATGATTTCATCTCTGTCTAATCTTATCTCTATACCTAGTGTAGTTTCTGATCCAAAGGGCAATATGCCTTTCGGCGAAGAGGTCCATAAGGCGTACCTTTTCATGATGCAAAAGGCAGAGAAAGAGGGGTTCGATACTTTTAATGCCGATAATTACGGCGGACACATCGACTTCACGGGAACAGAAGATGGTATCGTAGGTGTAGTAGGTCATCTGGATGTCGTTCCTGAAGGCAGCGGCTGGGATTTTGAGCCTTACGGCGGAGAAGTGATCGATGGTAATATCTGCGGCAGAGGGACTACCGATGACAAAGGTCCTGTTATCGCGAGCTTTTATGCCATGAAAGCGCTGAAGGAATGCGGATATGAACCGAAGAGAACGATCCGTCTCATTTTAGGACTTGATGAAGAGACAAACTGGCACGGCATGGAATATTATTTGGATCGTGTTGGAGATAAACCTGATCTGGGCTTTACGCCTGATGGAGATTTTCCTGCCATCCATGGAGAAAAGGGGATCCTGGTATTCGACATTGTGAAGAAATTCAATCACGGAACCATCAAAGGCCTTGAGCTCAGCTCAATAAAAGGTGGTACGGCGGCCAATTCCGTAGCCGATCACGCCAGAGCAGTCCTTCATGAAAGTGCGGGAGCGGGATATGAACATGTCAAAGAACTTGTGGCGAAATTCAGAACTGAGAAAAACTGCAAGATCAACTGCAAAGGCATTGGCAAGAGTTTCGAAATAACTGTACAGGGTATCTCGGCCCACGGTGCTAAACCTGAGCAGGGACTTAACGCCATCACTATGATGATGGAATTCCTGGGAAGACTCAATTTTGCCAGTGAGGATACTAATGATTTTATAAGCTTCTATAATGAACATATAGGATACAGACTACATGGAGAAGAGATGGGATGCGGTTTTGAAGACGAACCATCCGGCAAGCTGGTATTCAATGTGGGAATGATAGAGCTGGATAAGAAGACTGCCAAGCTGACCATAAATGTCAGATATCCTGTTACTATGGATGATGACAAAGTTTATGAAGGCATCATGACAGTCCTTGATAAGTATGATCTTGGGATCGTCAAGGGTAAGCATCAGCTGCCTATTTATGTGGCGGAAGATGAGCCGTTGGTAAAAACTCTTATGGATATATACAGAAAACATACAGGCGATACAGAAAGCAAACCGCTTGTGATCGGCGGAGGAACTTATGCCAGAGCTGTTGAGAATACCATAGCATTTGGGGCAAGATTCCCTGAAGATGAAGATGTGATGCATCAGAAAAATGAGTATATTTCCGTAGAAAATATGATGAAACTCACGAAAATATATGCGGAAGCCATTTATAAGCTGGCTGAACTGGATAAGTAGTAATATATGAGAATTGATATACGAAATATATTTAATGAAGAGAAAAAAAGTTTCAAGGAGATCATAGAAGGTAAAGAGGAGAGGGAAGAACAGACGGCCGAATCGGCGCTCGAGCCGACCGAACCTGAACCTGAGCCTGAGGAAGAACCTGAACTTTGCGAATCCGAACCGGAATCTGTGCCTGAGGTCGAGCCGGAACCTGAACCGGAGCCGGAAGAAGAGCTTGTTCCTGAGTTCGTGCCTGAATCGGAGCCCGAGATCGAACAGGATACCGCCCCTGAGACGGAGCCGGAGCCTGAACTTTGCGAACCAGAATCTGAGCAGAAGACGGGCTTTTGGAAACTCTATGGCAGCCTAGTTGCCATTGCCGCCGCATTCATCGTACTGCTGACAGCAATGTTCGCATATACAACGATGGTTCCGAGAGAAGTCACTGCAACGATCGACGGCGACAAAACAAAAATCATCACCAAGGAATATACAGTAAAAGGTTTTCTTGAAGATGAAGGCATAAAATACTGCGATAAGGACTACCTTTCCACACCGCCGACGGGATTCATCCATGATGGTATGAAGTTCAAGCTGGTGCATGCCACAGACTTCAAGGTGACGGCAGATGGCGAGACTGCTAAATGCAAATCCCTTGAAAAAACTGTTGGCGAGGCCCTTAAGGATGAGGGCTACAAGGTACGCAAGCACGATATAATAACGCCGGACATCAAAACACCACTGACACAAGACATGAAGATAGTAGTTCAGCGTGTGGACATCAAGAAAATCACGGTCAATGAAAAGGTCAAGTTCAAGACGATCAATCAAGATGATGTCAACATGAATGAGGGCGAAACTAAAGTCATCACAGAAGGGAAAAACGGCAAAGATAAGGTGATCTATGAGGTCACATACATAGATGGTAAGGAAGCTTCAAGAAAAGAACTGTCTCGTGAGAACATCAAACCGGTGGTGGATGAAATAGTGGCCGTAGGTACCCGCGTCAATTACAACGGGAAGACCTACAGTCGCAAGCTGGTGGTGAAAGCGTACTCGTATACAGGTGGTGGAACGACTGCCATGGGCACACGCGCCAGAGTCGGTGAGATCGCTGTAGACCCGAGTGTCATACCGCTTGGCACCAACGTATATATAGAAGGTATCGGAGCCAGAAGAGCTGAAGATACCGGAGGCAACATCAAAGGCAACACCATAGACATATACATGGCGACCCACGCTGAATGCGTCAGATGGGGCGTACGATACGTGACCATATACATAGAATAAAAATAGAGGCTAGTGCATAAGCACAGCCTCTTATTTGTTTTTTGCAAAGCGCACAGTCGCGCATTCCGGGATTTAGCGCAGATGCTTACGGATAAGATCTGCGAACATTTCTGCATCTTCTTTTGATGTGAAGATGCCTCTGGCAGAAACTTTGTTGCCGCCGCCTTTGCCTTTGTAGAAGGATGCGTATTCTTTGACAAGGGATCCGCAGTCGATGTTTCCGTCTGAGACAAGGATGTATGAAGTGTCCTTGATTGAATAAAGCATGAGGAGCTTAGCACAGTTGCTCATATAGCGCTTGGCCATATTGAAAATGTCGTCCAGCGAAAGCCCTTCGACTTCATAGGTCACAACATTGCCTTCTGTTTCTTCCAAGAGACGGTCAACTTTCTCATATTCGTTTTCCATGAAGATCTTCTTGATCTGGAACAGTTCGCTCTTGGCTTCTGCCAGCTTTTCTTCTTGGACCTTCAGTTTCGACGGGAAGTCTTCTATGGAAGATGAGTACCTATTGGAAAGCGTAGTCAGAACATTGTGCTTGGCTCTGTAGTCATTCATTGCTCTTTCGCCGGCTTCGAAGTATATCCTGAACATGCCCTTGTAATTTTCCACTTTATATATTTTGATAAGGCCCACTTGCCCCGCAGTGTTCGGATGGGTACCGCAGCAAGCGACGCAGTCTGCCGCATTATCGATGGAACCGACTGAAACGATAGTAATATCCTCATCGAAGGCTAAAGCCTTTCTGAGGGGCATTTTTTCGGCTTCATCGCGTGATTCGAAGTGCATTACCGTTACGGGTGCGTCTGACCAGATCACCTTGTTGGCTTCCAGCTCAGCTGCCAGTGCATCTTCGTATGTTATCTCTTTGACTTCAGGATCTGCCTCAAGGCTTATGTCGACAGTCATGTAGTCCTGACCCATGTGGAACCCGCGGTTGACGCCGCCGTACATGGAGAAGAATATCCCTGATAAGATATGTTCTCCGCAGTGTCTCTGCATGTTATCAAATCTTCTGTCCCAGTCGATGCTGCAGCTTACTGTATCGCCGGCAGCAGGCAGGCCCTCTGCGTATGCGGCAGTGCCCTTTGCATCATCTGCAGAAGGGATCATAGCTGTATGGATGACTTCTTCGTCTTTTTCCTGAACATCTATGATAGTGTACGGACCGATGCTTCCCAGGTCGCAGCTCTGACCACCGCCTTCAGGAAAAAAAGCTGTTTTATCGAGGGTTATCACCAAATTGTCGCCGTTATCGGTAATTGAGGTGATGACAGCATCCCATTCTTTGATGTATCGATCATGCTGGTATAATCTTGTTGTTTGCATAATTATTTTAAACTCCTGTGATCATTAATAGTCTTGTTAATTAGAAGTTTAAATAGTAGGAGCAAAAAAGTCAAATATAAATGAGAAAAAACAAAATTTTTTGCGGTGAAAGCTGTATTTATTTGTTTTTTCTGCAAAAAGATTGTGGTATAATTAACAGTGATAAAGTGAAATTAACTAACTTGCGGTTATATGTTCGAGCTCTTCGCGAATATATTTGGGTAAATATGTTTGCGAGGTGGACCATGAAGAGCAAAGTAATAGACATGCTGATCGTTGCATTATTGTTGTGGTCGGTGCTCAATATACCGAGTTATACGGAGACGATAAGGCAAGTGTGGAAGATGGCCGAAAGTCCTGTTGTTGTGCTGGATCCGGGTCATGGCGGCATCGATGGCGGTGCTGTGGCGGCGGATGGTACAGCAGAAAAAGACATAAATCTTAAAATCGCTTTAAATCTGAAAAAACTGCTGGAAGCTGAAGGTGTCCGAGTGATAATGACGAGAAGAACAGACGATGGCCTGTATGAAGAAAACGATAAAGCGGCCATAAGATCTCTCAAGACGCAGGACATGTATGAGCGAAAGAGGATCATAGATGAGGCTGAGGCGGACCTGACGATAAGCATACATCTCAACAGTTTCACGGAAGACGACAGTGTAAAGGGCGCGCAGGTTTTTTATCCGTCGGAGGGTGAGTCGTCGATCGTTGAGAAAAGCCGTATGGCTGCTGAAATAGTTCAGAAAGATCTTAATGAAAAGGTCAATACGGATAAAAAACGTACCGAGATGGGAAAGAATGACGTTTTCCTATTGAAAGAGGCGAGTGGATCGATAATTATTGTCGAATGTGGTTTTTTATCCAATAGGGAAGATTTGGAAATGCTAAAAAATGCCAGTAAGCAAGAAGAAATTTCCAAAACCCTGCAAGCTAGTATTTGCAAGTATTTGAACGAAACTGGTAACAAAACCCAGTAAAAAGACGGAAATTATGCAAGTCGTTCACACGGTGAAATAAGGGACGAACATCTTGTGGATAAGTTGGTACGAAAAAAAGGACTTGACAGCTGGAAACGTTGAAATTTCAACAAATAATTTTTTCAACTAATCCACAGGCGGTTTTGGATAAAATTGTATACAATCTTAAATTTTTTGTGGATAACTTCTGAAAGGCTGATAAATACGAGCTTGCTAGGTTGTTGAAAGATGTCGACACAAAAAAGAACAAAGGTTGACATAAAACTAAGTATAGGTAGGAGAAGAAAAAAATGTTGAAAGAAAAAATTGTTTACAAAGACGGGCTTCCTATCAATGTGACAACAGCAAACATCAATGAATATCCTATACATTTTCATGATGATATGGAAGTAGTCTATGTCCTGGATGGAAAAGTCACCTTGAGAAACGGGTATTATACCTACACACTGAAGCAAGGTGATATTTTCATTCTCAATGACAGAGAAATGCATAGCTTCGAAAGCACCGGCGAGGATAACATGGTAATGATGCTCCAGCTGGATCTGGCATATTTCTCCAGATATTACGACAACCTTAGAAACAATTTCTTTGTTACAGATATGGAAGACGACAGCGACGAAAGTTTGGAAGTATTGAGGACGATACTTGCCAAGATAATGATGGAAGTTTTGCAGAAGGGATATCGCTATGAGGACAAGGTGATAGAAAGCACACATAATTTGATAGCATGTCTCATGTCGGACTTCCAGTACTTCGTCATGGAAGACGGTAAATTTAAAAATGAGTCAAAGAATAAGGGAAATAAGATCCTGGCAGGAAGACTTAACAGAATAACAGATTATATGTATGAGAATTATTCGCGTAAGCTTACTTTGAGCGAGATCGCGGATAAGGAACATCTTAGCATTTACTATTTGTCTCATATAATAAAAGAAGCTACAGGTCTTAGTTTCCAGGATCTGCTCAGCTACATAAGAGTCGAAGAATCCGAAAAACTTCTTTTGGGAACAAATAAGAAAATCGGTGCCATTGCCGACGAGACAGGTTTTTCGGCAGTCAGATATTATATCAAGCATTTTGAACAGTGGTTTGGCATGCATCCGCTGGAATACAGGAAGAAATATATCGGCAAGATAATCAGCCGTGAGATCGAAGCAAAATATGAACGTGTTTCACCGGCACAGATAGAAGATGCCATCAGAAAACAGGTGAAGGGCGTATATGCAGATTATGCGGACAAGCTTAAGACTCCTCCTGTTATCGTGGATATCGATATCTATGATGATTATGCAGCACTTCAGAAAGAACCGCCGGCTCTTAAAGAGATAATGGAACGAGGAGTAAACGCTACATTGGCGGAACCATATATGAAGCTGATGGAAATGAAAGAAGGGATAATCACTTCGGGAGACAACTATATCATTTCCACTAAAAACAAATTTCCGGGAGCTCTCGATAGCCTCAGTATCCTGGTATATAATTTCGATGCCAATGTTATAAGATCTCTCAAGCGGATCAATTCTTATGAGGAGTTGATGAGGATCTCGAGGAATTACGACAATGAGATGGAATTTCTCGTTAGGGCAACAGGACTATCAGGTAATTTCAGGATCATCAGATACAGACTTGAAAAAGACAGCATAATGTCAAGAGTCAAGGAAATGATAGATCCGGGCATGAAGACAGATGTCAGAGAAGCATTCATCAACAAACTCATCACGGAAGCCAACGTTACTACAGGAAGCTACACCAGTTCCGATGCATTGAGCGTAAGATCGACATTCAAGGGAATAGGTGCAGAATTGGTACTTATCGACAAAATATAGAAATAACAAACTAGTACACTATTTTAGCAAGGGTATGGTTGAAACGAAGCTCAAAATAGGCTAGTATAAAATTAACTTATATAGTTTAATCAATTGTTGAAAACAATTTATGGAGGTAACAAGATGAAATTACTTATCATTGGAGCAGGCGGAGTTGGTACTTCAGCTGCTAAGATCATCCAGTTAGCAGGAGCAGAAGGCGACTGGGCTGAAAAAGTTGTAGTTGCAGACTTCAACGAAGAAAGAGCTAAGGTTGTTGCAAACGAAATTTGCGGCGGCGGAAAGTTCGTTCCTGCATTTGTAAACGCTATGGATCCTGAAAGCATCAAAGCTGTAGTTGCTGAACACGATATCGACTTCGCTATGAACTGCTGTGACCCTAGAATGAACCCTTGCATCTTCGACACATGTCTGGAATGCAAGATCGGATACCTTGACTGTGCTATGACACTGGGAACTCCACATCCTGAAAAGCCTTATGAACTGGCTAACGTTAAGTTAGGTGACTATCAGTTCGCTAAGCAGAAGGAATGGATCGAATCAGGTAAGATCGCAGTTTGCGGTTCAGGTGTTGAACCTGGTATGGCTGACGTTTTCGCTAAGTATGCTCAGAAGCACCTGTTCGACAAGATCGACAGAGTTGACGTAAGAGACGGCGACAACTATGGAAACACTGATTCAGACTTCGGATTCTCCGTATGGACAACTATCGAAGAATGTCTGGCTCCTCCAGTAATCTGGGAAAAGAACGAAGAATTCCCTGAAGGACACTGGTTCTGTACAGAACAGTTCTCCGAACCTGAAATCTTCAACTTCCCTGGCGGAATCGGCGACGTAGAAGTAGTTAACGTAGAACACGAAGAAGTACTGCTCGTTCCAAGAGAAATCGATTGTAACAGAGTAACATTCAAGTACGGCGTTCCTGCAGAATTCAGAGCTAAGCTGATGGTTCTGCACGGATGGGGACTGGATGACAAGCACACTAAGATCAAGGTTGGCGACAGCGAAATCACTCCAAGAGACTTCGTATGTAAGGTTATCCCTAACCCAGTAAGCTCAACAGAAACTATGACTGGTAAGGGTTGTGCTGGTTCATGGGTAACTGGATGGAAAGATGGCAAGTACAGATCAGTTTACCTGTATCAGATCGCTGACAACCAGGAATGTATCGCTAAGTACACTACTAACTCAGTAGTTGCTCAGACTGCAGTAGGTCCTGTAATCATGATGGAACTGATCGCTAAGGGAATCTGGAACGATGCAGGTGCATGGGGTCCAGAACACTTCGATCCAGATCCATTCGTAGAAAGACTGGCTAAGTACGGATTCCCAGCTGGTATCAGAGAAATGGATTCCGAATATGCTGACGCTCTGAACGAAAAGATGATGCTGGATATGCTGAAATAATTAGTTTTAACTGATTAGGTCACAGTATTAACAGACAAATAGGGTATAAAAATCGCCTTGGTTTTCCAAGGCGATTTTTTGATGCAAAAGAAAACCCCGCGTATTTGCGGGGCGTTTTGCATCTTGATGTTGTGCACTTTGCAGAATAATGATTACTTGCCGAAGGCATCTGCAGCATCCTTCATCGCCTGAGCGATAGGGATAGACTGCGGACATTTTTCTTCGCAGGCCTTACAGCCTATGCAGTCGGAACCGTGTTTCACAAGCCATGTATTGTATTCAAACTTAGTCGATGGATTATGTTCATAAACGTTCCAGTCGTTGTAGTATCCGATTATCTTAGGTATTTCCAGTTTCTGAGGACATGGCAGACAGTACTGACATCCTGTGCAGGAATATTTGATAAGTCTGTTGTATTCATCTGAAACTCTATCGATCAGTGATCTTTCACTGTCTGTGAGAACGGCAACATCTTCCTTGGATATAGTTTCGATGTTCTGCATCAGCTGCTGTCTTGAACTCATACCACTGAGCATCAGCTTGACTTCAGGGAATGCGGCCAGCCATTTGAATGCCCATTCTGCAGGAGTCTTCTGCGTTTCTGCCTCATCCCATAGTTTCTGTACTGTAGGAGGGACGAAGTCTGTCAGTCTGCCGCCCTTGAGAGGTTCCATTATGATGACATCGAGACCTTTTTCGGCAGCATATTTGAGACCTTCAACGCCTGCCTGGAAGTTTTTATCCATGAAGTTCAACTGGATCTGGCAGAATTTCCAGTCATACTCATCTATCATTTCTTTGAAAAATTCCAGCTTATCGTGGAATGAGAAGCCTATATGCTTGATCTTGCCTTGCGCCTGCATTTCTTCCAGGAAAGGCATAAGATTCAGTTTCTTGCATCGTTTCCATCCCGGTACGCTTACATTGTGGACCAGATACATATCGATGCAATCCACATCAAGTCTTTCCAGTTGCTTATAGAAGATATTCTTCATTTGCTCTTCGTCTTTAGCCAGCCAGATAGGCATCTTGTCAGCCAGGAGGACCTTTTCTCTATAACCGTCCTTGAGGGCCTTGCCCAATACTTTTTCTGAATTACCTCCATGGTATGTGTAGGCCGTATCGACATAATTGACACCTGCATCGATGGCAGATCTGATGATGTCGATGGCTTCAGCTTCATCTACTGAACCGTCTTCCAGCTGCGGAAGTCTCATACATCCCATTCCCAGCAGAGAAACGTCTTTGTCTATTTTATTGAATTTCCTGTATTGCATGTGAGTTCTCCTTGTTTTATCATGTAGGAAATAACGTTTGATGTTATGCTTTAATTGATTATAGCATGAGCGGGGGAGTAATTCCATAGAAGAATACGCTCTGAAGATAATAAGATATAAGGATAGTTCAGATGATCATAAAAGACAAGAATGCACTTGACCGTGTATGCGAAAACTTCATAAAGAATACCATGGATTTCTATGATATCCCGGGAATCACTGTAGGAGTATGTGCCGTGGGAGTAGAACAGAAAGATGCAGAAGGAACCCCTTACTTTTTCACCGGTGCCGGCGGTTACAGAAATTATGAAACTAAGGATCTTGTGCAGGCAGATACTGTGTTCCACTGCACTTCGGTCTCGAAACTCTTCACAGTAATGGGTATCATGAGGCTGGTTGAGGATGGCAAACTGAGTTTGTCGGACCATCTTGTCGATGTATTGCCGTATTTGTCTATCGCTGATGAACGATGGAAGAATATAACTATCGAGTCGATGCTGGAGCATACTTCAGGGCTGACTGATGTTGGTGATTATCATTGGGAAGAGCATAAGACGGCGGATGATTCATTGAAGGAATATGCCTTGTCAGATGAAGTGAGCGGCAGGAAGCTGCTGTGGGATCCGTTAGCAGGGAAATTCAGATACAGCAGCACGGCTTATGATTTACTGGGCCTTGTGATCGCTGAAGTGTCGGGAATGCCGTTTGAAGAGTTTGTGGCGAGAGAAGTATTTGGACCATTAGGAATGGATGATACGACATTCTTTACTTTCGGAAGGATAAGCGAATTGAATGAAGAAGTGCCTGAGTGTAAGAGAGGCTGCGAGGATATTTTAAAAGCAATAGATGAGGCTGGACTTGCAATGCCTCACTATAAAGGTCGTGATCGAGTGATCCATCTTGAAAAAGCATACCCATACACAAGACAGCATGCACCAAGCTCGACACTGACCTCGACCACAGGGGACTTACTGAAATGGGCGGCAGCCCTCATGAAGCGTGCGCCTTTGCATGAAGACCCGGAAGAAGCACAGAGTGCGCCTTTGCATGAGAAAACTGTTCAGGATATGTGGGAATCGAGAGTATCTGTACCGGATACGGGTGAGAAGATGGGGCTTGGGTGGTTCATGAGGAAACAATCGGTAACGGCAGCGGATGGCGAGGCATATGAATATACACTTGTCGGCCACGAGGGCAGTGACGACGGATTCAGGACAAGTTTCTGGATGTGCCCTGAGCTTGGGATAGCGACAGCGCTGCTTTGCAACTTGACAGATGCGCCGCTGAAGAAACTTAATAAGCAATTGTTTGAGGCAGTGGTAATGACTTTTATGTAGATAACGGACGAAGAAAGCTTTAGATACATAAAAATATATAGAAAACATTAGTGTTTAACTAAAAAGGACCCTTACTTTATCAAAAAAGGGTCTTTTTAATGTGGTTTTGATGGAATCAAGATTTATTTTATGTAGGAACGCACGTGAGAAAGGCGAATATACATAAAACACCATTTTTTACAGAAAATCTGATTGGTAGCACAGCCGACCGACAACGTGGGATGACGAAAGTTACTCCCTAATAAACTCCAGAAAATCGTCGAAGTCCTCGAAGTCGCTCTGAATAAATTCAAACAACACCGGCTCCTTGAATTCGTATTTGGCTGTAACCATAAGGAACGGAGCGAGCGGACTCATCTTCAGTTTGTTTTCCAGATAGCGGATGTCTTGCAGGCTGTATGCCGATGCTATAAGCTGACCGAAGTCAGTCAGGAAATATACTCCCTTGACATCGTTGCTGAGTCTGAAAATACGGCTGTTGACATGGTCGTTGGTAGGTTTGAATGCCATGAACATCCTGCCGTTTTCGTGGTTAGACATCACGGTGTTGAGATTGACTGTCAGTTCACCGATGTTATTGTCCATATCTTCGTCGCTGAGCATTACTTCATAAACAGTGACAAATTCAGGTTTAGCCAGCATCATGGCTGCTTCTGCAGAACTTGCTGCGAAACCGGAGCAATGGCGGCAATCCATGACCTTAAGATCTTTCACTACCACTTCAGAGATGATGATCTCGTAGTTGCCTCCCATTTCAATGAGGGATTCGCAAACATAAGCGACAGCGCCGTCGTCGTATTCGCGGGCCTTGTCTATTACATTCTTACAGAAGGTAGCCTGAAAATAATTACTGTATATATCGAGAGGACAAGATTTGGACGCCAAATATGATGCGCCGCTGAAATCTCGGCCAAAGAGTCTCATAAGAAAGTAATTTACAGCCTGATAGTCAGAAGTTATATCACTGCAGATGAGTGACATCAGAGTATCTTGTTCGGCTTCGCTAAGGACAGTCTCTTCATCAAGTACGAAACCATATTCGTCGTAATTTTGAGGGAGCGGCAAGCCGTTATGCTTATTGAAATTCTTATAGAAGGTAAGCAAAGCGCGCAGCTGCCGTTCTGACAAAGAGATTTTTTTGGCGCCGAGGCCGCCTACTAATGCCTGCTCCACCAGATCGATCTCTTCGCGATCGTTGCCGAGGATGCTTTTATATGTTTCAAGCCCCATTTCTTCACAGTCGATATAGAAGAATTGATGAAGTTCGTTGTCTTCATCATCAAAATCATATGCCCCGGGGAGATCTTTTCTCCAGCGTGCATACACAGCAAGTACGCCCATGAGACGAGTATCCGTTACATAGGCTGATTTAAAGTGCATTTTAGCGTTCTTTTCGGCAGTAAGAAGACCGCCTTCGATTACTGTAAATACAGGTTTGTTCAATGGTGTTACCTCATTAAAATACATTTGGATATATGAAGAGTATACCCTATTTAAAAAAAATTACAAGAGGTCGGCTGATTGGCCCGAATCTATTGACACTGATTTTAATTATTAATATAATAAGATATTAAGAAATCAAAAGATCCTTATTAAGAGCGGTGGAGGGAATAGGCCCTGCGAAACCCGGCAACCTAGTGAAATTTCAACGTTGAGGTCAACAATAAGACCGGCGCCTTGAAGCACGGAAGGTGCTAAATCCTACAGGATATTCTATTCTGAAAGATGAGGAAAGATAACCGTAAACCACGTCTCTTTCCTGCAGCGAAAGAGGCTTTTCTTTATCAAATGGGATCAGTTTAAAACGGAGGTTAAAAGAATGAGAAAATTATTCACATCAGAATCAGTAACAGAAGGGCATCCGGATAAGATCTGCGACCAGATCTCAGACGCTATCGTAGATGCGATCTTAGAAGCAGACCCTACAGGCAGAGTGGCAGCTGAAACTACAGCCAATACGGGATATGCCATGGTAATGGGAGAAATCAGTACAGAATGCTATATCGACATTCAGAAGATAGCAAGAGAAGTGATTTGTGACATAGGATATAACAAGGGTGAATATGGTTACGATGGCAACGTATGTGCTATCCTGACAGCCATCGATGAACAGTCACCTGATATCGCTATGGGTGTTGACAAAGCTCTTGAATACAAAGAAGGCGAAATGGCTGATACAGATGAGTTTGAAGAAACAGGTGCCGGAGACCAGGGAATGATGTTCGGTTTTGCCTGCAATGAAACTCCTGAACTTATGCCAATGCCTATCGCACTGGCTCATAAGCTGGCAAGAAGGCTTACAGAAGTTAGAAAGAACGGAACTCTTCCTTACCTGAGACCTGACGGCAAGACACAGGTAACTGTTGAATATGATGGAGACAAGGTAAAGAGGATCGATACTATCGTTATCTCAACGCAGCATGATCCTGAAGCTACATTGGAACAGATCAGAGCAGACCTTATCAAACATGTAGTAGAGCCTGTTGTAGATGCAGATCTTCTTGACGAAGAAACCAAGTACTTCATCAACCCAACAGGTAGATTCGTTATCGGTGGACCTAACGGAGACTCCGGTCTGACAGGAAGAAAGATCATCGTTGATACTTACGGCGGATACGCTCGTCACGGCGGCGGCGCATTCAGCGGTAAAGACCCCACTAAGGTTGACCGTTCAGCAGCTTATGCAGCAAGATACGTTGCTAAGAATATCGTAGCAGCAGGACTGGCTGACAAGTGTGAGATCCAGCTGGCATACGCTATCGGCGTAGCTAAGCCTGTATCCATCATGGTAGACTCTTTCGGAACAGGTAAGGTTTCCGATGAAAAGCTGTCAGAGATCGTATCAAAGCATTTCGATCTGAGACCTGCAGCTATCATCAAGAACCTTGACTTGAGAAGACCTATCTACAGACAGGTAGCAGCTTACGGACATTTCGGAAGAACAGACATCGATCTGCCTTGGGAAAAGACTGATAAGGCAGAAGCATTGAGAAAGGAAATATAAGATATATATGGGATTGAAAGTAGCTAAATTCGGCGGCTCATCAGTTGCCGATGCATTACAGATAGAAAAGATAAAGAATATCATCGAAGCCGACAATGACATCAAATACGTAGTAGTATCAGCACCGGGAAAAAGATATGCAGACGACAGCAAGATAACAGATTTGCTGTACCTTTGTAAGACTCATATCGAGCATAAGATCCCTTACGAACAGATCTTCCAGGTTATCTGCGACAGATTCATGGCAGTAGATGTGAATCTCAATGCAGATATCAACCTGAAGAAAGAATTCGATGAGATCAAGGCTAATCTTGAAAAAGGCGCTACTGCTGACTACATAGCAAGCAGAGGAGAATATCTCAATGCTAAGCTGATCGCTTCATATCTGGGATATGACTTCGTGGATGCAGCATCAATGATAAGATTCGATGAAAAGGGCAGATTCATGGAGGATCTGACTAATACTGCTATCAAGCAGGAACTCAGCAAGCATGAGAAGGCAGTTATCCCGGGCTTCTACGGAGCCAAGATCGACGGAACAGTGAAGACTTTCTCAAGAGGCGGATCTGACATCACAGGAGCACTTATCGCAAGAGCAATGGAAGCTGATGTTTATGAAAACTGGACTGACGTTTCAGGTTTCCTGATGGCAGACCCTAGGATCGTTAAGAATCCTAAGCCTATCGGTACCATCTCATATAAAGAATTGAGAGAGCTTTCATATATGGGAGCATCAGTACTTCATGAAGATGCGATCTATCCAGCAAGGATAGCAAATATTCCTATCAACATCAGAAATACCAATAAGCCTGAAGATCCGGGAACAATGATCGCATCAGAACCTGACAAAAACAGTGATAGAATAATTTCAGGTATTGCAGGAAGCAAGGACTTCACTGTAATCGCTATCAGCAAAAATGGTCTCAGCACAGAAAGAGGCTTTATCAGAAAGCTGGCAGGCATCCTCGAAGACAACGATATCGCCATCGAACACCTGCCAAGCGGTATAGATACAGTGTCCATCGTTATAGACAACAGAGCACTGGACGGTAAGCTGGACGAGATCATTGAAGAGATATACAGACAGCTCAAACCTGATAATATCGAAACATTTGATAACATGGCTCAGATCGCTACAGTAGGTGCAGGCATGTCTTCAAGAACAGGTGTATCCGCGAAGCTGTTCACAGCATTGGCAGAAGCCGGTGTCAATGTGAGAATGATCGACCAGGGTTCAAGTGAAATGAACATTATCGTCGGAGTTGAAAACAAAGACTTCGAAAAAGCCATCAAGGCTATCTACGAAGCATTTGTATCATAAAGATAAGGACGTGAAGCGTGTTTATTAAAGAATTGATTTTGATAGCATATATGCTGTGCATCATATTAGGTGCGTCAGCGCTTACTATCGCTTTTCTCGGAAAGAGCAGAGGCAGGATACAATTCAATAAAGCGATGGCCCTATTTGCCATAGGTCTGTTGGTGATGTGCTTCTATGACATGGCAATATATTATCTGGATTACGTCATTGGCGGATTCAACAGCCTTAAGATCATGCGAATAGGCAACTGTATAATCGCAGGAAATATGTATTTGTGGCTCAATGTTCAGGAAAAGATCATCAAGAGAGATGCTCTGAGGCTGATAGATAAAATGGTAAAGAGCTATCTTGTGTTTTATGCGGCCATGTGGGCACTTTTGACATTCTTCTTCAGCATAGAACATTTCTATACGATGAAGTGGCTTCTGCTGGCTACAGACGTGGTGCTTATCATATCTTTCCTGACAGCTTCCATAGCACATATATTATTTGCGGCAACTGCCAATGATAAATTGTCACTGGGTTATATGGTGATAGTATCAGCGATGCTTATCTGGAACTATGTATCATACTTCTGGGGCGAAACATCGGTTTACTGGGGAAACAGTGCGTTCATAAGAGCTCCGCTGGATCTTACTATCATATTCTGGCTGATAATAAGTGCAGTTACTCTGGTTTATACATATCACAAAGTTTTCCTTGAGACTTTCTCTGAGAGCAGTGAGTCAGCAAGCAGGAATGATACGGCCGACAGATTGGAAGAAGTGTGCATTCAGTTTAAATTGACACCGAGAGAAAAAGAGCTGATAGAACTCATATATAGCGGCAAGAGCAATAAAGAGATAGCAGAGATCCTATATCTTTCCGAAAGCACAGTCAAGACTCATATTTACAACATCTTCAGGAAGATGGATGTAAAGAACAGGGTCGGCGTGATTTGTGTTATAAACGGGGATATTGAGGATGGACAAGAGGAACAATAAGTAGTACAATATATCAAATTCAAAATACAACAGGAGGAAGAAATGGCATATATTTTTGAAGAACCATCAAGAACATTCAGTGAATATCTCTTAGTACCGGGATACTCTTCAACAGAATGCAGAGTAGAGAACGTTTCTCTCAAGACGCCGGTAGTAAAATTCAAGAAGGGTGAAGAATCTGCGATCCAGATGAATATTCCTATGGTATCAGCCATCATGCAGGCTGTATCGGGAGACAGACTTGCCATCGCTCTCGCTAAAGAAGGCGGTATCTCATTCATCTACGGTTCACAGACTATCGAAAGCCAGGTTGAAATGGTAAAGAGAGTCAAGTCACATAAGGCGGGCTTCGTTACAAGTGACGCCAATATCAGACCTGATCAGACTCTCGGAGAATTGCTCGAGCTCAAAGAGAGAACAGGACATTCAACAACTGCAGTAACTGAAGACGGAACTGCAGAAGGTAAGATGGTTGGTCTGGTGACAAGCAGAGACTACAGAGTAAGCAGAATGTCACCGAATACAAAAATTGCCGAATTCATGACTCCGTTTGATAAGCTCATATATGCAGAAGAAGGTGTGAGCCTCTCAGAAGCTAACGATATACTCTGGGATCATAAGCTGAATGCTCTTCCTATCGTAAGAAAAGACCAGACACTGGCATATTTCGTATTCCGTAAGGACTATGACACTCATAAGCAGTACCCTGATGAACTGCTGGATGATCATAAGAGATACGTTGTTGGTGCCGGCGTTAATACAAGAGACTATGCAGAAAGAATCCCTGCTCTCGTAGAAGCAGGCGCTGACGTTCTCTGTATCGACTCTTCAGAAGGTTTCACAGAATGGCAGAAGATCACTCTGGACTTCGTAAGAGAAAAGTATGGCGATAAAGTCAAGATTGGTGCAGGTAACGTAGTTGATAAGGAAGGCTTCGAATATTTGGCAAATGCAGGTGCTGACTTCATCAAGGTCGGCATCGGCGGCGGATCCATCTGTATCACAAGAGAACAGAAAGGTATTGGCAGAGGACAGGCTTCAGCCGTTATTGAAGTTGCTAAAGCAAGAGATGAGTATTACGAAAGAACAGGCGTATACGTACCTATCTGCTCGGACGGCGGTATCGTATATGATTATCATATGACACTGGCACTTGCTATGGGAGCTGACTTCCTGATGCTGGGAAGATACTTCTCAAGATTCGATGAATCCCCAACAGCTAAGCTGAACATCAATGGTAACTACGTTAAGGAATACTGGGGCGAAGGTTCTAATAGAGCAAGAAACTGGCAGAGATACGACATGGGCGGTGACAAGAAGCTGTCATTTGAAGAAGGCGTTGACTCCTACGTTCCATACGCAGGACCACTCAGCGACAACGTTAGACAGTCACTGCAGAAGGTCAAGTCAACAATGTGCAACTGCGGCCTGATGAACATCCCTGATCTTCAGAAAAACGCTAAGATCACTCTCGTATCAGCAACAAGTATCATCGAAGGCGGCGCACACGACGTTATCCTGAGAGATACATCATCCCCTGGAAACAGATAATAAAAAAACCCCGTGAATTTCACGGGGTTTTATAATGCGATAAATTATGCGAGGATCATCTTTGTCAGATCCATTGGATCCACGATTTCTCCGTCTTTGTAAACTCTCATGTTTCCGGAAGCGATCTCGTCGATGAGGATAACTTCGCCGTCTTCGCTGTAACCAAATTCGAACTTGATGTCGTACAGCTTCAGGCCCTTAGCAGCCAGATCGTCAGCAACGATCTGAGTGATCTTCAGAGTCTGTTCCTTCATGCTGTCATACATTTCAGGAGTCATAACGCCCAGAAGAGCCAGAGCATCCTTAGTTACCAGTGGATCGCCCTTTTCGTCATCTTTGAATGTAGTTTCAACATATCCGCCTTCGATAGGAGTGCCGTCTTCGATGTAATCACCGTATCTTCTGATGAAGCTTCCTGTAGCAACGTGTCTGCAGATTACTTCCAGACCCTTACCGAATACTGTAGCAGGCAGTACTTCCATAGTAGCCTTATCGATATCAGCATCTACGTAGTGAGTCTTAACTCCTGCAGCTTTCAGCAGTTCGAAATAGTGGATGGAAGTCTTCAGATTTTCTCTTCCGATTCCTTCTATTGTCAGACCAACAGCATTTTCGCCCGGGTCGAACTTACCGTCTTTGCCTGTGCAGTCATCCTTGAACAGCAGCAGTACGTTACCGTTTTCCAGTTTGAATACGTCTTTTGTTTTTCCTGTGTAGATTTTTTCCATAAAAATCGCCTCCATATATATTATCAGTAATGTTGAATAACAATTCCACCCCACTATTATAAAATTATTTTTTTCATAACACCAGTTTTTTTTGTAAAAAAATTGAAAAATATTGCTTTATTTATGTGGCTAACATAAAATGAAAGTGCAGACTTAATGATTATTGGAGCCGGATATGGAGCAGAACACAAGCTGTAAAAACATAATAAGAATAATGGGTGCTTATGTTGCATGGGTCATGGGATCCGGATTCGCGACGGGGCAGGAGATATTGCAGTTCTTTACCAGTTATGGGTATAAGAGCTTTATTTTGGTTGCGATCAATTTGGTAGGTTTTTTGATCGTGGGACCAGCGATCCTCGAGGCCGGTCAGAAACATCGTGATGATGAAGGATTCAACCAGTTCAAATATTTTTGCGGCAAGAAAATCGGCGTATTCTATGACTGGTTCGTTCCTATAAGTATGTTTGCCGGCATGGTCATTCTCATCTCAGGTGCCGGAGCTACTCTTCAGGAGTATTACGGACTCAATCACTATGTAGGCGCTCTGGTGATGTCGCTGCTGGCTTTTGTAGCTTATGTGGCTGGATTCCAGCGATTCGTCAAGGTGGTATCCTTTATTGGACCTACCATCATAGCATTTACGATCATTGTCGGCGTGATAACCGTGTTCCGCGATTTTGATGGGCTGGCGATGGTAGGTGAATATCAGCCTGTTATGGAAGCAAGACAGCCAGTAAGGTTCTGGTGGCTTTCGGGACTGCTTTATATAGCATATAATCTGACCGGAGGCTCCATGTATTATACGGCCCTTGGAAAGAGCGCAGCTTCGCGCAAAGAGGCAGTTTACGGAGCAACGCTGGGCACCTTTGCATTGATGCTGGCTATCCTTCTTATGAACAGCGCCATGCTTACTGATATAGGCACAGCCGGAACTTTAGCTATCCCGACTCTTTACTTGGCTAAGAAGATATCATTCGTGCTCGGCGCGGTTTTCAGCATAACATTGATCTGCGGGATATTCTCCGCATGCAGCGCTATGCTCTGGACAGTCAGCGAGAGGTTCGTGGAGCAGGGCACAAAGAAGAGCTATATTTTCGCGGGATGTGTGGCTGTCGGAGCATTCCTGCTGGGACTTCTGCCGTTCGCGGAATTGATAGGTATGATCTATCCGTATCTGGGATATATAGGTTTGATATATGTGGGGCGCGTAGCGTATACACGTATTAAAAATAGATGTAGGGACAATGCGGCAGATGCCGCAGACAAAAAATCGGAGGCGTAAAATGGGAAACTCATCTAAGAAAGCATTACTGGCGATCATCGGAGTAAACTTCATCTGGGGACTGGACTTCATAGCCATCGAGTACATGATGGAATACGTGTCACCGGCTATATTTACCCTGACAAGACTTCTTATCGGAACAGCGATATTGCTGACCATCGTATTGATAAAAAAAGGCGGACTCCATGTCAAGCGTGAGGACTGGCCTAGATTGTTCATTTCCGGTGCCGTAGGGATGGCGCTGTATTTTACCGTTGAAAACCTGGGGACAGGATTGACAAGTGCGTCGTTTTCGGCACTCATCATGGCGACTGTTCCTGTATTCGGCATGATCGGAGATAGGATATTCTTCGGCAATAAGATAACAGGTTTGAAGATCGTATGCGTTGTAGCTTCTATCGTGGGTGTATATCTGCTGGTGAGCGGAGAACCTATGGGCGTAAGCATGGCAGGGTTCGGCTTTATGCTGCTGGCTGCACTTTGCTGGACATTCTTTATCGCTTACGTTAAGCCGCTGTATGAGAAATATGACTTACTTACAATACTGACAGGGCTGTTCGTATCGGGACTCATAGTGCAGGTTCCGCTGGCGGTATTTACTCCTGAACCTATGATGAACTTCACACCTGTAGGTATCGTAGTTACTGTACTTACCGCACTGATTTGTATCATTTTAGGCGAATTCGGATATGTTTATGCCATCGGCAAGCTGTCTGTAACTATGGTATCCATCTTCGAAAACGTGCTGCCTGTTACTACAGTGCTGTTCTCGTTGATATTGTTCGGAACTATGCTGACAGGCATGCAGCTTGTGGGTGCAGTCGTTATCATGGCAGCAGTTACGGTGTTGGCCTTGAAGGAAGAAAGCTGAGAAAGCTCTATATTCTGAAGAAGAAATAACATTTTTTGTATAAAAAAGTAAAAAAATGTGATACAATCATATGTTGTAGGAAATAACACGTAGGAAATAATACAACTGTAATCATCAAATCAGACAATAACGGCATTGCCGAAGTATAGAATGGAGGATCAATATGTATTTACCAAACAAAAGACCGGATAATATGGAACGTATCACTACACCTGCTCTGGCTGAAGCATTTATCGAAGAACAGGTAAAATTAATACAGGAACAGGTGGGAGATAAGAAAGTTCTGCTGGCTTTGTCCGGTGGCGTTGACTCTTCCGTAGTAGCAGCTTTGCTGATCAAGGCTATCGGCAAGCAGCTGACATGCGTGCATGTTAACCACGGCCTTCTCAGAAAGGGCGAACCTGAACAGGTAGTACAGGTATTCCGTGACGAAATGAATGCTAACCTGGTATATGTAGATGCTATCGACAGATTCTTGGGACTGCTGGAAGGCGTTGCAGAACCTGAAGCTAAGAGAAAGATCATCGGTGCTGAGTTCATCAGAGTATTCGAAGAAGAAGCGCGTAAGCTGGAAGGAATCGAATTCCTGGCACAGGGTACTATCTATCCTGATATCACAGAATCAGACGGCGTTAAGGCACACCACAATGTAGGTGGACTTCCTGAAGACATGCAGTTCGAACTGGTTGAACCTGTAAGACTGCTGTACAAGGACGAAGTAAGAGTAGTTGGTAAGGCTCTGGGTCTGCCTGACGGTATGGTATTCAGACAGCCATTCCCTGGCCCTGGTCTTGGCGTTAGATGCACAGGCGCTATCACAAGAGACAGACTGGAAGCTGTTAGAGAAGCAGATGCCATCGTAAGAGAAGAAATCGAAAAGATGGATAACCTGCCATGGCAGTACTACGTAGCTATCCCTGACCTGAAGTCAACAGGCGTTAAGGACGACAAGAGATACATGGGTTGGGCAGCTATCATCAGAGCAGTCAACACAGTAGACGCTGTAACAGCTGAATCAGTAGAAATTCCATGGGAAAGACTTTGCGTGATGAGAGACAGGATCATCGCAGAAGTACCCGGAATCAACAGAGTGCTGTGGGACATCTCAGATAAACCGGTGGCAACAATAGAGTGGGAATAGGAGAAAAACGCTGGAAATGCCCGAAAACACTGGATTTTTGGGAGGCGTGGTTGCAAAAAAGTGTTATCAATTTGTTATCAGAATGATTTGAATATATGTAATGTGAATGCCGCAGATTTCTCTGCGGCATTCTTTATATAAAAATCATAATGTGTCGTCTTTATCGTAGACAGGAATCACCATATTTTCCAACGCATTTCGTAGCTGTGGGTTATGAATAACAAAATGTATCACTGGTGTTTTGTTTTTAGAAATGACCACCCATTTCCCTTCCAAGATACGAATTTGTATATTTTTAAAGGGATATCTGCTGTTTTGTTTTACAGTATAATTACTGTTGTTTTGGCTATAGGTAATTGTTTGTTCCATATGCTCCAAATATTCTGCATATGTGTAAACAATGTCCTTTTCATAGAATATTTCGGATAGTGGTAATAGCATAGGCTGTTCTAAAAATTCCATTTCGCTAATAACAGGTATTTCATCTATTATCTGTCTATTTGGTAAAATATTCTCATATAGCTGTCTTTGCTTTTTTGCAAAATCTAAAATTCGTTTCTTGTCGGCTTCCTCAATATGATTGTGATTTAATATCTGTAAAAGCAACTCCTCCGAAAGTGTGTGTATAGGGAGTGCAGACAGAATAGACCTTCTGTTGCCGGGAGTTACTATATCTCTTTCTACAAATGAGTAAAATGCATCCTTTGATTCTATACGGTAAATATCCATAAGAGGAGATGCCTTTGAAAGTATATCAAGTGCCCGTTGTCTGTAATAGGACATCTCAGTTTTATTCTTGGTCAGATACATTTTTCCATTTTGATGGTAATCCATAATACATTCGCCGGATAATGCAGCTGCGCCGCTGGAATAAAGGAAATGACCAAAAAGTTTATTGTGTACATCCTTGAGGTAATATGGCGAAATCTGCCCTGTCATATACATAGGAATCCAGCCTTCAAGTCCCATCATCATTTCTTCAAAAGGGCGGTTAATATTGTGTATGAAATGAATATGTAACCCTTTTTTGAGGGTTAGTGCAACAGCAAATATATATTTTTTCATAAAATCAGTACCATTTGCTTTGTCCGCCATTGGTGTATCGTCATTGGCAATAAGATCTTCTTTTGACTTAGACAACACAGTAGCCTTGAAAAAGTCCAGGGTTCCTTCGCACATTTCATCAATACCATAATAATTTTTGGATGTTGGTAACTGAAAAGGAACAGATGGTACCTTCAATTCATCAAAGTGTATACTGCGGATAAATTCATTGAGATCAAATTCATCCAATTTTGATAAAAAGGGAAGGACGACATCCTTTTTTTCAATTTGTTCATTTAAAAGCCAATGGATAATCTTGTCCCTACAAAGAGAATCATTGTTGATTTCATCTGTGGTGCAATGTACTAGCTTTGCAATAGTCACCTTGTCGGACTCAGAACAATGTCCGGCTATATATTTTGAAACATTTTGTGCAAAATCCTGTGGGTTTGATGGTCTACGTTGCCCGCTTCGTATACGGGAAATATAAGAACTGTCAAAATTTAAAAAATGAGACAAATCTGCAACATTTATAGAAAGAGATGTCAAAAGTGTATCAAAATTTATTTGAAAAAGCTCATATGGGAAAGTTGCATCCTGCAAACAATCCTCTAGTGTTTTTTGGATTTTTTCAACCGTAAATTCAGAATATCCTCTTTCATTTGCTATGGTTGCAATTCCTTGTACAAGTTGTATGAATTGTTCGGAATCGGTTGTAGGTACACGGCTTCCGGTGCGATATCTACTGAGAACAGATGCGGACAAGCCAGATACATCTGTTAGTTCTTTTGAAGTACAGTTTAGTTCGGATATATATGCATTCAGTTGTTCGCTAAAAGCCATAAAACCAGTCTCCTTTTGTAAAATTTAGTCTATATTAGTGTACCATACATTATAGATAAGAAAAGTTGATTTTCCACAATTGTCATTGACATTTATGGAAAGTATATTTCATTATATTGGGTATTTTTTTAAAATTATAATAGATACAAAATACATTTAAGAAAGAAGGAATGCAAGATGAAGGCAAAAAGAAGAATTGCGTGGATACTTAGTTTTTTAATGGTATTCTCACTGATAATGGGAACTTCAAAAATGCAGGTATTTGCAGCAGGCGACGCAGAAGAAACGGCTACCTTTGTGATCAGAGAATCGAACGGTCAAACGGGAACCGTGCAGTATAAGCTGGATAGCGGAGAGTTCACCGTTGCCGACAGCACACCGGTCAACCTTAGCGGTGTTTCATCCATTACCATCAAGGCCACTCCTGTAGCGGATGCACAAGTAAACCAAAGCAACAGTGGCATCACAGGCACGAAGCAAGCGGTATCCTTTGAGTATGCTGCTCTTACCGATGAATCCGGATGGACATACTATATCCAAGACGGTGATAAAAACATCACCTTCACAATAGAATTTGACAACCACGACGGTACCGGCGGTGGCGACAACCCGCAGCAGTCGGGGCCTTCTATTGCATTCTTTGCGGATTCGAGCATAGAAGGAGGAACGCTTGCTGTCAATAACGGCATCTTTACCCTTTCCAAGGGCGGCAGCGTTCTTGGCACATTCAGCGTCACGCTTGTTGACATCGACAATCAGGAAACAGCCTACGCCGGCAACGAGGCGAGCATTCCACTGAACGATATCAGCAGTGTAAAAATCGTCATGAGGCCGGAAGAGGGCATGAAAGCGAAACTGATCACCGGCGGCGACACACCGGAGGGCGCCCTGTCCGAGCGTGTATTTAATATCGAAAGCGATACCTACACTTATACTGCATATCCCAGCCAATTTGGTGGCGAGCAGAAATTCCTTGCAGTGAACGTCTGGTTTGGTGAGAGCGAGGACGATATTAATCAGGTCGACTTTACTGCTGTAATATGGGACGGAGACCAGGTGGAAAACAAGAGTGAGCACGGTTCTATCACTGTCAGCTCTGTTGTAATCGGTTCAACAACATACACTTACAAGGGAAACGGAAAATTTGAAAATAATGATACCGAGACCGATCTAATCGAATGGTACGGTTATAACAAGACAAGTACCAACGAGGAGGCGGGTGTTCGCATTATGGATGCTGCGTTTGACGATCCAAGCACCGAAGTCTATATCAACTTTGTGTTCAAACCCGATTACGGCTATCAAGTAACGGGTATCGGCACAAATGAATATCCGACCTCATTGGCAGATGCTGGCTTTAGTGCTTCTGAAACCATCAGTACTTTCCGGTTCAAAGTAATCCAGCATAACAATCCTCACTTCGCCGTTGTCTTTTCCGAAAGCCCGGATATAATCAATGTGAGCGGTGCAAAGGATGTTAACGCCGCCAAGATCTCCAATGGCCAAAATGCCACCGACAGCGGCAACCTCAAACTGACCGTTAACGATTTAAGCGAAAGCGAAAAAGCAGAAGCTCAAAGCCAATTTGCTGAACATATACAATCCGGCGACAGCGATGTCTTGTACCTCGATGCTGACCTGTTCCAAGTGGTCAGCAAAGGCACGACGGGAAACAACTGGGAAAATAAGCTGACGGATTTAACCGGCGATATCACAGTAACCTTGGAATTGTCGGATGAGTTCAAAAACATGGATGGCACATTTTATGTCATTCGTCAGCATGAAGATGCAAATGGAACAAAGACTTATACCAGGATCGAGGCTGTCTACAACAAAGCTGCAGGAACTGTAACCTTTGCAACAAATAAGTTTTCCACCTATGCATTGGTATTGGAGAGCGAAGCTGATTTCAGCAATATTACTGACCCTGCCAATAATGCCTGCAATGCAGATTTGGCAGAACTTACGGACGATTTGATTAGTAAGTTATTGACAGAGGCAGAAAAGACCAGACTAGAAAATGGAGAAGAAGTAAAGGTTTGGTTGGAAGTAACGGACATTTCTGCAAGTGTGAGTCAGACAGATAAAGATTTGATAGATTCCAAGAAGGGAAATGCTACGATTGGAATGTATTTGGATATAGATTTGCTTAAGCAGATTGGCTCAGACAGTCCTGTAAATATTACAGAAACGAATGGTGCGGTGACAATTACGCTGAAAGTACCGAGTTCACTTATCAATTCAAATTCATCCGTAACAAGAACATACCAGATGATTAGAGTGCACAATGGAGTAGCCACAGTCATTCCTTGTACTTATAATGCAGCAAATCAAACCATCTCTTGTGAAACCGACCAATTTTCAACATATGCTCTTGCGTATGTTGATCAGCAGAATAATTCTGGCGGTGGAAATACCGGTGGCGGAAGCTCAACTGACGGAAGCAATAATAATGTAAAAGACGAAGTTCCAAAGACGGGAGATGCAAGTAACGCATATATATGGTTTATCCTTGCATTAGTTAGCGGAATTGGAGCACTATACTTTGGTAAAAAAGGATTAGTGTTAAAAAAGGAAAACTAAATGAGACATAAAAACAGTAGAAAAACTGTTGCTAAGAAAAGACGGGCAGGTGGCACCTGCCCTCTTTTCGGTATGGACAGAAATATGTTTGGCTATTTATAAGCATAATTTGTGCTGTTAGTTTATTTGTATGCGCTTATTACTTTTATAAGGATTGGAAAGAAGATGAGGTATTAAAAGAACAACAGGAAGGATTAAAAACACAAATAGAGAATACAGATGTGAGTTCAGACGAGCCTTTCAAAGTGCAAACAGCAGGTGTGGCAACTATACTAGAAGAATGATATCAAATCTTTTGCACAAACTTAAAATGTAGGAACACTTTTGATTGACAAGACTACCCTTTGTGAATAAAATATAACAGGAGACTCTGCTTTTGTGGAAAGTCTGACAGGGAGGATGCGTCATGGACTGAAAGCGCATCTGAGACGAGTAGTAAGTATGGGAACACTCCGGGGTTAAAACAGCTTAATATTTTAAAGTGGGTATATCATATATAATGTATACCAATGCGGGTGGCACCGCGGGTGAAAGAAATTTTACTCGTCCCAAGAATACCAGATATTTCTTGAGACGAGTTTTTTAATAGGAGGAATTAGAAATGTATAGAACACAATTCTGCAATGACATTTGTGACAAACACATCGACTCAACTGTTCAGCTGGCAGGCTGGGTAGATGTAGTTCGTGACCACGGCGGAGTTAAATTCATCGACTTACGTGACTATACAGGCGTGGCGCAGGTAGTAGTACACGACGAAGAATTGCTTAAGAATGTCAATCGTGAAACTGTTATTTCCGTAAGCGGTATCGTTAGAAAACGTGATCCGGAAACAGTAAATGAGAAGATAGATACAGGTTATGTAGAGTTGGTTGCAGACTCCCTGCAGGTGCTGGGAAAGAGCCGCAACATGATCCCGTTCGAAGTGAAGAACTCACACCAGAGCAAGGACGAACTGCGTCTCAAGTACAGATATCTCGACTTGAGAAACCCTAGAAACCACGAAAAGCTGGTTATGAGATCGAAGATCATAGGATATATGAGAAAGAAGATGGAAGAAAAGAACTTCCTCGATATGCAGACTCCTATCCTGACAGCTTCATCACCTGAAGGCGCTCGTGATTTCCTAGTGCCGAGCCGTAAGCATCCGGGCAAGTTCTACGCACTGCCGCAGGCACCTCAGCAGTTCAAGCAGCTTCTGATGGTATCAGGCTTTGACAGATACTATCAGATCGCACCTTGCTTCAGAGATGAAGATGCCAGAGCAGACAGATCTCCGGGCGAATTCTATCAGCTGGACTTTGAAATGGCATTCGCTACTCAGGAAGAAGTTCTCGACATTTGCGAAGACGTTATGTACGATACATTCGCAGCATTTACAGATAAGAGAATAACTCCTAAGCCTTTCAGACGTATAACTTACGCAGAATCAATGATGAAATACGGTTCTGATAAGCCGGACCTGAGAAACCCATTGATCATATGCGACCTTACTGAGTTCTTTGCAGACGTGGAATTCCCTGCATTCAGAGGCAAGCCTGTCCGAGGTATCGTGGCAGACTGTCAGGGCAAGTCCAAGAAGTTCTTCGAAGACTCACTGAAGTTTGCGACTTCCGCAGAAGTAGGTCTCGGCGGTCTCGGATACATCACTCTCAGAGACGGCGAATTCTTAGGCCCTATCGCTAAGTTCTTAAGCGATGCAAAGAAGGCAGAAGTCATCGAGCTGACAGGTGTCAAGGAAGGCGAAACCCTCTTCTTCATCTGTGACGATAAGAAAGACGATACAGAAAAGAAGGCAGGTCACATCCGTACATGGCTGGCAGGAGAAAACCAGCTTGACCTGATCAAGGACGATGCTTTTGAATTCTGCTTCATCGTTGACTTCCCTATGTTCGAAGTAGACGAAGAAACAGGCGATACTATATTCACACATAACCCATTCTCAATGCCTCAGGGCGGAATGGAAGCTCTGGAAGGACCTGATCCTACAGAAGTACTGGCTTATCAGTATGACCTTGTTTGTAACGGCATCGAGCTGGCATCAGGTGCAGTTCGTAACCATGACATAGATATCATGAAGAAGGCGTTCGAGATCGCAGGATATTCAGAAGAAGAACTGAAAACCAGATTCAATGCCCTCTATACAGCGTTCCAGTACGGTGCACCTCCTCATGCAGGAATGGCACCTGGGATCGATCGTACAGTAATGCTGCTGACAGGCGATGAAAAGATCCTCGAGATCATAGCATTCCCTCTCAACGGTAATGCTCAGGATCTGATGCTGGGAGCTCCTAGTGAAGTAACTAACCAGCAGCTGGAAGATGTTCATCTCTTAGGAAACAGCAATGCGCTGGCAGCAAGAGGCGGAGCATCATCAGGCGGCAGAGCCCGCAGCGAGAAGCGTGCTACTTTCTCCAATGCACAGCAGCTGAACCAGTTGTCACTGACAGATGAAGAAGAAGCTCAGATGCAGGGTATCTTCGAAATGATGAAGGCCCATGAAGAAGGACTTAAGGATATCTCAACAGAAGACGTTGAGGAAATGATATACGTTATGCCTATGACTAACGTTCTTCGTGAAGACGTACGTAAGCAGAACTTCTCAAGAGAAGCTTTGCTTGAAGGCGCTCCTGAACGTAGTGAAGACAGCTGGCAGGTGCCAAGATTAGTAAAGTAGGAGGTGTATGACAATGAAATATTATGCAGAATATTTATCAGATGCGGGCACTATCGCAGTCGATGATACACTCCTTGTGAAAGGTGCACAGGCAGCGGCAGGTTCACGCATATTAGAAGGTTTCAAGCCATTATTCAGCGCAGAGGCAGTCGACAGACTTGAAGCTGAAGGCTATGTTATCTCAGGTAAAACTCACGTAGGTGAGTTCGGACTGGATCTGGTAGGTGAATTCTCATACTACGCAGAAAAAGAAGAAAACCTCAAGGGCGCAGCTGCTGAAGCAGTGGCAGACGGCGCAGCAGAAGCTGCTCTCGCAGTAGATATGAACGGTGCGGCAAGACGTGCGGCGGCAATCTCAGGCGTTGACTTCCTGAAGCCGACTTACGGAACAGTATCAAGACACGGCATCATTTCTTGTGCAGCTTCAGGCGAGCAGGTAGGTGTTTATGCAAAGGGCGCAGAGGGCGTTGCTAAGATCATGAACGTGATCGCAGGCCATGATGAAAAAGACGGAACAAGCCTTAAGAAAGAGTACTCTTTCGCTGCAGATGAAACTGTAACAGGCAAGCGCGTTTGCATCATCAAAGAGCTGGTAGAAAAGGCAGACGAAGAAGTGAAGGCTAAGATCGCGGCTTATGCAGAAGCTCTGAAGAAATTCGGAGTGGAAGTTGAAGAAGTATCGTTTGATATCTGTGATGCAGCCAACACTACATGGCAGATCCTCATGACTGCAGAAACTTGCAACAACGTATCACGTTATGACGGCGTCAAGTACGGACACCGTGCATCAGGATACAAGAATATAGACGAACTGTATGTTAAGACAAGAACAGAAGGATTCAACTTCCTGACTAAGTCAGTTATCCTCTACGGTTCAGACGTTTTATCAAAGCACAGATATGACGACTGCTACGGCAAAGGCCTGAAAGTTAGACGCGTAGTAGCAGACAGATTCGCAGAACTTATGGAAAAATACGATGCAGCACTTATGCCTGCAACAAGCAAGATGTCATATACTGCATATGATATCAGCGAAGCATTTGAGACTGTATTTAAGGAAAGCGTATTCACAAGCATCGCTAACCTGATAGGTGTTCCTGCTCTCGTAAGCGGCGGAGTACAGCTGATGGGTAAGCAGTTTGATGAAAACGTATTGTTAAGTATTGCAGGATGCGTTGAAAAGGAGGGTGAATAATCATGAAATATGAATTGGTCATCGGACTTGAAACACATGTAGAACTCAACACTGAGTCTAAGATATTCTGTTCATGCGGCGGACATTCAGCTTCACAGGAACCTAATGACTGCGTATGCCCTGCATGCAGTGGTATGCCGGGAATGCTGCCTGTAATGAACAAGCACGTAGTAGAACTGGCTGCAACAGCAGGCCTGCTGCTCAACTGTGAGATCAGCAGATATACTACATTTGATAAGAAGAATTACTATTACCCTGACCTTCCATGTGCATATCAGATCACACAGCTGAATCATCCGATCTGCACCAACGGTCTTGTTAAGCTCAAGACTTCCGAAGGTGAAAGGGATATCCGTATCAAGCAGATCCATATGGAAGAAGACGCAGGTAAGCTGGTCCATGTAGGAAAGGCTTCCTATGTGGACTTCAACCGTACCAGTGTTCCTCTGATCGAGATCGTTACTCAGCCTGACTTCAGAAGTGCTGAAGAAGTCGTTGTATACCTAAACAAGCTGAAGACTATGTTCCGTGCAGGCGGAATTTCAGACTGCGAGCTGGGAACTATGAGATGCGACGTCAACATTTCGGTGCGTCCTGAAGGAAGCGAAGAATATGGCGTAAGAAGTGAGATCAAGAACATGACTTCATTCGAATCCATCGAAAGAGCCATCCGTTATGAAGCTCAGAGACATATGGATGCCATCGAATTCGAAACTGAAGTCCTGGTTCAGGAAACAAGACGTTTTGACGATGCGACAGGGAAGACATACGCTATGCGTAACAAGGAAACAGAAGCAGATTACCGCTACTTCCCTGATGCTAACTTGATGCCTATCATCATTGATGACGAATGGTTCGAAGAGATCAAGGCTAACATGCCTGCAGCCATCGACGAAAAGGCAGATGAATACAGAGCAGCAGGCATCTCAGAAAATGAAATCGAAATGATCATCGATAACCACAACGTAAGCACATTGCTGGACGCTGTAGTTGAGATGGGATGCGAGCCAAAGAGCGCAGTAGGCTGGATCCTCACCGAATGCGCAGGCGTTCTCCGTAAGAACGGCAAGCTGATCAAGGATCTCGATATCCCTGCCGAAAAGATGGCAGCTATCATCAAGATGGTAGACAGCGGCGATATCAACAGAATGAACGGCAGAAAGACTCTGACAGCAGTTCTGGAAGAAGACGTGGATCCTGAAGCTTATGTTAAGGAAAACGGCTTCGACAAGAAGGTCGATACAGCTACTATCGAAGCTATCATGGATAAGGTATTGGCTGAAAACACTCAGGCACTGGAAGACTTCAGGAACGGTAAAGTCAAGGCTAAGCAGGCTCTGTTCGGTGCATGCATGAGAGAACTGAAGGGCATCGGCGACCCTGCAGTGATCAGAGAAATGCTTGATAAGAAACTGGGCTAAAGCCTTTTCTAAAAAAGAAACTCAAACAAAAATTAAAACCCAAGAGTGCATTGCATTCTTGGGTTTTTCTGTTAAGTGATGATAGGATCGAGCGACTTTTAGTCTTGTTCGATTCTTACTTTTATAGAATTGATAACAGGCTGTGCATCTGAAGGAATAGTACCATTGTTATCTGTAGGTTCAGCCTTCTTGCAAACTGCATCTACAACTTCGATACCGCTTGTAACTACACCGAATGCCGCATAATCACCATCGAGAAAATCGCTGTCGGCATGGCAGATGAAGAACTGTGAGCTGGCGCTGTTCGGATCCTGTGCACGTGCCATGGAGATGACGCCTCTCTTATGGGAAAGATCATTTTCAAATCCGTTGGAAGAAAACTCACCAACGATATTATTATCAGAACCACCTGTACCATCTCCTGACGGGTCACCGCCCTGCATCATGAAGTCTGCCATGATACGGTGGAAAGTAAGACCATCATAGAAGCCGCTTTCGGCAAGTTCAACGAAGTTGGCACATGTAACAGGGGCTGCTTCCTGATCAAGCTTGACTGTGATCACGCCATAATCAGCTATATCGATGTCAGCATAATATGTTGCTTCGGTATCCAGAGCAGGCGGAGTATAGGTGTCGGATGTATCCGAACTGCCGCCGCAGCCTGTGAATAATAGAAGCATCATAACAACAATTAAAACATGTTTGAATTTCATTTTTGATCTCCTTTTGATTAAGATAACAATATTATACTGCATTTATTGTATTTCTGAAATCCAAATTTTCATCTTAAAAACAAGTACTGTTGACACCATCACACTAAAGTGGTAGTATACATATATTAATGAATACTTAAACCGACGACGAGGAAGTAAAACTGAGGGACGATCTCCAAGAGAGTCCGGGGCGGTGTGATCCGGGCAGATGCAGTTTCAGTATAATGGGCCTCTGAGGGCGAGGCGAAAGGCAATGCAAAGAATTGCTCAGTAGTTGAGACGTGACGCCAACGTCAAGGGCGAAGAGTGTGATGGCACTCTGCAGAGAGCACGCATATTAGCGTGAAACAAGGTGGTACCGCAGGCAGACGCTTGTCCTTGAATAAGGACGGCGTTTTTTTTGTGAGTGCAGCAGCACTCATAGGCAGTTAAGCTGCCCGCCGCAGCGAAGCCACGACTTTGCAGAGACTCTGGAATCTATTGCAAAGAAAGAGAGGAAAAAACAATGACAGCAACTAAAGAAATCCCTTACAAAATTTATCTTGAAGAACACGAAATGCCTAAACAGTGGTATAACGTGAGAGCCGACATGAAGAACAAACCGGCTCCTTTGCTCGACCCTAAGACTAAGAAGCCTATAACTGCAGAAGAATTAGAAAAAGTATTCTGCAAGGAAATGGTAAAGCAGGAGCTGGATGATACTACTCCATATATCGACATCCCGCAGGAGATCAGAGACTTCTATAAGATGTACAGACCTGCTCCGCTTGTAAGAGCATACTGTCTTGAAGAAAAACTGCAGACTCCTGCCAAGATCTACTACAAGCATGAAGGCAACAACACAAGCGGAAGCCACAAGCTCAACTCCGCTATAGCCCAGGCATTCTATGCTAAACAGCAGGGCCTTAAGGGCGTAACTACAGAAACAGGTGCAGGCCAGTGGGGAACAGCTCTCGCTATGGCATGTTCATATTTCGAACTGGACTGCAATGTATATATGGTAAAGGTTTCATACGAACAGAAACCTCACAGAAGAGAAGTCATGAGAACTTACGGAGCGACAGTTACTCCATCACCTTCCATGACAACAGAGATCGGCAAGAAGATAAATGCAGAATTTCCGGGAACTACAGGAAGCCTTGGCTGTGCCATTTCAGAAGCTGTTGAATCAGCTACAGGCAAGGAAGGCTACAGATACACTCTTGGAAGCGTACTTTCTCAGGTACTGCTCCATCAGACTATCGTAGGTCTCGAAACCAAGGCAGCCCTCGACAAATACAATATCACACCTGACATCATCATAGGCTGCGCAGGCGGCGGCTCCAACTTAGGCGGATTGATCTCGCCATGTGCCGGCGAAATGCTGCGAGGCGAGAAGGATTACCAGCTGATCGCAGTAGAACCTGCATCATGTCCTACACTTACAAGAGGTAAGTACGCATACGATTACTGCGATACAGGTAAAGTTTGTCCGCTCCAGAAGATGTATACTTTGGGCAGCGGTTTTATTCCTTCATCAACTCATGCAGGCGGGCTCAGATATCACGGTATGAGCAGCATCGTATCACAGCTGTATCATGATGGTATCATGGAAGCAAGATCTGTTGAGCAGACAGAAGTATTCGCTGCAGCCGTTGAATTTGCTAAGGTTGAAGGCATCCTGCCGGCCCCTGAAAGCAGCCACGCTATCAAGGTTGCCATCGATGAAGCCCTCAAGTGCAAGGAAACAGGTGAAGAAAAAAATATCGTATTCTGCCTCACAGGAACAGGATACTTTGATATGTACGCATATGAAAGATTCAACAACGGCGAGATGGGAGATTATATCCCGACAGAAGAAGAACTGGCACACGGATTTGCCAGCCTGCCTGTTATCGAATAGTATGCAAAGCGCACAAGACCCGATTCTTCGGGTCTTTTATTATGGGGCAAAAAATGATATACTATAATGTAATGTATATTTAAATACGGGAGGAGATTAACATGAGACGTAACTATGATTTTACTATGATACTGTTCGTTGTGATCCTTGCGGCCAATTCACTGAGGAGCGGAGCTTTTTCGAATCCTATGGACTGGCTGATGGATGTGCTGATGACACTTCCTGCGATAATAATCGGATTGTCATTCCACGAATATGCCCACGCATTGGTATCACATAAGCTGGGGGATCCTACACCTAAGATGCAGGGCAGAGTTACCATAAACCCTATGGCACATGTGGATCCTGTGGGATTCGCAGCACTGATCTTTGCAGGATTCGGATGGGGCGTACCTGTGGAGATAAACCCTACTTACTATGCTAACAGAAGAAAAGGCGAGCTGCTTGTGTCGCTGGCAGGCGTAACAATGAATCTGATCATAGCAATAGTTTTCGCTGTGATAGCTAAGATATTGCTGATGACAATGGGTGCAGCAACGCTCTCAACAGGGGGCGGCGCGGTGCTTTGGACCATGATAATGTACGTTATCCAGATAAATCTGGTGCTGATGATATTCAACTTGATCCCTGTTCCACCGCTTGACGGATTCAGCATCATAAGTGAAATCTTCAACCTTAAAACCACTAATTTTTACTGGACAGTTTACAGATACGGCAATTTGATCCTCATCGCACTGATCATCTTCGGTGTTACAGGAAAGATAATAACACCTGCAGTATATACACTCTTCGGACTGCTGCAGAACTTCATCATCTTCTAGGATGGAATAACGATAAACATAACGATACAAGGACGAATGAAATGGAATATCTCAATAAATTGAACAACGAGCAGAGAGAAGCGGCTATGCATACTGAAGGTCCGCTCCTCATTTTGGCGGGGGCCGGCAGCGGCAAGACCAGCACCATGACCCACCGCATCGCATACATGATAAAAGAAAAAGGCGTCGACCCTTACAACATGCTGGCTGTGACCTTTACAAACAAGGCAGCAGGTGAGATGCGCGAAAGAGTAGAAAACCTGGTGGGAGAAGGCATCAATATGTGGATACTGACTTTCCATTCAGCATGCCTCAGGATACTCAGAGCCCATGCCGATATTCTCGGCTACGGCAAGGATTTCGCAGTTTACGATCCGACAGATCAGAAGACTCTCATCAAAAATATCTGCAAGGAACTTAATATAGACAGTAAGAAATTCAACCCTGCATACTTCCTGGGGATCATCAGCAAATGCAAAGAGCAGCGTATTTCTCCGGAAGACTATCTCAAGGTGAACGGGGATGACCTGAAATCAAAGATGGCTTATCAGGTATACGATGGATATCAGAAGACACTTAAGAAGAACAACGCCATGGACTTTGATGATCTTCTTCTTAATGCAGTTAAGCTCTTTGAAAAAGACGAAGCTACACTTCTCAAATATCAGAGAAGATTCAGATACATAATGGTAGACGAATATCAGGATACCAACCAGATACAGTATGCCTTCATAAAGATGTTGGCTGAAGCACATAATAACATATGCGTAGTAGGTGATGACGACCAGTGTATCTACCAGTGGCGAGGCGCTGACATCAGAAATATCCTGGAATTCGAGAAGGATTTTAAGGATGCTAAAGTAATCAAACTGGAGCAGAACTACAGATCAACATCTAACATTTTGGATGTTGCACATTCAGTTATCTCCCACAACAAGGGAAGAAAACAAAAGAAACTCTGGACTGATCAGGAAGCGGGAAATAAGCTGATCTATAGAAGAGCTGAAGACGAGAAGGATGAAGCATATTTCGTAGCAAGCGAAATCAACCGCATGAAGGGACCTTCAAGAAAGTACAGTGATTTTGCCATCCTCTACAGGACCAACGCTCAGTCTAGAAATTTCGAAGAAGCCCTTTCAAGACGAGGTATACCGTACAGAGTACTGGGAGGCCTCAGATACTACGACAGAAAAGAAATAAAAGACATGATGTGCTACCTCAGACTGGTGCAGAACCAGGCTGACGATCTGGCACTTACAAGGATAATCAATGAGCCCAAGAGAGGCATCGGCAGCAAGACCATCGAGAAGATGACAGCTCTGGCGAAAGTGAGAAACGAAAGCCTTTTCGCTACGATGATGGACAAGGAAGTGACAAGCTCGTTCTCCTCCAAGGCTTCAGCTAACCTTGATGAATTTACAGAGCTTATCAGTTCATACAGTGCAGAAAAAGACAATCTGAGAGTATCAGATATGTATGACGGTCTGCTGGTCAAGTCAGGATACCTGAAGGCGCTGGAAGAACAGAACACCCTCGAAGCCGAAAGCCGTATCGAAAACCTGATGGAATTCAAATCGGTAATATACGATTACGAGGAAGAAGACCCTAACATCTCACTCAGCGAATTCATGGAAAGGATCGCACTTCTCGCAGAAGTGGACAACCACGATGCAGACGAAAATGCCGTAGTCCTCATGACTATGCATAGTGCCAAGGGCCTGGAGTTCCCATTCGTATTCATGCCTGGCATGGAAGATGGCCTCTTCCCGGGATGGAGAGCTTTTGACAGAGAAGACGGGCTCGAAGAAGAGCGACGACTTTGCTACGTAGGTATCACAAGAGCGAGAGAAAGGCTCTGGCTCACAGGCGCAGAAAGGCGTACTCTCTACGGCAAGACTGATTATACGAGAGAATCACAGTTCCTTAGAGAGCTTGACAAGAGGCTCATCGAAGGAGACGGTATATATGAGAAGAAGACTCGCGATAAGGCTGAGGGCGCATTCATCGACGGTGCATCAAGTGATACACCATTCAAGCCGTTCGACCAGCTGAAGTATGCGAGACAGCAGACCAAGAAGAACGTTGCAGCGGGTGCAGCAGGCGGATCTGCAAGCTTTGATGCAGGAGACAGGATCTCCCATCCGAAATTCGGTGAAGGAGATGTTATTTCCTGTGACGGTAAGATAGTAGAAGTAAAGTTTGCGGACGGCATCAAAAAGATGGCACTGGGATTCGCACCGCTTAAGAAGCTCTAAGATGCAAAGGGCAGGTGCGCGCCCCGAAGGACGCACACAAGGAGAATTATGGAAGCGAAAAGAAAGCGTATGGAAGAGCTGGTGGCACAGCTTAACAAGGCTGCCAGAGTATATTATCAGGAAAGTAATGAGATCATGTCCAATCAGGAGTATGATCAGCTTTATGATGAATTGGAAGCGCTTGAGAAGGAGCTGGGGATCACACTGTCAAACAGCCCGACAGTAAACGTAGGTTATGAAATAGTCAGCGGACTTCCGAAGGAAGATCATCCGAAACCTATGCTTTCACTTGATAAGACTAAGAGCATAGATGATCTCAAGTCATGGCTCGGTGATAAAGAAGGCATCCTTTCATGGAAGCTTGACGGACTTACTATAGTTCTCACATACGAAGATGGCAAGCTGGCTAAGGCTGTCACCAGAGGGGACGGAGTCACAGGCGAAGTCATAACGAATAACGCTAAAGTATTCGACAACATCCCGCTGACTATCCCGGCTCGTGATACAGTGGTGGTCCGCGGCGAAGCAGTCATCAGCTATGACGATTTCGAAGAAATAAATAAGAATATCGGTGATGTGGATGCCAAGTATAAGAATCCGAGAAATCTTTGCAGCGGCACGGTAAGACAGCTCAACAACGAGATCACAGCGCAGCGTCACGTGAAGTTTTACGCATTCTCGCTGGCAGAAGGCGGCAAGATGCAAGGAACAGCTGAAGCTAATGACGAGGCCGGTGCATCTTTCCGATTCCGTCATCAGCAGATGGATTTTCTTGCGGCACAAGGATTCGATACTGTAGATCGTGTCATAGTCACAGCAGAGACCATCGAAGCGGCAGTCCTGGATTTTGAGAAAAAGATCGAAACATTCGATCTGCCATCAGACGGGCTGGTTCTGATATATGATGACATAGAATACGGAGTATCGCTGGGAACTACGGCAAAATTCCCGAGGGATTCCATAGCATTCAAATGGAAAGATGAGATCAAGGAAACGGCTCTGATCGAAGTTTTGTGGAATGCATCGAGAACAGGTCTCATAAACCCTATTGCGATTTTTGAGCCTGTGGAACTTGAAGGGACGACAGTAAGCCGTGCATCGGTCCACAATGTGAGCATAGTCAAGTCCCTTGCTCTTGGAACGGGAGACATCATCAAGGTCTACAAGGCTAACATGATAATCCCTCAAATAGCAGAAAACACGACAAAATCAGGTACTATCAAACCGCCGGCAAACTGTCCGGCATGTGGTGCTGAAACTGAAATACATGATGACAGCGGAGTGGAAACGCTTCACTGCCCTAACCCGGAATGTCCTGCTAAGAAGATAAAAGCCTTCACTCATTTTGTGAGCAGGAATGCTCTCAACATCGAAGGACTTTCAGAAGCTACTCTTGAAAAATTTGCCGGGGAAGGGATGATCTGCGACTTTGCAGATTTGTTCAAGCTGGAAAGATGGCAGGATAAGATAGTAAACATGGAAGGCTTCGGGCAGAAGTCATTCGACAACTTGATCGAATCGGCGGCAGCAGCCTCACATACTACGCCGGCAAGACTTCTCTATGCATTGGGAATACCGAATATAGGAGCAGCCAATGCCAAGATGATTGCCAAGGAATGCCAAAACATCTGGGCGAAGATACAAGGGCTCACTGAGGAAGAATTGACATCTATAGACGGTATCGGAGACGTTATGGCTAAAGGATATGTGGATTTTTTCCGCGATGAAGAAAACATCAGAGCAGTAAGTGAACTGCTTGAAGTGTTGAGTCTGGATGAAACCTTCGTCCAAAGCGCAGGTGGATCTCTTAGCGGCAAGACTTTTGTCATCACCGGCAAGGTGTACCACTATGAAAACAGAGATGCGGTAAAGGCTGCCATCGAAGCGGCGGGGGGCAAAACGGCCTCGTCGGTAAGTGCTAAGACTGACTACCTTATCAATAACGATATAAGTTCCGGCTCATCAAAGAATAAGAAGGCTAAGGAACTGGGAGTACCTATAATTACGGAAGAAGAATTCATGGGAATGCTTGATAGCGAGTAAAATACGCATACAAGCTGAACAGGAGAAAAGAATGCTGGAAACAGGAAAATTAGACAGCGAACTGCTGAAGAGCATCGTATTCGATAAAATAAAATACAGAAGCGATGATGTCATAGTCAGGCCGGGGATCGGTGAAGACTGTGCGGTGATGGATTTTGGCAACTATGAATGTATCATGTCGACGGATCCCATAACTGCAGCGGTCAGCGATATAGGAAGGCTGGCCATACATATAACTTGCAATGATATCGCATCAAATGGTGTGCAGCCATTGGGTATAATGCTGGCAGTAATGCTTCCGGAAGGAACGACTGCTGCAGATGTGGAACATATCATGGGACAGGCGGCAGAAACTGCAGCGAAGCTAAAGGTAGAAATAATCGGCGGACATACCGAAGTGACTCCTGCAGTAAAACAGCCGGTAATAGTGTCGACAGCCATAGGTAAGGCGGTAAGTGGTGCGTCCCAGAGCGGAAATGATATGGAGACAGGTGACTACGTGATGATGACCAAGACGGCAGGCCTCGAAGGATCAGGCATCATTGCATGTGATTACGGCAAAGAACTGGAAGGATACATGACTGAAGAGGAACTACAGAAATCCATAAGTTTTCTTGACAGGGTCAGCGTAGTGGCAGAAGGTATCGCCGCCGGGAAAGTGGGTACTCACGGCATGCATGATATCACAGAAGGCGGAATCCTGGGTGCTGTTTGGGAAATGTGTCAGATCGCAGGCAAAGGTGTGCAGATCTGGGAGGATAAGATCCCTATGGAGCCTGAAACAGAGAAGATCTGCGAGTTTTTCCATATAGATCCTTTGAGACTCATATCAAGCGGTTCCATGGTGATCATCGTTCCTGTAGACAAGAGAGAAGCTATGGAAGCTGCTATGGCAGCGACAGGAGTATCGGCGCGGATAATCGGAAGGATCGAAGATAAGGAATTTGGTATCAAGCTGATGAAGACAGAAGGTTCGGAAGCCATAGACGTCGCACCGCCGTCGGCAGACGAATTATACAGAGTGGTTGGTAAAATTTAGTGTTGAGTAACAACTTCGTTGCTGATATAATTTATAAAGATTTTAGAGTATTATAGTTGGAGGAAGAAAAACAATGCGTGATTTAATGAAAGAGTATCAGTCCAAGCTTACTACAGCTGAAGAAGCGGTAAAAGTCGTTAAAACAGGTGACTGGGTAGACTTCGGATGGACTATCGGCATCCCTTATGAACTGGACGCAGCAGTAGCTAAGTGGATCAAGGAACAGGATCTTTATGACGTTAATTTCCGTGGCGGTATCGCACTGAGAGAACTGGAAATCTTCAAGATGGAAGATGCAGCTAAACATATCTCATGGAACAGCTGGCATATGACAGGCGTTGAAAGAAAGATGATCGCAAGAGGATTCTCATTCTACGCACCTATCAGATATTCAGAACTGCCAAGATACTACAGAGATCTTCCTGATCCTGTAGACGTAGCAATGATCAGAGTAGCACCAATGGACAAAGAAGGTTTCTTCAACTTCGGTCCTGCTGCATCACACTTAAGAGATATGTGCAACAGAGCGAAGCACATCATCCTGGAAGTAAACGAAAACATGCCTGTATGCCTTGGCGGACACCCTGAAGGTGAAAAGATCCATCTTTCAAAGGTTCACGCTATCGTAGAAAGCGCTAACCAGCCTATGGAAGCTATGGGTGCAGCACCATCAAGCGATATCGATAAGAAAGTTGCAGAACTGATCGTAGAAGAGATCCCTAACGGAGCATGCCTCCAGCTGGGTATCGGCGGTATGCCAAATGCAGTAGGTTCAATGATCGCAGAATCAGACCTGAAGGATCTGGGTGTTCATACAGAAATGTTCGTTGACGGTTTCGTTGACATCGCAGAAGCAGGCAAGATCACAGGCGCACAGAAGAACATCGACAAGGGCAGAATGGCTTATGCATTCGGTGCAGGTTCACAGAGAATGTATGACTTCCTGGATGACAACCCTGATTGTCTGTCAGCTCCTGTAGACTACACTAACGATATCAGAGTAGTTGCATCACTGGACAACTTCATTTCCATCAACAACGCAGTAGACATCGACCTGTTCGGACAGGTTGGAGCTGAATCAGCAGGTATCAAGCACATCTCAGGTGCAGGCGGACAGCTGGACTTCGTACTGGGCGCATACCTGTCAAAGGGCGGCAAGAGCTTTATCTGTCTTTCTTCAACATTCAAGGATAAGGAAGGCAACCTGCAGTCAAGAATCAAGCCTACACTGGCAACAGGTTCAGTTGTAACAGATACAAGAACTAACACTCACTATGTTGTAACTGAATACGGCAAGGTTATCCTGAAGGGCCTGACTGTATGGGAAAGAGCAGAAGCGCTGATCTCCATCGCACATCCTGATTTCAGAGAAGAACTGATCAAGGATGCAGAAAAGATGGGAATCTGGAGAATGAGCAACAGACGATAGCCAGATCAAGACTTGTTTTATGTATATAAAAGCTTGTGAAAGGGATATATACATAAAATAATTTGAGAAACGATCAATGAAGACATAAAAACGGTAAAATCGGTGCTATTCAACTGGTTTTACCGTTTTTTTATAGTGAATTTATGTATATGAAGTCATAGAGTAAGTCAATATACATAAATCCGGCGCCACTCCCCGGCGGTATTCAAACTGTGATAGAAAACTATTAAAACTTTTCTGCCAATTCTATACCGGAATATGTTACAATACAAGATAACGGACATGAAAGGAACGACAATATGAAAGATATATATATTTCAGATATAAGGACGAATCAGGAAATCATAACGTATTTGATCGTCAAGCAAGTTGCGGTGAAAGTGGGCTCCAATAAGAAAGCATACCTGGACCTGCTGCTGGCAGACTGTACGGGTGAGATATCGGCGAAGAAATGGGATATAGCTGATGAAGAATTGCCCGGTCTTGAGAAGATCAAGGAAGGCAGCGTCCTCAAGGTAAAGGCTATCGTTACCGAATGGAACGGCATGAAGCAGCTGAGGGTAAGCAGGATCAGGCATACTTCAGCCGAAGATAATATAGACATGAAGGACTACATCAAGGCTGCACCTGAAGATGCGGCGACCATGTATGATTTTATCTATAATAAAGCAGCTTCATTTAAGGATAAAGACCTGCGCGCCATTTGCACAAGACAGCTTGATACTAATAAGGACAGATTGATGTATTATCCGGCTGCACAGAAAAATCATCACGCAGAAATGGCAGGCCTGCTTTATCACATCAAGAGAATGCTCATGATGGGAGAGAAGGCTTGTGAGGTTTATACTAACCTGAATAAGGAACTGGTGATGGCCGGAGTGATTCTCCACGATATGGAAAAGCTCAATGAGATAGAAGCCAATGAGCTGGGGATCGCTTCAGGGTACTCGTTCGAAGGGAAGATGCTGGGACATCTCGTACAAGGAGTCAGGACAATAGATAAGCTGGCTGAAGAGCTTGAGATGCCTAGGGAAAAGGCAGTGATGCTGGAGCACATGATGCTCTCTCATCATTATGAACCGGAGTTCGGAAGCCCTAAGAAACCATTGTTTCCTGAAGCTGAAATGCTCCATTATCTGGATATGATCGATGCTAAGATGTTTGACTTCCAGGAAGCCATCGAGAAGACAGAACCGGGAAGTTTCAGCGATAAAGTTTGGACTCTGGACAACAGAACTGTATATAGGATTTCTGAATAGTGGGTATTGCAGAAATGAGAATGAAGGAAAGGTGTAGCAAAAAATGATAAAAAGACCAAAAGAGATCAATAAAATAATCAACCAGCTGACAGCTGCAGGATATGAAGTTTATTGTGCAGGTCAGTGTGTAACAGCATCCTATGCAGGTAAAGATCCACAGGATTGGGACCTTTATACAGATTGTCCTCAGGATAAGCTGCAGGAAATGTTTCCTGAAGGAGAAACTCTCACCAAGAGAACAACAAGACTTGACTATACAACAGAAATCATATCAGATGACCTGAACGTGGCAGACTACCTCGAGGGTGTTATTGCAGACATCGTAACACTTCAGGGAAGTATCGAAGATCAGCTGAAAGTTTATGATCTGACTGTTGAATGTATCGCTGAACATCCACAGAAGACACCGGTAGATCCATATAGCGGCAGAGAAGATGTCCAGGCAAAACTGCTCAAGCCGGTTCCTGATGCAGAGATGTTATATAAGAAGAACCCATCCAGAATGCTGAAGGCGATCAGATACGTATCATTATATAATTTTGACCTTCACAAGAGTTTGGCTGATATCATCGGAAGGAATGCCAATCTGCTGATACAGGCAGATAAGGATGAGATCCTCTATGAATATACTCAGATCATCGCAGGTGAGAATGCAGGTAAGGCTCTTAAGATGATGGCTGATCTGGGACTTCTTCCGGGCGTTCTCGGCCAGAAGGCAGTATCTGCTGCAGGCAAGAGAGCAATCAAAGAATTTGAGATCCTGGTGAACAATATAGATAAGACTAAACAGATACCACTGAGAAGAATGGCTCTTGTAGCTATGTGCTTCGGCAAGCATTATAACGATATCGTTAGTTATCTGCCGCACAGTGAAGAAGATCTGGACATATTGATAGATGCTGACAGATATACTCAGGATCTCCATTTCTGTGGTAAGGATGTCATGCTCAAGCAGTTTATCTATAAGCACGGTTGGGATAAGTTCAACTTCTACGATAAGCTGAGTAAAGCACAGGTCATCGTATTCGATTATAACGATGCCAAGATAGAAGGTCGTGAATACCTCATCAAGATGATCATTGGCGAAAGACAGCCGATCTTTGAAGAAGACCTGGCTATAGATGCCAATGATATCATGGAAGCAGGAATCACAGACGACCCTGAAAAGGCACAGAAACTGTTGAGCTTGCTGCCTGAAGTTATTCATCAGAAGCCGCAGAAGAACGAAAGAAAAGAATTGCTCAAACTGGCTAAACAATTCAGTAAGAGTAAGCTGAGAACAGCTCTCAGAGGAGTAGACTGGCATAGATAATCAAACAAATCAGGGGATTATAAGAAGGGACTATGTTAGAAGAAAAGCAAGGTACGATAGTAGAAATAATATTCCACAACAACGAAAACGGCTACACTGTAGCCGTTTTTGAAACTGAAATAGAAGCATTCACGGCAGTGGGAAATCTGCCGTCTGTTGGTGTGGGAAGAAGCTACGTCCTTACAGGGGAATTCATAGAACACCCTACTTACGGCGAACAATTCAGCATCAAAGGTTTTGAAGAAGTGATGCCTTCTACAGAAGATGGAATCAGGGAATTCCTGTCATCCGGGGTTATGAAAGGTATCGGCCGCAAGACTGCGGCAGCTATAGTTTCTCGATTCGGAAAGGATGCGCTCCGCGTCATAGAAGAGGAACCTGACAAGCTTACGGAAATCTCCGGCATAGGGGAAAAGACTGCTGATAAGATAGCTGAAGCCTTTGCAAAACACAGGGAATTCGCCAACGTCACACTATACCTGCAGCAGTTTGGCATCAGTGCCAACTATGCCATGAAACTGTATCAAGTATATGGCGAAGAGACCATCAAGGCCGTTGAAGAAAATCCTTACAGGCTGGTAGAAGACGTGTTCGGGATCGGGTTCAAAAAAGCAGATAAGATAGCTGAGAAGATGGGCGTAGCAGCCGATGATGAATACAGGATCAGGAGCGGCATAAAATTCACTCTAAGTTATTTTGCTGGAGAAGGCAATACATATCTGCCGCAGAGTGTACTTTGTGAGAAGACAGGACAGCTGCTTGATCTGCCGATAGATTTGATAGAAGAACAGCTTGTGGGAATGGCATTCGAAGGGAATATCCATATAGAAAATCTGGACGGCAGGAATGTGGTCTTCTTAATGGCATATTATATGGCTGAACAAAACGTCTGCAGGGCACTCAGTGAGATAAATTCAGCTCAGTTGAAGCCAATAGCAGCCAGCATAGATACCCTAATATCCAGGACTGAGGAAGCTACCGGGATATATCTTTCGGAAAACCAGAAGCATGCAGTGACCACATCTCTTAACATGGGTGTATCGGTCATCACGGGAGGCCCTGGAACAGGTAAGACGACTATAATAAACACTATCATAAACATACTGGAAGAAAGCGGGCTCAAGACTGCCATCGCAGCACCGACTGGAAGGGCTGCCAAGAGGATAACAGAAACTTCCGGACACTATGCATCGACTATCCACAGGCTGCTGGAATATTATTATTCCGAAGGCGAGGACATGATGCGTTTCGGTAAGAATAAGGAAGATCCTCTGGACTACGATGCAGTCATAGTAGATGAAGCGTCTATGATAGACCTGCTGCTGATGAATGGACTTGTCAATGCCATAAGACCGGGTACGAGATTCATCATAGTGGGGGATGCAGATCAGCTGCCGTCTGTTGGTGCAGGCAATGTTCTCCGCGACATCATCGCCAGTGAATATATCTACTGCACTCGTCTTACGGAGATATTCCGTCAGGCAGGAGAATCCATGATAGTAGTCAATGCCCACAGGATAAACAAAGGAGAATATCCTGACTGCAATGCCAAGGATAAGGATTTTTTCCTACTGAGGCGTTCTACAGAAAAAGAGATGCTGGCCACTATCAAGGAGCTTTGCCTTACAAGGCTTCCCGAATACTACAAAGAATTATCGCCGACATCTGATATACAGATACTAACGCCTGTGAGAAAGGGTTTGCTGGGAAGTATCAATCTCAATAAAGAGCTTCAGGAAGTGTTGAATCCGCCAAACAAGAGCCTGGAAGAAAAGGTTTTCGGAGAGCGGACTTTCCGCGAAGGCGATAAGGTGATGCAGATAAAGAACAACTATCAGCTGAAGTGGAAGAACCTTGAAGATTTCACGGACGGTGAAGGCGTCTTCAATGGAGATGTGGGATTCATACAAAAGATAGACCGTGAGTTCAACGAGATAACGGTAGTTTACGATGAAGTGAAATACGTCACATATAATTTCAGCCAGCTGGACGAACTGGAACTGGCATACGCTGTCACAGTCCATAAGAGCCAGGGAAGCGAATTTCCGGTAGTGATAATGCCGGTAAGCTGGTTCCCGCCGATGCTGGCTACCAGGAATTTGCTGTACACAGGGGTAACAAGGGGCAAGAAAGCTGTGGTTCTGGTAGGCTCGGAAAACAAGTTAAAGGGGATGGTCGACAACGACCGTATCAGTGAGAGATTCTCAGGCCTTGGGGTAAGGCTGAAGAGATTTCTCGGTATGGATGATATGTAAAAGGGATAAGGGATGAAGAGAATATTTGAAACCATCAAAGACGGGATCGCCGAGGCGATCTTTCCATCGAACATATATTGCATTTGCTGCGGCAGCCTCATAGATAGAAGCCGGCCGTATGCGCTGTGTGACCTTTGCGTGAAGAAGTTCCACTGGATAACCGGCAGAACTTGTGAGAAGTGCGGCAAGGCTTTGCCGGATACATACAGAGGCAGACTTTGCTATGATTGTATGCGGATAGACCATGCTTTCGAGAAAGGCTTCAGCTGCCTCACCTACGGTCTTCATGAGAGGGAAGTTTTGCTGGATCTCAAGTACAACGGCAAGGGATACTACGGCGCCAAATTCGGCGATATCCTTTATGATCGTATGGCTTGCGAAACCATCGAGCCTGATGTTATAATACCTGTGCCGATAAGCACAGCGCGTATGAAAAAGAGAGGCTACAACCAGTCGGCGCTGATGGCCAGCAGGCTTTCAAAACGCTGGGGCGTGCCGATAGACGAGGCAGTATTGATCAGACGAAAAGACACTCGGCTGCTTCGAAGTCTCAATCCGGCAGACCGTCGTTTAGCTTTAGCTGATGCCTTCGCGATAAATGCAAAGGGCACTGCCTCCGGCAAGCAGGCTATAGATGAACGCCTTAAAGGTAAAACCGTGCTTTTGGTAGATGATATATTCACTACGGGAGCAACTGTGGATACATGCTCCAAGGTCCTTCTTGATGCGGGAGCAGCCAAAGTTTATGTGCTGACACTGGCTTCAGGCGGTAACAGAAGACCGGATACAGATAATTGAATAACGAGTACAGCTTTTTATCGGGCTGTGCGTATGGCTCATGTCTGTGATTGAAAGGCCAGGCCAGCTACGGGCGAAGGGTCCCACGTAAGCTGATCCGCAAGGCGGCAGTGATCATGGCGTAGTTTAGAAGTAAGTCCTCCGGAAAATCCGGGTCAAGGCAGGTGTGGGGGCAAAGATCAGGTCAGGTGAGCCATACGGACAGCCTGTATTATTTTTTTGTCTTTTGGAATATTTTCTGACTTTTCTGTAAAAATGCTTTACTTGGCTACAATATGTGGTACAATAGAAAAAAGCCTATAAAGGAGGTCGTTATTATGAAGACAAACATAACAGGCAAAAATTATACACCAAGTGATAACCTGAAAAAGACTGTAAGCAAGAAGTTCGAGAAGCTTGATAAGTATTTTTCCGATGATATCACAGGCAACATCATGGTAATCAGAGAAAAGGGTGGTTACAAGATGGAGGCTACTATCAATGCTAAGGGCACTATCTTCAGAGCGGAAGTCAAGGAAGATGATCCTTATGATGGCGTTGATAGAATCATAGACAAGCTGTCAAATCAGATGTCTAAGTATAAGACTAAACTGCAGAAGAAGCATAAGGGTCATAAGGAAGTTATGTTCGCAGATCTTCCTGTATATGAGGATCTTCCTGAAGAAGAACAGAGCAAGATCGTTAAGAAGAAGAAATTCGAACTGACACCGATGACTGTAGATGAAGCTATCCTGCAGATGGAACTTGTTGAACATGATTTCTTCATCTTCCTCAACATCGAAACAGATGCTGTAAATGTCGTATATAAGAGAAACGACAAGGATTATGGCTTACTTGAAACCACATATTGATAAATATAAGACATAAAATCAAGGCGGAGCATATGCTCCGCCTTTTTTATGAGTGCTTCGTGAGTGCTTCGATTTGTGAAGCCTGCGTGATTTATTCCGTTTCCTATTGAAAAAAAGCGGATTTTTCTGTAAAATAAAATGTGGATTTTTATGTTTAAATGGGAGCAGATTGATGCAGAAGTTTTTTGAAAATGTTTTTTCAGGCGTCGGTATTGCCGATATCATAGACATACTGATAGTTGCCTTCGTATTCTATCAGTTGCTGAAGCTGATCAAGCAGACAAGAGCTGAGCAGCTGCTGAAGGGCGTTATCCTTCTGGTGGTGGCTACAGGACTTACAGGTCTGCTTAATTTGCATACCATAAACTGGATTCTCAAGGGTGCTGTTTCCCTCGGGGCTGTAGCCATAATAGTAGTGTTCCAGCCGGAGCTCAGAAGAGCCCTTGAGTATTTGGGAAGAAGCAAGATCGTCAAAGCGCCGCTCAGTCAGATGGATAAGGAAAAGGGCAAGAAGATCACAGCCCATATCGTTAAAGCTGTGGAAGCTTTCTCCAAGGACAGAGTGGGTGCTCTCATCGTTTTTGAAAAAGAAACAAACCTCACTGATATAGTAGAAAGCGGCACTGTTATAGATGCGGAGATCTCCGAGCAGATCCTCGGTAACATATTCTATGAAGGTGCGCCGCTCCACGATGGTGCAGTTATCATAAAAGATGGCAGAGTATGTGCAGCAGGATGCGTTCTGCCGCTTACAAGAAGTAATGAAATAAGCAAGGAGCTTGGAACGAGACACAGAGCCGGCATCGGTGTTACGGAGCATTCGGATGCCTTGGTGCTGATCGTTTCGGAAGAGACCGGAATCATTTCCATGGCCAGCGAAGGTCATCTCTCCAGATTCCTGGATATCAAAACTGTTGAAAAAACTTTGCTCAACATGTATCTCAATACAGGCGAAGTAACAGGAACCATGGCCATCATCCCTAGGTTCATAAGTAAGATAAGGGGTGATAAATAATGTTTAAGATCGATAATAAGAACACATCACTGAAAATAATCTCGCTTCTGGCAGCGATCATCCTCTGGCTGTATGTCATGGGAGAAGTCGACCCTGATACGAGAACGAAGATCACAAACATACCCGTGAACTTCATCGGTACCGAAGAACTGGCCGGTGAAGGTATGGCAGTGGCATATGATGAACAACTTGCAGTAAGCGCTACAATAAGCGGGAAGCGTTCCGACGTGAATGAAGTCAAGAAGAATGGACTTACAGCATCCGTAGAGGTTGCAGATTGTGATCTGGGTGAAAACACAAGAAAGATCGTGGTCAACTTGCCGGTAGGACTGAATCTGGAGAACGTATCCGAGTCATCGCTGACATTTGACGTGGAAACACTGGTATATGAATCAAAGCCGGTAATGATAGGATTTTTACAGGCCAATTCGTCAGGTGAAACCATAGGCGAAACTACTCCTTGGGTGCTGGCGACATCACCTGAAGTCATAACTGTTTCAGGAGCCGAAAGTTCTGTGAACAAGGTCAAGGAACTTGTCGGAACAATAGAACCAGGCGAGGCTGTTCGTGATGAAAGCAAATGGGTAGATGTACCGCTGGCTGCCGTTGACAGTAAGGGTCATCAGATATTCAATGTAAGACTCAATTCAGATACAGCCAAGGCAGAGATAAGGGAGCTGTCAGTCAAGACGGTCGAACTTGAACTGACCGGGGAAGACGGAAGTATAGATCCTGACGAAATCAATGTTACAGATCAGATAAGGATCGTAGGAACTAAAGATGCAATCAAATCGATCTCAACCGTAGAAGGCATCGTTACTGAGGAAAACGGCAAGGTATATATAGACACTGAATTGCCGACAAACGTATTTATCATGATAGGAGAAGAAAATGGGAAGATTATTTGGAACTGATGGAGTGAGAGGCGTGGCAAACTCAGAGCTTACACCGGAACTGGCATTCAAGCTGGGTAAAGCCGGAGCTCACGTTCTCAGCAAGAATAAGAAGAGACCTGTAGTGCTTATAGGCAAGGATACAAGACTTTCGGGAGATATGCTGGAAGACGCTCTCAGCGCAGGTATCCTGGCTGTAGGAGGCAACGTTATCAAGGTAGGGGTCCTGCCTACGCCTGCCATAGCATACCTTGTCAAGGCTTACAAGGCAGATGCGGGAGTAGTTATCTCTGCATCACATAACCCATTCGAATACAATGGAATCAAGTTCTTCAACGGGGAAGGATTCAAGCTGGATGACGATATCGAAGATCAGATAGAAGATATAATCTTAAGAGATATCGATGTAAACAGTCATATTACAGGCGAAAAACTGGGAAGATGTCTCGAAGCAGATGATGATGCTGCTGACAGATACGCAGCATTCCTTGAAGATACTATAGATGTGGACATCAAGGGAATCAAACTGGTTCTCGACTGTGCCAACGGAGCGGCATACAAGATCGCCGAGATGGTATATACAGATCTGGGCGCCGATATCACAGTAATAGGAAATAAGCCTGACGGTGTGAATATCAATGACAAATGCGGATCCACACACCCTGAAAAACTTCAGGAAGAAGTTGTGAAGCAAGGCGCGTTCCTGGGTCTGGCTTACGACGGCGATGCTGACAGACTGATCGCCGTAGATGAAAAGGGCAGAATAATCGACGGAGATAAACTGATCTGCATCTGTGCCAAGATGATGAAAGAAAAAGGTCAGCTGCCGGGAGATAAGGTAACTGCCACAGTAATGAGCAACATCGGATTCCACAAGTATGTGGAAGGAATGGGATGCTCAGTAGACGTTACTTCAGTAGGAGACAGATACGTTCTCGAAAGAATGCTCCAGACAGGATGCACCATCGGAGGAGAACAATCAGGACATATCATCTTCCTGAACCATACTACTACAGGAGACGGCATCCTCTCATCACTGCAGCTTTTGCAGGCGATCCTGCTGAGCGGTAAGAAACCGTCCGAACTTAGCGACGAAATCGAGATCTTCCCTCAGGTACTTAAAAATGCCAGAGTGAAGAATGAAAACAAAGAAAAATACAAATCAGATAAGGATATCATGGCTGCCATCGAAGCGACTGAAAAAGAGCTTGAAGGTCTTGGCAGAGTTCTTATCAGACCTTCCGGAACAGAACCGCTGGTACGTGTAATGCTGGAAGGACAGGATGTAGGTCATATCACTAAGCTGGCAGAAGATCTGGCAGTGCTGCTGACCAAGAGGTTTGGTTAATAGGTATAGGAGGACGGCAAAATGTGCGGAATAGTTGGATACATAGGAAGCGATCACGCTAAAGAAAAAGTAATAGATGGTCTTAAAAGACTGGAATACAGAGGATATGACTCTGCCGGTATCGCTCTGCCAATCAATGGCAAGATCGAGATCAGAAAACATGTAGGCGAGATCAAAAATCTCGAAAAGATCATAGGTGAACCTGAATTTGACAGTTCAGTAGGTATCGGACATACAAGATGGGCTACACACGGAGCACCATCAGATGTGAATTCACATCCTCACGGCAATATGGATAATTCCATCGCCATCGTACATAACGGTATCATCGAAAACTATCAGGAAATCAAAGAATGGCTCATCAAGGAATACGGCGTAGTATTCAAGTCTGAAACTGATACAGAAGTCATCGCTCACCTGATCGGCATCTATTATGATGGAGATCTCCTGGCAGCAGTGAACAAGGCTGTTGAAGAAATGAGAGGAGCTTATGCTATCTGTGCCATCGCAGCAGATGAACCTGACAAGATGGTAGCGGTAAGAAAAGACGCTCCGCTGGTAGCAGGTATCGGCAAGGGCTTCAACTTCATCGCATCAGACATCCCTGCTCTGCTGAAATACGTAAGACAGGTATACCTGATCGAAAACAACGAAACAGTAGTACTGACTAAGGACGATATCGTTATCTACAACGAACATGGCGATAAAGTCAAGAGAGAAGTATTCAACGTGACTTGGGATGCTGACGCAGCAGAAAAAGAAGGCTACGATCACTTCATGCTGAAGGAGATCCATGAACAGCCTAAGGGAATCAGCGAAACTCTTCTTAGACGTATCAACGAAGACGGAAGCATCAACCTGGACGGTATCTCCATGACTAAGGAAGATATCGAAGGTTTCAATAAGGTATACATCGTAGCATGCGGTACTGCATATCATGCAGGTCTCGTGGGAAAACTGGTTATCGAGAAGATGGCAAGAGTTCCTGTAGAAGTTGATATCGCATCAGAATTCAGATACAGAGATCCGTTCGTGGATGAAAATACATTATTCATCGCCATCTCGCAGTCAGGAGAAACTCTGGATACTCTGGCAGCTCTCAGAGAAGCTAAGCGCAAAGGTGCACGTGTTCTCTCCGTAGTAAATGTTGTAGGCTCATCTGTAGCTCGTGAATCAGATGATGTATTCTACACATGGGCAGGCCCTGAGATAGCAGTAGCATCAACCAAGGCTTACACTACACAGCTGATCTGCATGTACCTGATCGGTCTGTACATGGGAAGCACCAAGGGAACTATCGATAAGGAATACTATGGCAAGGTTCTTGAAGAACTGAAAGCTCTCCCTGAAAAGGTTGAACAGATCCTTGATAAGGAAACTGAGATCGCAGCATTGGCTAAGAAGTATCACCGCAAGGAAGACGTATTCTACATCGGAAGAGGTCTGGACAGCGGAGTATCATACGAAGGCTCACTTAAGCTGAAGGAAATCTCATACATCAACTCATTTGCCATCGCAGCAGGTGAATTGAAGCATGGAACTATCGCACTGATGGAACCTGATACACTGGTATTCGCACTGGCAACTCAGGACTTCCTATATGAAAAGATGGTATCCAACGTAGAAGAAATCAGAGCAAGAGGAGCACGCATCATCGGCGTATCCAAGGATGGCAAGACAGAGATCGAAAACGTTTCAGACGAAGTGATCTATGTACCGCAGTGCATGGACGAAGTGGCTCCTGTACTGGCAGTTATCCCGCTGCAGATCTTCGCATACTATGTAGCTAAAGAAAGGAACTGTAATATCGATAAGCCTAAGAATCTGGCTAAATCAGTAACTGTAGAATAATGAGAAGCCCGGTCAATGACCGGGCTTTACATGAGAGGAAAATTATGAATTACGATATTAGAGATATAAATCTTGCTCCTTCCGGCCATCGTAAGATCGAGTGGGTCAGAAACAACATGCCGCTCCTTAGAACACTGGAAGATGAATTCAAGGAAACTAAACCGTTCGAAGGCATGAAAATCAGCTTGTCAGTTCATCTGGAAGCCAAAACTGCCTACCTGTGCCTCGTGCTGGCAGCGGGCGGAGCCCAGATGTCAGTAACAGGCAGCAACACATTGTCAACTCAGGATGATGTTGCAGCAGCACTGGCTGATTCAGGCCTTGTAGTATTCGCATATCACAGAGCGACAGAAGAAGAATACTTCAGACACATCGAGATGTGTCTAGAACATAAGCCTAACATCATCATAGACGATGGCGGCGACCTGGTCGAAATGCTTCACAACAAGCGCCCTGATCTCAGAACAGAAGTAATCGGTGGATGTGAAGAAACAACTACAGGCGTTATCAGACTGAAGGCTATGGAACGCGAAGGCATTCTGCAGTTCCCTATGGTGGCTGTTAACGATGCTAAATGTAAGCACTTGTTTGACAACAGATACGGCACAGGTCAGTCCGTTTGGGACAGCATCATGAGGAATACTAACCTGATCGTGGCATCCAAGACAGTAGTTGTAGTGGGCTACGGCTGGTGCAGCAGAGGTATCGCCATGAGAGCAGCTGCCCTCGGAGCTAAAGTCATCGTTACAGAGATCGACCCTGTTAAGGCTATGGAAGCCAAGATGGATGGATATGATGTTATGAGGATGGAGCAGGCAGCACCTCTCGGAGATATCTTCGTGACAGCAACAGGCTGCAAGCATACTATAACTGTTGACCATATGATGACCATGAAGGATAGAGCTATCCTGGCCAATGCAGGTCATTTCAACGTTGAGATCGACATGGCGGGACTTGAAGAAGCTGCAGTATCATCAGGTGAAATGCGTGCTAACATCACAGGATATGAATTGCCTAACGGTAAGATAATCAACGTTATCGGGGAAGGTAAGCTTGCCAATATCGCAGCAGCAGATGGACACCCTGCAGAGATCATGGACCTGAGCTTTGCAGTACAGGCCATGTCAGCACTTTATATCAAGGAAAATCATGACAAGCTGGGCAACAAAGTCATCGACGTATCTGATGAGATCGACGATGTGATCGCTCGCAGAAGACTTGCTGCATGGGGAATCGAGATCGACGAATTGACAGAAGAACAAAAAAACTATCTGGACAGCTGGCAGCTATAACTTGCGGCATGGATGATAATGAACTTACGGAGGGAATAGGATGATAATAAGCTTCAACGACGTGATTCCATTCAAAAAGGAAATCATGGAAAAATACGGAGAATATGTGCACTTCCATGATCAGTGCGGAGCACAGTTCTTTAATCTGGAGAATCATACACCGGAAGTACAAAAAGCTATAGAAGACTACTTCGCAGAGAGAGGTATAATAGCAGTATTCTCAGGATTGATGTTCAGACTGATGACTCCGGAAGAGGCGGCTAAGCTGGAAGAAAACAAATAATATTATATACAAAAAATATAAATGCGATGGTTATTCACCATCGCATTTTTTATTGCATATATGTGCACTTTGCAAGAACGTGCCCTTTACACGATCAGTGCGCTTATTCTTTCTCTTGTTCTTTCTTCGCCCAGGATCTGCTGGATCTCCCAGATGTCAGGTGACTGGCTGCGTCCCATGAGAGCGATTCTGATTACTGTACTTACGTGACCAACGTGACCCTTGTAGTCGTCAGGATTCTTTTTGAAATCCTTTGGCTTGGCAGCGTAGCCCATTTCAGTACCGATTTCTCTTACTTTATCGAACCACTGGCTCTGATCATCGCTGTGGTCGTAAGTTTCCAGATACTTGGTCAGGATCTGTACCGCGTCTTCATCGCTCACATTTTCAGGGATGGTATCTTCGATCTTGAAGTAGTCATCGAAGAAGTAGCTGATGAAGTCGAAGATCTGCTTAGCGTATACAAGGTCTTTTCTAGGCTTGTTGCCGTCTCTTCCCAGATCCAGGACTTTTTCGATGTATTCTTCGTTGCCTTCGAACAGCGGCAGTTTTTCAGGAGCGAATTCTCTTGCCCATTCAGTCATGAACTTAGTGAGTTCTGATGCCGGGATCTTAACGAGAACGTCCTTTGAGATATCGTTGAGCTTGTTCAGGTCGAACAGCGCGCCGCCACTTGACATTTTCTCTGTAGTGAACTTGAAGTCGTCGATAGGAGCATCAGGATTTTCGATACGCCATTCTTCGAAGTTGGAGTTGAGGATAGTCAGCAGATATTCCTTGACTGCCTGTGGGTGGTAGCCTTCCTGTCTGTAGTAGTCAAGTGACAGTTCAGGGTCCTTTCTCTTGGACAGCTTACGCTTGTTGCCTTCGTCCAGCTTCATCAGTACTGCTGTATGGCAGTAAGTTGGCATAGGGAATCCAAGCTTTTCGAAAAGTTCAACGTGGATAGGCAGTGACATGAGCCATTCTTCGCCTCTTACAACGTGAGTAGTTCTCATGAAGTAGTCATCGATAACGTGTGCAAAGTGATATGTTGGGATGCCTGTAGCCTTGAGGATGATAACGTCCTGGTTGTTTTCAGGCATTGACAGTTCGCCTCTGATGGCGTCCTGCACTTTGATATATTTGATTTCTTCTGACGGAAGGTCGTGATTGCCTGTGGACTTGAGTCTTACTACGTAAGGCTTGCCCGCTGCGATATTAGCTTCGATCTCTTCCATCGTCAGGTTACGGCTTACAGCATACTTGCCGTAGATACCTGTAGTTTCCTTATTAGCTTCCTGCTCTTCTCTGATGGCTGCCAGTTCTTCTTCTGTGAGGAAGCAAGGGTATGCCTGTCCTTCGCTTACCAGCTTCTTGACGAAGCACTGATAGATCTCGCCTCTCTTGCTCTGATAATAAGGGCCGTAATCACCCATATCGCCGTCCAGCAGAGCGCCTTCGTCGAAGTTGATGTCGAAGAACTTAAGAGAGGAGATGATGGTTTCTACTGCACCTTCAACGTATCTCTTGTCGTCAGTATCTTCTATTCTAAGGAAGAATGTACCGCCTGACTGGTGTGCAAGTCTTTCGTCTACGAATGCTCCGTAGAGGTTTCCTAAGTGGATGAAGCCTGTAGGGCTTGGTCCAAGTCTTGTTACCATAGCGCCTTCAGGAAGGTCTCTCTGTGGGAACATTACCTCGTAATCTTCAGGAGTTTTGTCTATATGCGGGAATAACAGTTCCGCCAGTTTGTTGTAGTCCATGTTTTGTGTATGCTCCGGACCGCGGTGGGCCGGCTCCTTTCGTTGAAATTAAGAAATGTGATTTACGAAATCTACGGGATGTATTGGTACCGACATTATGCCCCTTTCATCCCAGTATATTCTATCAAGAATCAGGCGGCGGTGCAACCGCTAAAGCTGCCGCGTAGGACTTTTTAAGGGAGTCCTGCGGCAGCATAGCGCTAGTGCGATACCTTGCTTTGCAGAAAGAGTGCTCTTTGCACATTAGAGCAAGATACGAGTTTCTATGATATGGTCGATCATTCCCGGCTCAATGATATCTTCTTCAAAGGTGATGATCAGGTTGGTGTTCTGGCTGTAGCCGTTCTGACGGTATTCAACGATTTTTCTGCTGTTCTTGATAAAATAATCTTCCTTGTCCATACGGCCCATATGTTCCCAAATGATGATTTCGCCGTTGGGTTTGAGGATAGTGAAGTCCGGATATTTGGGGCGAAGGTTGTAGGTAAACCATAGCGGCATTTCCGGGAGATAGGGGATATTGTAATGTTCGAGGCGATTGGCAATGATCAGCTCAGACTTGGTACGCATGAGGACTTCATTGGTCGTGCTGAATTTGAGTTCTTCGGGGTAAGCGGGATTTCGTTCATATGGCTGGCTGAGCCATTGTTGCTCGCTGTGAGAGAAGAGGATCTTGGACATGTCGAGATTAAGGGATGAATATTCAGTCAGCAGTTTATTTATATTGTCGATACTATTCGACTCCTTAATATCTTTAGCGAGACGTTTCAATGACTTATGGTAAGGGGTCATACTCTTGATAAGAGAACTCACATATTTTTTTCGAGCCAACATGTGAATTCTATCTTTATTCTTGCCAATACTTCGTTCTTTTCCTTTATAGTACTCGGTAAAAATATTATTGGATTTATATTTTTTAGTGTATAGAGTTCCGCCTCGCAGTGACTTCAATTCATTGTTAAGTTGTGTCAATTCCGTTGTAACTTTCAATAATAACGTATTGATGTCCCTTTGAAATCGGATATCGCAACGGCTATAATCATTATCTCTCATCCAATATATCCTTCCTATTCTAATATATGGAATATTTTACCAATAGCATGGGCGGCGGTCAAGGATATGAGGTGAATATCGAAGCTGTTTTAACGAAAAATTATATTTATGGTAGGTGGTTCGTCAAAATACAGATTAAATGTCGCTGATGTTTAGTGCAATTTGACGAAAGTGACTAGATAATAGCCTGTTTCGTAAAAAGTATGACGATAAAGTATAAAAAAGGAAGACATTTTGACGAAATAGCCTGCTAAAACTATAGTTTTCATCAAAATGCCTTCCATAATATCTAACTATGATCATTCTAACCAGATCACGAATACTTCCTCCACAATACTCTCAGTGAATTGAGGATACAGAGCATTGCTACACCGGTGTCGGCAAATACAGCTGCCCAGATGTTGGCGAAACCAACCATTCCGAGAAGTATCACCAGAAGCTTTACAGCCAGTGCGAATATGATATTCTGCATAGCGATCCTGCCGGTATAACGTGCGATTTCCACGGATTGTGGTACGGCTTCAAGGGAAGATGTCATGAATACGACGTCAGCGGCTTCGATGGCAGCATCGGCACCCGAACCCATGGCAGCTCCAACATCGGCTCCTGCCAATACCGGTGCATCGTTGATGCCGTCACCTACAAACATAACCGCGCCCAACTCGTCACGCAGTTCATTCAAAGCACTCAACTTGTCTTCCGGCAGCAGACCTGCACGGACCTTAGGGATGCCGCTTGCTGAAGCAACAGCTGTAGCGCTTTCGATGTTATCGCCTGTAAGAATAGCAGGGGCGAGCCCTATAGACTTTAGTCGATTGATGGCTCTTACAGAATCGTCTTTCAGCTGGTCTGAGATGATGATACGGCCGATCAATTTATTGTCAAATGCAACTAAAACTTCTGTGCCTGTCGATTCAACCAGTGCAGGAAGCTCGATGCTGAATTCATGCATAAGTTTTCTATTACCGCAAAGGGCAGTGCCTTCGGCAAGCTGGGCTTTGACACCCATGCCGGCGATTTCTTCTATGGAAATCGCATGTGGCGCTTGAAGGTCATGGTGGCCGCACTCACAATGATCATCATGTTCATGGTGGCCGCACTCGCAGTGTTCATGGTGTTCAGTCTCACTATGCTTCGCTAAAATGCTCGCTGCGATAGGGTGGGAAGATGCAGATTCGCAGGCGGCGGCGATGGCGAGTACTTCATGTTGAGACGTATCGTTAAATGTCGATATACTGTCTACAACAAACACACCTTTAGTGATAGTTCCTGTCTTATCCATAACAACGGCTTTGATATTCTTAAGAGCTTCGATGGCGAGGCCTCCTTTAAAGAGGATACCCAGTTTAGAAGCGGCACCGATGCCGGAAAAGAACGCCAGCGGCACGCTGATCACCAGTGCGCAAGGGCAGCTGATAACCAGGAAGGTGATGGCTGTTTCGATCCAAAGCGCCCAGTCTCCTGTAATGAGAGATGGGATCACTGCTGTCAGTACAGCCAGAGCAACAACTATCGGTGTATATACTTTTGCGAATTTAGTGATGAATTTATCTATTTTTGGTTTGCCGGCAGCTGCATTTTCTACGGAGTCGAGGATACGTGTTACCATGGATTCAGACAATGGTTTTGTAACGCGGATCTTCAGGACACCTTGTTCGTTGATGCAGCCGGAAATAACTTCACTTCCCGGACGAGCGCTGACAGGGACAGGCTCACCTGTAACAGGGGAAGTATCTATACGGCTTTCGCCTTCAATAACTATGCCATCAAGAGGTATGCGGTCTCCCGGACGAACAAGAAGGATATCTCCCGGTTTAGCTTCGCCTGCAGGGATGATGCGGGTCGATTCATGGTGCTCATGATGACAATGCTCGTGATGATGCTCAGGGTGATCGTGATCATGTTCGCACCCGCAATGACAGTCACGGTCGTGCTCATGGTCATGATGGTCATGTGCTTCTTCTGAAACAAGGGTTACAGTCTCAGGACGCATATCCACAGCATCCATAATCTGTGACCGGCTGCGTTCTACAGCGATATCTTCAAACAGCTCACCTATACGATAGAAGAGCATAACTCCGGCACCTTCAGCAAATTCGCCGATACAAAATGCCGCTAAGGTAGCAATAGACATGAGGAAATTCTCGTCAAACACCTGTCCGTGACAGATATTGCGCGCTGCCGTTATCAGCACTTCACGGCCGAGAAAAATGTATGCTGCAGCGAAAATAATGAAGGTGAGGATGACGATCCTTCCTCCACCTGCGAACCACATATCATAACCCCATACATGCTCTAAAATCACTCCTACAGCGAACAAAACCGCACCAATGACCAAAGTTATGATATCGGCTTTATGCCCGCTGAAAAAGCCGTTTTTCGCTTTGCTGCCAGAGTTGGATGAGGAGCTTTCGCGGCTCTTTGGTCCTGCTCCTCTTTCAACAACCAGAACTTCACCTTCGATCGATTGACAAATAGATTGGATATCGCCGACCAAAGCTTCAGGATCCACTGCTTCTATCCTAAGCTGCTTAGTAGCAAAAATAATAGAGGCTGACTCTACTCCCGGAATATCTTGTATCTTTCGCTCCATTTTAGCTGCACAATTGGCACAGCCGAGATTTTCTAATATGTATGTTTTATTCATTGATATGTTCCAGTGCTATGTCCAGTATTTCTTTCACATGATCATCTGCAAGAGAATAGTAAGCATGCTTTCCTTTCTTTTCAAATTTCACCAGGTTGTTGTCGCGAAGGACTCTTAGCTGATGTGAGACTGCCGACTTCGTCATATCCATCAAAACAGCTAGATCGCACACACACATTTCATGACAGTTGAGTGCAGCAAGTATATTGATGCGTGTGCTGTCACCGAACACCTTGAATAGCTTGGACATTGCAGTCAGCTGATCGTCAGAAGAAATATCCTGACGGACATAAGTTATCGTTTCTTCATGTATTGCGCTGCAGTCGCAGCATATTTCATTCTTTCCCATCGTAACTCCTTTCTTACGGTACAGATAAATAATATCGAACTATAGTTGCACAGAAATTCAATTATATCAATCGTTGTCATTATAGTTGAATAGTTGTGCAACTGTCAAGCCTATATCAAAAATTGTCGAAGAACCATACTTAATATATTCCCGGCTAAATATTGACGAAAGTCAGGCGATTTAATATGATAATATCTAAGAAAACAGAAAGGGATTATAAAAATGATAACCATAGATAAAGAAAAATGTACAGGCTGCCTCACATGTCTGTCTGTATGTCCGTTCACGGTCCTTGAAGAAGTTGATGGAAAGCCGCAGCTTGCCGAAGGTAAGAGCTGTATGGCATGCATGCATTGTGCTGCTGCCTGCCCGGAAAAGGCGATCTCCTTCGGAGAGCAGGATGCTATCATGCAAAGGGCACTTCCGCAGATCTCTGAAGGGTTCAGTGATGACCTCAAGGATCATATTTTGAGAAGAAGATCTTACAGACATTTCAGCAGTGAGAAGGTGGACAGAAAACTGATCGAGGAAGCGCTGGAACTTGCCTCATGGGCACCAAGTGCCAAGAATCAGCATCCGACAAAATGGATCATAATAGATGACGATAAAGTTATCAAAGAAATAATGGCGCATATATTGAAATACGCTGAGGAAAACAATATCTCACCTGAAATAATATCGGAATATGCTGCAGGCAATAACGTTGTGATGGGTACAGCGCCAACAATGCTCCTGGCGTATGCTTCAGACTATGCTATCTCACCTGAAACAGACACTGCTATTGCCATGACAACTGCGGAGCTGTATCTCCAGTCAAAGGGTGTAGGTACATGCTGGGCAGGTTATTTCAAGAGGATGTGTAATGCAGTTCCGGAGATAAAGGCACTTCTGCCAAAACTGCCAAGAGCACATAGCTTTTATGGCGCATTCATGATGGGATATCCTAAGGATGAGGAGTACATGCACATACCTGAAAGGATCAAAAGGGCGGATATCGAATGGATATAGTCAGCCGATAAGAAAAGTATGAAAATACATATACTGGACTAAAAAGGTAAAAATAATTATGGACAATTGATTCACTACGTGGTATAATTAACTCAACAAAAGAAATGTAGATATTAACGGAGATAAATAATGATCTCTGCAGACATTAAAATCAAATAAGAACGTTTTAAACATGAAGGAGGGTAATAACATGTTATCAAAGAAGATCGTAGAAATGCTCAATGCACAGGTAAACGCTGAATTCTACTCAGCTTATCTCTATCTGGACATGGCAAATTATTATAAAGACGAAGGTCTCGATGGATACTTCAACTGGTACAAGATCCAGGCTCAGGAAGAAAGAGACCACGCAGTTCTGTTCATGGAATACCTGCAGCAGAATGGCGAAGCAGTAGTACTGGATGCTATCGCTAAGCCTGACAAGGAATTCAAGGAATTCATCGATCCGCTGAAGGCAGGAGCAGAACACGAAAGAGTAGTAACTGCACTGATCAATGATATCTATGCAGTGGCATATGAAGAAAAAGACTTCAGAACTATGCAGTTCCTCGACTGGTTCGTTAAGGAACAGGCAGAAGAAGAAGACAATGCTGATGACAACGTTAAGAAATTCGAACTGTTCGGAGGCGACAGCAGAAGCCTTTATGAACTGGATCTGGAAATGGCTGCAAGAGTTTACACTGCACCATCACTGGTTATCGGCTAAAATGCAAAGGGCAGTGCCCATGCAGAATAATATTTAGCAAGCGAAGGACTGATACATTATGTATCGGTCCTTTTTTATGCAATAAAAAACCCGGGTGCTTTCGCACCCGAGTTAATGTCAGTTTCAGTCTCAAAACTCGATTTAGAATTCTGGGCTCTTGAACTTAACTTTCTTACACTTAACGAACTGACCGTCGCCGGCCTGACCAACGTAGTCCTTACCGTCGAATACCAGCTTACCTCTTGAGTAAGTAGCAACAGGATATCCCTTGAATTCAACGTTTTCCCATACAGTGTGGTCGAGAGCACCGTGCTGATTTTCAGCGTTCTTAACAACGAACTTCTTCTTAGGGTCGTAGATAACGATGTCAGCATCCAGGCCAACTTCGATAGCGCCCTTGCAGTAGTCGATACCAAACAGCTTAGCTGGGTTAGTAGCGGAGATTTCTACTGCCTTTTCGAAGGAGATTCTTCCCTTGTTAGCTTCTGACAGGATGTAAGGGTACATGTTTTCGATACCAGCACATCCGTTAGGGATTGTTGTGAAGTTACCAGGAGTTCCGTCTTTCTTAGTGATTCCCCAGTCTTTTTCTGACTGTAAGAATGGGCAGTGGTCTGTAGCCAGAGTTGATACAGCACCAGTCTTGATTCCGTTCCACAGAGCATCCTGGGAAGCCTTACCCTTCATTGGAGGTGAGCATACGAAGTCGCGAGCTCTAAGTCCATTTTCAGGGATTCCGTTCTTGTAAACGTCCTTAGTCAGTGACAGGTACTGAGGGCAAGTTTCTGCGAAGATAGGATAACCTTCTGCTCTTGCATCAGCAACAGCCTTAACGCCCTGTTCGTTGTCCAGGTGAACGATGTACAGTGAAGCGCCTGCCATCTTAGCCAGGTTTACTGCTCTTACACAAGCTTCGCCTGCAACGTCTTCGTTCTTAGTTACATAGTGCCACCAAGCTTCAGTCTTACCTTCAGCCAGACACTTCTTGATCAGTGAATCATTTACATGCTTGTTTTCAGCGTGAACTCCTACGAGAGCGCCGATCTTAGCAGCATGCTGTAATGTTTCATAGAACTGGCCATCGTCTACGCCGAAGTCGTAAACCATGAATACCTTGAAGGAAGTGATTCCCTGCTTAACGCATTCATCCATTGAAGCCAGCATTTCAGGAGTTGTAACATCACCTACTCCGATGTGATATGAGTAGTCGATAGCAGGACCTTGTTCCTTACAGATAGCATCTCTTCTAGCCAGTGCAGCGTCCATTGGTTCGCCAACACCCTGGAGTACGAAGTCAAATACTGTAGTAGTACCGCCGCAAGCAGCAGCTCTAGTTCCTGTGTGATAGTCATCTGTAGCTATAGTTCCACCGAAAGGCATTGCTAAGTGAGTATGACCATCGATTGCGCCAGGAAGGATCATCTTACCTTTTGCATCTACAACTTCTGTCTTCTTTCCAGGCTTCAGGTTAGTACCGATGGCACTGATTTTACCGTTCTTAACTGCTACGTCAGCTTTGAATGACGCTTTAGCTGTTACGACTGTGCCGCCTTTGATCAATAAATCCATAACTTATTCCTCCTTTTTTATTTTGATAATAGTAGGAGCCTTTGGGTCTCAAAGGCTCCTGTGTTTTTAATATGTAGGAATGTCTCTGTTGAGATTTCCGTGATATCAATGTTCTATAAAGTTTTTATAGAATTAAGCTCTTTCTGTGAAAGCTTCGTGTTCTTCTTCAGTTACGAATGACTTTCCAGCCAGTGAAGTCTTCATCAGGATTACGTATACTACGAAACCTACTACGAATGACCATACATAGTTGATTGAGTTGATGAATCCGATGAATGCTCCGGATACTCCGAAGTATACCAGCAGAGGCAGGATAAATGCTGCAATCCATGCGATGATAGCTGCCCAGTTGATACCGTTTGAGTACCAGTACTTGCCGCCTTCTCCTACGAACAGACCTGCAACGTCAACTCTCTTCTGCTTGCAAACGAAGTAGTCTGCGATGAAGATAGCTGCGATAGGAGCCAGGATTGTTCCGTAAGCGTTCATCCATGTGAAGTATGCGCCACCGGAACCATAGATCCACCAAGCCTGCAGGATGAAGAATGCGATGATGATTGTGATGATAACGCCCATCTTGTAGCTGATCTTCTTAGGGTTGATGTTGGAGATTCCGTTAGCAGGTGCTACTACGTTAGCAGCTACGCAAGTAGTTACTGTAGCCATAACAACTCCGATAGCTGAGATGATTACAGCCAGCTTGCTGTCGATGTAGTAGAATACGCCAGTTGGGTCGAACATTGCTGTTCCCAGAGCCAGCTTAGTAGCCTGTGCGAAGTAAGCTCCGATGAATGCGCAGATTGCCATTGGCAGCGGCATTCCGTAGAGCTGACCTCTGAACTGGTCTTTCTGTGACTTAGCATATCTTGAGAAGTCAGGGATGTTCAGAGCCATTGTAGCCCAGAATGCGATGTTACCCATCAGGCCGCCCATGTATACGTTCCACATACCGCCTGATGCTTCGATCAGAGCTGAGTCGTTAGGCTGAGCCATTACTTCCCAGAATCCGTATCCAGCGTCCTTAGCCAGACCAGCTGCCCAGATCAGCAGAGCGATCATAACTACTACGAGGATAGGACCACCGATGTCCTGAACCCACTTGATCTGGTCCATACCAGTGTATGCGATCCAAGCGATGAACAGGATGAAGATAACGTAACCAATGAACTGTCCCATTGCTACAGTCTGGATTCCGCCCCATGAAGGGAGTCCGATTGTCCAAGTAGCATCGAGGAACTTAGGAGCAACGAGGCTGATGATAGCTGCAACAGCGCCGCCGCCTACCCATGCCTGTACAGAAGTCCAACCGCAGGCAGTGATCGCTCTCAGGATAGCTGGGAGCTGAGCACCTCTAGTACCGAAAGTCAGTCTTGCGAACAGAGGGAATGGGATACCGTACTTAGTACCGATCTGTGAGTTCAGCTGGATAGGGATCAGGATGATCAAGTTACCCAGTGCTACGTTCAGTACTGCCAGCCATGGGGATACGCCCATACCGATAAGTCCGGATGAAAGTGATAATGATGGAATACAAATTGACATTCCAACCCACAGCATAGTGATGCTGTATGTAGTCCAGTTTCTCTGTGAAACTGATGTAGGAGCCAGGTCTTCATTGTAGTACTTTGATGACACCAGTTCCGCACGAGCCGCATCTGTTAATTCGAACAGGCCGCCCTTTTCAACTTGTGTGTACGTTGACATAAAACACCTCCATTAAAGATTTATATAATTGAATAAATTATAACGTAGTAATTATACTACAAGTCATTCGAAAATGTAACTAGTTTTTTCTCAGTTTTGTTATTATTTTCTGAAAAATAATAGAAACCTATTCAAATGGTATAAACTTCGGATAAAGACCGCTATATATAGGGTCTCAAAATCAGTATTTGCAAAATCACTACCTTTATATATAATTAATATTACGACGGAGGTGAACTTATGGCTTTTTCCAAGAAGAAAACGACAGAGATCCTAGATAGATTGAGAACTGAATATCCTGATGCGGAGTGCGCTTTGCATCATAAGAATACATACGAGCTGATCATCGCGGTAGCACTTTCTGCGCAGACGACCGATAAGAGCGTCAACAAGGTGTCGCCGGCATTATTTGAGGCATATCCTGACGCGGCTTCTTTGGCTGCGGCTGATCAGGAAGATGTGATAGAATATATCAAGACGATAGGTATGTATAAGACCAAGTCGAAGAACATAATTGCACTGGCGAAGCAGCTTGTCGAGAAGCACGGCGGACAAGTGCCGGAAGATTACGATGCTCTTGTGGCTCTGCCCGGAGTAGGCAGAAAGACGGCCAATGTAGTTTTATCTGTGGGATTCGGACAGCAGAGGATAGCAGTGGATACCCATGTGTTCAGAGTCAGCAACCGCATAGGCTTTGTTTCGGAAAAAGACGTTCTTAAGACAGAGCTGGGGCTGATGAAAGTATTGCCTGAAGACAGGTGGTCGGAAGCTCATCACAGCCTGATCTTCCATGGCAGGAACTGCTGCAGTGCCAGAAATCCAAAGTGCGAAGAATGTGCGATCAAAGATCTGTGCAAGAAAGTCGGAGTATAGAAAAGCATAAAGAAAGCCCGAATCTCAATGAGAGGTACGGGCTCGTTTTTTTGAATAGTTTTCAGTGCGCCGAGAAAACTAATTCCTGCCACAGCAGTGCTTATATTTCTTGCCTGATCCGCATGGACACGGTTCGTTTCTTCCGATCTTCTTTTCTTTGACTACGGTCTTTGACTGCTTGTATTTCTTAGCGATTTCCTTCATCTTATCAAGACCCAGGATATCTTCCCACTGAGGCAGACCGTAGAGATAGTCAGCTCCTGCAGCCAGCATGTTGTAGAAGAGTGTTTCAGGTTCGATCTCGATCTCAACCTTTGAGTTTTCATCGAAACTCTGGAAATCCTGGCTCTTCTTCAGGCTTGTATCGATGCCATCGAGGAATCCCATGTAGATAACAGGTCTGATTTCGTTTTCAGCTGCCAGCTCGCCGAGTGTTCCTTCGATCTTCTTAGCAGGATCGTCCAGGATAGCACTGTAAAGCTTAGTTTCAGCTCCTGCATATTCTTCCCAGAATTCTTCAAATGTTTCTTCTGTCTGGTTTTCGATCAGTTCTTTCCATTGTTCATATAAAGTCATTTATATAACCTCCTGTATATATGGATAATGATCCGGGTCACGGCCCGGCCGGTTTATCTTAAGATAGTTCTTGAGATTTCGATAACGTCTCCCATAACTGCACTTCCTGTAGGGAGAGGACCTGCGCCCTTACCGTAGAACATCAGATCGTCTACTGCATTGCCCTTTACGAATACAGCGTTGAATTCCTTGTTGATGTTAGCCAGAGGATGAGTTTCGCTGATGTACATAGGACGTACTTCGTAGAAGATGCTGCCGTCTTCTTCTTTCTTAGCGTGAGCGATCAGCTTGATCTTGCACTTGTTTGAACGTGCTTCTTCGATCTTTTCTTTAGTGATCTCAGTGATACCTGTTGTAGGGATCTCTGTTGGCGGTACATAGTGATCGAACATGAGAGCCATCAGGATGGACAGCTTGTTGGCTGCGTCGACACCTTCAACGTCTGCAGTAGGATCTGCTTCTGCAAAGCCCAGAGCCTGCGCATCCTTCAGGGCTTCGTCATAGCTCCAGCCTTCCTTTGTCATCATGTGCAGGATGTAGTTGGTAGTTCCGTTGAGGATACCCATAACTTCTTCAAACTTGTTAGCTCTCAGCGGGCCTGTCAGTGTTCCCAGGATAGGGATGCCGCCGCCTACGCTGGCTTCGAATTTGAAGATGATGTTGTTGGCCTTAGCTGTTTCCATCAGCTTGTGATAGTTGGCAGCTACAGCAGCCTTGTTGGCAGTAACCACGTGCTTGCCGTTTTCCATAGCCTTCAGCATGAATGATGATGCAGGCTCGATACCGCCCAGCAGTTCGATAACGATGTCGATTTCAGGATCGTTGAAGATCACGTCAGGGTCCTGAGTGAACTTGTCCATAGGTACTTCGATACCTCTGTCTCTTGTAACGTCCTTTTCAAGTATTTTAACGATCTCAACTTTTGTTCCAAGAGTTGACTCGACTTCTGCTCTGTTCATTTCGAGGGTTTTGTAAGTTCCTGTTCCGATGTTACCCATTCCCAGTAATCCGATTTTTATTGTTTTCATTGGTAAACCTCCATAATAATTCCAGTCTAACCATAATATCATACCTTGCCATGGGACTTCAACTGGAATTTCAACGATTTTCAACGGTTTGTCTTCACTTTTTGGTTTGCAGGAAGTACAATATGATATAGCGAAAGGAGAATGAAGAAATGGCTATACATATAGTACTTGTTGAACCCGAGATACCGCCGAACACAGGGAATATAGCGAGGAGCTGCGCGGCTACGGGAGCGGCGCTACATCTTGTTAAACCCCTTGGGTTTTCGATAGATGATAAGAGTCTCAAGAGAGCGGGACTTGATTACTGGCCGTACGTAGATGTCAGGGTCCACGAAAGCCTCAAGGATTTTCTGGAAGAATGCAAAGGGCACCGTATGTTTCTGGCTACCACCAAAGGCGGCAGCCTCTATACAGATATAGCATTCCAGGATGAGGACATGATCCTGTTCGGAAAGGAGACAGCCGGTCTTCCGAGAGATTTTATCGAGGAGCATAAGGAAAGCGCCATCAGGATACCCATGAGCAAAGATACGCGCCTGCGTTCTTTGAACCTTAGCAATTCGGCAAATATAATCTTGTTTGAAGCATTGAGACAACTGGATTTTCCGGATCTCAGATAGATTTATTGATTAAATAATGATTCAAAAATTCGAAAAAATCTGACGTTGGCAAAAAACTTGCAATATGGTAAAATCAAAACAGAGGTATGCACATGAGTATGAAGCTGGGATATGACCTGACAATAGAACAACAGCAAAAACTGGTGATGACCCCTGAATTGATACAGGCAATACAGATTTTGCAGTTCAATACACAGGAGCTGGAAACCTATGTAGAGGAACAGCTTCTGGTTAACCCTGTCCTGGAACAGTCTCAGCCTGAACAGCCTGAACATGCGGAACTTCATGAGCAGGAACATGTGCAGGAAAAGAAAGACAGTCGGAAGGACGATGACTTCGACTGGAAGGAATACGTCAGAGACAGACAATATGATGATATAAGCTATGGGAATATGAGCAGTAAAGACTCTGAAGAGAAGGAAAATAATTATGAGCAGTACGTTTCGTCTTCAGATGTCACGCTGCCGGAACACCTCATGTTTCAGCTGCAGTTTGCTGCACCTAAAAAAGAATATCGCAAGATCGGAAAATATATAATCGAATCCCTTGACGAAAATGGATATATGACATCTTCAGTGGGCGAGATAGCAGAAGCGACCGGTGCCGATGAAGAAATGATCGAAGAAGTCTTGGACATTATACATACTTTTGATCCGGCAGGAGTAGGGGCTAAAGATTTAGCCGAGTGTCTGACCATACAGCTAAGGCAGATGGGGTTGCTTACTGAAGCTTTTGAGACTGTTATAAATGAGCATCTGGAAGATCTGGCAGGCAACAGACTGAATATAATCGCCAGATGTACAGGAATATCAACTAAAACAGCCCAGGACATGAGTGATCTTATAAGGACCCTCGAACCGAAGCCTGGAAGAGGTTTTGCGGCACAGACAGATAACAGGTATATCGTACCTGACGTATTGGTAGAACGTGTTGACGATGAGTATATCGTTACTATCAATGAAAGCAGCACACCGCGGCTGATGGTAAGCTCATATTATCAGAAGCTGCTCAAGGAAGCAGATAAAGATGATGATCTGAATAAGTACCTGTCAGATCGTGTCAATTCGGCATTATGGCTCATCAAGAGCATAGAACAGAGAAAACAGACTATATATAATGTAGTAACTGCCGTTGTGAAACATCAGAAAGAATTTCTGGACAAGGGAAGTAAGTACATGAAGACGCTTACTTTAAAGGATATTGCAGAAGAAGTGGGAATACATGAATCTACAGTATCAAGATCCATAAACGGCAAGTATCTGCAATGCCCTAGAGGAGTTTTCGAGATAAAGTATTTCTTCTCGGCAGGTGTGTCGGGAAGTGAGGGAGAAGGGATATCTTCCATGAGCATCAAGGAATTCATCAAAGAAATCGTTGATGAGGAGGATCCAAAAGCGCCTTGCAGCGATCAGTACATGGTGGAGGTCCTTAGGGAGAAAGGAATAAATATTTCCAGAAGAACGGTCGCAAAATATAGGGATGAGATGAATATACTTTCATCATCCAAGAGAAGACGTTATTGATCCCATAAAGGAAGCGAGGGAGAGAGCTTCCGGGGTTGATATATATTGTTTATTTATTATTGAACGCTATTATGATTCGAGAGGAGTAAGAAAAATGGCAATCAAAATCGGTATAAGCGGATTCGGTCGTATTTCAAGAGTAGTTATCAGAGCAGCAATGTTCGAAGATGACATCGAGATCGCAGGCATCAATGTAAGAAATGCAGATCTTGAATATATGGTATACATGCTGAAATATGACTCAACATTCGGCAGATTCCCTAAAGAACTGGATTATTATGAAAACGGTCTGATCATCGACGGTAAGAAGGTTCCTGTTTACAGTGAAAGCGATGCATCAAAGATTCCTTGGGGAGAATGCGGCGCTGAATATATCGTTGAAGGTACAGGTGCTTACAATACTACTGAAAAAGCACAGGTGCATATCGATCAGGGTGCTAAGAAAGTTATCATTACTGCACCTGCCAAGGATAAAGAAACACCTACATTCGTTATGGGTGTAAACCACGACAAGTACGAAAGCTCAATGAACGTTGTTTCCAATGCTTCATGTACAACTAACTGTCTGGCACCGCTGGCGAAAGTAATAGAAGATAATTTCGGGATCGATCAGGGTCTCATGTCAACTATCCACGCTGCTACAGCTAAGCAGAAGGTAGTAGATGCTCGTTCAATGAAGGACTGGAGAACAGGAAGATCAGTATTCAACAACATCATCCCTACTTCAACAGGAGCTGCCAAGGCAGTGTCACTGGTTATCCCTTCACTGGAAGGTAAAATGACAGGTATCGCTTACAGAGTACCTACATCAGACGTATCAATGATCGACCTGAACATCATGACTAAGACAGAAACTACTTATGAAGAAATCTGCGCTAAAGTCAAGGAAGCGTCAGAAGGACCAATGAAGGGAATCATCGAATACGTAGATGATGAAGTAGTATCACTGGACTTCGTTGGAGATCCGCACACTTCGATCTTCGACGCAAGAGAAGGTATCCAGCTGAACAATAAGTTCTTCAAGTTCCTGGCATTCTATGACAATGAATACGGATATTCCAAGAAGGTTCTTGAACTGATCCAGCATATGTACAGCGTAGACCACGCATAATGAGTATATAATGAGGCGGCCGGAGGATTCCGGCTGCCGATAATTTGTTTTAAGAGAGGGTTTTCAAATGAAAAAAACAGTTAGAGACATCAATGTTGTAGGTAAAAAAGTTCTGGTGAGATGTGACTTCAACGTTCCTATGAAAGACGGTGAGATCACAGATGATATCAGGATCACTTCTGCACTTCCTACGATCAATTATCTCATGGAAAACGGAGCCAAGGTGATACTCATGTCACATATGGGAAGACCTAAGGGAGAAGCCAAGCCTGAGTATTCCCTTAAGCCTGTAGCCGACAGACTCGCGCAGCTTCTCGGCAAGGACGTTATATTCGCAGCTTCAGACGTAGTTGTGGATGATTCCGTCAAGGCAGCGGTTGAAAGTCTTCAGGATGGGGACGTGGCACTTCTGGAAAACGTGAGATATCGTAAGGAAGAAACTAAGAACGAAGAGCCTTTCACAGGCCAACTTGCTTCACTGGGTGAGATCTTCGTAAATGATGCTTTCGGAACTGCCCACAGAGCACATTGCTCCACTGCAGGACTGGCAGAATATATGCCAAGCGTTTCCGGATTCCTCATCGAAAAGGAAGTGAAATTCCTGGGTGATGCTCTCGAGGATCCTGCAAGACCTTTCGTTGCCATCATGGGCGGCGCCAAGGTGGGAGACAAGATCCCTGTTATAGAAAATCTTCTCAAGAAGGTGGACTGCCTCATTATCGGAGGAGGCATGAGCTATACATTCTTCAAGGCCATGGGTCATGAAATCGGAACATCTATCCTTGATGAAGCCAGCCTGTCTCTTGCTCCTGAACTTATAAAAAAGGCAGAAGAACACGGAGTGAAACTTCTGCTTCCTGTCGATGCGGTATGTGCTGAAGAATTCAGCAACGACAGTAAAAAAGCTGTATTCGACAAAGATAAGATCCCGGCTGATATGATGGGAATGGACATTGGTCCTAAGACCATCGAAATATATAAAGAAGCTATCGCTGATGCCAAGACTATCGTATGGAACGGACCTTGCGGAGTATTCGAAATGCCTAATTTCGCAGAAGGAACCAAGGCTGTTGCAGCGGCATTGGCAGCAAGCGATGCAGTGACAATCATCGGCGGCGGCGATTCGGCAGCTGCAGTAGAGCAGTTCGGATATGCTGACAAAATGACACATATTTCAACAGGCGGCGGCGCTTCTCTGGAATTCTTGGAGGGCAAAGCTTTGCCGGGCATCGAATGTTTGGAGGAAAAATAATGAGAATACCATTGATCGCAGGAAACTGGAAAATGTTTAAGACAAAGGCCGAAGCACTGGCCTTTGCAGAAGAATTCAAAGGACTTTATCAGGGCACAGATGTGCAGGCTGCCATCTGTGCGCCTTTTACAAATCTTGAAGCTCTCGTAGAAGCCTTTAAGGATACAGATATCATGGTGGGCGCTCAGAATGTGCACTTTGCAGATGAAGGAGCATACACCGGAGAAATCTCCGTATCCATGCTTGAAGAGATCGGTGTGGACCTTTGCATCATCGGGCATTCCGAAAGAAGACAGTACTTCGGAGAAACAGATGAGACTTGCAACCTTAAGCTGAAGAAGCTGTTTGAAGGATCCATCAGACCTATCCTTTGCGTAGGAGAAAGTCTTGAAGAACGTGATGCTGACAAGGCATTCGATATCGTTAAGGGACAGCTTGAAGCAGATCTTGAAGGTATTGCAGGAGAAGATATCAAGAAGCTGGTGATCGCTTATGAACCTATCTGGGCTATCGGCACAGGCAGAACTGCTACTCCTGAGCAGGCTGAAGAAATGTGTGCTTTCATCAGAGAAACTCTTATCGCTCTCTATGATGAAGAAGTGGCTGATGAAGTTATAATCCAGTATGGCGGCAGCGTTAAGCCGGCGAATGCTACAGAAATAATGAACCAGGAAGAAATCGATGGAGCTCTGGTTGGCGGAGCAAGCCTTAAGGCTAAGGATTTCATGGAGATCATAGATTTTTAAGGAGGAATTTTACTATGGCATATATCGTAGATGTAATGGCACGTGAAGTGCTTGACTCAAGAGGTAATCCTACAGTTGAAGTTGAAGTTCTGCTGGAAGACGGCGCAGAAGGAAGAGCTATCGTTCCGTCAGGAGCATCAACAGGTGTTCACGAAGCTGTTGAACTTAGAGACGGCGATAAAGCAAGATACCTGGGCAAGGGAACTCTGCAGGCTGTTGATAATGTTAATAATATCATCGCTGACGAAGTTATCGGATGGGATGCACTGGATCAGGTTGGTCTGGATAAGCTGCTGATCGAGCTGGACGGAACTCCTAACAAGGGCAAGCTGGGTGCCAACGCTATTCTGGGCGTATCAATGGCAGTTGCAAGAGCTGCTGCTGATTCATGCGGAATGCCTCTGTTCCAGTATCTGGGCGGAGTTAACGGCAAGGTGCTGCCAACTCCTATGATGAATATCCTCAATGGTGGATCACATGCTGATAACACTGTAGATATCCAGGAATTCATGATCATGCCTGTAGGTGCTGCCACTTTCAGAGAAGCTTTGAGAATGGGTGCTGAAGTATTCCATAACTTGAAGAGCGTTCTGAAGGCTAAGGGAATGAATACAGCAGTAGGTGATGAAGGCGGATTCGCTCCTAATCTTTCAACTAATGAAGAAGCTATCCAGGTTATCATCGAAGCTATCGAAAAGGCAGGATATAAGCCGGGAGATGATGTAAAGATCGCTCTGGACGTTGCTGCCAGCGAATTCTATGATGCAGAAGCTGACATCTATAATCTGACAGGTGAAGGCGTTTCAAGAACTGCAGAAGAAATGGTAGCTTACTATGAAATGCTTTGTGACAAGTACCCTGTTATCTCTATCGAAGATGGTCTGGCTGAAGATGACTGGAAGGGCTGGGCTATCCTGACAGAAAAGCTGGGCGACAGAGTACAGCTGGTTGGAGACGACTTGTTCGTAACAAATACAGCAAGACTTAAGGAAGGTATCGAAAAGGGCATCGCCAATTCCATCCTGATCAAAGTAAATCAGATCGGTACGCTGACTGAAACTTTCGATGCTATCGAAATGGCTAAGAAGGCAGGATATACTGCAGTAGTATCACACAGATCAGGTGAAACTGAAGATACTACCATCGCTGACATCGTAGTTGGTCTCAATGCGGGACAGATCAAGACAGGTTCACTTTCAAGAACTGACCGTATCGCCAAGTACAATCAGCTGCTCAGGATCGAGGAGCTTCTCGATTCAGCAGGACAGTACGCAGGACCTGATGCGTTCTATAACATCAAGAGAAAATAAAACGGCAAATAAACAGCATAAAAATAGCATAAATACGAAATCAAACTTATTGATTTTTGGCAGGTGCTATGATAAACTCTAGTGGTTAGAGTATAAGGAGGAAGATTAATATGAGTATTGCTCTGAAAATAGTACTTGCTTTAGTAAGTGTGATCTTGATCATAAGTATTTTACTGCAGTCCAGTAACAGTGCGGGTCTGTCCGGTTCCATCGGCGGCGGCGCTGAACAGCTTTTTGGCAAGAAGAGAAGCCAGGGATACGATGCTATCCTCAGCAAGGTCGCAACTGTTACAGCTGTACTGTTCATAGTATTATCGCTTGTTCTGGTAGCTCTGGAATAATCCGGACTGCCTGTATATAAACAAGGTGTCGTTTAAGTTTTTTATTTATTGATTCAATTTAATATTTCATGTCAAAAATTTAAGAGGTGTCATTGACGCCTCTTATCAAGTTAAAGAATTGACATGAGAGGGAGGTATCATCAAATGAATGTTTTAGCAATCGTTGCTGTAATCGCAGCAATAATTGGTCTGGCAGTTGCTATCGGCCTTGCTTCATGGATCGGTAAGCAGGAAGAAGGTACTGACAGAATGAAGGAAATCGCCGGATACATCAGAGAGGGTGCTATGGCGTTCCTGAAGAGAGAGTACAAGATAATGGTTATCGTTATCGTAGTACTGTTCGTACTTATTGGACTTTTTATCAACTGGATCTCAGCTGTTCTGTACGTATGCGGAGCTCTGTTATCAGTACTGGCAGGCTTCTTTGGTATGAAGGTTGCTACACTGGGTAACGTAAGAACTGCTGCTGCAGCAGAAAAATCCGGTATGAACCTGGCTCTGAAGGTTGCTTTCAGATCAGGTGCTGTTATGGGTCTGGCTGTAACAGGTCTCGGACTTCTGGGTCTTGGCGTTATCATCTGTGCTCTTGATCTGGCAACAGTAATCGAATGTGTAACAGGTTTCGGTCTCGGAGCTTCATCAATGGCTCTGTTCGGACGTGTTGGCGGTGGTATCTACACTAAGGCTGCTGACGTTGGTGCTGACCTGGTTGGTAAGGTTGAAGCAGGAATCCCTGAAGACGACCCTAGAAACCCTGCAGTTATCGCTGACAACGTAGGCGACAACGTAGGTGACGTTGCAGGTATGGGTTCCGACCTGTTCGAATCATATGTTGGTTCAATCATCTCCGCAGTAACTCTGGCTGCAGTAGCTGCAGTAAACTCAGGCGGAATGTTCGACGAAACTACAGCAGCATTATTCCCACTGATCCTTTCAGCTATCGGTATCGTAGCTTCACTGATCGGTATCTTCATGGTTAAGGGCAAGGAAGGTTCAAACCCTGCTAACGCTCTGAACATGGGTACTTACGTAGCAGGGATCATCGTAGTAATCGCTACACTGATCCTGTCAAAGGTTATGCTGGGCGGATTCAGCTATGCTATCGCTATCATCGCAGGTCTCGTAGTTGGTATTGCTATCGGTAAGATTACAGAAGTTTATACTTCAGGAGACTATGCTTCAGTTAAGAAGATCGCAGAACAGTCACAGACTGGTTCAGCTACTACTATCATCAGTGGTCTCGGCGTTGGTATGATGTCAACACTGTGGCCTATCCTCTGCATCGCAGTTGCTATCTTCGCAGCTTACTATGCAGCAGGCGTATACGGAATCGCTCTCGCAGCAGTAGGTATGCTGTCAACTACAGGTATGACAGTAGCTGTTGACGCTTACGGTCCTGTATCCGACAATGCCGGCGGTATCGCAGAAATGTCAGAACTGCCTGGCGGAGTAAGAGAAATCACAGACAAGCTGGATGCTGTAGGTAACACTACTGCAGCTATCGGTAAGGGCTTCGCTATCGGTTCAGCTGCCCTGACTGCACTGGCTCTGTTCGTATCATTCGCAGAAGTTGCTCAGCTGAGCGCTATCGATCTGCTGTCACCAATCGTTATCATCGGTCTGTTCATCGGAGCTATGCTGCCATTCCTGTTCTCAGCTATGACAATGAACTCCGTAGGTAGAGCTGCTAACCAGATGATCGAAGAAGTAAGAAGACAGTTCAGAGAAGATAAGGGAATCATGGAAGGAACATCCAAGCCTGACTATGCTAACTGCGTAGACATCTCAACTAAGGCTGCTCTTAAGGAAATGGTAGTTCCTGGTCTCATGGCTATCCTGGCTCCACTGGCTGTAGGTATCCTCCTGGGCGTTGAAGCTCTGGGCGGACTCCTGGGCGGAGCACTGTCATCAGGCGTACTGCTGGCTCTCATGATGGCTAACGCAGGTGGCGCTTGGGACAACGCTAAGAAGTACATCGAAGAAGGACACTTCGGTGGCAAGGGCTCAGACCCTCACAAGGCTGCAGTTGTTGGGGACACTGTAGGTGACCCATTCAAGGATACATCCGGTCCTTCAATCAATATCCTGATCAAGCTGATGACAATCGTATCACTGGTATTCGCACCACTGTTCGTATCCATCGGCGGTCTGCTGGTATTCTAAGATCAAATAAGATAAAGATTTAAAGTGCGGTAGAAATACCGCACTTTTTTATTTGCCAAAAGGCCGGATTTGTGGCTGTGTTAAGTCCTCATCACAGGCGATCATATACGCTTGTTCAGAAAGAATAGAATCTCGGGAAAACTCATGTCTTTCAGACATTCAAACAGTTCCCGAGATTTAGCTATTCTTTATTTTCACTTCGCGTATGATCACATCTGTTCTTGCGGAAACCACACAGCCACAAATCCGGCCTTTTCTACAATAAAAAACGATGCTGAATGCATCGACTGTATACGACATAATAACTGTTATGTTGTCAAATTTTTCATATAAAGAGTATTTGATAATTACATACACCCATATTATCACTTATTTTGACAAATAATTCAACTAAATTTTTGAAATTTAACCCTAGGCATGTTCACTTTTCCTCACTTTTTACAACATAACAGTTATTACGTTGTATTTCAAAGAGAGTGTTTATAGACACATTTGTGTCATTAGAGTACGAAAGAAAAGGAGAAGAATAATGCGAAAAAGATTATTAGCTATTATAGCTACTGCAGCGATGGTGGTTGCTATGATGCCAAGTATGGTGTTTGCTGCGTCTAATGTTGCTAAAATTGGCAGCACAGAGTATGATACGTTGCAGAACGCTCTTAATGCGGCAGTTAATGGCGACACTATTGTGTTACAAGAAAATGTGACATTAAGCACAAGCTTTTATCTGAATAAAGATGATATTAATGTTACACTTGACTTGAATGGAAAGACACTGGCTGTTACAACTAACTATAATGTTGTATGTAATAATTCAACATTGACTATTAAAAACGGTACTATAGATATTTCTGGTGTTGACATAACTGGGACGTCTAATAAAGGTATTTTTGCTGTGGGCGGTGCCACATCAGGACATGCGACTACCGGACATATGGTTTTGAATAACGTTAGTGTTGTCGGCGAAAATTTTGGCACTGGTGATAATGGTGGAGTGTTTATGCTTTACCAAGGTCAAAGTACTCTTACTGTCAATGGAGGATCTATGACACTTAAGAATAATACGTCAAATGGTTCAGTGTTTTATGGCACTGGTAGTACTTGCGGTACTAAAGTAATAATTAATGACGCAACGTTGAGCTTTACTAATGTTGTTAGAGGATCCGTGCACAACGACATTACCCTTGATAATACTAAGGTGACTATCACAGGTGGTGATAATGGGTTTAACGGTTCAAAGCTTCAAATTATAAATGGTTCTGACGTGACTATTAGTGACGGTTCAGGTCGTGGTATAACACTTGAAAAATGTCCTGTGACAATTGAAGACTCAACTGTAAAAATTTCAAATATGGGAGAAGGTAGTATTAGATTTAAAGCAGATCTGCCATTGACCATTAAGGGAGAATCAAATGTTACATATGATAACGTTGTTGTAGATAGTGGAACAGATGCATCAAAGTTGATAGACACATCTGAATTAGTAATTCCAACAACACCAACAGCTCCAGCTACGCCAGAAAAATCCCCTAACACTGGCGATAACAGCGTAGTTCCATTCGCTATCGCGGGTATTGCTCTGGCAGCAATGGCAGCTGTAGTTGCTACTAGAAGAAGAGAAAATTAATACATTATTACATACAATATTATGGCATCGTACTTCTCACTTCGCATTTTCGTGAGATAGTTTGAGGCATAATACATTAGCAGAAAGAGATGGTTTCGACCATCTCTTTTTGCTGTGTGGAAAATATTGACATGAGATCTTTTGTGTGGTAGACTTCCATAAAATGGAAGCTGATAAGTGGGTATTGGAGCTTGAGGTTAATGAGAATACTAAGGAGGGAAAATGTTATGACGAACAAAGAAAAGAATGAACCTACATTAAAGCTAACTAATGATGTGTTGTTCAAAAGCGTATATGGAAGTGATACGAAAGAGTCAAAATTTATATTGAAATCTTTGCTGAACAAAATACTAGATAGAGAAGACGATCCAATAGTTTCTATTGAGTATAAAAATCCATTCAGTATTGATGAATGTGTAGATGAGAAAGAGTCGATCCTTGATATCAAGGCAGAGACTAACAAGAAAGAACTTATAGATATAGAGATGCAGATAGTGTGGAACAAAGATATGCCGGCAAGGTTGCTTTATTACCATGGAGGGCTCTTGCGGGAATCATTGCAGAAGGGTGAAGACTATGATAAAATGAAGCAAACAATAACTATCTGCATCATAGATTCAGAAGGCTTTAAAGAGACAGATAGATTCTTGAGCAACTTTTTCTTTATGGAGAAAGATGAGCATTTTGCTTTCTCTGACATTACTAAGATCTGCTGTATCGAACTGCCGAAAGTCAACCCTGATAACAGGAAGCCTGAAGAACTTTCACAACTTGAAATCTGTTTAGAATATCTTAGGTGTGCAGATGAGAAAGGAAGCGAATATGTTAATGAACTTATTCGCAGGGGAGGAAAGGATTTAGAAATGGCACAGGAAATCTTAAGAAAAGCAACTGAGGAAGAAATACTCAGGGAAAGAGCGCTGGCACGAGAGAAGTTTCTGCGTGATAAGCTTCACATGGAAAACAGATATAAGCATGGTTTAGAAGAGGGTCGTGCAGAAGGAAGTGCAGTAGGACGTGCAGAGGAAAATCGTGAAATTGCAGCAAAGTTAAAGAACGCAGGAATACCACTAGATGTCATAGCAGAGAATACAGGTCTCAGTTTAGAAGAAGTAGAAAAAATGTAAATTGGATATTATAGTAGATAAAAAGAAACTGTCTCGATTAGTGCGGGACAGTTTTTAAATGTACATCATAGTCGATCATTCATTTTCAAAAAATTAACACGCAACATTTCTCCTAAACAACAAACAATATGAATGAATACAAGAGAGGAGAAAAAAAGAAGATGAGTAGATTAAGGATCCTTCTGGCAGCAGTGCTGTGTGTATCTTTGCTGACTTTCGTAGGATGCGGCGAAGAGGGCAATACAGATGGTAATGCGGAGAACGGCACTATAACAGAAGAAAGCACCGACATGGACAAGGGTGATACTGATGCTTCTGATGAGAAAAACGGCGATGATTCGATGATGGATGACATGGAAAGAGGCGCCGAGGACATGGTGGATGGTCTTGAAAGAGATGCTAAGGATGCATCAGACAGTATTAGAGACGGCTCCAAAGACAACAGCAGAAGCAATAATGCTAAAGAGTCAAACGTAGGTCAATAATGTCGGATAAGTAAAAGGTGGCAATGCCACCTTTTATGCTGTAAAATAGTAAGTGACCATCGACATACATAGGCTAGTTGGTGGGGAGGGATTTTATGAAGAAGAATAAGAGATATGTACTTACCGGGATATTGTCGAAGCACAGGAAGGGCTTCGGCTTTGTTACGTGTGATGAGATAGATCAGGATATATTCATAGCACCGGATTCAATGGGCAGTGCTATGGATGGTGATACTGTTGAAGTGGATCTTATCCCAAGCTATTTATGGCGCAGTTCTCCTGAAGCTATAATAACCAAGGTCATAAACAGGAAGATGACGGAGGTTGTCGGAACTTTTCAGAAGAGTAAGCAGTTCGGATTTGTGGTGCCCGAAAGTAAGAAATACAAGGAAGATATCTTCGTTAAGAAAAAGGACTTCTCAGGTGCACAGAGAGGCGATAAAGTCGTCGTACAGATAACCAAATATCCTGACAGATATAACAGTGCAGAAGGAAAGATCACTGAGATAATAAGCCGTGCCGGTCAGCCGGGAGGAGATATCAAGGCGATAGCAAGAAGTTATGGTATGCGTGAGACCTTCCCATCAAGAGCTTCGGCAGAAGCTAAAGCTGTGAGGAAGAAAGGCGTGACTGAAGAAGATATCGCAGGCAGAAAAGATCTTAGGGATAAGATGATATTCACCATCGATGGTGCTGACTCCAAGGACTTCGACGATGCAGTATCTATCGAGATCCTCGAAAATGGCAATTATCTTCTTGGTGTCCATATAGCAGACGTTGCGCATTATGTGAAAGAGGACGGTCCGCTTGATAAGGAAGCTCTCAAGAGAGGGACAAGCGTATACTTGATAGATCAGGTGATCCCTATGCTTCCGAAGGCACTCAGCAATGATATTTGCAGCTTGAACCCGGGAAAAGACCGCCTGACACTTTCCATAGATATGGAAGTAACTCCTGCGGGCGTGGTAGTAAGCCATGAGATATATGAGAGCGTTATCAACTCTAAGGAACGCCTGGTATACGACGATGTTTCCGACTTGCTGGAGAAGAATGACCAAACCATGGCAGAAAAGTATGCACATATAAAAGACGACCTTTATATGATGAACAATCTGGCTGTTACTCTTAGAAAGAATCGAGAGAACAGAGGAAGTCTCGACTTCGATCTGGATGAAGCGTACATCACTCTCGATGAACAAGGTCTTCCCGCTCATATCGGAATATCGGAGAGAAGAACTGCCAACAAGCTGATCGAAGAGTTTATGCTGCTGGCCAATGAAACGGTCGCGGAGCATTTTTACTGGATGGACAGCCCATTCGTCTACAGAGTCCATGAAAAGCCTACGACAGATAAAATAGAGCAGCTGAGAACATTCCTGAGGACCATGGGCATACTGATTAAGGGTAATGCAGACAGTATCCATCCGAAGGCTGTAAGGGCTGTGTTGGAGCAGGCTAAAGGCAGACCAATAGAGAATGTAGTGAACTCAGTGACCTTGAGATCCATGCAAAAAGCTTTTTACAGCACGAGCTGTGAGGGGCACTTCGGTCTTTCGCTGAAGTATTACTGCCATTTTACATCTCCTATAAGAAGATATCCTGATTTGATGATCCATAGGATAATCAAGAAGTGGCTCCATGGAGAAGACCCCGGCAAGCTGGCAAAACATTTCAAGAAAAGGACTGCCGAAGCCGCAGAGCTGAATTCCGCATCCGAAAGACAGGCTGTAGAAGCGGAAAGAGAAGTGGAGAAGCTGAAAAAAGCTGAATATATGAGCTGCCATGTGGGAGAAATCTTTGATGGTATCATCAGCGGTGTGACGGGATTCGGCATATATGTCCAGCTGCCTAATACCATTGAAGGGATGGTTCGCATCGATGCTTTGAATGATGATTATTACGATCATATCAAAGAAAAATACGCCCTCATTGGAAGGCGTACAGGTAAAACATATAAACTGGGTGATGAAGTGACGATATTCGTCGATCATGTTGATATTGAGCGCAGGGAAATCGATTTCCTGCTTGCAGATCATCATTCGATATAATTCGGTCATACTGACTGATTTACACTGATGGATGACAGAGCATCTCCTGCTTCATCTATATAGACCGGTTTGACGGCCACATCACCGAGAGACAGCATACCGACGATTCGGGAGGCTTCCGTAACAGGGAGCCTTCTTATTTTATGTGCAGAAAAAAGCAATGCCGCATCGTGGATGTTCTGATCGGGGGATACGGTAATGGGGTCCAGTGTCATTATCTCACCGGCAGTAGGGTTATGAGTTTCGCGGGCCATAACTCGCAAAACAAGATCCCTGTCAGTAACGATACCTTTGATGTGGCCTGCATCATCACATACAGGGATACTTCCCACATCGTTTTTTCTCATGTGACCGGCTATTTGGTCTGCCGGAGTACTTTCATTAACACAAGTTATATTCGTGCTCATCAATTCTTTAACTTTCATATTGGTCTCCTTAAAAGTATTTATTATTAGGATTGCCAAAAATAAAAGGGAATATATGCAAAGTGCAACTTTGCATAAAAAAGAGCAGAGACTCTATCTGTCTCTGCCCCAGAAATTTCTTGTGAAAAGAATTATTATAGTGAAAAGCTCAAGTCTTCCGACGATCATAAGTGCGCTTAGATAAAGCTTGAGCGCCGGATGGAACATGGAGAAGTTGCCTAGCGAAGCGGCCTCTCCAAAACCTGCACCTGTATTTGATATCATTGCCAAGGTTGTAGTTACGGTAGTTTCCATATCAAGGCCCTGAAGAGATACGATGAGACATGACATCAGGAATATCATCATGTACATCAGGATGAATACTGTAATCTGAGATACGACAGGAGCGGAAATCGCACTGCCACCGACTTTGACGGCAACTACTGATCGAGGATGTATCCTCTTAGTACAGCCTCTCCAGATAAGTTTCAGCATTACCAGTACTCTGACCATCTTGATTCCGCCCGATGTTGATGCGGCGCAGCCTCCGATGAACATAAGTGTGATAAGTGTCATTTGGCATACGGCAGGCCATATGGTATAAGGTGATCTGGTGTATCCTGATGTGGTAGCCATGCTTATTACTTGGAAGAAAGATTCTCGCAGAGCTTCACCGAAGGCCAAATCGCTCTGAAGTGCCAGACCGATAGTGCATATGGCGATGGATCCTCCGATTATTATCAGATATGCTCTCAGCTCGATATCCTTGAGTACATACGAGAACTTGCCTGTTGCAGCATAGTGATACAGGATGAAGTTGATGGACGACAGTATGCAGAAGGTAGAAATAATGATTTCTATATACATGCTGTCATAATATGCTATGCCTTCAGGATGGACCATAAGTCCTCCTGTACTGATACTTCCCAGTGTATTTACCACGGCATCGAAGACGGACATCTTTTCAGATGCTATAAGCATCAGAAATTCAAATATGGTAAGGGATAAATAAGTGACATAAAGAACTTTTGCCGAGTCACTCATCCTTACAGTCATTTTTTCCATAACAGGTCCTGGGGTTTCCGCTCTAGCTATCATCTGACCGTTTATACCAAGTGCAGGAAGCAGCGAAATGACGAATACCAGGATACCCATTCCGCCCAGCCAGTGAGAGATAGCTTTCCAAAGCATCAGGCTTTTGGAAAGAAAGGCATTTGCTACTGCCGTGCAGCCTGTAGTAGTAAAGCCTGAAGCAGACTCAAAGATGGCATCTACGTAGCTGGAGGTGAAATCCGAAAGGAAATAAGGGAAAGCACCTACAAGAGTTGCCAGCACCCAGCTGGCAGCTACAACGATGTAGCCTTCGCGTGCTCTGAACCTGGCGTCGGGAGCTCTGAGGACAAATGATGCCAATCCGCCTATAACAATAGTAGGCGGAGCACATTTTCTAAAAGCCCAGGCAGCAGAAACATCCCCTGTCGCTTCTGCGTATATCCAGGGGATCACCATCGAAAGGCCGATGATAAACAATATGATGCCAAGGATCCTCACGATGGCTTTGTAGTTGATTCTTATGTTGATTGCCATTTAGGGATGCTCCTTAATAATTTCTGCTCCAGAATTTTGGTGTCAGCAGGATGAACAGAGTGTATAGTTCAAGTCTTCCTGCTATCATATAAAACGACAGCAGATACTTCGAAAAATCTGCCATTGCTGAGAAGTTTTCAGAAGGGCCTATAGTTCCGAAGCCCGGTCCAATATTTCCAAGACACGTTATGACAGATGAAAAACATGTCATAAGGTCTGTATTTTCAAAAGCGATAAGAAATGCTCCAACGAATACCATGGCGATATAGAGGAACATGTGGTTGGCGATAGCTGATACAGTATCGCTTGGCATATTTTTGCCATTGAGTTTGATGTTTTCAACTACATTAGGGTGCAGTCTCGTTGCAACACCGCGTCTGATCAGCTGGAGTATAACGTAGATACGTACGATTTTTATTCCTCCGGATGTAGATGATGAACATCCGCCCATGAACATTAGAATAAGGATAGCCATTTGACATATCATAGGCCATGTTTCATAGTCAGCTGATGCAAAACCTGTGGTCGTCAGTATCGAAGCAGTTTGGAATGCCGAGTCTACAGCAGCTTCACCAAATGAACCGTAAGTATTGCTTATCATGAGTACGGCAAACAAGAAGATAGCTGTGCCGCCGAAGAACATCAGATAAAGCTTGAATTCAGAGTCTTCGAAGAACACCTTAGGTCCGCGCGTTACGGAAAAGTAGAATAAATTGAAGTTGACTCCGCACAGGAACATGAAAGCTGTGATAACTATCCTTATATATGTGCTGTCAAAGTGAGCAACGCTGGTATTGTAGTTGGAAAATCCTCCGGTGCCTACAGTTCCGAAAGTATGGATCAGTGCATCGAAGAGATCCATACCGCCGAACATCAGAAGTATAGTTTCGACTACAGTGAACATTATATAAATAACTAAAAGAGTTTTTGCTGTATCGGACATTTTAGGTGTGATCTTATCAAGAGCAGGACCCGGAGTTTCGGACACTGCTATATTCTGACCGCCGATACCCAGAGAAGGAAGCAGAGCTATAGTGATGACCAGTATTCCCAGACCTCCGATCCAATGGGTGAATGAACGCCAGAAAAGCAGACCTCTTGGCAAAGCTTCGATATCAGAAAGTATAGACGCTCCTGTTGTAGAAAAACCTGAACAGCTTTCGAAGAAAGCGTCTGCCAAGTTTGGTATTGCTCCCGTTACCATGAACGGGACAGCGCCGACGAAACAGGATAATATCCAGCATAATGAAACAATCAGGAAACCATCGCGTACTTTTAGCTTAAAAGAGTCGTGGACAAAGAATTTAGTAAGAGACAAGCCCAGTATGACAGTGATGACCATAGTGTATATGAATGGCATGAACACATCAAATCCATCGTAAATTACAGACACTAAAATTGATGGTAACATGGACACGCCAATTACCACCAATACTACGCCTGTTATTCTGCACATGGAACTTATACTTAAATTCATAAGAACACCTGTTACTTGTTACTGTTGATGTTATTTGAAATATTTATCTGAAGATACCTCTTCTGGTGTTGTCCTTCAGAAGCTGTTCTGTTTCGTATATATCACTTAAGAGGCTGAGCATGATAACTCTGTCATCTTCCAGGATCTCGGTATCTCCGTTAGGGATGATGACATCGTTGCCTCTGTGGATAGCTGCGAAGATGACGCCGTCAGGCAGATCCAGCTCTTTGAGCGGAGTTTCCAGGATATCCATATTGGCAGTCGCGATGATTTCCATCAGTTCTGCCTGACCCTGGATAAGCTGCGATGACAGGACCTTCTTGGACCCTTGTACGAAACGCATGATGTTGGTAGTAGTGATATCAAGCGGATTTAGTGCCATGTCTACGCCCATTGCCGAGATGATCTCTACATAACTTTCTCTGCTGACCTTAGCGATAACGTCTTCTATGCCGCGCTGCTTGGCAGTGAGCGCCAGCAGCAGATTGTCTTCGTCGAAACCTGTAGCTGTTACTACGGCATCCATCATATCGATATTTTCTTCTTCCAGAAGCGTCAGGTCTGTAGCATCGCCGTGAAGGACCATAGTGTCTTCAAGGTGAGTTGACAGATAGTGACATCTTTCTTTATCCATTTCGATGATCTTGACAGCAGCACCGAATTCTTCAAGCATTTCCGCCAGATAGAAGCCGGTTTTGCCGCCTCCTAGGATCATTACTTTCTGAAGGTCTGTGTACTTGCCCTTTTCATGTACTTTGGAATTCAGCTTCTGGATAGGACCTTTCTTTCCTATTACATAAAGAACGTCGTCTTCCTGGATAACAAAGCCGCCGTGAGGGATGATTACCTTACCGTTTCTGGAAACAGCGACTACCAGCATTTCCGGAAGTATCTTAGGGATATCAGTCATTGTAAGGCCAATCAGCTGCTTGTATTTTTCTACGTCGAATTCCACAAGAGATACCTTACCGCTGGAGAAGATACCGTTACTGAGGGAATATTTCTCGGCCAGGTACTTATAGATCTCTACAGTGATACCTTGGTCAGGGTTGACGATATGGTCGATTCCCATAGTATCCTTGATGAAGTTTATCTGCTGCATATGTTCAGGGTCACGGACTCTGGCAATGACTTTATTGCAGCCCAGCTTCTTGGCGAAAGATGCTATAACGATATTAGCCTCATCGTTACCTGTTACAGCAATAAGATAATCGTAAGATGAGATGTTTATTCTTTTTAATGTTTTTGTTTCCTTAGCGTTGGCATTGATGGTCATTACATCCAAGTGTGAGCTTATTTTCTGGAGCAGCTGATCATCGGTGTCGATGATGGTAACTGCGTGATCTCCACCCAGAAGTGCATCCGCAACTTTCATTCCCAGTTTGCCTGCGCCTACGATAACAACTTTCATTTCTATATTCCTCTTTTGCTCCATAAAGTTATATTGTCCAAACACAATAATTTTACCACTAATTGTTGGAAATTCAACATCTAATTGCAAGATAGCATCAAATAGATTAAAATGTTCAGTAGATGAAAATAACCCGCAAGATAGTGCTAAAATACTAAAAATACAGATGAGGAGTATATATAAAATGAAGATAAAGAGATTCATCGGTGGGTTGCTTGAGAGCAACGGGTACATTATATACCAGAAGGATGGCGGGGATGCCTACCTCATAGATCCCGGATATAATTCCAAAGTATTTATCGAATATATAAAGGAGCACGGTTTTTCTCTCAAAGGGATACTGCTTACTCATCATCATTATGATCATTCAGGGGTTGCTGACAGAGTCAAAGCAGCATTTGACTGCCCTATATATCTTCATAGACGAGACTGCGATATTTACTTCAAAGAATTCAAGAGAAATGCTGATATTTACATGGAAGACGGTGATGTGTTCGACCTTGAGGGAGAAGAGATCAGCGTGATCCATACACCGGGTCATACAGGAGGCGGCGTATGTTTCATGAGTGATAAGAGCAAGGTCTGCTTTACAGGCGACACCATATTCAATGTCGATCTCGGCAGGACAGATCTTGAAGGCGGATCCGAGGAAGAAATGGTCGACAGTATTTTGAATATCATAGATAAGTGGCCAAATGACATCATGATATATCCCGGTCATGGGGATGGATGTACCATGAAAAAAGTAAGACAGATAAATACTGAATTTAATGATATCGTTAATAAACGATAAATGAGAACAGCCGTATGTGCGGTCGATAAGAGGTGGATATAATGGCAATAAAATTGATAGCATTGGACCTTGATGGGACTACCATAAACAACGACAGAGTCATAAGCGAGAGGAACAGGTGCGCTTTGCAAAAGGCGGCAGATAAGGGCGTAAACATAGTGATAGCAACGGGAAGACCTTATTGTGCCTTGCCGGAGGATGTCTTTGAGATAGATGCCATAAGGTATGTTCTTACGTCAAACGGAGCGCGGATCACTGATCTAAAAGAAAATAAAGCTTTTTATGAAAATTGTCTTTCTCCACTGGCTACAGAAAAGGCAGTGGAGCTGCTTAAGGAGCATGACTACATAATCGAATGTTTTGTTGACGGTATTGCTTACATAGATGGTCCGTATTTTCATGAGATCGAGAAAACCGGCATGAGTTTCAGAGATGTGGAATATATTTTAAACACCAGAAAACCGGTGGAAGACATTTATGGATTCATGCTTGAGAATAAAGGACATATAGAGAATATAAATGTTAACTTTGAGAACATTGATGAAAAGCCGGCAATGAAGGAAGAATTACTCATGATACCTGAAACGACCATAACAAGTTCATTCCCTCATAATCTGGAAATCGGCGGGGCAACTACCAGTAAGGCGGAAGCGCTTATCCAGATGGGCAAATTGCTTGGTGTGGAACCGGAAGAAATGATGGCGATGGGCGACAGCCCCAATGATATGGCGATGTTGTCTGTGTGCGGGCTTCCTATAGCAGTTGGCAACGCTCTTGATGAAGTCAAGGCAATAGCCAAATACATAGCCCCGACAAATCATGAGGATGGAGTCGCTGATGCAGTGGAGAGATTCGTGCTTCATGAAATTGAATAAATAGAGGGGTGCGATCACATCATATTGATGATAAGCGATGCATATTTGTATGCATCGTTTTATTTTTTTGTGTTTTCTGCGGTGAATTGCCCTGCTGGACTTGACAGGAAAATATTTCCATATTATTATAAATGTAAAAATATGGAAAGGGGACGTGAGATATGGATAATGTTGAACTTGGACGTATAGGAGAGGAAACGGCGGCCGAAATACTTAGGGGAAACGGATATAAAATATTAAGAAGAAATTACAGGTGCAGCCGAGGAGAAGTGGATATCATCGCTGCCAAGGGAGTGAAGATAAGCTTCATAGAAGTCAAGACCAGAAGGAGCCGTGCATATGGAAGACCATGTGAATCTATAGGCACGACAAAACAAAAACATATCAAAGACGCAGCAGTATGTTATTTGAAGGAAATGGAGAAGATGGGATATATACCGAGGAAAATATCCTTCGATGTGATGGAAATAACGGCAGAACATATAGAAAGTGCTTTTTAGATGAGGATAAAAGGGGGAGGCATAATGTTGACAAAGGTAAAGACGGCCACGCTCGATGGTGTGGAAGGGACTTTTGTAACGGTAGAAACTGATTTGAGACGTGGCATGCCTGCATTCACTGTGGTCGGGCTTGCAGATACGACTATAAGAGAAGCATGCAGCAGGATAAAACCTGCAGTGTTGAATTCCGGATATGATTTCCCTGATGAGAGAGTGACGGTCAATCTGGCGCCTGCAGGGAAACCAAAGGAAGGGACCCACTTTGATCTTCCTATAGCAGTTGGTTTGGTGACTCAGGGATGGGCATCCGAAGCTTTGACCGATACTGCTTTTTTGGGAGAATTGTCCCTTGATGGCAGATTGAACAGTATCAAAGGGGCACTGCCCCTTGTGATGTGTTTGAGAAATCAAGGTATAAAACGTGTTGTTATACCGGTTGGAAATGCAGAAGAGGCAGCTGTTATAAAAGATATGGAGATCATGGCTGCGAAGGATCTGAAGCAGGTCATAGATCATGTGACCGGTAAAGGAACATTGAGTATATATAAAGGAAAGAAAAAAAACTCCCGCTCTGGATGGGATGTGGATTTTTCCCAGGTGATCGGTCAGGAGCAGGTGAAAAGAGCAGTGGTGATCGGTGCTGCAGGAAACCATGGGATATTGCTGATGGGCGGTCCCGGATGCGGTAAAACTATGATCGCCAGAAGGATACCTACGATACTTCCGGAAATGACCTATGAGGAAATGTTGGAAGTGACGGGCATATATAGTGTGGCAGGCTGCTTGACCGAAGCGGTGCCGGTGATAGACAGAAGACCCTTTAGAAGTCCGCACCATACCATATCGTCGGCAGGACTTCTCGGAGGAGGGATAAAACCCAGACCGGGCGAAATGTCCCTTGCACATAGGGGTGTTCTTTTTTTGGATGAGCTGGGAGAATTCGATAATAGGACTATCGACGCCATGCGACAGCCGGCAGAAGAGGGTGTCATTAGGATAACGAGGAACAACAGGGAAGTTGTTTTCCCTTCGGAAGTCATGTTGGTGGCAGCCGCCAATCCATGTAAGTGCGGACATCTTTGGGATGAACGAAAGATATGCACTTGTTCACATGGTCAGATAGAGAATTATATGAGAAAGCTTAATGGCCCTTTTTCGGACAGGATAGATATGCATATAAAAATGCTGCCTGTCGATAAGATGCTGCTGGGTGATGATAGACATCGTCGATCGGCGATGGACTCCAACGTGATGAGGCGGCAGGTAGAAAATGCAGTGAAGGTACAAAGAAACAGATATGACGGAACGAAATATCGTACCAATGGCGATCTGGACGAAAAGGGCATAGAACGATACTGCAAGCTGGATGATCCATGCAAGAGTGTTTTGGAGGCAGCCTACGACAAGCTGGGGCTTTCTATGAGAGCCTGTAATAGGATGATAAAGGTGGCGAGAACCATAGCGGATGTGGAAGAAAGCAAGGATATCACGCATCAGCACATGGCCGAGGCATTGATGTATAGGATATCAGATGGGGAAAGGGGGATACATATATGACAGAAATAAATATTCTCAGATCGGGAGAACCGGGATACCCGGCATTGCTGAAAGAAATAAAGGATCATCCGAAGGAACTTTATTATATAGGAAATATCGATTTGTTGAATAAGAGATGCGCGGCAATAGTTGGATCGCGAAATACTAATCAATATGGACGAAGTACGGCTGTAGATGTTGCATCTAGATTGGCAGAAAAAGACATAGTTATAGTAAGTGGCATGGCAAGGGGGATAGATACATGTGCTCACAGGGGTGCCCTTAAGGTTGGTGGAAGTACAGTGGCTGTGTTAGGGTGCGGAGTCGATGTATGCTATCCAAGCGACAACAGAGAACTGAAAAAAAGGATCGAAGAGAAAGGTGTGGTCATATCCGAATATCCTCCGGGAACAGAGGCTAAGACATATCATTTCCCTCAGAGAAACAGGATAATAAGCGGGTTGTCTGAGGTGACGATAGTGGTTCAGGCAAGGAATGAGAGCGGAGCATTGATAACGGCAGAATTAGCCGCATCTCAAGGAAGGGATGTTTGTGCGATCCCGGGCAATATAGATAGTCAGTATAGTTTGGGCGGCAATAAATTGATAAAAGATGGAGCACATCCAATAGCCAGCATAGCGGATGTGATGGAGATAATGGGGCTTGCCGGCGTGGATGAAAAAGCAGCAGAAAGGCTTTTGAGTGACACTGAGAATAGAATTTTCTCACTGCTTATTGATAAAGGGGAAACTACTGTGGATGAGCTTTGTCTGATACTTGACAAACCTCCCGGATATGTAAGCAGTATAGTAACTGTTATGGAACTTAAGGGAGTCATTTTCACTGCGCTTGGAAAAATTTTTATTGCAAAAGGGTAAAAATCTACATATAATCAGTTACTAGAAGTTAAACTTGAGTAAAAAGGAGGAGTTTTCATGGCAGCTAAAAAAGCATTAGTAATCGTGGAATCACCATCAAAAGCTAAAACAATAGGCAAGTTTTTAGGTGGTCATTACAAGGTTATGGCATCCGTGGGACATGTACGCGATCTTCCAAAAAGTAAGCTGGGAATAGATGTTGAAAACGACTTTGAACCTCAGTATATATCAATAAGGGGCAAGGGAGATATAATAAAAGAACTTAAGAGAGAGGCCAAGAATGCAACAAAAGTCTATCTAGCAACTGACCCTGATAGAGAAGGTGAAGCAATATCTTGGCATTTAGCATTTTTGCTGGGAATAGACATCAATACTCCTTGCAGGATAGTATTCAATGAAATCACTGAAAAAACAATCAAGGCGGCAGTCAAGAATCCAAGACCTATAGATATAGATCTGGTAGACGCGCAGCAGGCAAGAAGAGTGGTGGACAGATTGGTAGGATATCAGATCAGCCCGCTGCTTTGGAGAAAAGTAAGAAGAGGGCTTTCTGCAGGCAGAGTACAGTCTGCAGCACTCAAGATCCTTTGTGACAGAGAGAATGAAATAAAGGGATTCAAACCTGAAGAGTTCTGGAATATAGTTGCGGAGTTTGAAAAAGGAAAGTCTTTTACAGCAAAGCTTACAGAATACAAAGGCAAAAAAATATCGGTAGAAAACAAGGAGCAGAACGATGCCATCATCAAAGAACTTGATGGCGGCAAGTATGTCGTTCGCTCTATGGAAGAAAAAGACAGAATGAGAAAGGCTGCTGCACCATTCACCACAAGCAGCCTGCAGCAGGAAGCTGCCAATAAACTGAACTTTTCCACAAGAAAAACTATGATGGTTGCACAGCAGCTTTATGAAGGTGTTGAGATCAAAGGCAGAGGGACTGTGGGTCTCGTATCATATATCAGAACTGACTCTGTTAGAATATCGGAAGAAGCAAGAGATGCAGCTAAAGAATTCATAATTGACAAGCTGGGCTCTGATTATTATGGCGGCGGCATATATTCCAATAAGAAAAAAGACGTGCAGGATGCACATGAAGCTATACGTCCCAGCTATGCCGATCTGGAACCTGACATGATCAAGGATTCCGTTACTAAGGATCAGTACAATTTATATAAACTGATCTGGAACAGATTCATTGCCAGCCAGATGGCTCCTGCCAAGTTCAAGGCTGTAAATGCAGTTATCGCCAATGGCGATTATGATTTCAAAACGACAGGATCAAAACTGCTCTTTGACGGTTTCCTTAAGATATACAGTTCTGCTAAGGAAAAGGAAGAAGATAAAATACTTCCTGACATCAAAGAAGGAGAGGAACTGGAACTTGTCAAGGTGGAAGGCGAACAGAATTTTACACAGCCGCCTGCCAGATTTACGGAAGCTAGCCTGGTAAAAGAACTGGAAGATAAAAATATAGGTCGTCCAAGTACGTATGCTCCTATCGTTGCGACACTGCTGGATAGAAAATATATATCGAAAGATAAGAAATCCATGGTGCCTACGGAACTGGGATTCATCGTTACAGACATGATGGTGCAGTATTTTAAAGAAATCGTAGATGTAGGTTTCACGGCGCAGATGGAAGATGACCTTGACGACATAGAAATAAAAGGAGTAAACTGGAAGTCAGTAGTAGAAAACTTCTATGGAACTCTCAAGGAAGAACTGGACGTTGCAGATAAAGAAATCGAGAAAGTAGAATTTGAAGCAGAACTTACCGGAGAAACATGTGAAATATGCGGTAAGCCTATGGCCATCAAATACGGCAGATTCGGATCATTTGCAGCATGTACGGGATATCCTGAATGTAAGAACACTAAACCGCTGGTGCAGGCGACAGGAGTCAAGTGCCCTAAGTGCGGTAAAGATATCGTTGTAAGAAGAAGCAAGAAGGGCAGAGTCTTTTATGGCTGCAGTGGATATCCGGCATGTGATCAGTCATACTGGAACAAGCCTATAAATAAGGAATGTCCTAAATGCGGGCAGCTTCTCGTTGAGAAGAAGGGCAAAGACAGCAAATATGCATGTTCGAACAATGAATGTGACTATATTGAGTAATGGGATTTAGTTGTAATGAGAAAAAGGAGGTAAAATATGGTGCAATTTCATGCAACAACGATCTGTGCAGTAAGAAGAGGTCCCGATGATATTTGTATCGGTGGTGACGGCCAGGTAACTATGGGCGAAACTGCAATAATGAAGAATGGGGCAAAAAAGGTCAAGAAGATATATAAAAATACTGTAGTAACAGGATTCGCAGGTTCAGTAGCGGATGCTTTTTCCCTTACAGAAAAATTTGAGGCAAAGCTTGATGAACACGGCGGCAATCTGAAAAGGGCGGCTGTGGCATTGGCTCAGCTTTGGCGTCAGGATAAGGCTATGAGAAATCTCGAAGCTCTTATGATAGTAGCCGATAAGGATGATATGCTGGTGCTTAGTGGTACAGGTGAAGTCATCGAACCTGACCAGCCTTTCGTTGCGATCGGTTCAGGCGGCAACTATGCATATTCTGCTGCCAATGCACTGTACAACAATACAGATTTATGTGCTGAAGATATCGTTAGAAAGTCATTGGAAATCGCGGCTTCTATCTGCGTTTATACCAATGATCATATTTCAGTGGAAAAATTATAGGAGGTGCAGGATGGCTAATAAACTTTATCAGATGACTCCTAAAGAAATCGTCCAGGAACTTGATAAGTATATCATCGGTCAGGACGAAGCGAAGAAATCAGTTGCCATTGCACTGAGAAACAGATATAGAAGAAGTCTTCTTTCAGAAGAAATGAGAGAAGAAATAACCCCTAAGAACATCCTGATGATGGGACCGACAGGATGCGGTAAGACAGAAATCGCAAGACGTCTCGCTAAACTCATGGACGCGCCTTTCGTTAAGGTTGAAGCTACCAAGTTCACAGAAGTGGGCTATGTAGGAAGAGACGTCGACTCAATGGTAAGAGATCTGGTGGAAGCATCCATCAGGATCACTAAGCAGCAGATGCTGGAAGAGAAGTACTCCATTGCTGACGAACTTGTTGAAGAAAGGATCATCGAAGCGATAATCCCGGGCAACAAGAAGAATGCTGCGACAAGCAAGAACAGAGGACCTTTTGATTTCCTTCTTGGCAATGCAGGTTATGTAAGCCAGAAAGAACAGTATGAACAGCAGCAGGCACAGCAGGCAGAAGCATCAAATGGTATGGATGTGGATCTGGCTAGAGAACAGGTAAGACAGCAGCTGCGTGAAGGACTGCTTGAAGAGCAGTATATAGAGATCCAGATCACAGATGCTCCTAAAACCAACAATCTGGATATGGGTAATGAAGGCATGAGCATTGCCATCGGAAACATATTCGGTGATATGGCTCCTAAGAAAAAGAAAAACAAGAGAGTGAAAGTCAAGGATGCCAGAAAGATCTTGAGAGAAGAAGAAGCTCAGAATCTGATCGATATGGACCAGGTGACTGATGATGCTCTGGAAAACGCGGAACAGAACGGTATCATCTTCATAGATGAAATCGACAAGATCGCATCCGGCTCCAACTACAGAAGCGCCGATGTTTCAAGAGAAGGTGTTCAGCGAGACATTCTGCCTATCGTAGAAGGAAGCGTTATCAACACTAAACATGGTCCTGTCAAGACAGACCATATCCTGTTCATCGGAGCAGGGGCTTTCCATACAGCTAAGCCTACGGATCTGATACCTGAACTTCAGGGACGTTTCCCTATAAGAGTAGAACTTGAAAATCTGGACAAGGATACTTTTGTTAAGATCCTGACTGTTCCTGAAAACGCTATGCTGAAACAGCATAAGGCGCTTTTGGAAACTGAAGGTGTCGGTATCGAATTCACAGATGAAGCCATAGATGAGATCGCCACAATGGCATTCCTGATGAATGAACAGACAGAAAATATCGGGGCAAGAAGACTCCACACTATCCTGGAAAAGCTTCTTGAAGATATTTCGTTCAATATTCCTGATATGGAAGAAGAAAAAATCGTGATCGATCAGGGATATGTGAAAGAAAAGTTTGAGGAAAAGATCCATCCGGAAGACATCGACAAATATATCTTATAACAACAAATATAACAACAAAACTCCATGGGTTTCACCAAATTGTGTGAAAATCATGGAGTTTTTTGAAAAATCAAAAAAATGGTTGTTTTATGACCAAAAACCATTTATAATAAAGTATCTTATACAGAAAATGTAAATAATTTTAAATTTTATAATTATTTCGATTAATGCAAACGAGGTATACTATGAGTGATATTTTAACAAAAGTAAGAAAACTTAATTGGCTCTTCCAGGAAAGTACAACAGGGGCTTTTTCTTTTGATGAGATGTGTTCGATACTTAGTGATATGATGGATGCCAATGTATATGTTGCCAACAACAGAGGTAAGGTTATCGGCGTTAGCTATAAGATCAAGTCTGACAGCGCTACAATATCAGATCCTGAAACTCATGCAGAAGTATTTCCGGGAGAATATAACGAAGAGTTCATGAAGGTGAAGGAAACAACTGCTAACTTTACAGGCGAAGAAGCGCTCAAAGTATTCAAATATGATTATGATACCTCGGACAAGCTGCACACTATAATTCCTATTCTGGGAGGAGGCAAGCGCTGGGGAACATTGATCCTTACAAGATACAGCCCTGAATTCAGCGATGAAGATCTCGTATTGGGAGAATATGGTGCTACCGTAATCGGTATGGAGATCCAGAGAAAGAAGTCTGTTGAGGAAGAAGAGGAAGAAAGACAGATCGCTATGGTACAGATGGCGATCGGAACTCTTTCATATTCCGAAGTAGAAGCTGTTCAGCAGATTTTCGCAGAGCTGGATGGCAACGAAGGTCTTCTTGTTGCCAGCAAGATCGCAGACAGATCAGGTATAACAAGATCAGTGATCGTAAATGCTCTGAGAAAACTTGAAAGTGCCGGTGTTATAGAATCTAGATCGCTGGGAATGAAGGGAACAAGGATCAAGATCATCAATTCCAAGTTTAAGGAAGAACTGGGAAAAATGGAAATGTAAACAATAACATATGCTTATAATCACATAATGAACCTGAGGCTCCTGCTTTTCATATAATGAGAAGCAGGAGTTTTATATTTTTTGCATTGAAAAAGACGATCAAGGTCGGAAGGGGAGCGGGATGAGAAGGTGCAAAAGGCGCATAAAGAATGTTTTTAAGAATGCATGCTTCGTGCTGGCGATATTTTGTGCCATTTGCAGTATGACGATATTCGCGGCAGCGAAGTTTCTTATAGAGCCAAATCTTGAGAATGTTGCCAGGATAAGAGCGGAGGCTGTAGTATCAAGGACTATAAATAAGGCTTTGGCTGAAGAGTTCGCCGAAAAAAGAGAAAATTATGATTTGATAATGATCAAAAAAGACGCATCGGGAACTATGGATATGGTGCAGGCAGATTCGATGAAGATCAATCTGCTCAAGACAGAATTATCGGTGCGGATGCAGGAAAAGTTCAAAGAGATGGAAGAAGAACATTACGAAGTGCCGGTCGGGTCTCTTTTCGGAAGCAAGATGTTTTCGCAGTTGGGGCCTTCTGTGCTTGTGAGAATAATACCAATGACAGTTTCATCGATGGATTTTAGAAGTGAATTTGAGACGCAGGGGATCAACCAGACCAAATATAGGATATACATAGAACATAAGTGCCGGGTGCGAGTCCTAGCGCCTTTTTCATCAGAGACATTTGATATACGAGGAACCATACCTATCGCAGAAGCCGTGATACTGGGGGAAGTTCCCCATAGTTTCGTTCAAGTTCCCAAAGAAGATATTTTAGATGTTACAGAAGAATAAAATGTGGTAAAATATTAATGTTATGATTAGATTTGATGAAAACAACGAGATAATTAGAGAAGAAGAATATAGGGCCATATTGGTAGGTCTTCAGACAAGAGAAGACATCACTCATTCAATGGACGAACTGGAAGGACTGGCGGAAGCTGATGGCGTGGAAGTCATCGGCAGAGTGATCCAGTCACTGGAAAGACCAAACACTGCAACCTTTATAGGCAAAGGGAAGGTTGAAGAACTGGCTGAAATGTGTGCCAATATGGAGGCTGATACCGTTATTTTTAACGATGAGCTTTCGGGCGTTCAGCTCAGGAACCTTGAAGAAGCTGTTGGTGTGAGAGTCATCGACAGAACGATATTGATCCTGGACATCTTTGCCGACAGAGCGACTTCCAGGGAAGGTAAGCTGCAGGTGGAACTGGCTCAGCTCCAGTACAGGATGCCGAGGCTTACAGGCTTTGGTAAATCTCTGTCCAGATTGGGCGGCGGGATAGGAACAAGAGGTCCCGGTGAAAAGAAACTGGAAACGGACAGAAGACATATTGCGGGCAGAATAGACGATATCAAGGCCGAGCTGAAGAAAATGAGTAAGAACAGGGCGGTCCAAAGGGCAGGAAGAGAGAAGAGCAGCATACCTGTTGTTGCCCTTATGGGATATACCAATTCAGGTAAGTCGGCTGTGATGAACAAGCTGCTGGAAATGACAGAGAAGGAAGAGAAGACAGTTAAATCTCAGGACATGCTGTTTGCTACTTTGGATACTCAGCACAGGAAGATCTCTCTTGAGCCCGGAGCGGAATTCATCCTTATAGATACTGTAGGGTTTGTCAGCAAGCTGCCTCATAGTTTGGTGGAGGCGTTCAAATCCACTCTAGATGAAGTTAAATATGCGGATCTTTTGATCCATGTGGTAGACGCTGCATATGAAGAGCGCGATTTTCAGATAGATGTGACCAACAATGTAATCAACCAGATAGGAGCGGGGGCGAAAGAAAAGGTGATGGCATATAACAAGATGGATATTGCCTCGGAAAAGCCTCTCGACGCAACAGGGAACGATGCGGTCTACATTTCTGCCCTTACAGGCGATAATATGGACCAGCTTATAGCTGTCATCAAGGACAAGCTGTTTGGAAGCAGGATACATGCCAGCTTACTGATACCTTATGATAAGGGCAGCATCACGTCCTATCTGTGTGAGAATGCAGAGATAATATCTACGGAATATACTGCAGACGGAACGTTGATAGAAGGTTATTTCTCCGCTGAAGATTACGGAAGGTATGAGAAGTATGGAGCTTTATAAGACTGTCAGAAGCGAAGCTGAAGCGACGAATATCATAGAAAAATCCAGATTTATTGCCCACGTAAGACCGGTCTCATCCAAGGAGGAGGCCGATGCTTTCGTTGCCGAAATAAAGGGTAAGTACAAGGATGCTACCCATAATGTGCCTGCGATGGTCATCGGAGATAAATTCCAGATCCAGTGGGCAAGTGATGACGGAGAACCTCAAGGGACATCAGGAGCACCGATGGTACAGATGTTGGTGAAGGAAGGAATAACCAATGTAGCCATAGTAGTTACCAGATACTTCGGAGGGATAAAGCTTGGGACAGGCGGGCTTGTAAGGGCATATACAGGAAGTGCCAAGCTGGGCCTTGAAGCAGCAGGGATCTGCAGTGTCAGAGAAGTTTGCTCCTTGGAAATCAAGGCCGACTATACATATTTATCAAAGCTTCAGAATATGGCGAGCGATGTTCTGGGCGATGAAGAAGATTCCATTAAGTTCGTTATAAAGGATATACAGTATACTGATAAAGTGGTGTTGAGTATGATGACATTTCCTGAAAAGGCTGAAGAATTGACGGCTTTATTGGCTAATATGACATCGGGAAGTGCAGAAATATTATCGCAGGAAATCGTCACAGAAAAGGTGTAACGCTGCATATAAAAAAATTAAAAAAATAAAATAAAAAAACTCTTGACAGGAGGTACATACTCCTGTATACTTTGTAAATGTGCCGAGAAGATAAATGGTATGCGGGCGCATAGCTCAGCTGGGAGAGCACCTGCCTTACAAGCAGGGGGTCATAGGTTCGAGCCCTATTGCGCCCACCATAAACCTGTCCAATGGGCAGAACGCGGTCCGGTAGTTCAGTTGGTTAGAATGCCAGCCTGTCACGCTGGAGGTCGACGGTTCGAGCCCGTTCCGGATCGCCAATTTTATCTTCTTCACATGAATATGCTGGTGTGGCTCAACGGTAGAGCAGCTGATTTGTAATCAGCAGGTTGGGGGTTCGATTCCCTCCACCAGCTCCAAATGTCTGAAGAAAAACTTCTGGACATTTATGAAAGCTTATGCTAAAATAGCAAAGCACAGACAATATCGAGGGATTCCCGAGTGGCCAAAGGGGGCGGACTGTAAATCCGTTAGCTGAGCT
>JAUNQD010000023.1 GCA_030536355.1 Bacillota bacterium | reverse complement strand
GTGGAAACTTTCTGGCACCTATAACAGATGAGGGAAGAATTTATGAGTCAAATCTTCCGTTATTTTTTCTTCTTTCTGATAACCTTCTTGTAATATCTTCTGCTGCATAAGCTGCACTTCCTTATCTTGATCAACTCTGAATTTCTCTAGTAGCGCTGTAGCTATCTTTAAAGACGTCTCGGTTCTATGAGTGTATCCATCTGTAACACTATCCCCTGCATGGCCAAGGAGCTCTTGTCTTATTCTGAAGGGTATTTTTGCATCCTTCAGGTCTGTAGCATAACTATGTCTGAAACAATATGGAATAAGATCCTCAGCAATCATAAAAGGTTCCTGAACTTCGTTTCTATATACTCTGCAGCCTGCTCTTATATTCATTTCTCTTTTGAAGTTGTTCCAAAGCTTTGCCCTGGACGACTTTCTCATGCGATCTCCATAAGCGTTCTTAAAGATGTATTCATTAGGTCCTCTGTTGAGAGCCTTTAGATCTGCCAGCAGATGTGCCGGTGCAGGCACGATTCTTTTGGCGGATTCTGATTTTGTGCCGTCGATGTATATGAGGCCAGCATCGTAGTTTATGTGGCCACCTTTGAATCTATCCGTCTCACTAGGTCGCATGCCACAGTATAGAATAGTGTGAAGCCATAGACCTGCGCGGTGATCTTTAGCCACCATGAGCATGAGAGCGCGTTCCTGCATAGTGGCGGGTCTTCCTTTACCGTCTTCTCCTTGAGGTCTTACTATGTCTTCAGCCGGATTCTCATAGATCAGCTTCTCCGATTTGGCTTTTTTGAACATGTTGTACATCAGCTGACAACATTTATCAATACGATCCTTAGAGTAGCCCTTCATGTTATTGGCGATATTTTGACAGTGTCCGGAGTTCACATCGCGGATCTTCATCACGCCGATATACGGAGCAATATGATTCTTATATGTACTCTTGCGATCATCCAGAACTCCATCAGAGACTTTCTCGGCCACGTAAGCATCAAAATACTTCTCCGCCCACCTGTTTACGAGAGTGCTTCCGCCTGATGTGAGAGTTCCTTTTTTTATGGCATCGATCCTGCGGGCATACTTGATGCCCAGTTCCTCTTCAGTCTTAGCTTTGATGTCATATGGTATACCGGCATAACTGCCTTTTTTTCTATAAGGATATTCAGTAGATCCCATTGTCAGCCTCCTTGATTTTGGGCATAAAAATACCCTGAATGATTGATTTTTCAGGGCTGCAATGGTACAATAAATTTGCGAGATTTGGGTTGTACCATTGCAACCCTGGCCCTGCTTCGGTGGGGCCGTTTTTTTATTTGTTACATCGTTTGCAAGGAACATATCCTTTTGATTGTGCCTCTTCATACTCAAGAGTGTAAGAGTCTTTCATGCCACTACAATGTGGGTCGTTATGATATTTGTCCCCGCTATCAGTAACATAGACAATACGTTGCTGAATAATATCCATATTTAAGGTCTGCCCTAAATATGTCACATCTTGAGGGAACTCATTACAGTGCCTATTAACTTCATCCGTAAGAACTTTTTCTAAATGAGTGAAAGGTCCTTTATAGTCTAATAACCGCAGAGATGAAATGAATTGGTTAAACCCTTCAGGTGATGGCTGGCCTTTGCCATTAAAAATTTCACTAAACCTTACAACATTATCACTAACATGATTGTATACTCTTCCGCCATGTGCAGCAAGGTTACGATAATCAGAAGCTAAATATAGCGTGTCCATCATAAGCATTCTTCCTTGCTCCTCATTAAGACCTAGAGATGATAAAGTATACAATCTATGTACCATTTGATTACGCTCATCAACTTTAAACTGGTCAATGAAATTTATAATAGTGCTAAAGTAAATGCTTTTAAATAATATCCAAGGAGGAACTATACCATGCTCAGTTTTGTAATGATGGATAGGATCCTTGTCAGTGTTTAGCGTCTTCTTCATAGTGGCTATTATGCTTGAAAGCTTGAACTGTTCTTTACGTTTACGCTTGTTTCGATAGTTTTTATAATTTAAGTAGCTATCTTCATGCGTACCGAATGATTCGGCTATTACATTAGATGCTTGCTCTTTTATATGTTCTTCTAAATCAAGCATTGCTGCAATTACAGCATTACGAAGATTTTTATCAAGCCTGTATAGTGAATAAATTTGTTTAAAAGTTATACCAGAGCGATATACCTTTTTGCCGTCTACAGTTATTGTATAAGGATCTCTATAACTCTTAATTAAGTTTGAATAACCGAATGCTGAAAGTGCATCAATAGCAGCTCCTTCATGATCGATGATAAGGTTTTGTGACTTAAGCTTTTTAAGCTGCTCATCAGGTGTTGTATAAGTGATATTATCCATTGTTTTATCTCCTAAAGCAAAAAGAGCCTCGGAACACAGTTCCAAGACCCTTCGCGACCGCACAGCAGTCATTCACTAATTAGTGTCATTATAATTATACGCAAAGAGCTTGTCAAGTATTCCAAAATGAAAAAACTTCTGTATTTCTAAAAAAATATTGACATCGTCCATATTTAGTGGTATACTGCACAAGTTTGTGTGTCTCTTGTGTTTTTTAGTGCGAGACTACACCGATATATAGTGGTCCCTGGAAACAGGGGCTTTTTTATTATATTAAATCATTTCTATATAATCCTATATTGTGAATTTCTCCATCCTTTTCATAAACTATATACTCCCTTTGAAGAGTACATTTAACTCGATACCTGTCGCCGTGTCCCCAAGGGGACATTCTACTTATGGTTTTAATTCTGCCTAGTTCTGGGTGATTTCTATAGTGGGCGGATATAATCTCCATAAAGGGAACGTGTTGAGGCGTTTTAACAACAGGGCCAGATGTCTTATACATAACCAATGGAAATATTGATGCTTAATCCATCTTCAGATTTAACAGCATCGCCGTTGGCTGACACAACCTTATACTCTCCGCCCTGAATAAAGGAAGATATATACTTTATTTCGCTTCTCTTGATAATTCTTCCGACTTGTAAATTATCTTCTCTGCTAATGTAACCAACGAGCTCTCCGGCAATTAATACCTGGATAGCATTCTTGTCATGAGGATTCTTTGGCTCAGGAACCAACTTGACCGGTTTGTTGATATAACTATATCTATAAATCCTCTTAAGCAAAGGCAAGTTGGTTCTTTTTCTATAATCTGGATTAGATACTCGAAGTTTGTTTATATTGCTTATATAGTAATCGATACCAACAACAGTGTACGTTTCTTTTTTCAACGTTCTGTCTGAATTCTTGGACTGTATAGAATTGTATACTTCGTTATAGGCTTTTAAAAAACCATTCTCTTTAGACTTCTTTTTAAATAATGCCATATATCCTCCTATCATAACTGCAAAATAACTACAGTAGGATTCTACATGAAAAGGGTCTGTATATTTGTCGAAATTTGTCGAATAAAAGAAACTTATTAAAAGCTTCTTTTCATCTCAACCACCTTGCCCGCAATCTTGATTGGCAAGGATTCTATCTCTTCGTTGCTATAGAAGTGAGGTTCATATACAGCGGGGTTGAACCCTATAAGAGTAATTCCGGACTCCTGTTTCATAACCTTCTTGACTGTAGCTTTATCACCATTGATCAGAACGATAGCAATATCTCCGCTATTCACATCAGACTGCTGACGGACTATGATGATATCTTTTTCCTGGAGGATCGGCAGCATACTATCGCCCTTGATTTCCAATGCAAAGAATTCTCCTGTAGCAGCCAATTCTCTACTGATCTCCTCGTATCCAATGATATCCTCATAGGCCTCTATAGGCATACCTGCGACTACAGTGTTAAGGATAGGAATGGAAAGCTCTCGCGAAATTGATTCAGCGCCCAAAGCATTGTGAGTCAAATCATCATCTTTATAGAGGCCAATTAGCTGATTAGGATCAACCATGCTAACAAGTTGATCTAATGAAAGCTCCATAGCAATGGCCACTTTATTGAAAGTTGAAATGGAAGGGACGATTTCTTTGTTATTACGCGGATGCTTGTTTTTTTCAAGCATAGAAATATATCCCTTACTCAAACCGCTTTTCTCAGCAAAGTCTTGCATCGTAAGTTTGTTTGTATCTCTAAAGTCTTTTATAAGTGATCCAAGCGTTCTCATTGTATCGTCTCCATAATATAAATATATAATACTTGTGTTTACTATAATAAACACCATGACGGTGAAAGTCAAGAAAAAAGTTTACCATGATGAACAAAAATGTGTTGACAGGCATTGTTTACCATGGTAAACTCCAAATATCAACAGGAAAGGAGATAGTGATGAAAAACAGGATTAAAGAAAGAAGAGAAGAACTGGGAATAAGTCAAACTGAGCTGTCAGAGTGCTCTGGAGTTGCAAGAACTGTAATTTCACAGTTAGAAAACGGCTCAAGAAAGACTGTTACATCAGACACTATGATAAAACTTGCGAATAGTTTGAAGTCATCGATAGGCGAAATTTTTTTATCATAAAAGTTTAACATGGTAAACAAAATGACATGTAAACATATTTACAAAACATGATACATAAAAAAGCATTGACACTTGTCGAAAAAGGAGGTGGATTTATGTATCCCAAATACGAGGATATCGTCAACAACATAAAATCGCTCATTAAGAGAAAAGGCATAAAGCAAGGCGTGATTGCAGTACGTGCGGGTTTTACCCCTCAGGACTTTAGCAACATGCTCAATGAACGAAGGAAGTTGATTCGTATTGAACATCTACCGATAATTGCAGATGCGCTGGAGGTAGATGTAAATGATTTACTGAACGTATCGGCAGAGAAAGGATAAGTAATGAAGCATTACATAACCAAGTACACGGAAGATGGCAAGTTGTACGCTGAAAGCTGGCTGCAGATAAATCTGCTAGGGAAAAGCATTTGTTTTTGGAAGAGAAGGATAGAAATATAAAAAGCCGCCAAGCGTATGCTCAGCGACTTTACAGGATCTATTTCTTGATCCAGCCGTTACCAGGTTTAGTTGTAGGAGGAAGCCTGTCTCCCCTGTCGATATTCACCACTCGACCGCCAGGGACATTTCCTCCACGAGGACCAACCTCAACATAGGTTCCGGCAGGCTTATTGTCGGTACCAGGTTTGATTGGCTGTTTACCCATATATTCACCCCCTTACATATAGATTAAAAGTACTTTCAAATCTATGTTAAGACACAATATATGGAAAGTCAATACAAAAGTTGCAAAAACACAATATATTGTGCAAACAATACAACTCAACGACATGTAGCACAATATGTTGCGACGTGACGTAATGAAGCATATCATAACTAGATAAAATTAGAAAGGAGCGAATATGAATAAGCAGGAAATCGCTAAGGATATGAGAGAATGCTTAGGCGTGACAGGACTCATATCAAAAAATCAGCTATCCAAGTATTTAAAGATGGACAGAAGAACGAAAGACAACAAAGACGAAAATGAAACAGACATCATGTCGTACCTGGAAGGGTTGAGATTCATTCCGAGCGGCAGAGGTCCGAAATACTTTGTTGTAGATGTTGCCGGAAGAATACTGGACATGTCAGTTAAGCAGTAGGAGGTATAGAGATGGAAGTATTAGCAACATGGTGCGGTATGATCGCATTTGCAGCGGCGCTGCTATATGGAATGGAAGTGGCAAAGGAAGAAGAGATTAAAGAAGATGAGCGTGTATTGGACAGAGCGGTTCCTGGAGGAACGAGAAATTGACAGGAACGACAGGATAACAAAAGCTTTGACCGGTCAGATGAAGCCGCCGGACAAGCATATAATAGAAAATTTAAAGGAGAAGAACATCTATGGAAAATATGATGGGAAAATGCGAATACTGCGGAGCTCAGATCGGAGTGATGGCAGCAACCCAGGAAGAAGCGAACAAGATAGCAGAGGAACAGTGCGGGTGCGCCGGGGGAAGAAGAGCGAGAAAAAAAGAAAACATGAAAGAAAAGCTTGATGCCCTTATAGGCGAGCAATGTCCGCCGGAGTTCAACCCTGTTGACTCAGTTGTATACGACACTATTTTAACTGTAGGATACATGATCATTGATGGAGTTATGCAGAGTGCCACATTCAAAGTTGATGGAACAACGGTAAGGGTAAAAGCAGGCAAGAAGATTGAAGTGACAAGGAGAAGAGTCTATGAGCAAGGAGCAGAAGTCCAAGAATGATCTTGATAAGTATTATCAACAGTGCCCATTTCCTAAGCCAAAGCCCACTAAGAAGAAACCGCTATTATCTAATGGCTATAAGGATAAACCGCAAAGGAGATGTTGGTATACCCGTACTCTTGGAGCTGAGCGCCATGAAATATGGGGCGGACCTTATCGTCAAACAAGTATCGAAATGGGCTTCCAGGTTGATGTCTGCCCTGAACTTCATGCAGAACTGCAAGCGAATGGCACTGAATGGGCAAAGACTGAAAACCTCAGATGGCAGATGTATTACCAGCACTGGTATGAACAGAAGCTGATCGACACCGGAATCACACCACAGCAGGCTCGTGAAACTTGGATGGCACTGATAGGCAGAAACTATTTATAAGAAAGGAGCAAGTGATGCAACCCAAATCTCGCAAGGAACGCATAGAAGAATACGGCTCCTTCCTCTTTTGTCCGGATAAAGAAACCCTGTGTTTTGCAATAAATAATGACGAAGGGATATGTGAACGTGAACTTTGTTACTTAGAGGATCCCGATTACATAGCGCAGCAAAAGAAGATAGCGCAGACTATGGAAGAAAATGCACGAAAAGAATGGGAGGAAAAGCAACGTGAGAAGCTGAACCCTCCAGCGCCGATCAGACGTCAAACCAAAACAAAAGAGCAAAACCTGCAGGAACAAATTCGAATCAAAGAAGAGAAAGCGCGGTATCTGTACCGTAAAAACAAACCCAGAGCAGCTGACAATCTTATGCATGAGGTAACTAGGCTAAGAGGGCAGTTGCTCAAAATCAAGGAGGCGTAAAAATGATCAATAAAGCCATTGCTAAAATTACCGACGAGATGATGAAGATAGACACTCCTCTCGCAATCGGTATCGAAGAACATCTGACAGAGGCATGTAGAAATGAGAATGTAGCAGCTAAATTGCTTGATAATAGCAAGTCGCTTAAGGTCTGCTGCGATAAGGTTACCGCGGAGGCAAGAAAGAGAGCAAAGAATAATGTGTATGCTTTCCCGGCGGAAGAAGTATATGCCATGGTGGACGAATACTACGGTATATCAAATGTCCATGAACCTGCACAGAGAATAAATGTAATGGATCTTCTGTGAGGTGAAGCATGAACATCAATGAAATATCAGCAAAACTCCCACCGGCACCGGCAGGAGTAGAAAGTTGGATCCGCAAGGAACTGGTGAATAAGACATACCTCATTTACAACAAAAAAGAAAATAAGGTGGTATGCACCAGATGCGGCCATACCTATAGAGCGGACAGGTTTTATATTGAGCGCGGTGATACTGGCGAATGTCCAAGATGCCACAGTAAAGGAGAATATAAGCCATCAGGCGTAGGAAGACGAAATTTAGATGAGCATGTAAGAGTGCTGATATTTGTTCATAGAGGCAAGACTGTATACGGAACATTGACAGAGGTTACAGTGAATTTCTCGCCCTTTGGAAAACCTCAATTAGATAGATGGCTTTCAGCCATATACGTATTTAATGACAAAGAACAGATATATTACAAGAATCATCCATGGTATGGCTGGGAACGAAGAAATAATATAAAACTTCCAGCTACCGCACAGGTGTATAACTGGTATTCAACGCCAAAATGGATTCGAACAGAAATCTACGAAGACAACCTCGAGGATGTATTTGAAAAAAGTTGCTTAAAGTATCAATACGACAGAGATTTCTTTGACAACAATGAGTTCATGCCATCTGATTACATAAGCTATATAAGCAAAAGTCTAAAGCAACAGAGCATCGAATTGTTACGCAAGGCAGGGTTTGAAAAACTTGCAGCGGCTAGAGTCTTTAATTATGGCGGGCAGAAGTGCGTTAACTGGAAAGGAAAAGATCTAAAGAAAATACTTAGGCTCCCAATGAGACATATAAAGTTTCTCAGACAACATGATCCTAGACTAACAGACCTGGCCGCATTTCAGAAGTTAACAGAAAAAGAAAAACTAAATACACCATTCAAAATTATAGAAGATATCGCAGACATACGCGATTGGTATCTCGATCAAATAGCAGGCTACATATCACCCCTAAATCTCATTAAATACAAACACGAAAAAGATCTGGGAGGCTTATTTGTTAGTGACTGGCTGGACTATATTCATAACTGTGAAAAGCTGGGAATGGATATATCCAGAAAGAGCATATTGTTACCGGAAGATTTTATGGAAGCTCATGATGCTGCAGCGGAAAAGGTGAGAACAGAAACCAGCCGAAAACAGGACAAAAAAATAGCAGCCGCAACATTTGATGTTTCTATAGAAAGAAATGGTCTTGCGTGCTATATGGCACGAAGCCAAACCGAGCTAAACAGAGAAAGTAGGCATCTCACTCACTGCGTAAGAGGATATGGAGACAGAATAATAAGAGGAAGCTGTTACATTTTCTTTATAAGGAAGGCTGAAAAAATGGACATACCGTTCTATACACTTGAATTGGATAACAAAGGCGAGTTCAGACAGTGCCGTGGATACAAAAACTGCAATATGACAGAAGAAATAGAAATGTTTGTTAATGAGTTCGTGAAAGATTTTAAGAAGATACTGAAAAGCAGAAATAAAGAAAGGAGTGCAGCATGAGCAATATCGTAGAAGCGGAATACCAGGTAATTCCGGAGAGAAGTTTGCCTGTAATCGTAGCAGAAATCAAAACGATGGAAACTACAGTATATAGAGTTACATTGCAAGGGATTATTCGAATCGGAGAATGTCTTGAGGAGGCAAAACAGCAGGTTGGCCATGGCGGATGGTATGACTGGTGTAAAGACAACCTCGGATATACACAGAAACAGGCACAAAGATTCATGCAAATTGCAAGGACATATGGTGATGAAAATAGCCCATATTCAAATGTGACAAATTTGGCGGATTTAAGTATTTCCAAGGCTTTGGCGCTCCTCCAGGTCCCTGAAGAGCAGGTTGAAAACTTCGTTGAAACACATGATGTAGAAAGCATGAAATTCAAAGAATTGGAAGAGGAAATCAAGACATTGAAAGAAGAAAAAGCTGAAGCGGAGGCTATGAGGGAAGAGGCTGCTAAGCTGAAGATAGAGCTTGATGAACTGAAAGCGGCTGGTGCTGACCCAGAGAAGATGGCAGACCTCGAAGCAAAACTCGAAAAGCAGAAGGATAAGAATAAGAAGCTTACAGAAGATCTTAAGACAGAGAAAGAATCCAAGGAGAAGGCGATAGCTGAAGCTTTGGATGAAAAGAAAGCAGAGTTGAAAGCGCAGGCAGAGGATGCCGTGGGAGAACGACTTCTGCAGATGGGAAAAGAAAAACTTGAGCTGGAAGAAAAAATAGAAAGTCTTAACAGAAAGATCGAAAACAGCTCTGATGAAAACAAGCTCGCCTTCAAGCTGAGGGTAGATCAGTTGCAGGGTGTATATGCAGCATGTGAGATGTGCATTGAGGTAGAACAGGATCAGGAGACAAAACAGAAAATGAGAAGTGCTCTTGAAACAGTAATGAATAGTCTTAGAGGAGGGATATAAGATGATCGGAAAAGAAGTAAAGATAAACGTTAATCACTTTGGACAGCAGGGTCTTACAGGAATAGTAACAAAAGTTGATAAGGATTCTGGCGAGTGTTTAGTAGAGACTATGACACCTAATGTCTTAAGAGAAGTTCACTGGTACAGCAACAAAGAAATAGAACCTATAGCAGAAATTCCGGAATTCGAATTTGAAAAGATAGCTCAGATGGCGGAAGCAGAAGGCGCTGTTGCAAAAGACACAATAGAGCCATTCTGGGAAAAGGCGGAAAAAGTAACAATAGTAAATGACTTCATAAAGGACAAGCCTGTCGATCCTGATGATGCATATGCAAGAAGAAAGTCTACACTGGAACACCTTAATGGATGGTGCAGCGACATCAATAAAACAAATACCAGCAACATGAGACCGGAACTTAGATGCTTGTACAATGAAGCACAGGCCATCATGAGAACTATTGCCAAGGAAGAAGAGAAGGATTTGTGCGCGGGTGAATAGCATGACACGTAAAACAAAAAAGAGAATCAAAAGAATAGCGGTACCATTAGGTATAGTAAGTGCTTTTTGGTTAGGCTTTGGAATAGGTATAAATGAAATGGCAGATACGGGCAGCGGCGGCGCTGTCCGTGAAGCATATAACGATACAGTAGAAGTCGCAGACTCCGTAAGTAAGTCTGAAGGCGAAAGAGGGACAGAAATCTATACAGTGGAGATCTGGACTGATGGCATGACTAAGGTAACTACAAATCAAGGATACATAAACCAGCTGTCAGACAACACCCTTCTGATTACAGACAAAAGCTATGACGAAGTGACCAAAGAAATGATAATCGCAGAAGATCTGCAGGAGGTAGATGAATGAATAAAAACATCACAAGGGCAGCGGTATCTGTAACAGGAATAATCGCATTTACTGTTGTAGCCATTGTATTCGGCAAATGGTGGATCGCGCTTTTTGGACTTATATTTCCTTGTTGCGAAAAACAGTAAGGTGGAAGCGATGGAACAAAAGAAAAATAGCTTAATAGATAAGTTGGATAATATAGACTACACACACTTGCTGGGATATCCGTCAGAAGTAGTAGCAGCCGAAGTCATTACGCTGGTGAAAGAGGTTGCCAACGAATACATAAACGAGGTTGTGGAGCAGTTAGAGAAAGCAAGCACAGAAGAAGGTGCAGAGTGGGTAAGGTTGCAAAGGAGAGGCACTGTGGGGCTCATACCTAAAACCGATATGCACAGCTACGCCTCCAGTTGTTATGACCGTACCATCGAGTTGGTAAAGGGAGGTGGAATCGATGAGTAAAGTCGATAGAATAATCATCCGAGCAATATACGAGCAGCTGCGTAAGGGAAATAAACCGAAATTCGGTTCTCCTGAAACAAAATGCAACAAGTGCATGTTCAACGAAGTGATTTGTATTCCAAATAAAGCAATAACAGGCTGCTTGGGTGGATGGAAACGTGAGGTGTGAAATGATTGTAATCAAATTCGGCAGATGGAATTATGCAAGTTTAAAAAGATTTACCTACGAAAGAATATACACAAACACAGGCAAGTGGACACCGTTTTGCATAATGCGTAAAAACCGAAATGCCCTAATGGACATCGTTGCCCTGACTGTATTCATTGTGACCATGTTTGGGAAGGTGTGCAGTTTAGAGGGTTTAAGTGCAGGATCAATGCAAGATAGTGAGGTACAAAATGCGTGAAATATTGTTCAGAGGCAAGCATGGCGACAACTGGTTTGAAGGAAATTTAGTAATGTATAACGGCAAATCAGTGATTTCCAGACAGGCTCAAGATGCTCCTGGCACTGTGGGATATGAGGTTAACCCTGAAACAGTCTGCCAGTTCACAGGGCTGACTGATAAGAACGGTCAGAAGATTTGGGAAAATGATATTTGCAGATGCGTAGAAGTTATTCCATCAGAAACCATTGAATTTATATCAAAAGTAGAATGGCTTGATTATGGGTATGTATTTGAAACGTCTGATGGTGGTTATCCACTTTGCAATTTTGATAACAGTTATGATTGGCTTTCCCATGTTCCAGAAATTGAAGTCATCGGCAACATCTTTGACAATCCTGAACTGATGGAAGGCGGTGCAAAATGAGTGAAATGTGCAAGGGCTGCCTATTGAAAGGAACACCAGCTTGTTTGACTTGCTGGAGAAACAGTGAGGTACAAAATGATAGTAATTAAATTTGGAAAATGGAGCTCTGCGAGTTTACGGTGGTTTACCTACAAAAGAATATATACAAAAAAATATAACTGGACACCATTTTGTGTAATGAAAAAAAGGTTTAAGTGTGAAACAAGCTTGCAAACAGCTAATGAGCATCTCATAGACAAAGACGTTATGGATGCACTCTGCTATCTCCGATCGAAAGCACTTAAAGTAGCAGAAGGTGAGGTTGTCATAGAGTCATTCCATCAGGTCCATGACTATATCAAAAAACTGGAATTTGGACGGTGGGAGGTAAGACAAGGTAATGGAGATCCTCATGGAATCTCAGAAATATGGATTGATAAAGGAGAGAACGGATGTGGAGAAAACTTAGGCAAGCCATATGCTGGATCCTGGGGAGAAAAAACATAGAGAACTGTCGTTTCGAGGTAAAGACCTCCCATCCGGACGAAGTCATATGCAGCGGATGCAAACATAATCACTGGGAGTGGAGAGATAAATATAGCAAGGAGAAAATGACAAATGAAAGCAAAAGCGATTTGCGCAAATAACGATCACAAACCAATCGTTGTAACAATAAACAAACTGCCTTGGATCGTAGAAGTTGCAGAGAGAGGGTCGGAAAGACTGAAAATAGATGGAAATGAATGTCTTGCGGTTACGATTTATCCTGAAATGAAAATTGTAATAAACGACGGACTAGAACGTAATTTGTTGATGCAAACACTTATCCATGAATTGACCCATGCAGTGATATTTTCACATGGCCATAACGTGAGTTACGACGAAGAGGCGGTATGCAATTTCATCGGTTCGCATTTTGAGGAAATAGGGATACTTGCCAACAAGATATTCCCTAAACTGCCTCATGTAGTTCGCACAGATCCCTCCGTAATAGAAACAATAAGAAGATGCATGGAGCCGGAGGTGCCGAAAGATGAAAAATAAGAGATGCCGATCGACGTCCGAGGAAGACGTGGTACTAACAACAAATGATCTTCTCGTAGTTTTAGCCAATGCTCTGAGAGAGCTTGTTGAAAAAACAATACCCACAATAAAAGAGATCATCGAACAATACGAAGGAATTAAGCAGAATGTGCCGAAAGGTAGAGACGAGCTTAGAATATTCATAGAACACAAAGATAAATACAAACGCGAGGTAATACATGAGAATAATGCATACAGGCATTGTCCACAGAATCTACAAGCATCCAACAGATCTATGGTGCGTAGAAGTGAGAAGAACCAAAAGCAGCACCAAGGGTATTGATACATATATAAAAATCATGCCAAAACCAAAGCTGAAGGTTGGTCAAGTGGTAAAAGCGGGCGACAAGATATAAGGAAGGGACAAGAGATGAACAGAGGAAGATTCATACCTAACATAATAAAACACTACGGAGTATTATATGAAACTGATAGAGGATGGACCTGCGAAGTGAACCTTGTAGCATGGAACGGCGGAGAACCTAAACTTGACATCCGCACATGGGGTCCGGACAAAGCAAAGGATATAGGAAAAGGAGTCAGACTCGCCAAAGAAGCAACAATAAAGCTCCATGACATACTGGGCTCTATAGTTGAATCTGAAGAATAAAACTACATATATATCATAATCAAACCGCGGACAAGCCTCCGCGGTCTTCCTATCAGAAAAATAACTTACATTATATATAAGGTAACACCGGCGACCAAATGGGGTCGCATTAAAACTTGATAAGAGTATTAATAAAGGAACATGAGGAATGTTTTATAGAGACACGATCATAGCAGGGAAAACAATAATACGCTCACTCAAAGCAGTAACCAGAACAGAGACAAAGGGTCAGAAGAGAAAACCGAAGATGAATCCAACATCTGAAGCGGTAAGAAAGGTCAACTTTAGAAATGCAGTAAAGATTCTTACAGCTAAACTGAATCATAATTTCAAACCGGGAGATTATCATCTGACTTTGACATATAAGGAGGCAGCGGCACCTGAAGAAGCAAGGAAGCAGCTGACAAACTTCTTGAGGAATATGCATAACTACTGTAAGAGAAAAGGAATTGAATTTAAGTGGGTAGCTGTTACAGAGTACAAGCATACAAGGATACACCATCACATCATAATGAGCAACGTGGATCTTGATGTGATAGATAAGTACTGGAAGAATGGCTATGAATATCCGGTACTCCTAGATAAGAGCGGTAATTACTATAAGCTGGCAGAATATCTGCTGAAGGAAACAGAGAAGACTTTTCGTGAGGAAGATAGTCCTCAGAAGAGAAGATATAGCAGCAGTCGCAATGTAATCATGCCAGAAGTTAAAAGGGAACGCATTGCCGGCCGTGAAATAAGACAGAATATAAAACCTGCGAAAGGTTATTACATAGATCAGGATACAGTAAGAAGATATGAGCATGCCATACTTGGTGTGGAATGCATGGAATATATCATGGTAAGCCTTGATGAAGAACCGAGGTTGAAGCGGTGGTCTAAAGGAGACAAGGTGAAACCACAAGAACGCTATAAGGATTACGAGCAGCAGCTGACAATGGGCGAGCTGCAGATTTGACATGGAGGAAGTCTATGACAAAGAATGAAATCAACCAGGTGTATTACTTGAATAGTGAAATAGAAATGTGGGAGCGGCAGCTTAAAGAACTTCGAGAAGGTGGACTTCAATCCCCTAAGTTAAATGGCATGCCTAGAGCTGGTACCACTTCAGACTCGACAGGAGATAAGGCAGCGGAAGAGGCCGACATAGAACTGCTGATAGAAAACCTGCTCGTAAGAGTACAGCTGGCAAGAAAAAGAGTGTATGAATACATAGAATCTCTAGATGATTCCCTCTTAAGACAAATCATCATGTATCGATGTGTTTCGTTATGCCCATGGGAAGAAGTGGCGATGTACGTTGGTGGGAGGAATACAGCTGATTCGGTAAGAAAAGTATTTGATAGACATTTTGAAAATGGAGAGTAGTTTGTCCGTTTTGTCCGCTTAGTATGTGTTACTATGGTATCGAGGAAAGAAACAAATTCCTCAAGCAAGGGAAAACAAAAGCTCTCCATTCAGGGTCGGGAGAGCTTTTGTGCTATCCGGAGATAATAATATGGCAAAAGAAAGAGCTAAGCGCTTAGATCGTGACGGACAACACAGAACGATATTTGAGCGCAACAAGAAAAAGATATATGCAACCGAGACGGTATGTGGTATTTGCGGAAAGCCTGTTGATATGTCTTTAAGGTATCCAAACCCTTGGGCTAAATGTATAGATCACATCATACCCATAGATCGAGGCGGACATCCAAGCGACATGGAAAACCTGCAGCTTGCACATTGGCAATGTAACAGGCAGAAGTCCAACAAGATTTTAGGAGAGCAGCCACAGGAGAAAAAACAGGTGATTTCAAATAGGCAATTACCTCAGTCAATGGACTGGAAGAATTACCGTGCGAAGTAGGGGGCATACCTCCCCCTCCCCCGGCGGACCTGACATTCACGCCGTCACTGCGAATTTTTTCTCGTGAATTTCACAAGATCTAGTAAAACAAGATATGGAACTATATATAACTAATTAAGAGAGGAGTCTCACATGGCGGACCTGAGAGGGATAGAGTATCTCAGACGAAAATTGAATGCAAAGCGTATCAGAGTAGAGATGCGCTATAACTACTACAACATGAAAAATATCATGAAAGAGTTTAACATCACAATGCCGCCTGAATGGAGCTGGCTCAAAGAGACTCTTGGATGGTGTGGAACGGCAGTCGACTCTTTAGCAGACAGGCTGATTTTCAGAGGCTGGAAAAACGACAATTTTAACCTCCAGGAAATCTTCAACATGAACAATAAGGATATCTTCTTTGATTCAGCGGTTCTATCGGCATGCATCAGCTCTTGCAGCTTCGTGTACGTTCTTAAAGGCGAAGATGATTTCCCGGTGCTGGAAGTCATAGACGGAGGGAATGCAACCGGCATTATTGATTCAACAACAGGCATGCTTGTTGAAGGGTACGCAGTTTTGGAACGAGATGAAAAGAAGCTGCCTGTAAGCGAGGCTTATTTCACGTCTGAGTATACCGAGTATCATCTCAAGGGTATGGAACCGTATAGGCTAGACAATCCTGCACCATATCCGTTGCTGGTCCCTATAATTCATAGGCCGGATGCTAAGAGAGAATTTGGCCATAGCAGAATAACAAGGGCTTGCATGGATATCCAACAGGCAGCCTTAAGAACGCTGAAGAGATCCGAAATTGCAGCGGAATTTTATTCATTTCCACAGAAGTGGGTATCGGGACTTTCTCAGGATGCTGAAGAGATGGATAAATGGAGAGCAACCGTTTCATCATTCCTTCAATTCGACAAAGATGAAGACGGGGACAAGCCTGCAGTAGGGCAGTTTGCACAGCAGTCGATGGCGCCTTATGTAGAACAGATCAGAATGCTGGCCGGACTTTTTGCAGGAGAAACAGGTCTTACACTAGACGATCTTGGCTTTGCATCAGACAACCCATCCAGCGCAGATGCAATCAAAGCAAGTCATGAAAAGCTAAGAACTGCAGCAAGAAAAGCACAGCGAACTTTTGGAAGTGGGTTCCTTAATGTCGGATATCTTGCGGCATGCGTAAGAGACGATTATCCATACAAAAGGAGTCAGCTGTACTTAACAGAACCTAGATGGTATCCGGTATTTGAGCCTGATGCAGCAATGCTCTCAGGCATAGGAGATGGAGCTATAAAAATAAACCAGGCGATCCCGGGATTTTTCAGCAAAGATACTCTGTCTGATCTGACGGGAATCGATTAAACAGGAGAAAACATGAAAGATATCGTGCCGGAACTTTTAGAAAAAATACAGAACTCTTTCGATCAAAAAGTCAGCGCCGATAAGACAATAGTCGCATTTCTGAAGAAGGTAGAAGAGGGAACGGCAACCATGGAGGAGCTGTCTTTATACGGAAGAAAGCTTGGGGACCATCTGGCAGAGTCATTGCTGCAAAATATAACACCGGAAGCTCTTCCGGACAACAGACTATACTTCAATATTGCCAACAGGATCCTCGATGAAACGATGCATAACAATTACGATCTTGTTAATAGTGCAGCGGCGGCAGTTCAAAAATCCATAGACAAAGCAAATGGCATTGGGCTAAACACTGTCAAGGCGACCTACCCAGAAGAACGTGTTATGGCCGTTATAAATGGCTTGTCAGATAAGACTGCTACCTGGGAAACTATACGAAGCCGTATGGATGAGCCTGTACGAAACATATCTCAGTCGTTTGTGGATGATTTCATGATGGTCAATGCCGCATTCAGAAGCAAGGCTGGACTCAAAACACATATAGTGAGATCTACTTTTGGTAAGTGCTGTGAGTGGTGTGAACAGCTTGCAGGATCTTACAGCTACCCTGAAGACGTGCCAAGAGATGTTTTTAAGAGACATGATAATTGCAGATGCACCGTAGTGTTAAAATCTGAGAAGGGATCACAAAATGTATGGTCAAAAAAGTGGCAAGATCCTGACGAAGATGTTACACTGTTTAGTAGGAAGTTGATTGGGCTCAGGAATGGAAACACGACGATAAACGAAGTGAGCGATCATGTGCTTGTGCGTATTCATGAGAGGGATTTAGATGTTGAAGACATCGCAGATGCAATAAACAGGCCGTTAAAGACAACTAAGATAAAAATAGACGAACAAGGAAGAAAATCGTATCGAGCAATAGGAGAAAAAGCAACGGTAGTCATAAATCCTGAAACAGGAAGTGTAAGCACCGCATGGAGAACGAGCAGAAAGCTATCTGCAAAACTCAAGAAAGGAAAGTAGAGATGTATATAAAATTAACTGATGCAGAAAAGAACCTGCTTAAGAATAAGAATATAAACTTTGAAGATGAGAGAGACTTTAGCGAGGAAGAAGCAGAGGAGCTTCTCGATAAAGTTAGAGATGTAGAAATATATTATTCACAACGCGTTGGTACCGATGGTACATCCATAAGGCTATACAAGGAATATGGAAATTTAGCAGATAAAATACAGGACGCTATTGACGAAAACTAAAAATAGATATTTTAACCGACTTTTACAGTCGGTTTTTTATTGCTTATCGGAGAAGGAATATGAAAGCTAGACAAACACCTACGCAGTCCCTGATCCTGCCATATTTCAAAACCGGTGGCCCTGAGGCGATAAAATTGCATGAGGCTTCGGAAAGAGAAGCTATGGAGTGGCAGCGGCTGCTTACAAATGACATTCTGGCCATAAATGATGATGGGCTGTGGGTCCACACTAAATTTGGTTACGCAATATCGAGACGTAACGGGAAAAATGAAGTGGTTCTGATCAGAGAGCTATATGGCCTGCAAAAAGGAGAGAAGATACTGCACACAGCGCATAGAACTACCACCAGTAGAGCTGCGTGGGAAAGATTAAAGGCGGCACTGGATGATGCAGGGATCTTATATAAAGCAACCGGAGCATTAGGCATGGAGTCTATAAGAATAAAAAGCACCGGCGGCAGAATAGACTTTAGAACAAGATCAACAAAAGGCGGTCTCGGAGAAGGATTTGACCTTCTGGTAATAGACGAGGCACAAGAATATACTGACGATGAAAGTACGGCGCTGAAATACGTCGTATCTGACAGTAAGAATCCACAGACGTTATTCTGCGGAACTCCACCAACACCGATCTCAAATGGGACGGTGTTTTTACATTTAAGGGAAGCTGCACTTGGAGGAAACACGAAGAATACTGGCTGGGCTGAATGGAGCGTCGATAAAATGACAGATCCGAACGATAAAGCCGCCTGGTATGAAACAAACCCTTCATTAGGAGTGATCCTTACAGAGAGAAAAATCCAAGACGAGATCGGAACTGATGAAGTCGATTTCAATATCCAGCGATTAGGATACTGGATCAGATACAACCTGAAATCAGCGATAAGCGAAGCGGAATGGAAGGGTCTGCAAGTAAGAGAACTTCCTAAGCTTAAAGGAAAATTGCATGTTGGAATTAAATATGGAAAAGATGGCGCCAATGTATCGATGTCTATAGCAGCGAAGACCGGAGGCGGAAATATATTCATTGAAAGCATTGATTGTAAATCGGTAAGGCATGGAAACAGCTGGATTGTTGCATGGCTAAAGAACGCCGATGTTGCAGCGGTCGTTATAGATGGCGCCAGCGGGCAGCAACTGCTGGCAGGAGAGTTGAAAGATGCAGGAATAAAGATAAAACCGGTCCTTCCTACGGTGAAAGAAATCATAGTGGCAAACAGCTCATTTGAGCAGAGGGTGTTCCATAAAGAGCTAAGGCATATGGGACAGCCTTCACTTCAGAGAATTGCATCCAATTGTGAAAAAAGAGCAATAGGCAGCGGCGGAGGGTTCGGATATAGATCTATTGCAGAAGACGCAGATATATCGTTATTAGATTCGGTGATTTTAGCCCAGTGGATATGTGGCACTTTCAAAGAACCGAAGAAGCAAAGAGTTAGATGTTAAAGCAATAAGGCTTTGATATAAATACGTGACCTAATGGTAAATAGGAGGTAAAAATGGCAGATTTCACACCAATCAACACACAGGAAGAGATGGACAAAGCGATAGGTCCAAGGCTCGAGAGAGAACGCAAGACAGTAGCTGAGAAATACGAGGGAAGACTGTCGGAAAAAGATAAAAAAATCAAAGAGCTGGAGGACAAGAACGGAACACTCTCCTCGCAGTTGGAGGAAGCTGACAAAAAACACAAGGACTTCGAAGCACAGATCGCAGAACGTGACGGCAAGATCAAAGGATATGAATCTTCCGCCATGAAAACAAAGATCGCGCGTGAAGTGGGGCTGCCGTATGAAGCAGCTGAAAGACTGGCCGGGGAAGATGAAGATGCGATCAGAAAAGATGCAGAATCATTAAAAGCTATAATCGGCAGCGGTAAACCGGCGCCGCAGCGTAAATCATCAGAAGGTAATTATGGATCAGATTCAGAAATAGAAGCTGGTCTCAAAAGAACACTCGATAGCATGAAAGGAGAATAAAACACATGGCAGACGTATTATCGAAAGGCACATTTTTTGATCCGGTATTAGTAAATGATCTGGTTAACAAGGTGAAAGGGAAGTCATCTTTGGCCAAACTGTCAAAATCAGTACCTGTTCCATTCAACGGAAGAAAAGAATTTATATTCAGCATGGATAATGAAGTTGACATCGTAGCGGAAAACGGAAAGAAGACACACGGCGGCATCACAGTTGATCCGGTAACTATCGTTCCGATCAAATTTGAGTATGGTGCAAGAGTGTCTGATGAATTCTTGTATGCAAGTGAAGAGGAAAAACTGGAAATCTTAAGGGCATTCAACGACGGATTTGCCAAAAAGGTTTCAAGTGGTCTTGACATTGCTGCAATGCACGGCATAAACCCTAGAACCGGTGAAGCATCAACTGTGATTGGAGATAATCACTTTGATGCCAAGACAACTCAGAAGGTTACATATGCAGCGGCTACACCTGACGCTAATATCGAAGCAGCTATTGCTTTGGTAGAAGGGTCAGATGGAGAAGTAACAGGCATGGCGATTTCCCCTGCTACTCGTACTGCACTTGCAGCTATGACAAGACAGTCAGGTGAGAAGCTGTATCCTGACTTCCAGTTCGGTGGTAAGCCTAGCAACCTGGGAGCATACGCACTGGATATCAACAAAACTGTTTCGGTTGGAGATGTTGACCATGCAATCGTAGGAGACTTCGAAAACATGTTCAAGTGGGGATATTCCAAGGAAGTACCTCTGGAAATCATCAAATATGGTGATCCTGACAACTCCGGCAAAGACTTGAAGGGTTATAACCAGGTATACATTAGAGCGGAAATCTATTTAGGATGGGGAATCCTGGATGGAGACAGTTTCGCTAGAATAGGAGCATAACTATGACTATGTACAGAAACAAAAAGACAGGCGCAACCATCGAAACACCTTGTAAGATCTCTGGAGAAAACTGGCAAAGAGTCCAGGCGCCTAAAAAGGAAGAGCCTAAGGATGAAAAGCCGAAGAAAAACAGCGGAAGAAAAAAGAAAAACAAGTCAGAAGTGGTAGCGGAAGAAGCACACACAGTTGCTGACGAAGAAGTTGTAGTAACTGACGAAGAAATCGTTGACGAAGTCGACATTGAAGGCGGCGAGGAAGAATGAGCAACTACGCAACGATAGACGATATCACAGTGCTTTTTCGAAAGCTTTCGCTTGACGAGCAAGAAAAAGCCAATGCCTTATTGCCTGTTGTTTGCGACTCGCTGAGATATGAAGCTGTAAAAGTAGGCAAGGACCTTGATCAGATGATAACTGACAATAAGGCGCTTGCAAACGTGGCCAAGTCGGTCGTAGTGGACATCATAGGCAGAGCGCTTATGACATCCACAGATTCAGAACCTATGACCCAGTTTACACAATCAGCATTAGGATACTCCGCATCCGGCACATACTTAGTGCCGGGCGGAGGCCTTTTTATTAAAAAATCAGAATTGGCGAAACTGGGACTGAAAAGGCAGAGATACGGAGCGTGGGATCCATGGCAAAAATCAGAGGAATAACGGTAAAGTTATACGAGAAGAAACAGAAAGTAGACGAAGGCGGAAATCCTATAGTAGATGGTTTCGGAGAACCTATTTACGAGGAGGTGCCAACTGAAGTCAAAAATGTTCTTGTTACACCAAGTTCATCTGATGATCTGGTCACCAGTACCGATCTAACAGGAAGAAAAGCAGTCTACACTTTAGCAATACCTAAAGGAGACACCCATGACTGGGAAAATAAAAAGGTGGAGTTTTTTGGTGAGAAATTCCAGACCTTTGACATTCCAATCAAAGGAATCGATGAACTTATACCTCTTGACTGGAACATGAAAGTGAAGGTGGAAAGGTATGGGTAGTTTTAGGTTCAAGCTTAATAGAGCAGGAGTGGGAGAGCTTTTAAAATCTCAGGAAGCTGCAAATGTATGCACTGAATTTGCCAACGCTATTCGTGATAGATGCGGCGAAGGATACGAAGTCAGCACCCAAGTTGGGGGGAAGACAAGATCCAACGCTTCAGTAATGGCAGTTACAGTAGAGGCGAGAAGAGAAAATCTCGAAAACAATACATTAGAAAAGGCAATAAGATGATTATAGAAAAAATCACAAAAGAATATCTGGAAGGAAAAGTATCTGTACCGGTCTACATGGAGAAACCTGAAGATGAGCCGGATGAGTTCATCATAATTGAGAAAACCGGAGGCTCAAAAGGAAATCATATAAAATCAGCATCGCTGGCTTTACAGTCGCATGCTGATTCTTTGTATAGAGCAGCCGAACTCAACGAAGAAGTAAAGGCGGCTATGGACGATATCATCGCTTTAGATGAAATAGCAAGTGTAGACTTGGCAAGGGACTATAACTTCACAGATACAACTAAAAAGAAACACAGATACCAGGCAATTTATGACCTGGTTCATTACTAAGGAGGGAAAAACATGTCAGATGTAATGAATGTATCTGCAAGTAAACCTAAAATAGGAGGTGCTATGCACAGAGCACCACTTGGAACTGCATGTCCTACAGACGCAACAAGTAATCTGAATGAAGCGTTCAAGCCACTTGGATACCTGTCTGCTGATGGACTGGTAAATGAAAATTCACCTGAAAATGAAAGCACCAAGGCATGGGGCGGAGATGTCGTAACTGAAACGCAGACCGGAAAACCAGACAAGTTTAAGTTCACCATGATCGAAGCGTTGAACCCAGAAGTTCTTAAGGCCGTTTATGGCGATAAACATGTCACCGGAGATCTGGAAACAGGAATTACTATAGAGGCAAATACAGAGGAGCAGGAATACTGCTGCTGGGTATCAGAAGTGATCCTGAAAGGCGGAGTTGTGAAGCGTACAGTGATTCCTAACGCGAAAGTTATAGAGGTCGGAGAGGTTTCTTATGTAGACAATGCTCCGATCGGCTACCAGACAACAATAAGCGCGGTTCCTGATGAAGACGGAAACACACACTTCGAGTACATAATCAAGGATGCCGCAGCGGCAGAAGCGGCAGTAGCTGAAGAATAATAGGAGGGAATTATGGTAAAGGGCAAAACTGAAAGTGGATTCGAATTCGAGATCGAGGAAGCACAGCTGGACGACATGGAGTTTATGGAAGCTCTGTCAGATGTCCAGGATGATCCGTTGGCCTTTCCAAAGGTGTGCAGGATGCTGTTAGGAGAAGAACAGAAAAAGAAACTGTATGATCATTTCAGAGATGAAAACGGCAAAGTTCCAATTGCTGCCGTAAATGAAGCCATCACAGAGATAATGACTGTCTCAGGTGAAAAGTTAAAAAACTCATAGCCCTCGCCAACATGATTGCCACAGATGAAAACGCTTTGATATGTGATCTTGCAGAAACATATCATGTGTACGATTATAAGTCGCTGCCAGCTACACTGGTGGCGACTCTTTCTGTTGGTTTGAGGGACGATTCAAGAATAAAAATGAAAATGAGCGGAGCGAAAGCACCGCATGACATAATTCTTCTCAGTGTTGTTGTAGACGAGATAAGAGCTCTTAAATGGATGTTATCTGATGATGGGCAAAAAGGCATCAACAAACCGCCTTCACTGTTAGCAATGATATATGGAGAAGAAATCACAGAAAGCAAATCAGACGTAATGACGTTTAGTTCACCTGAAGAATACGAGGAGGCTAAACAAAAGATCCTGGGAAAGAGATAAGAATAAGTTATGTCAAAATCTAGTCTAGGGACATGTTTTGTTCAAATAGTGCCTTCCGCCGATGGAATAAGCGGATCAATATCAAAGGTCTTGGGTGGCGAAGCAGGTTCTGCCGGAAGCGCAGCAGGAAGTACGATAGCCGGCAAGATCAAAGGTGCACTGGCTGCAGCGGCCATAGGAACTGCTATAAAAGATTCCATTTTGCAGGGTGCCGCCTTGGAACAGAGTCTAGGTGGTATAGAAACGCTGTTCAAAAACCATGCAGACACAGTAATAAAAAATGCCTCTAGGGCATATAAGACGGCGGGTATTTCAGCAAATACATATATGGAGCAGGCAACAAGCTTCGCAGCATCGCTACTCCAGTCTGTAAATGGAAATACTGCAAAAGCAGCCAAGCTCACCGACATGGCCCTAATAGACATGTCGGACAATGCCAACAAGATGGGCACCAGCATGGAGAGAATCACAGATGCATACCAAGGATTCGCAAAACAGAACTACACTATGCTGGACAACCTTAAGCTTGGATACGGCGGAACTAAGACTGAGATGGAAAGACTCTTAAGAGATGCCGAAAAGCTTACAGGGGTCAAATATGACATAAACAATCTGGCGGATGTCTATAGTGCTATCCATGCTATCCAAGGAGAGCTTGGAATCACAGGAACTACTGCACTGGAAGCACAGCAGACACTTACAGGATCATTTAATGCCATGAAGGCAGCGGCACAAGACTTCATGGGAAATCTCGCCTTAGGAAGAGAAATAAAATCATCAATGATCGCGCTGGCTGAAACCACAGGAACGTTCTTATTCGACAACCTGATGCCGGCCATAGGAAATATTATAACCTCCTTACCAATAGCCATTTACGCGCTGGTAAAGGAGGGAATTCCTAAGTTTTTGGACTCCGGTCTTGAGCTTATCAAAAGCGTTGCAGAAGGAATACTAAACGGTCTTCCTGAAGTGTCTAAAGCATTCGTTACTACAATGAATGAAGGGATGGCAACATTCACAAACAATCTTCCTGCAATGCTCGAGAAAGGCGTTCAGTTCATTAGTGAGTTCGCAAGAGGTCTTTTAAGTAATCTGCCGGCGCTGATTACTTCGGCTGGTCAGCTGATAGCATCGTTCCTGGAATTCATAGATCAGAACCTTCCGGTAATCCTTCATTATGGTGGGGTCCTTCTTGGAAATCTTGCAATGGGAATACTTGAAAACCTCCCGCAGATACTGTCTGCCATGCTTAATGTATGTGATACCATATTGGGCTCTATCACTGATTTGATACCAACACTGTTATCGGCAGGAATAGATCTTATCAGAGGGATCGCAACAGGAATACTTGATGGAATCAAGACAAGCCTTAGATCTGCGGCAGAGAAAGTGAAAACTACTATACTGCAACCTATAGAAGCTGCAAGAGACAAGATAAAGGCAGCTATAGATAAAATCAAATCGTACTTCAACATCACATTAAGCTTCAAGGGAATAAGACTTCCGCACATAAGTATGTCATGGAATAGAAGCGGTGTTATTGCACAGGCAGCAAAACTCTTAGGCATACCTGGAGTTCCAAGATTCAGCGTTAACTGGTACAAAACAGGTGGTATTTTTGACAATCCATCATTGATTGGTATTGGTGAAGCAGGGCCGGAAGCGGTAGTACCTCTTGATGCACTTTGGAGCAAGCTGGACCGTTTTGTGCAGAATGCGATCAATCAGAGCAAAAATAGCGGCGGTAGTGCACAGTTCACAGAAGCACAGCTAAGAGCTGTTGTAATGGAAAGTATAACAGAACTTACCGGAGGCATCACTGACGCGATGTCAAACATTGTAATAGAGTGCACTCTGAAACTCAGAGAAAAGGTGCTCGCAAAAGCACTCGTACCTATCATAGATAAGGGTCTTGGAGAAAATGCAGAACTCGCAGAAAGAGGTGTCTGATGTATATAGGAGATAAAAAACTGGAAGACTGGGGCATAGTCACAGACTTAGATGTAGGAGAAGCGCCTATACGTGAAAAAGGCTATACGGTCCCAGGAAGAATGGGTAAGGTGGATGCTACCGACGCTCTTACAGGGTATCCGATTTATGACAACAGACCTCTCAGCATAAAGCTGTTCATCAAGACGCAATCTGCTGAAGATTACCAAAAGATACTTGATGATATAAATGCATATTGTCATGGGAAAGTTCGCAAGATTACATTTTCTCACGATAAAGATTATTACTATAAAGGTCGTCTCAAGGTATCTCCTGGCAAGAATAATAAAACATATGGAGATGTTACTATCACTGGCAGCATGTATCCGTATGCCATGAAGGAACAGCTGACCCAGATAGATGTTTCCAGCAGTACGGCAGCGGCTAGGGAAGTTGTATTGCAGAATGAAGAGATGCCTACAAAAATCAATATCGAAACCGATGGCGACATCACCATCACAAGAGGCTCATCGAGAAATGTTTACTCTGCGGGAAAGCATATTATAAATGCCCCACTTCTCATAGAAGACGAAACAGTAATTGTTGAAGGCGCAGTAACAGCAACTATAAGCTATCAAGAAGGGAAGTTGTAAATGTATAGAATAAAATATTATGACAAAGACATATACATTCCAGGCGACGATAGCTTTAGCGTGCTGGATCCTGTTCTCAATAGAGAAGAAAACAAAGCTGGATCGTTAGAGTTTACCATGCTGCCTGAGCATCCTTATTATGGACAGCTTGAGAAACTCAAACTGGGGGTAGCTGTACTCGAAGCCGAGAAAGTTATTTTCAAAGGAAGAATAAGATCTTCTGAAGGCGACTTCGATAATGAGAATGAGCTGAAGGCAGAAGGTAAGCTTGCCGTGCTAAACGATTCTCAGTGCAGACCTTTTGAGTTTACAGGAACCCCAGAAGAGCTATTTGAATACTTCCTGGACAATCACAACTCACAGGTAAGTGATGAGCAAAAACTTAAAAAGGGAAATGTGACTGTCACAGACTCAAACAACTACATAACACGTTCATGGAAAGAAACGGCCAAGACATGGCCGCTTATGAACAGCCGCCTGCTTGATACGCTGGGCGGCTTTTTTGTCGTTAGGTACGAAGAAGATGGAGACTACTTAGATTGGCTTAAGGGCTTTGACAAGTACTCCTCTCAGAAAGTTGAGTTTGCAGAAAATCTATTGGATATTTCTATATTCATCGACGCAACAGAAACATACACGGCATGCATTCCTTATGGAGCAAAGATTGTAGTAAACCATTACGAAGAAGTAGAAATCGAGACGGCTACATGGGAAGAAGACAAATATTATTTGCTGGCCAATGATATATACTCGCTCATCGCAACTGAAGACGAATTTAACAGTGCGGCGGCAGCGGGGGACCATATATACGAAATAACATCCTCCGAAACCACAGATGAAAGAGTAACAATCGAATCGGTTAATGATGGCAAGGACTACATTATCAATGAAGAAATGGCAGCAAAGTACGGAGTTATATATGCTCCTACAGAGCTTGTTACGTGGGACGATGTGTCTAGACCAGAAAACTTGCTTGAGAAAAGTAGCAACTGGCTTAACAACAAGGGTGTTTCTTTAAAAGAGACAGTAGAAGCAACAGCGCTGGATCTTTCTAAACTGGGTTTTGACATAGGAAAAATCGATATTTTTCATAACGTACAAGTATCTTCATCTCCACATAGCCTAGAAGCATCTTACCTGGTAAGCAAGATGCAGACATTACTGGATGCTCCTGAAGAGACAAGAATAAGACTAGGTAGCAGTAAGCAGACATTCACAGACAGGAATCTCAGGGATAAAAAACGGACTGATAATGTTATTCAAAGAGTAGAAAAAATAGAAGCTGATTATGTAGTTAATGAACAACTAGGCGACTATTCAGATGGTGAAGACGGAAAATCGGCATATGAAATATGGCTTGAAGCTGGCAATACCGGGACAGTTGATGATTATCTTGAGAGCCTGAAAGGTAAAAACGGAGATGATGGAGTAGGCGTTGAGTCCAGCATCAGATACTACCTGCTTCAATCAGAAGATCTTGAAGCGCCTGTAGCACCAACAGAATATCCTCCACCTGAAACGTGGACGGATACGGAACCGGAATTTAATGAAGAAAATATCGGAAATTTATACACCGTGGATTGCACGGTGTTTTCTGATGGCGCCTGGGCATATACAGATGTTTCACTTTCGACATCTTACGAAGCTGCAAAGGCTGCATATAACAAAGCAAAAGAAGTGTCGCAGGAACTGATAGAGACATCATCACAGATACTTCAGACGTCTGAAGAAATTGCATTAAGGATTGCAGCGGGCTACACCACTGTTAGCGACTTCGAAATATACAAGAAGAAAATTGAAAATGCATTAAGAATAGATGAGAAGGGATTCTCCTTTGATTTCATGCAAAGTATTTTCAATGGCCTTAAGTCTGACCTTAAAAGTCTAGGTGGAGAAGTTGCTACTCAAAAGAAGTTTATCAGACTCGAGAATGGCGAAATCGTTATAGGACAGAGCGGAGAAAATGCCAGCCCTATTACGTCGGTTTACACAAATGAAGGTATGGAAATCAGGTTTAATGGTGAAACAATAGCAAGATATGTTGGTGGTGCCATGGAAGTTACCAATATATTTGCGGGTAACCAGATAGCGTACTGGCATCAGTGGGCGACGAGAAAAGGGGCTTACATCGAAGGAAAAGGATATAACCTTGACGATGTATGGATAGGATAAGGAGGTAAAGCATGGCAGTAACAAGCGGCACGGTCTATTCCGGATACGCGCGAAGCTCTAGGCTTTACGTATCCTGGTGGCAGACTGGCCAATCAATAGACGGAAACTATACAGACATAAGCTGGACAGCAGGTATTGCGGTTGGTGGATCCAATGAATGGTATACCAATGCTGTAAAGATAACAAGCGTATACATAAATGGATCCAAGGTATCAAGCGGCGGAACATACTCAAACATTATAGGTAATGGCACATATCAAAAGCTGTCAGGCACGGCACGAATCCCACATGGCACTGATGGATCTAAGTCATTTTCTATAAGTGTAGCAGGATGGTTTTACGGATCGGGTAATGTCAGCGGTAACGCAACATTTGAACTGACACCTATACCAAGAGCAACAACACCTACGCTTTCACTTGATAGTGTTGAACTTGGAAGCCCGGTTGTTATATCGATGCCTAGAGCAGTGGATACATTTTATCATGAGCTGACTTATGAAATAGGCAGCGTATCAGAATCAATAGGAACAAATTTAGGGACGAGCAAAGAGTGGACTCCACCTGTAGAACTTGCAAGTCAAATTCCTACATCGGTAAGTGGAAGCGTTTTGATCAACTGCAAGACGTATAACTCAAGCGGAACGTTGCTGGGAACAAAGACTATAAATCTTGGAGTGACCGTTCCTGATGAAATAGTTCCGGTGATCAACGACATAACCATCGCTGAAGCGGTACTAAAGATCGATGAGGCGTTCGGACTGTTCATAAAGACACAGTCGCAGCTAAATGTTGAGATCGATGCAGAAGGCGTATACGGATCCTCCATCAATAGATACTCATCCACACTGGATGGAGTAAATTATATGCAGCAGGCGTTTACATCAAATGTTATCAATACATCAGGTCAGCTGCAACTGAAAGTAGAGGTCACAGATAGCCGTGGCAGAACGGCTGAAAAGATAGAACCTGTAGAAGTTATCGATTATTCAATGCCTGCGATTCTTTCTATGGAATATTACTACTGTGATTCGAGCGGAACTAGAGACAGCGCCGGAGAGAACACGAAAGTAATTATCAAATATAAGTTTGCTTCTGTAGAAGAGAATAATACAAGAGCTTTGAAGCTATCGTACAAAAAGACGACAGAAGAGACTTATACAGAAAGATCAGTTACGCTTGATGCTTGGGAAGGCACTGCAGAAGTGATCATTGCCGGCACGGATTCATCTGTGACATATGAATACATCGCGCAGCCTTCGGACAAGATCAACTCTCCTGAAGGGATGAGGATGACTACAGGTATCGTGGTCCTCTCAAGAAAGGCAGGAGGTACAGGAGTAACCATCGGCGGTGAAGCTGAAAGGGACGGATTTGTGGTAGCCAACGGATGGGACGCACTGTTCACAGGCGATCTCTTCATAGAACTTGACGACGAAACCCTAGCCCTTTGGGAAGAAGTCTTTGGTACGTCGGGGGGGTAGTACATCTACTTGATTTCGTATTCTTTCCTGGATGCGTAATACCGACCGACAACAGTAAATTTGATCCTAACAGATTATTCCCATGGATGACATGGGAAAGATTCGCTAAAGGTAGAACGTTGGTAGGCGTGGATGAAGATGATGAAGATTTTGCTACGGCAGGACTTGAGCTTGGCGAGAAGGAACATCAGCTGAAAGAAAGCGAAATACCAAGTCATGTAGGGCATTTATACACAAATGACGGAGCAGCATTAGGCGGTAATGCCAAAGGGCTTTACTTAAAATCCAGCACAATGGCTTCTTATGGCTCAAATCCTCGTGGATGGGTGAATCATAGTAGTGGAGAAATGCTTCCTGCTGGTACAAACCGAGGCGGAGACCAACCGCACAACAACATCCAACCATCTACCACAGTCTACTACTGGCGAAGAGTATCATAATATACACTCCTTTCTCGGGAGTGGGAAAGGAGAAACATGATAAAGGAAATAAACGAGCTTTTAGAGGATATACGAAAGGCTGTTGGTACAATTAAAGAGAAGTTGTCCATAACATATAACCTTGTGCAAGAAATCCTAAACACAGAGTATATTACAGACGGAATCACTATAACAGGAAGCAGGTTCGCCATAGAATCTGGCGGATACAGAGTAATAGGAAAAAGGGTATACATCCATATGGTTCTTGTGGGGAAAGTGAGCCTTGCAGGAAATGACTATTGGACAGCGATGGGCGGTTTGCCGGCAGGAACTGAAAACACCGCATTTGCTTTGGCAGTTGCAAGATATGCAGGAACTGCACCGATGAGCGGATATGTCTATAACGATAGTTTAGCAGTTGTCTTGGGAAATCAAGCAATATCATCGGGAGCCAAGATTATTATTGATGGCTCATACATTATTGCTGGGGGGGGGGTACATCCTAACCCGCTTAAAAGCCTTTTTCAAAGGAGGTGTTTGCTATGGCATTGCCTATAACTAAATTCCTCGAAGACGTGAGAGAGGCGGTGGCAAATTTCAAAGCTATCCATGAAGCCATATTTGAGTATTTCACGCTGAAAAACAAGATGCTGCTAACCTTATCTTCTAATTGGACGAGTGGAACTAAAACCGTAACAGATATATCAAAATATGAGACTATAGAAGTATTTCCCTACGACACCTTTGGTGGGATTATTTGTCGCCTTGAGCCTGATGATTATTTCAGAGGGTCAGGGTTTGTGCAAGGTGTATCCACAGCCTTTGTACACTTTGAGTTTTCATTCACTGTATCAGGAGATGCGCTGACAGTTAAAACTTGTCGTTATGGTGGTCGTTCAGGAACAACGATATGGACACCTGAAACAGCTTTTATCAAAAGAATCAAAGGCGTAGAACCAAAGCTCCCCGATGCCCTCAAAAATATCATTGGGGGGGGGTACTTCTTAACTATATTAAGAAGACTCTTGAGAGGAGGTGTATGTTATGCGTAGCATAATAAGCCTTCTTAAAGATATACTTCTGAAGATGCTTGAACTCATAAGCTTGATAAACAAAAAACTCGAACTTGAACTTTTGTGGCAAAACCCTAGCCCGTCAAGCGCATTCAAAGCACAAACTATTAACATGGATTTAATAGAGGGTGATTTAATAGCTATTACATTTAAAGGACATGCAACAGCAGAAGTCGCGTATTTCACCGGTCTTTTTATAGTGGATGGCACAAAACAGCGATATTCACAATATTATGGCTATTCATCAGCAGGTCAAACACAGACAATGTGGCGAGACGTAACTGTAAAAACGACAGGAATTACATTTACTACAGGCTATTTAAAGAATGCAAACGCGGTGCCTGAATCGAGCACCAGCTATTATGTGCCTGTTAAAATTCGTAGAATTTGTCGGGGGGGGGTACTAACTAACCTCATTTCCCATCTCCGAAGGAGGTGGGCGGTATGTTAGTTCCTTTCGATGAAAAGCTAAAAGATATCGCTTTAAAAATTAAAGACATAGTATATAAGCTTGGTTTGATTGCTGACTATATCGTTGAAGAAAATACGGTTGTATTAGACGACACCACATGGTATTACAAAAAAATGAACAGTGGTTTTGTGGAGATGAAAGGATATCGAGACACCATAGTTAGTAGCGGTAATTTTACCGCTTGGGGTTCTTTGTATCTATGTGCAATTAATTCTCGTGACTTTCCTTTTACTTTAACAAAATTAATCAGTTCAGAAATGAAGGCGTATGCAACAGATGCTTCATTAACACTTATGGTAGGAACGAATAAAACCACTGGGGACTATTATCCAACAACAAGTAGAACGGGTGAATTTTCATTAACAAGAACAGCGTCAGTCTCTGCTACACGTCCCGTTAGAATAATATATACAGTTGCTGGTTTATGGAAGTAGGTGATTGAATGATACCAAAAGAATTACTGCAAAAGTATAGCATGGCAGACAAAGAATTTTATGATGATAACATGTTATTTTACCAAACATTCCTTGTCCAGACAGACCACATCCCTTTGAAAATCTTTGAATCATTCATCGAAAGCATGGCAACGGCTTCACTGGCTGAAACCTTCGTAGTGGTTCTGAAGTTCTTCAGGGATGTAAAAATCACTTATGCTGAAGTGCTGGCGGCGCGAAAAACAGCAAGGGAAGAAATCAACAGGATAGAATCTGAAATGGCAACCAAATAGGTTGCAACTTGTCAAAACACACAGTTTTGCAAACTTAATAGGTAAAAGAACAGCTTTCTTTATAAGAAGGCTGTTTTTATGTTATTGAAAACAAAAGAAAGGAAGGTGAAATCGATATGGGTTATGACAGAAACAAAATGATCGCCCAGATGGAATCTTGGGTTGGATGCAAGGAGTCGGACGGCTCACATAAGAAGATCATTGACATATATAACTCACACACACCAAGGGCAAGGGGGCACAAACTCTCATATTCAGACCCATGGTGCGCAGGTACCGTTAGTGCTGCAGCTATAGCAACAGGATGTGAAGATATATTCCCTCTGGAAGTATCATGCAGCAAAATGATCGAGAAAGCTAAGAGCATGGGCATATGGAATGAGAATGATGCCTATGTTCCGATCGGCGGTGAGGCAGTTATGTACGACTGGGACGACGATGGTAAAGGAGATTGCACTGGATCGCCTGAGCATGTAGGCTTAGCAATAAAGGTCGTGAATGGAATCATCTATGTGGTAGAAGGAAACTATAACGATGCCGCTATGATCAGAAAGCTGGCAGTGAACGGAAGATACATAAGAGGGTTCGTTGTACCGAAGTATGATTCTGCAGTTTCAAGTGGTTCTGGATCCAAGGGCATCCTGGAAGTGGCAAAGGAAGTTATTGCCGGCAAGTGGGGAGACAACCCTATAAGAAGGCAGAAACTCACAGCTGCAGGATACAATAGCACTGCTGTACAGGCCATGGTCAACGACCTCCTGAGAAAAGACAAGGAAGATGAAACAATCGAAACTCCTTGCAAGTATGAAGTCGGCAAGGTCTATACACTGACATCAAACATGAAGGTTAGAACAGGACCGGGCACTGACTACAGATGGAAAGATCGTAGCGAACTTACTGCAGACGGCAAGAAACATTCCTTTGTACAGACAAAGGCCACCTTAAAGAAGGGTACTAGAGTGACTTGCAAGAAAGTCGTAAGAACAACTGGTGGTATCTGGCTGCAGATCCCATCAGGATATGTATGCGCAGAGCTGGGCAACAACGTTTATGTAAGATAGGAGGTAAAAATGGAACTAATGAACTTTATATCTGTAGTTTGTGATCATGCAGCACACAATGCGCTGATTCAGCTGACTGTGATTGCAGTGATATTTGATACCGTATTCGGGATAATAAGGGCAATAGGGGAAAAGAAGTTCAACAGTAGCATTGGCATAGATGGCATAAGGCGGAAAGCGGGTATATTAGCATCGCTTGTGCTTTTTGCCCTTATCGATGAGATCATACAACTCAACCTGATCGGGTTTATCCCGGAAGAGGTCAGAATTACTCTTGGTTTAGAGTTTATCGGCATGACGGGCTTTTTTACATTATTATTCTTGGCATATGAAGCGACTAGTATATTAAAAAATATGTCTTTGTGCGGGCTTCCAGTAAAAGGTGTATGGATAAAGGTGAGGGCTGTCCTGGGCAAATATACAGATGAGCTTCCGGCGCCACCGGAAGGCAATGATGAAAAGTAACCTGGTATATGGTATAATAAAATACAAAGGAGGAGGCTATTATGTTTAGAGTATCTGTAAACGGAAAGCACTACAAAGACTACGAATTTGGTGAAGACGCCAGAGAGGCTGTCTGGAAAATCGCCGATGAAACCGAAGGCATCAACCATGAGTGTGCTGTGAATCATCATGATCAAGACGAGAATATGTGGATTTATATATGGAAATACATAGACTCAGGTGATATGCTGATCATAGTAATAGATGAAGAATAAAAATCCCTACCTATTTATATAGGAGTGGAAACGAAAGTGGAAA
>JAUNQD010000022.1 GCA_030536355.1 Bacillota bacterium | reverse complement strand
TAGCGCATAAAAAATCCCCCTCTACTGGTTTGTCCAGTAAAGGGGGTACATATCAATTATACTCTAAGCTTTTTTATTGTATTTGATTCAGTGATTATACATTGAACAGGAAGTGCATTACGTCGCCGTCTTTAACAACGTATTCCTTACCTTCTGATCTGATGAGACCTTTTTCTTTGGCTGTTGCCAGATTGCCGCCGCATTCGATCAGCTTGTCGTATGCGATGGTTTCTGCTCTGATGAAGCCGCGTTCGAAGTCTGTGTGGATCTTACCGGCAGCTCCCGGAGCCTTAGTTCCTCTCTTGATAGTCCATGCTCTTACTTCTGGTTCGCCTGCAGTCAGGAATGAAATGAGATCCAGCAGGTGGTAGGATGCCTTTACCAGCTTATCGAGACCTGATTCTGCTATGCCCAGTTCTTCCAGGAACATTGCTCTTTCATCGTCTTCCATTTCAGCCAGTTCTGATTCGATCTTAGCGCATACTACGATGACTTCAGCATCTTCTGTCGCTGCGAATTCTCTTACCTTAGCGATGAATTCGTTGTCTTCTGATGCAGCATCATCTTCAGATACGTTAGCAGCGTAGATGATAGGCTTGTATGACAGAAGATCTAAGCTCTTGACGAATTCAGCTTCATCATCTGTCAGATCCATAGCTCTGGCTGACTTACCTTCGCCCAGGAAGTCGTTGATCTTCTTCAGCAGATCCAGTTCCTTCTGGAGGCTCTTGTCGCCCTTCAGGTTCTTGGTAGTTTTCTGGATACGTCTTTCCAGGACTTCCATGTCTGACAGGATCAGTTCCATGTTGATGGTTTCGATATCTGATACGGGATCGATCTTGCCATCTACGTGAACTACATTAGGATCTTCGAAGCATCTTACTACGTGAACGATGGCAGCTACTTCTCTGATGTGTCCCAGGAACTTATTGCCGAGGCCTTCTCCCTTTGATGCGCCCTTTACGAGCCCTGCGATATCATAGAAGTCGATAGTTGTATATATAGTTTTCTTGGAATTATACATTTCGTGGAGTACCTTAAGTCTCTCATCAGGTACTGTTACGACGCCCACATTCGGTTCGATGGTACAGAACGGATAGTTTGCCGCTTCAGCGCCTGCCTTAGTGATCGCATTAAAAAGCGTACTCTTTCCTACGTTAGGTAATCCTACTATGCCTAATTTCATGATATATGTTTCTCCTTTGTTACATTGGTTATAAAGCGGTATATATTATACCATAAAACAAAGAGTGACTCAATGTATCACAAAGTATATTTTATATATAGGGCTGTATTGGGACAAATTACCCTCAAGGCTAATATGCAACTTTAAAGGCTAATGGTATAATATATTCGTAAAAATAGGCTTTTTGATATATAATATGAATATCCGTTCATAGGAGAAAAGCACATGAATATAATAATCATCTATGGTGTGATAGCCATAATATCATTGTTATTAATAGTGGGATACTGCAGCCTGATAAAAGAAAGAGACATCTGGTTTGTTTTGTTGTTTATTTCCGTGTTTATCATAAACGCGGGGTATTTGACCATGTCCTTGTCAGATACTATCGCAGAGGCATTGCTCGCCAACCGCATATCGTATCTTGGTTCGGTATTCCTGCCATTATGTATGTTCATGATAATAATGAATGTATGCAAGGTCGATTACCGTAAATGGGTGACGTGCTTATTGTTTGTTATAAGTGTAGCGGTGTTTGTTATTGCAGCCAGTGCAGGTTATACGGACTGGTACTACAGCGATGCATCAATAGTGTTTTATGATGGGGCAGCAAGGCTGGTCAAAGTGTATGGTCCGCTTCATATAGTGTATCATGTATATTTGTTCGTTTATTTTGCGAGCATGGCAGCGATAATCATTGTCTCTGTGCTGAATAAAAAAGTGTTCCAGATAAAGCATGCAATACTTTTATTGTGTGCAGTGTTTGGTAACATACTGATTTGGCTGATAGAACAGGGCCTCGATCTTGAATTTGAATTCTTGTCAATATCATATATAATCACTGAGATTTTTCTATTGAGCTTATACTGTATACTACAGGATTACGGTATCACAGTTGGAGAAGATGCACATATGAGCTTAGGCATGGAACATGGTGAAGAAATAGATCTTGAGATACTGGTCAAACATAATCCGCAGCTTACAGAACTTACAGGAAGAGAACTGGAAGTTCTTAAGCTTATTCTGGAAGACAAGCTTAAGAGAAGGGAAATGGCAGAAGAATTGTCGGTTACAGAGCATACCGTTAAGAAGCATACAGCACATATTTTTTCAAAGCTCGATGTGTCAGATAGAAAGGAACTTCGCGATAAGCTGAAAATAAGATAGAAAAATGCAGCATATGAAGATGCTTGCTATAAATCAATGTCAAAGGACAGCCTTTATATAGGCTGTCCTTTTTTTGTTGCGAGGCTAATATAAATCAGCCTGTATAGCCTTACAAGTAGCCCTAGGGGTAATATTAAAAATAGTCTGAAAATTATATAATTTTACAAAAGATATTTTAAAGACCATAAACGAAAATAGAAAGAGGAGGAAGCAAATGAAAAAATCAATATTTGCAATAGTGTCTGCAATCATTTTGATGTTTGCAATGACTGCATGTGGCGGATCAGGCACACAGACTTATGCGGGATTCTACTCTGCGATCATTCCTGACGGATTCACTGCTAACGAGGAGCAGACTGAATTCAGAAAAGACAGTGATGTGCATGTAGGTGAAGAAGAAATCATCCAGGTATATGTAAGATATGGAGATGCGGAAGAAGAAATTGATAGCTCTGTTGATTACTGGTCAGATACATCTGCACCTCACCAGAGACTGGATGATGTGACTTACGGAGACATCACATGGTTTGTTGAAACTTATACATGGGGCAATGATGATGCAGAAAGCTGCACTTTCTATACTGATGCAGGAGATGGATATTATATCGAAGTAAACTTTTTCCTGATGGCTTATGACAGTGAAGAAGTAGTTAAAATGATGGAATCATTTACTTTTGAAGAAAACCCTTCAGATAAGTATTATGAATTCTTAGATACTATTTATGGTGAATAAGATGAAAAAGATAATAGCATTGATATTTTTTGTAATGATAGTGTTCACTTTAGCATCATGCGGCGAGCCTGCAGATGGGGACGGAACAGATATGCAGTGGGATCCCAAGACAGCAGATACAGTGAATCTTGCCGAATTGCCCAAGGGTGCACAGATGATACCGTTCGAACAGTTTAAAAAAGGGTTCGCATTTGTAAGCAATACAAATTGGGCAGAACCACCGGCAACGTATGAGGAAGTGGCCCAGGCATTTGGGGAAGAGGGCCTCTATTATGAGAAATGTGATGTGATCGATGACGGGATAACATATAAGACTTACGCATGGTTTTCTGATGAAGAATGGCTTGATAGTACAGTCTCTGTAGCTGTTTCTTTCAAGGTGGACAAGGAAACAGGAAAATTGATTTACTACAGTTATGTATCACAAGGCATAGATTATACGGAAGTTTAAAACTATAACATTATATTTAAGCAGGAAGGAGCAATAGTATGGGACTTATCAAAGCAGCGGCAGGAGCTATAGGCGGTACACTGGCGGATCAATGGAAAGATTATTTTTACTGTGATGCCATAGATGCTGATGTATTGGTAGTAAAGGGAAAGAACAAGACGAATTCAGGGGGTGGCGGCAACATCATAACTGATGGATCCGGGATCGCAGTGGCAGACGGTCAGTGTATGATGATCGTAGAACAGGGTCAGATAGTGGAACTCTGTGCTGAGCCGGGAGTATTTACATACGACAGTAGTGCATCGCCTTCTGTATTCACCGGCGACCTTAAAGAAGGTCTCAAAGGTGCGGCAAAGGATGCGTGGGAACGTTTTAAATTCGGTGGAGCTGCAGGAAGAGATCAGAGAATATACTATTTTAACACTAAAGAAATAATAGGCAATAAATACGGGACTGCCAATCCTGTACCATTCAGAGTTGTAGACCGCAACATAGGTCTGGATATCGATATATCCATCAGATGTAACGGCGAATATTCATATAAGATCGTTAATCCTATGTTGTTTTATACCAATGTTTGCGGAAACGTGGATGATGAGTATCCGAGAACTGAGATTGACAGCATGCTGAAATCAGAGCTTCTCACAGCATTGCAGCCGGCATTTGCGAGAATATCGGAAATGGGAGTTCGTTACAGTGCTATACCGGGACATACTACAGAGATAGCAGATGCTCTTAACGATATCCTTTCAGCCAAATGGGCTGAACTTAGAGGGCTGCAGATAGTATCATTCGGAGTGAATTCCGTGAAAGCATCGGAAGAAGATGAACAGATGATCAAGGATCTGCAGAAGTCTGCAGTTATGAGAGACCCATCGATGGCAGCAGCGGCGCTGGTAGGTGCACAGGCGGATGCCATGAAGGCAGCAGCAGCCAATGAAAGCGGAGCCATGATGGGATTCATGGGTCTTGGTATGGCCAATCAGGCAGGAGGAGCCATGAACACTCAGAACCTCTTTGCTATGGGTCAGCAGAATCAGCAGGCGGCAATGCAGCAGCAACAGGCACAGGCATCGATGCAGCAGGCACAGGCAGCACCGGCACCTAATACTTGGCAGTGTCAGTGCGGAGCGCAGGCAGCAGGCAAATTCTGCCCTGAATGCGGAAGTCCTAAACCTGTACCTGCAGAGGGATGGACATGCAGCTGCGGAGCAGTGAACAGAGGAAAGTTCTGCGCAGAATGCGGAGCTAAAAAACCTGAAGGTGCACCTTTGTATCAATGTGATAAGTGCGGCTGGCAGCCTGATGATCCTCAGAATCCTCCGAAATTCTGTCCTGAATGCGGAGACATATTCGATGATAACGATAAGAAATAGCGAGAATTATAGATATAGATGATTAAAAAAGGAGGATAGATATGAAAAAAATATTGCTTATGATGTTTCTGTCTGTAGTATTATGCCTGGGAATGGCAGGCTGCGGTGGAGGCGGTGAAGCGCCGGAAGCTGAAGCTCCTGTGGCAGAATCTGTAGCAGGTGATTGGGAATGCATCGACATGACTATGACTGAAGGCGATGCAGAGATGGCTAAGGATGATTTGGAAGAATTGTTCGGTGCTAAGGTCGAGAAGCTGGCACATCTGACAGCCTATGCCGATGGAACAGGCCAGATGCTGCTGCTGGAAGAAGCTTTACCTCTGACATGGGTGGAAGCAGATAAAGGATACACTTTGACAGTAACTGGTGATGATGCAGGCGCACCGATGACTGCTGTTTTGGCAGATAATCAGTTGTCAGTAGAATCAAAAGAAGGCGATATGAAAATGTCATTCACCTTCAAATATCTTGGTAAAACATCAGTATTGATAGATGGATGGGATCTGCAGCTGACCGACGAAGAAGTCATTGAAATGAGCAGCTTTATGGCATGGGGAGAATCCATAGTAGTAGATGATATGCTGTATGGTTCCTTCGGAGGAAATACATGGGAGGATGGTTCTTTCTCAGCTGCTAAAGTCAAGAAAGACGGAGTAGGTGACAGAGCTGTCATGGCAAAAGGCGTAAGAGCATCGACTCTTACAGAGCATGACGGATATATATACGGAGCCCTTGGTAATGCAGAGATCATCAAGGTTGAAGCAGGAGATTCAGAGTATGAAACTGTATATAAAGGTGCGTGTGACTACGTTCAGGTATATGGTGACAGGATATACTTCACTGATGAAAACTACACTCTCTGCAGTGTGGATATGAAAGGTAAGGATAAGAAGACAGAGATAGATAAGAAGGATATGTACTACGTATATGTACTGCCTAACGGTATGGTGATCTATCAGGATGATCCCGACGGTGAATCCATCCACATGTATGACTTGAAAGCAGCTAAAGATTATAAGCTGACAAACGTAGTTTCACATAGTCCTGTGATTTGCGGAGATTACTTATACTATACAGAAGCTGCAGGTGAAGAGGCTTATGTATTCTGCCGTCTGGACCTCTATTCAGGTAAGCTGGATAAGGCACCGGGAACCATGAGCAACAGTGAGTTCTTCATTGAAAACGGTAAGATCATATTTGGTACAGGTGGATATCCTGCTTTTGCTCTTGAAGATTGGAACAAACTGAATGAAACCAATGCGATGGGTCTTGTCCTTGAAGTAAGATCAAGTAACGGTGAAGTCAAGATAATGTCAGACTCTACCGGTGAGATGTATTTGAGACATGCTGCATTCGATGAAGAAGGTGAAAACTTCAAGATCGGATTCTAATAAAAGTGACCATACTGATCGTATTTGGGCTATAATGAAAGGAGAATAAGATGGGTTTATTTGATAAGAAATACTGTGATATTTGCGGAGATAAAATAGGACTGTTGGGAAATCGTAAGCTGGAAGACGGCAATATGTGCAAAGATTGTGCTAAGAAAATGAGCCCGTGGCTTACAGGCCGCAAAGGCTACAGTGTGGCAGAGATGAAAGAACATCTGCAGTATCGTGAAGAAAACAAAGAGAAAGTGGCAGCTTTTAGTCCTACAAAAGTTCTTGGTCTTGAAAACAAAGTTTATATAGATGAAGACAAAGGTCAAGTTCTCGTTTCCAGAATGAGAGACTTTAGAGAAGAAAACCCTGATGTTTTGGAATTCTCTCAGATCACAGGCTGTATGGTGGATATCGATGAAAATGAGCATGAGATATTTAGAGAAGGTCCTGATGGCGAGGAAGAAAGCTATGATCCACCTAGATATGAACGTACATACGATTTCAGAGTCATAGTCAACGTAAACAGTCCTTGGTTCAAAGAAGTTGAAATCATGGTGGAAAGCGGAGATGTAGAAAGATTCTCAGCAGAATACAGACAGGCTGAGTTGGCATGTGAAGAGATAAGAGAAGCACTTACATCCATACGCAGCGAAGCCAGAAATGCAGCTGTAGAAGCAGCTAAGCCTAAGCAGGCAGTGCAGTGCCCTCTTTGCGGAGCAACTGTTATCCCTGATGCAAATGGCAAGTGCGAATACTGCGGCGGAGCAATCGGTTGATAGAAAAATCGACATATAAGCAGGAGGAAGATCATGACATATGATCATAAAGAAACTTTAGGCAAACTGTTCAGAGGGTATGTAAATATCCGACTCAATCCTCAAAGTCAATATAGAAATGATGCATCTGCCGATATGACTGAAGCTCTGAATGAGCTTCAGTCATCAGGCATATCATTTGATGCGTATGCTGAAGATGGCAGCTTGCAGAAATTATTGATGCTGACGGATGATGGCATGAAATCATTCATTGAATTTGTCCATGAGTTTATGGATCATGGATATGATGATAAAGATGATATGTCGGATATCGTGGACCAGCAGATACGCATAGCCGAATGGGTAAAAGAACATAAGAAGGAGCTGATAAGATGATGGATGTTATGAGGATGATCATTGACGCCAATATGCAGGCTCTCTATGTTCTGGGACCGGAAGGTGAGATGCTGTCAAAAGTAAGAGCACTTGAAAGCAAGCTGACTGCTTATGCAGCAGAGCATCCCGATGCTATGGATATAGTAGGAGAGGCAGGGCTGAGAGATGAGTATAACAAACTCTATATGGACATCATGACAGGAGGCAGCGGAAGCATATCTGCAGGCTCTGTAATGGACCGTATAGATCATATTCAGGAACAGTATGACGATGATGCTGTACAAAAACAAATCAAGGCAGAATTGTCGGCTATTCTTGAAGCACTTGTTTTCGGATGGAACGATGCCAAACAGAATATATGGAACGGGCACATTTATATGGATAAATATGCTCAGGCCATGGTAGTAGCCAGGAAATTGACAAGAAGATTTTATGACTTCATTTATGGTGATATGGGTCTGACCATAGAAAAAATCGAGCCCATCATTAATAATGATATGGACTCGATCAGATATGTCTTGTTTGAAGAAATATTATCATCAAGGACGATAGAAGAGATCCTTCTTACTTGATACCTTGCTGTTTGCACCATATCTTCATCACGAGATTATGGGGCATCAGTTTGACACCTAGCCTTTGAAGTTTAGTATTCAGGCCGCAGAACGAAACGTCGCGGCCTTTTTTCATGTCTTTTAAGGCTTTTGTCACGACTTCTTCAGGTGTATATATCTTGCCGAATTTATTTACTGTGTCATCGTTGATGGCAATGTTGAAAAACTCCGTCTGTACCCAGTAAGGACAAACTGCCATCACCTTGATACCGCGGTGTTTCAGCTCAACATTGAGTGCTCTTGAGAAACTGAGGACATAAGCCTTGGTAGCGGCATAGACATTGATATACGGTACAGGCTGGATCGATGACATGGATCCCATATTATATATCCTGCTGCCTGCTTTCATGTATTTAAGGCTGATATATGTCATTGCTGTTAGCGCTTTATTGTTCAGATCGATCATATCCAGCTGCTTTTCCAGAGGGTCTTCGAGAAAAGCTCTGAAGTATCCATAGCCGCTGGCATTGACAAGCACAGCTATTTCAGGTTTTAGTTCTTCCAGCAGACTCTCATATTCGTCAAAAGAGCACTGCTCCGTAAGGTCGAGGGCCAATGGTCTGATCTTGGCATTAGCTTCTATCTGTTCGAGCCTTTCGAGGCGTCTTGCGATCACCCATATTTCATCAAAGTGCTCGGCATTATCCAGTTGCCTAACGAATTCGGCACCGATGCCGGATGATGCACCTGTTACTACTGCAATTTTCATTTTTCTCTCCATTTATCTATCATAATGTGACTTATTATCAGTTTTTTCTTTGTTTTGCTTTAAAAGCAAGATATAGGCAATCAGACAAACTATGATGATCGCAATGCTTATGACCTGTGCTTGTCTTAAAGGGCCTATCATCAGAGAATCTGTACGAAGGCCTTCAACGAAGAAGCGTTCCACTGAATAGAGCATGCCGTATAACAGTATGGTCTGTCCTTCGAATTTTCGTCTGTTATCCACGTAGATAAGCACGAAGAACAGAATGAAACACCAAATGGATTCATATAGAAATGTTGGGTGGCAAGGGACACCGTCGATCATAACTGCCCAAGGAAGGTCTGTAGGACCGCCGTGCGCTTCCGAGTTGAAGTAATTTCCCCATCTTCCTATGGACTGGGCTAAAGCCACTGTCGGAGCCACAAGATCAAGAACATTGAGCGGGCGCACTTTCCAAAAATAACACAAGATGGCAGCTGCTCCGAATCCGAAGAGGAGCCCTCCGTGGATGGCAAGACCACCTTCGCGGATGTTGATCATCTTCATGAGATCGCCTGCATACCATGACCAGTTGAAAACAATATAATAAAGCCTTGCTCCTATTATGGCCGTTGGAATACAGATTATAACAAAATTAAGCACCTGATCTGAGTCAAGCTCATGTTTAGGTGCTCTTTTGCATGATATAAGTACAGCCAGGATCATCCCTGTGGTGATGAGGATGGCGTACCACATGATATCGATATTGAATATTGTAAAAGCTACCGGCTGGGGTACTGGCATACTTATTCTCCTACGATCATATTTTCAGGATCCAATTCTATGATAAGTTCAGCTGAGGAACCAAGGAAATAAACAGCATACAGAGTATCATCATCGTTCTCATCGATCAGTTCATCTGCATTGGAAACTACAGGAACGTCGTCATCCAGCAGAACTATCCTGGCATCGGATCCGAGAGTTGCAGCTTTATAGATGTTTGTGTTGGCCAGATAATAACCATCGTCATCATATGAACTTGGGACAACTTCCAGTTCAGCGAAATCCAGGCTGTACGTACCATTGCTCTTTACCATGACGATCGAACCGTTCATGGTTTCTCCACCATCTGTTATCAGCTGCTGAGAGTAATCTTCGATAAGATATTCAGCAGTTATTTCAGGTTCATCTATAGTACTTCCGGACTTATTGCCGCAGCCGACAAAAAGCATCAGTGTCAATACACAAATAGCTGCAGCCATCAATGAAATTCTAATTGCCCTTTTCATAATGCGTCTCCTAAAAAGGTTCAAAAATATAGCTTTCAAGGCCATTCTACACTTTAAGTCATTGCCTTTCAAGATGGTTTTGAAAAATATATAAAATTTGTTATAATAAAGCTATGAAGTACGAAAACATTATTGAGGGAAAGTTCATATCCAGGCCCAACAGATTCATTGCCAATGTGGAAATAGACGGTATCCTAGAGAAAGTCCATGTCAAAAATACAGGCAGACTCAGAGAACTGCTATATGAAGGAGCACAAGTATATCTGGAAGATCATATAGATAGGATGGGCACAAGGAAGCTGAGATATTCACTCATAGGCGTGAGAAAGCCAAATTCACTTATCCCTGAGGGATATATGCAGGTCAACATAGACTCTCAAGCCCCCAACAAGGTAGTCAAGGAAGCCATGCTAAGCGGTAAGTTGCTGCCTGCAGGCCTTAGTGATGTAGCCTACTTTAAGTCTGAGTATAAATATGGGAACTCCAGGCTTGATTTTTATGCAGAAGATAGCCTGGGGAATAAAATGCTTGGAGAAGTCAAAGGTGTGACCCTTGAAAAGGACGGCACTGCGCGCTTTCCGGATGCTCCCACGGAGCGGGGGATAAAGCATATAGAAGAACTTATCAAGGCGGTATCTGAAGGATATAGAGCATGTATTGTGTTTGTGATCCAGTTGAAGGGAGTCAAATCATTCAGTCCAAACTATGAAACCCATAAGGAATTTGGTGAAGCACTAAAAATTGCCCGAGAAGAGGGCGTAGATATTTTAGCTTATGATTGTATAGTGACAGATGATGTATTGATGATTGATAGACAAGTTGATGTTATTCTATAAATTCCGTTTTTTCCATAATTACACTATGGTTAATTTAGTCTTATGGAGTCAATTCAATAAAACTTAAAATTAAGGACTTTTTTATAGAAGTATAGAAGTTGATAAAGAAGACTTTGTGGCAAAAACAAGGTCTTTTTTATTTTTTTGACAAAAAAGAAGGCTGTAGATCATGAAGAATAGCATATATAGGTAGAATAGATGCGCTCGAGTACTATATATCGTGTCTTGCAGGAAAATTCAGCCTGAAAAAATTGTATTTTTTTGTTTTTCGGTTCAAATGAGCTTTGCTGTGGAGTGAAAATGTTGCGAAATGGTGTGAAGTGGTTTAAAATGGAGAATGTAAAAATGGGAGGAATCTAAATGTTTGTGGGCAAATTCAACAACTCAATAGACGGCAAGTCGAGAATGATCGTGCCTGCAAAATTCAGAGATGGACTTGGAGGCAGATGCGTCATAGCCAAGTCTCTGGATAAATGTCTGACCATTTACCCTGAAGAGCAGTGGGAAAAATTCGTTAAGGAGAAGCTTAGTGTACTGCCTATAGGTAATGAAAATGCGAGAAAACTGAGAAGACATTTCCACTCATCAGCAGCAGTTTGTGATGTGGACAAGCAGGGAAGACTTACTATTCCTCAGGAACTGAAGGAATATGCAGCCATAGAGAAAGAACTCATAACCATCGGTAGCGACATGACGATAGAGATATGGAGCAAGGAAAACTGGGATAGAGAGCTTGATCCTGACTCCGGAGAATTATTGAATGCCAGCGATCTGGCAGAAAGCATGGAACAATATGGATTTTAAACATGTTCCCGTATTATACGAAGAATGTATTTCGAATCTGAATATAAGGCCTGACGGTGTATATGTGGACGGCACTTTGGGTGGAGGTGGTCACTCGTTCGGCATAGGCAGTCATCTGAGTGAAGACGGTCTTCTTATTGGCATAGATAGAGATACAGATGCTCTTGAAGCTGCAGGCAAAAGACTGGAACCTCTCAAGTGCAGAAAAGAATTGGTACACAGTACGTACGCTGACGTCAGAGAGGTGCTGGACGAGCTTGGCATAGATGGTATAGATGGAGCTTTGCTTGATATAGGCGTATCATCATTTCAGCTTGATAATGCAGACAGAGGTTTTTCATATATGCAGGATGCTCCTCTTGATATGAGGATGAATGCCGATGATGAATTTTCTGCCTATGATGTTGTTAACGGATATGATAAGAACCAGCTGACGGAGATAATCAGGAAATACGGTGAAGAAAAATGGGCTTCAAGGATAAGTGACTTCATCGTTAAAGAAAGAAAAAAAGGAAACATTGAAACTACAGGTCAGCTGGTGGATATAATCAAAGCTGCTATTCCGGCATCAGCAAGAAGAGATGGGCCTCATCCTGCCAAAAGAACGTTCCAGGCAATAAGGATAGAAGTCAACAGCGAACTTGAACAGCTGGAAAAAGCGATAGATGAATTTTGTGATGTTTTGAATCCTGGCGGAAGATTATGCATAATAACTTTCCATTCATTGGAGGACAGGATAGTTAAGGAAGTATTCAACAGACGTCTTGATCCATGTACATGCCCTAAAGAATTCCCGGTGTGTGTATGCGGTAAAGTGTCTGATGTAATTAAGGTAACGGGCAAACCTATCGTATCGGGTAAAGAAGAACTGGAGAATAACCCGAGAGCGAGAAGTGCCAAACTCAGAGTTATAGAGAAGAGGTAGTGGAATGATAGCACCTGAAAGATGGTACGAGCATCAGAGGGAATATCAGCGCTATGGCATCGACATGAAGCCACAGCCTGAAAGGAAGATGCGTTCACAACGAAAAAGAAAAATAAAGAAGATCACGCTGCCTACACGCAACGGTAAGAAGCTTGCGCTTTCCACTGTTGTGATACTCGGATTGGCCATGATTTTCCTTATCATAGTGACTGCTTACTCAGCAAGTATGCGTTATGACATAAACTCTATGATCAAGGAAAGTCAGGTGGTTATGGGTGAGATAGAAAACCTTCAGGTCAAGATATACAGCGCCAATAACATCAACTATATCGAAGGTAAGGCTACAGGAGAATTGGGTATGGTATATCCGTCATCGAACAGTTCAGTATATCTTACAAGTGACGATATGCCCGCACCGGGCTTTGCCGACATAATCAAGCAAGAGGCATATAATTGATATTTTAAAATATAATAAGTCGTAGTAAACAATAATACGATAGTGATACCCGGACAGCTGAATAAAACGATGATGTCCGGGTTGTTTTTAGGGGAAAGAAATGACGACATCCAATAAGAGCAAGAAAAATTTGATACTGATATTGGGGCTCATATTCATATGCATGCTGTTGTTGTGTTTGAGGCTTGGATGGATCCAGATCGTTAAAGGCGATGAGCTTTCTGATAAAGCTATACAGCAGCAGACAAGGGATACTCCTGTAGAGGCGGAAAGAGGAGTAATATACGATACAAATGGTAATGAACTGGCTGTCAGTGTAACTTGTTATACCATATGGGCAAGACCGACAGATATAAAATCAGCAGAAACCAAGCAAGAAAGTGAAGAAAACGTAGAAAAAGTATCCAAGTCTTTATCTAAGATCCTTGGCCTGGAATACGATGAAGTCAAGGAAATGATCACTAAAGAGCAGAGTATAGTGAAGATAAAGAAGGGTGTAGACAAAGATACTGCAGACAAGATAAGAGCAAAAGGTTTTTATGGTATAGAAATCGCTGAAGACACTAAACGAAGCTATCCGCTCGGTGCTTTCGCAGCACATACACTTGGTACTGTCACCGATGACAATACAGGGCTCTCAGGGCTCGAACTCGAATACAATACATATCTCAGCGGCGTTGCCGGCAGATGGATCAATTATACTGACACCAGAGGCAACAGGCTTTCATACGGCGAAGAGAAGTATTACAAGGCTGAAGATGGATACAGCATTGTCACTACCATAGATCAGGTAATACAGCATTACACAGAAAAAGCAATAACACAAGTGCAGGAAAAGACAAGTGCCAAAAGAGTAATGGCCATAGTAATGGATCCGAAAACCGGTGATATCTTGGCTATGGCGCAGACTCCTGATTTCGATTTGAATGATCCTAAGACACCGCTTGATCCACAAGAACAGAAAAAACTAAAAGCTATGTCAGAGACAGAACAAGTGGAATATTGGAACAAAATGTGGAGAAATTCTCTTGTGTCAGACGTATATGAACCGGGTTCCACGTTCAAGCTCATAACAACAGCGATAGCACTTGAAGAAGACATCACGACGTTGGATGATACATTTCATTGCAGCGGCTCTTTAAAGATCGCAGGGGAGACGATACATTGCTGGAGATCGGAAAATCCGCATGGAACACAGAACTTAAAGCAAGCACTGGCAAATTCATGTAACCCGGTATTTATGGAATTGGCAGGAGAAATCGGTATAGACCTGTTTTACAGCCATCTTGATACGTTCGGGATCACCGGAAGAACAGGTATCGACTTCCCGGGAGAAGGCACAGCCCTTTTGCAGTCAAAAGATTCGGCAGGACCTGTAGGTTTGGCAACCATAGGATTTGGTCAAGGGGTCGCAGTTACACCGATGCAGCTTATTACAGCTGTAAGTTCATTTGGTAATGACGGTAAGCTGATGAAGCCAAGACTTGTAAAAGAACTTATAGATGATAACGGCAAAACGATTCAGGAGTTTGAACCCGAAGTAGTAAGGCAAGCCGTTTCCAAAGATACAGCAGATGAAATGAGAGAAATCATGGAATTTGCAGGAGGAAACACCACTGATATCCCGGGATACAGAGTTGGTGCTAAAACAGGAACGGCCAACAAGATAAATGAAGCAGGCACCGGGTATAGTAATGATACTTACTCATCATGTATAGCTATGGTACCTATGGAGGATCCTCAGTTTACAGTGCTAGTAATAGTTGACAGCCCTAAAGGAGTGCACTTCGGTAATGTTACTGCGGCACCGGGCGTCAAGCAGATAATGGAAGACATATTAAGATATCGCAACATTTCGCCTGATGCAGAGAGTGAGCAGGAAGCTGCAGCAAACAAGGTGGAAGTTCCTGACGTAGTAGGAAACAGTGTCAGTGAAGCGGTAGGTATACTGTCCGGAGCATCTTTGTCTTACGATATGGATGAAAAAGCTGCGGCTGAAGAAGACTTCATAATAACAAGGCAGTATCCGGCTGCCGGTACAAAAATAAAAAAAGGAAGCAAGGTATATTTGTACAGATAAGAGATAATCGAGCAGGTGAATATGAACAGACTAACTATAAGAGAAATCATCAGGGCGACTGAAGGAACTCTGATAAAAGGACATGAAGAAAATCATATAACAGGCGTGAAGCATGATTCCAGAGAATGCAGGGAAGGGGATATGTTCGTCGCTATAGCAGGAAAGAATCAGGACGGCCACAAGTATATTCCACAGGTGGTATCTGCCGGTTGTAATACAATGCTCGTATCTCATCTTGAGGGATGGATGGATGAGGTCAAAGCTGATGATATAAATATCATCAAGGTGGATGATACAGTATATGCTCTCGGTGAATTGGCTAAATACTATCTCTCAACACTGGATGTCCTTAAGGTCGCAGTAACCGGAAGCGTTGGTAAGACATCTGTCAGAGATATGATCTACTACGTGCTCAGCGAAAAGTATGTATGTGGAAGGAATCTTAAGAATTTCAATAACTTCATTGGCTTGCCGATTTCCATATTTCAGTTCGATAACAGTACAGAAGCTGTAGTTCTCGAGATGGGTATGGATAAGTTTGGAGAGATCGATAGGCTGGCAGGAATAGTTCAGCCGCATATCGGAGTTATTACCAATATCGGCATGTCTCACATAGAAAACCTGGGAAGCCGTGAAGGTATTTTTAAGGCAAAAATGGAAATAACAAATCATATAAAGGGAGAAAAAGGTAAGCCGTCGGGGCTGCTGGTATTCCCTGATGATGATGAATTTCTGACAAAGGAGAATACTTCGGGAAATTATGAGCAAATATCCATCGGTACAGATGGGAGAAGTGAATATATAATATCTGATGTTGACGATTTTGGCCTTGAGGGTATACAATTTACTGTAGAGCATCTCGAAGAAAGTCAAAGGATCAGTCTTGATGTTCCGGGAAGACATAATGCTGTCAATGCCTCCGTTGCCATCGCTGTAGGCTGTGCAGCAGGCATCACTATGGAAGAAGCGCAGAGAGGTCTTTCTAAAGTGGAGCTTACCGGAAGCAGGCTAAAGAATATCAAGACAGATAAATTGAGCGTTATAGATGATACATATAACGCCAGTCCTGATTCTATGAAAAGTGCCATAAAGGTGCTGGAACTCAGTCAGTGTCAAGGAAATAAAATAGCGATCTTAGCAGACATGCTGGAGCTTGGTGCGCAAAGCGCAGAGCAGCACTTCGGTGTTGGGCTTTTCGCAAGAGGTCTTCGCATTGATAAAATCATAGCCATAGGCAATGATGCTGAACATATAGCTAATGGCGCTGATGGGGGAATGGCAGAAGTAGTTTACTTTAGCAATAAAGAAGAATTTTTCCGAAATATGGATAAATACGTTGGAGATGGAGATATAATCTTAGTTAAAGGTTCCAGAGGAATGAAGATGGAACAGGTAGTAGAAAAACTAGTAGAGTTTTAGGAGTTATCATGAGTTACACTAATATCGGAATAATAATCATAATAGCATTCGTGATTTCTGTATTGATCACAAAGTATGAGATTCCTGTACTAAGAGCTAAGGCGGGGCAAAACATCAGAGAAGAAGGTCCGGAATCTCACTTGTCAAAAGCGGGAACGCCAAGCATGGGAGGTATTGCAATACTGATTGCAGCTGTTTTGGCTACGCTGGTAGGCGGTATGCTTTTCAGTGCAAAGATCTCCGATATAATGGTGATACTTTTAGTGTTCATAGGATTTGGACTCATCGGATTTTTCGATGATTATCTTAAAGTTATCAAGAAAGTAAATCTGGGGCTTAAAGCTTATCAGAAATTCGGACTGCAGATCATAATTTCAGTGGCATTGGCCGTATTCATGGCAACTTATGCAGGAGGCAATACTTTAGTATATATCCCTGTGGCCAATATTTATATTGATTTCGGTATATGGTATATCCCATTTATCGTCTTCGTAGTGCTCGCGATGACCAACGCAGTAAATCTTACAGACGGTCTTGATGGTCTGGCATCCGGTGTTACTGCATTCGTAACATTGTTCTTCGCGGTGGCAGGAATATCTTACGGCATATCATCAGGTGCATATTTCTGTGCAGCACTTTGCGGAGGATGTCTGGGCTTCTTGGTATTCAATAAAAATCCTGCTAAGATATTTATGGGAGATACAGGATCTTTGGCTCTTGGTGGTGGTCTGGCAGCAGCAGCCATCGTAATGAAGCTGGAATTGCTTTTGCCTATAGTTGGATTGCTCTATGTTATAGAAGCCTTGTCTGTAGTTTTGCAGGTCGGATATTTTAAACTTAGCGGCGGTAAGAGAATCTTCAAGATGGCGCCGATACATCATCATTTCGAAAAGTGTGGATATAAGGAAGTACAGGTAGTCGTCGCATTCTGGATATTCACCATCATTTGCTGTCTTGTGGGCTTTATGATCATTTAGAGGTATAGATATGAAAGATATTAAAGTACTGATAGTTGGAATGGGCAATTCAGGCCAAGCTGCAGTTCAGGCCATGGTAAAACTGGGTGCAGATATTTCTGTTCAGGATAGTAAGACTGAGGATAACATGGATCCTCAGCTTCTGACATTTCTTAAAGAAAATAACGTGAAATGTTACTTGGGAGAGATCCCGGAAGACATGGCAGCATTCGATATGCTTATAGTAAGCCCCGGTGTTCCGCTTGAACTTGCTTTCATCAAAGAAGCGAGAGAAGCAGGTGTAGAAATCATAGGCGAGCTGGAAGTGGCTTACAGAAACGGCAATGGCAATTATGTGGCTATCACCGGAACAAATGGGAAGACAACAACGACTACATTGGTGGGAGAAATATATAAGGCTTCAGGCAGAACGACTTATGTAGTAGGAAATATAGGGGTGGCAGTGATCTCGAAATCACTTACTGCAGAAGAAGACAGCTGGCTCGTTACAGAGTGCAGCAGTTTCCAGCTGGAATCCATCAAAGATTTCAAGCCACAGGTGTCAGCTATACTCAACCTTACGCCTGATCATCTTGACAGACATAAGACAATGGAAAACTATGGGAAGGCTAAGGCGCAGATCTTTGCAAATCAAGACCCTGACCAGTACTGTGTAGTGAATTACGATGATAAAGTATGCTATGATCTTGCAAAAGAATGTAAGGCTAAAGTAGTCCCATTCAGCAGATTGGAAGAACTGAGCTTCGGTGCATTTGTAAAAGAGGGGCGTATCGTCATCAAGGACGAATCCGGCAAGTTGATAGAAATCTGCCAAATCGACGAATTGAAGATACCCGGCGCACATAATCTGGAGAATGCACTGGCAGCATGTGCTGTTGCATATTTCGGAGGTATAGATAAAAATGTTATCGCAGAAGTTATGAGAAGCTTTGCGGGAGTGGAGCATAGAATAGAACTGTGCGATACTATAAATGGCGTCAGATTTGTCAATGATTCTAAAGGAACAAATCCTGATGCTGCAATAAAGGCAATAGAAGCAATGAAGGAAAACATAATCCTTATAGCAGGGGGTTATGATAAGAATTCAACATATGATGAATTCGTTGCAGCATTCGAAGGCAGGGTCAAGTCATTACTTTTACTTGGAAAGACTGCAACCAAGATAAAAGAAGCGGCTGAAAATGCAGGATTTACCAACTCCATCATCCTTAAGGATATGGAGGACTGTGTAAAAGAAGCATATAGGATAGCAAAACCGGGAGACGTGGTTCTCCTTTCACCTGCATGTGCCAGCTGGGATATGTACACCAGTTTTGAGCAGAGGGGAAGACATTTTAAAGACTGTGTAAAAGCGCTGGAGAGGTAACAGAGTCAATTGAAAAAGAAAAAGGCAATAAGTAAAAACTTAAATCAATTGAAATCAGGGGATTTTATGCTGATGCTGATCACTCTCATATTGGTAGTCTTCGGACTTATCATGGTGTTCAGTGCCAGTTATTACTACTCTATCAGCCAGGATGGCAACGCATACAGCTACCTTATAAGGCATGGTGCTTGGGTGGTGCTGGGACTTGTTGCCATGTATTTTGGTGCAACCATAGACTACAGATTGTATAACAATAAGAAGTTCGCATATTTGGCTCTTGGAGGAAGTGTGTTCCTCCTTGTCATGGTGTTGACACCATTAGGAACTACCATCAATGGTGCGACCAGATGGATAGATATCGGTCCTATCACATTGATGCCGGGCGAGATCGCCAAGCTGGGAGGCATATTCTTTGTGGCCTGGTTCTTAGGCAGTGATATAGATAAGATAAAATCGATCAAGAGCGGAATGCTTCCATTGATAGGGGTCATGGTAGTTCTTGCCGGACTTATAGTCAAGCAGCCAAACTTGTCGACAGCCATCACAGTTTGCGGGATAATAGGTGCTATGATGTTGGTTGCAGGCATGAGATGGTTCTATTTTTACTGTGTGGCAGGAGCCGGTGTTGCGGGGATCTTGAGTATTTTGCTCTTCATGAAAGATAGTTATTGGTATACCAGACTGACAGCTTTTACCGATCCATTCGCTGATCCGCTGGATACAGGATATCAGGCAGTCCAGTCACTGCTGGCTCTGGGATCAGGTGGCCTGTTCGGAGTGGGACTTGGTAAAAGTGTACAGAAGAATCTGTATTTACCGGAACCCCAAAATGACTTTATCCTGGCAATAATCGGTGAAGAGCTGGGGCTTGTGGGCGTACTGTGTCTGATAGTGGTGTACTGTTTATTCATATGGAGAGGTGTGCACATAGCCATAAATGCGCCGAATCAGTTTGGTATGCTGCTGGCATCAGGAATGGTGCTCATGGTGGCGATCCAGGTCATACTCAATATTGCAGTTGTAACATCATCGATGCCGGCAACAGGCATCAATCTGCCGTTTATAAGCTATGGAGGAAATGCATTGCTGATATTCATGTTTTCAGCAGGTGTGCTAGTTAATATATCTCGGCATGAGCCGAAGAATACGGGAGTTGAATAAATGAGAGTTATTATGACAGGCGGAGGAACAGGAGGACACATTTATCCTGCTGTTGCAATAGCAGATGAAATCAGAAGACGCGATGAAAATGCAGAGATTCTTTTCGTCGGAGCAGAAATCGGAATGGAAGGTAAGCTGGTTCCAAAATCGGGATACGATATAAAACTGCTTCCTGTGGAAGGCTTCGAAAGAGGAAGGATCCTCTGCAACTTGAATGTGGTCCAAAATCTGGTGAAATCAAATATCAGAGTAAAGAAGATATTAAAAGACTTTAGTCCCGATGTGGTCATAGGAACAGGTGGATATGCCAGCGTACCTGCCATAAAAAATGCTCAGAAGATGGGGATACCTACTTATATCCATGAGCAGAATGCTTTTCCCGGTGTATCAAACAAGATGCAGGAAAAGGGTGCGACAAAAGTTTTTCTTGGGTTTGAAGAAGGGTCGAAGCATTTCAAATATCCTGAAAAGCATGTGGTGGCAGGAAACCCTGTAAGGGCTGATTTCATTGAAGCCGACAGAGATGCAGCGAGAGCAGAACTTGGATTCAAGCCTGATGATTTCGTTCTGCTTGCATTCGGTGGAAGCCAGGGCGCGGGCCGAATAAACAGAGCAATGATCAAAGTGATCGAAACTTTCAATGGAGTTGAAAACTTCAAGATATGTTTGGGAACCGGTAAGCATTATTATGATGTTATATTAAATGAGCTGGAAGAAAACGGTATCAAACCTAAAGAAAATATCATGATAATGGAATATATAAACGACATGCCGAAACAACTGGCCGCATCTGACCTTGTTGTAAGCAGAAGCGGAGCTCTTACTGTAGCAGAAGTTACGGTTTGCGGTGTGCCTGCCATTTTCATCCCATCACCAAATGTATCAGGCAATCATCAGTACTTTAACGCTAAAGCCGTAGAAGAAAACGGTGGTGCGGTGATCATAGAAGAAAAAGACCTTGATAACGATCAGCTGGTGAAAACGATCCTCAAGCTGAAGAACGATCCGGAAGTATTGAAGGATATGTCTGTGAAAAGCAAGGCGTGTGGCTTGCCGGATTCAGCGAAAAGAATATGTGATTCAGTTTTCGAAACCTATAAAAAGTAACGACTTAAACACCTCCAACATATTATGATATATGTTTCGGAGGTGTTTTTTTGGATAGTTATCACATCAAAGGCGGCAATGTGCTGCGTGGATATATCGAGGTTTCAGGCGCCAAGAATGCAGCTCTGCCAATATTGGCGGCAACTGTGGCTACGCGTGGAGAAAACTTGTTGAGGGGATGCCCTGAAATATCAGATGTTCATAGTATGGTCAGGATACTTAGATCTCTGGGATGTACCATCAAATGGGAAGGAGAGAAGATGTCTGTCAATACTGACAGCATGACTGAATGCAGGATATCTGATGGTCTTATGAAGGAAATGAGATCAAGTGTATTTCTTGCGGGAGCTTTGCTGTCAAGGTGCGGTGAGGCAGTAATAAGTAACCCGGGCGGATGCAATATAGGCAAAAGACCTATCGATATGCACTTAAATGGTTTGAAACAGCTGGGCGTACATATATCGCATACAGAGGATCATTTGCTGCTTCAAGGAAGTGACCTTGAAGGTACGGATATCACCTTACCATACCCCAGTGTTGGTGCGACCGAAAACATTATGCTGGCTGCACTTTCTGCTAAAGGATGTACAAGGATAATAAACAGTGCCAGAGAACCTGAGATCGTGGATCTCCAAAATTACATAAATAAATGCGGAGGTAAGATAGAAGGCGCGGGCACCGGAATGATCATAGTCGAAGGCAGAAGACAGCTTACGGGCTGCTGTCATAAGATCATGCCTGACAGGATAGAAGCGGGAACGTATTTAATAATGGCTCTTGCAACAGGTGGTGAAATACTCCTTAAAGGAATAGATCATCGCTTACTTGCTCCGCTTATAGACATACTCCAAAAAGCAGGGTATAGAGTAGAAACGGGATATGGTTTTATCTATGCATGCGCCCTGGGAAAAGAGAAGATATGCTGCAAGGTGGACACATCTCCATATCCGGGATTTCCTACCGATCTGCAGCCGCAGCTTACCGCTTTACTGACAGTAATAGGCGAGGGATCTGCAGTCAATGAAAACATATTTGAAAAACGCTTGAAATATGGTGAACAGTTGAAAAAAATGGGTGCAGATATTGAAATCTACGAAAAAAAAGTTATAATAAAGAATAACAAGATATTGTATGGTGCTGATATTGTGGCACAAGACCTCCGGGGAGGCGCAGCTCTTATTATTGCCGGATTGGCGGCACAAGGAGAGACTACCGTAGCAAACGCTAAATATATCAAAAGGGGATATAGCAGACTGACAAATAAAATCACAGGATTAGGCGGAGTGATCACTGAAGATGGAAACTGATAATAGAAAACAAAAGAATATCAAAAAAAAGAAACGACGTAAGAAAAGATATCTGTTGAGGTTTCTCATACTGATCCTTGTATGTGTAGGTGCATATTTTCTGCTTCATATAGAGTATTTCACCGTTGATGGAATAACGATCGCAGGCAATAAAGATATATCCGATAAAGAAATACTGAAGCTTTCGGAGTTGGAGACAGGTGAAAACATATTCGACATCCATCCGATGGCTGCACAGAGACGGATCAAGAAAAACTTATACATCGAGGATGCGGATGTCAGCAGGAAATTGCCGAACATGGTAGAGATTGTTGTCAAAGAACGCAGCGGTAAAGCACAATTCATAAAGGGCAAGAAATACATCGTTACTGATAACGAGGGAAGGGTGCTGGATATCGCCAAGGAAATGCAGAAGGTGACCCTCATCGAAAATGTCAAAGTTGACAGAGCTAGGATAGATAAAGAGATCCGCGTGGAAGATACAGCTGTGTATAAAAAGTCCATGGACATGGTCGCCAACATGGAGGCAGGAGATCTTTATTTCAAGAGGCTGCTGATCAAAGGGAATCGAGTAGAAGCATATGTGTATGACGGACTTGTGTGCAAGGGAACGTATGACGAAGTAATGGCTTCGATAACCTCGGGAGCACTGAAAACCGTTGTTTTCGACTTATACCAGAAGGATATCAAAACCGGCACTATAAACATCGGCGGGAATAATTATTGTTCCTTTACGCCGTAGAAAATATATGGTATAATTTGAATGTTAATTTATGAAGATTAAATGGGAGGTATTTCTGAATGTTACAATTTGAGATGAATGACTCGACGCTGCAGGAGATAAAGGTAATCGGAGTTGGCGGCGGTGGATGTAACGCAGTTAACAGAATGATAGAAGGCGGTATGAGAGGGGTATCTTTCATAGCGGTAAATACGGACAAGCAGGCACTTGCCAAGAGTAAGGCAGAAACTAAGATCCAGATCGGCGAGAAGCTGACAAAGGGTCTGGGAGCAGGCGGAAATCCTGAAATCGGACAGAAGTCAGCAGAAGAAAATCTTGAAGATCTCGAAAAGTTCATCGCCGGATCAGACATGGTGTTCGTAACATGCGGCATGGGCGGCGGAACAGGAACAGGAGCGGCACCTATAATCGCTAAGATCGCCAAGGACATGGGTATCCTGACAGTAGGTGTAGTAACTAAGCCTTTCAGATTCGAAGGAAGAAAGAGAAGCGAACATGCTGAACTTGGCATCAAGTTCCTTAAGAAATACGTAGACTCCCTGGTAGTAGTACCTAATGATAAACTACTTGAAACAGTACAGGAACAGACTTCACTTCTTGAAGCATTCGCTATGGCGGACGATGTGCTCAAGCAGGGTGTTCAGGGAATCTCCGATATCATCGTAGACGATGCACTGATCAACCTGGACTTCGCCGATGTAACTACCATCATGAAGGACAGAGGCGTTGTTCACATGGGCGTTGGAAAAGGCAAGGGCGAAAACAAGCTTGCTGAAGCCGTTAGAGGCGCTATGGACAGCCCGCTGCTTGAAACTAAGATTTCAGGAGCTAAGGCAGTTCTTATCAACATCACAGGCGGAAGAGATCTCACTATGTTCGATGTGGACAAGGTGGCAACTCAGATCGATGATGAAGCAGACAGCAACGCTATAATCATTCTGGGAGCTTCCATCAAGGAAGAAATGCAGGATGAAATTTCAGTAACAGTTATCGCAGCAGGTTTTGATAAAGCTAGCAGTGTAGACATCCTCAATACACCGGTCGTTCCTAACAACGCACAGGAAGCTCAGCCGGAAGAAAGCGAAACAGTTAAGGAAGATGTTTACAAGGGAGCATCTCGTATTGATATCCCTACATTCTTACAGAGATAAGGGAAAGTTAAGCTTATTATAATAGCCGGTCAAAAGCCGGCTATTTTCCAGTTTATGAAAACAATAAAATCCAAGGATAATATCATATACAAGTCAGCTGTCAAGCTGACTAAGAAGAAATACCGCGACGAAACAGGGCTGTATTTGCTGGAAGGAGTCAAGCCTTTAGAGGATGCACTGGCATTGGACATAAAGCTTAGAACCATCTTCATTTGTGAAGGCACCCAAAGGGCAGATGCTCTTCCGGAAGACATATGCATGATGCTGGACAGGAAGCTCTTCGAGAAGCTTGCCGATACGGGAACATCTCAAGGAGTGATAGCGATCGCCGAGAAGAATACGTGCACCTTTGCAGAATTTGCCGAGGTGTCAGCTGAAGGCTCGGGAAATGTCGTTATCATGGACAGATTGCAGGACCCGGGAAATATCGGGACTATAATACGAACTGCGGAGGCTGCAGGATACAGAGGAATAATCATGGTGGCAGGCAGCGGTGATGTGTATTCACCGAAAGTGGTAAGAGCAGCTGCCGGATCATTGTTCAGAATGCCGGTCATAAATGCCCGCGATGCAGATGATGCGGCAAATATGGCCAAAGAAATGGACAAGAAATTGACCGTGACATGCTTTGAAGGAGCAACGGATTGTTTCGAAGCAGACCTTAAAAAAAATATCGCACTTGTTATCGGCAACGAAGGCAGGGGCGTAAGCGAAAGACTTATGGAGCTTTCGGATATAAGAGTGAAGATACCGATGGAAGGGTCGATAGAATCACTCAATGCGGCGGTGGCGGCCGGAATACTGATGTATCAGTCACAGAAGTAAATCAATGAGAGGTAAAGAAAATGCAAGCTCAGTTAAACAGAATTTTAGAAGAAGCCAAGACACAGCTGCAGGCTGCTGAAACACTGGCACAGGTAGACGAAATAAGAGTCAAGGTGCTGGGTAAGAAGGGTCAGCTGACAGAAATACTCAGAGGAATGGGAAAACTGTCTCCTGAAGAAAGAAAAGTAACAGGACAGATGGCCAATACGGTAAGAGCAGAGATCGAAGGATTGCTGGAAGAAAAGTTCGAAGCTGTTAAGAAAGCAGCTAAGGAAGCGCAGTTCGCAGCAGAAAAGATCGACGTTACAGAACCGGGTAAGGAAACTACTGTTGGTGTTAAGCATCCTGTAACAATAACTATCGAGGAAATCTCCAAGGTGTTCATGAACATGGGATTTTCCATCGTTGAAGGACCTGAAGTAGAAACTGTTTTCAATAACTTCGACGGACTCAATGCCGGACCTAACCATCCTGCAAGAGATATGACAGATACATTTTATATCACAGAAAACGATATCCTTCTGAGAACTCAGACTTCAACAGTACAGGTGAGAACACTGCAGAAGCAGCAGCCTCCTATCAAGGTTATCGCACCGGGAAGAACATTCAGATGCGATACACCTGATGCGACACACTCACCTATGTTCCATCAGATCGAAGGTCTGGTTGTAGATGAAGGCATTACTATGGCTGACCTGAAGGGAACACTGGACAGCTTCGCTAAGCAGCTTTTCGGACCTGAAACAAAGACTAAATTCAGACCTCATCATTTCCCATTCACTGAGCCAAGTGCTGAAATGGACGTATCCTGCTTCAAGTGCGGCGGCAAGGGATGCAGAGTATGCAAGGGAAGCGGCTGGATCGAAATCCTCGGTTGCGGCATGGTACACCCTAACGTACTGAAGGTAGGAAACATCGATACAGAAAAATACACAGGATTTGCATTCGGTATCGGTGTGGAGAGAGTTGCTATGCTGAAGTACGGTGTTGATGATATTCGTCTTTTCTACGAAAATGACATGCGTTTCATCAATCAGTTCAAATAGGAGGTTAAATAGATGTTAGTTCCAATCGAATGGCTAAATGATTATATAGACACTAAAGACATAGATATCACTGAATTCTGCGATCGCATGATCATGTCAGGTTCAAACTTGGAAACATGTGAACATTTCTGCGAGGAAATGGAAAACGTAGTAGTTGGTAAAATTGAAAAGATAGAAAGACATCCTGATGCAGATAAGCTGGTAGTATGTCAGCTGAACGTAGGCGCAGAAGAACCTGTACAGATCGTAACAGGTGCACCTAATGTGTTCGAAGGTGCTTACGTTCCTGTAGCTCTCCATAAGAGTAGGATCCCGGGTCCTCTCCACGGCAAGGCTAAAGAAGAAGGCGGTACAAAGATCACTAAGGGCAAGTTGAGAGGTGTTGAATCTTTCGGTATGCTCTGTTCAGCAGAAGAACTGGGCTTTGAAGACAAAGTAGTTCCTGTAGCTCATAAGGACGGTATCTGGATCCTGGAAGAAGAATATGAACTGGGCATGGATTTCGCAGAAGCACTCGGTCTCAAACAGGCTGTAGTAGACTTCGAAATCACTCCTAACAGACCTGACTGCCTGGCAATGGTAGGAATGGCAAGAGAAGCAGCTGCAACTTTTGACAGACCTTTCACATATCCTGACGTTGAGCTGGAAGAAGCCGGCGAAAAGGAAGCAAAAGATTTCGTGTCAGTAGAGATCAAGAATCCTGAAAACTGCAAGAGATACGTTGCCAGAGTGGTTACTGATGTCAAAGTTGAACAGTCACCTTGGTGGCTCCAGAAGAGACTGATGTATGCAGGCATGAGACCTATCAATAATATCGTAGACATCACTAACTTCGTAATGCTTGAATATGGTCAGCCGATACATGCATTCGACATCAATCAGGTAAAGGGAGGCAAGATCATCGTAGAAAATGCTGCTGATGGAGAAAAATTCAGCACTCTCGATGAAAACGAAAGAGAACTGACTAAGGACATGCTGATGATCAAAGATGCCGAAAGAAGCATCGCCATCGCAGGTGTAATGGGTGGTCTCAATTCAGAAATCGAAGAAAATACAACAACTATCATTATAGAATCAGCAAACTTCAACGGAGACAGCGTAAGAGCGACTTCCAAGAAGCTGACTCTGAGAACAGAGGCATCATCAAGATTCGAAAAAGGCATCGACCCTAACCTTTGTGAAGCTGCTGCAGACAGAGTATGTAAGCTGATCGAAATGGTAGGAGCAGGTAAGGTTTGCAAGGGAAGCGTTGATGTATATCCTGCACCTGAAACTGCTAAGACTATAGATATCAGAGTCGATCGTATCAATAAAGTTCTGGGAATCGAACTTGATCGCGAAGCAATGGTCAAGATCCTGGAAGGTCTTGAAATCAAGGTGGCAGGAGAAGGAAACATTATGACAGTTACTCCTCCTACAGTTAGACAGGACCTGCTGGAAGAAGAAGACTACGTTGAAGAAGTTGCAAGGATCTTCGGATATGACAATCTTCCTGTGACACTTCCTAAGGGAAACAACGAATCAGGAAAGTCTAGAGAAAGAGCCCTTAGAGATATGGCGAGAGAAGCTCTTTGCAGCATGGGTCTCAATGAGATCCAGACCTACTCATTCGTAAGCCCTAAGGGAGTAGACAATGTAAGAATAGGCGAAGATTCATGGGAAAGAGCTTTCGTTCAGATCATCAATCCTCTGGGAGAAGAAAACTCAGTAATGAGAACTATCCTCACTCCTAACATGATGGAAGTGCTGGCTAGAAACTACTCAAGAAATATAGATGCAGTCAAAGCATTCGAAATCGGCAACACATTCATGGATAACCCATACAGCACTGATAAACTGCCTGATGAACAGTACTCACTGTGCATCGGTATGTATGGCAAGGGCGAAGATTTCTACAGCCTCAAGGGTAACATCGTTGAGCTGCTGAAGATCATGGGAATCAAGGATGTTCAGTTCGTTGCCGAATCAGAATACGGTGTATATCATCCTGGAAGATGTGCTCGTATCACAGTTCCGTCAGGAAGACCTGTCCCTGAAGGCATGGAACCTGAAATGGATGAACTTGGCATCATGGGTGAGATCCATCCTGACGTTGCAGAAAACTACGGAATGGATGGAATGAGGATATACTGCTGTGAAATGATGTTTGATTCAATTATCAGACATGCTGATACTGAAATCGTATTCTCACCTCTTCCTAAATATCCTTCAACGTCAAGAGACATCGCTCTGCTTGTTGAAGAAGATATGGAAGTTGGCAAGATAGAAGCTGTTATCAAGGCAAATGGTGGCAGCATCCTGGAAAGCGTCAAGTTGTTTGACGTATACAGAGGCAAACAGGTAGAAGAAGGCAAGAAGAGTGTCGCTTTCACACTGACATATAGAGATAAGGACAAGACTTTAACAGACGAAGACGTAGCAGAAGTACACAACAAAGTGTTGGAAGCTCTTAAGGAAAAATTAAACGCTGTTTTAAGAGAAATGTAGGAGAGGTTTAATGGAACATAACAGAGTAAAAGTAAAAATCTACGGTCAGGAATATGTTATAGCAGGAGATATGTCAAGAGAAGACATCGTCAAAGTTGCGGCATACGTAGACAATAAGATGATGGAAATCACTGAAGCAGCTAAGGCTGCAGGCGCTACTCCTTCAAGCATTGCAGTGCTTTCTGCTGTTAACATCACAAGCGAACATTTCAAGATGCTCGATGAGATGGAAGACCTTAGGCGTATGAATATCCAGCTCGATAAGGATGCTCAGCATTATGTTCAGCTCTGGGATGAAGCTAAGAAAAACTACATGGACTACAAAGAAGAGACCCAGGCAATCGTTCTTCAGAAAGATGAACTGATGGCACAGCTGAGACATAGAGATCTTGAGATACAGCAGCTGAAAGCAGCTGCAGAGTCTGCCAAGTCACAGGCTCAGGCAGGAATGGAAGAAGTGGTCAAGGAAATCGAAGATAAATGCAGAGAACTGGAAAACAGCTTCTTTGATCTTCAGATGGAAAATCTCCAGCTCAAGAGAGAAATCGAAAAATACAAGAACAACGGTTAATATTTCATGAAAGCAAAGACGTTAAGTGTTTTAGAGTATAATAAAATAATAGAACAGCTTATCGAACAGGCAGGCTCTGAGTTGACCAAAAAAGTCATCTCAGAGCTGAAGCCTTATAATGACGTGTCTGAAATCAGAGACAGTCAGTCCGAAACCACGGAAGCGGTAAGGCTCATCAATCATAAAGGGCCATTACCAGTCGGTGGTTTTTATGATATTGAGGAGAGTGTTTCTTTCGCCAGAAAAGGCGGTGTTCTCACCATGTCACAGCTGCTGCGTATACTCTACAATATGAAAACGGCTGAACGTATCGTGTCGTTTCTCAAAAGCGATATACCTGAAATACCGATAATTTGCTCCATAGCTGAGCTGTTGGCAGTCCATAAGAGACTGGCAGACGAAATAGACAGATGCATAATTTCCGAGGATGAAATGGCAGATAACGCCAGTCCGGAACTGAGAAGCATCAGGAGAGCCATGGTTCGCCAAAGTGAGGCTCTCAAAGCGAAAATGAGCCATATAATCAATTCTGCAGACAACAGGACCATACTGCAGGACTCCATCGTTACCATGCGTAACGGCCGTTATGTTATTCCTGTCAAGCAGGAGCACAGAGGCAGAGTGCCCGGTATCGTGCACGATCAGAGTGGTACAGGGGCTACATTGTTTATAGAACCTCAAGCAATTGTTAATCTCAACAATGAACTGAGACAACTGGAGCTTGATGAAAAGGCTGAGATAAACAGGATATTGGCAGAGCTAAGCGAAGGCGTTTCCGAAGTTTATCACGACCTGAAGAATAATCAGAAACTGCTTCTGGAACTGGATATGTTCATGGCGAAGGGCAGACTTTCCCTGGCTATGGACGGTGAAGAACCGGAAATAAACGAAGACGGAATTTTAGATTTGAAATCAGCAAGGCACCCGCTTATAGATCCGAAGAAGGTAGTGCCTGTAAATATAAAACTGGGCGAAGACTACGGAACCTTAGTGGTCACAGGTCCCAACACAGGTGGTAAGACAGTTACGCTCAAGACGGCAGGGCTGCTGTCACTGATGGCACAGACAGGACTTCATATACCTGCATCAATTGGGAGCAGAGTTCCTGTTTATGAAAATATTTTTGCAGATATCGGAGATGAACAGAGTATAGAACAGAGCTTGTCTACATTCTCATCTCATATGACTAATATAGTGGATATCGTGAAAGAGGCGGGTCTGAATACTCTGGTCTTGCTGGATGAACTGGGAGCAGGTACAGATCCTACGGAAGGTGCGGCACTGGCCATCTCGATACTTGAGAAGCTGGCATCATCCGGAGCATCGATACTGGCGACCACTCATTATACAGAGCTTAAAAAATATGCCATATCTACACCGGGCGTACAAAACGCCTCCATGGAATTCGACGTGGAAACTTTAAGCCCTACCTACAGACTTATCATCGGTATACCGGGCAAATCAAATGCATTCGAAATATCCCATAAGCTGGGGCTTTCCAGAGAGATAACCGATAGAGCCAAAACACTCCTGGAGGCGGGTGACATAGCCTTCGAAGACGTTATCACTTCTCTCGAAGAGGATAAGAGGCTGGCTGAAGAAGAACGTGACGAAGCTATCATGATCAACATCGAGATGAAACGTCAGAAGGAAGAGCTGGAGCAGAAGACCAAGAAGTTCGAACAGCAGAAAGAGCGAGAGATGGAAAGGGCACGTGAGCAGGCTCGCGAGATCGTTCGTGAAGCCAAGGAAGTTGCCGATGAAGTCAGGGAAGAACTTAAGGCTCTTGCTAAGCTTGAAAGTATGGGAGAGAGAAATCTCAAATTCGATCAGGGCAGGAAGCGGCTCCGTGAAATAGAAAAGAAGAATAGGAGCACCATCAAGCGAGAAGTCAACGACAAGCCGGTAGATCCCGATCAGCTTGCTCTCGGAGACAGAGTCAAGATACTGACGCTGGATCAGAATGGAGAGATAGTGACACTGCCTGATGATAAAGGAAACCTTCAGGTACAGGTCGGTATGATGAAAATAGGTGTCAAGATCAAGGATATCATGCTCATCGATCAGCCTAAACCGAAGAAGAAACCTAAGCAGACAAGATACGGCAGCCTTTACAAGCAGAAAGCTCAGAATATATCCACATCGGTAGATGTCAGAGGCAAGAACCTTGAAGATGCCATGATGGATGTGGAAAAATATATCGACGATGCCTTCATTTCGGGCCTTGAAGAGGTTACCATCATACATGGACGTGGAGAAGGGATCCTGAGGAAGGGACTCCAGGACATGTTCAAAAGAAACAAGAATGTTAAGAGTTTCCGCAAGGGAGGCTATAACGAGGGCGGAGACGGTGTTACCGTGCTGAAGCTAAGATAAATCAATGAGAATCAACGATAAATCAATTAAGGAGAAAAGATATGATCAGCTATAAAGAAAAGATCGCGGAGATCCTCGCTCCACAGATCGAAGGACTGGAAAAAGAAGAAATTTTAGCCATGATAGAAACACCTGCAGACAGTAAGATGGGTGATTATGCATTCCCTTGCTTCAAGCTGGCTAAGGTGCTGAGAAAGGCACCTCCTATGATCGCAAAAGGAATCGCTGAAGCCATCGCAGAAGACGAAATGTTTGATAAGGTCGAACAGGTGAACGCATACGTCAACATGTTCGTTTCCAAGACTGAATTTGCTAAGGAAGTAGTTTCGGAAGCAGTTGCCAAGGGCGATGCTTACGGAAGAAGCGAAGTGGGCGAAGGCAAGAAAGTCATCGTTGAATATTCATCACCGAACATTGCTAAGCCATTCCATATCGGACATATCAGAAGTACGGTTATCGGTAACTCCATCTATAAGATATATGATTTCCTGGGATATGATGCTATGAGGATCAACCATCTGGGTGACTACGGTACTCAGTTCGGTAAGATGATCTGTGCATACAGAAGATGGGGAAACAAGGAAGACGTTATCAAAGAGCCTATCAAGACTCTGTTATCATACTACACTAAGTTCCATGAAGAAGCTGAAAACGATCCTTCACTGGAAGACGAAGCAAGAGCTATCTTCACTAAGCTTGAACACGGAGAACCTGAAGAAGTTGAGCTTTGGCAGTGGTTCAGAGATGAATCCCTGAAGGAATTCAACAGAGTATATGATATGCTGGGCATCACTTTTGATTCATATAACGGTGAAAGCTTCTACTCCGACAAGATGCCTAGATTCGTCAAAGAACTGGCTGACAAGGGTATCATGGAAGAAGATGCAGGCGCTAACATCGTAAGACTTGACGATTATAATCTTGGTACAGCACTGATCACCAAGTCAGACGGTTCAACTCTCTATATCACAAGAGATATCGCAGCCGCAGTATACAGAAAGGAAACTTACGATTTCCATAAGAATATCTACGTAGTAGCTTCACAGCAGAATCTCCACTTCCAGCAGTGGATCCAGATCCTTGAAATGATGGGATATGAATGGGCTAGAGACTGCGTACACATCCCGTTTGGACTTGTAAGCCTTGAAGAAGGAACAATGTCAACAAGACAGGGAAGAGTAGTGTTCCTGGAAGACGTTCTCAACAGAGCTGTTGAACAGACTAAGCAGATCATCATCGAAAAGAATGTAAATACTGAAAACATAGACCAGACAGCTAAGGATGTTGGTATCGGTGCAGTAGTATTCAATGAGTTGTCAAACTATAGGATCAAGGACTACGTATTCTCATGGGATAAAGTTCTCAACTTTGAAGGAGAAACAGGTCCATACGTTCAGTACACTCATGCAAGAGCATGCTCTATCCTGAGAAATGCAGGAGAAGAAGTTGCTGCAAAGGCTTGCGAAGGCTTCGATCCTCAGTATATCACAGGGGAAAGTGCTCACAAGCTGATTAAGCTGATCTACGATCTGCCTGACGTTATCGTAGAAGCGGGAGAAAAATACGAACCGTCCATCGTGACAAGACATATAGTAGACATTGCTCAGGGATTCAATAAGTTCTATCATGATGAACATATCCTGGTAGATAATGAAGATGAAAAGATCGCTAAGGTCGCTCTTGTTATGGCTGCTAAGGCTGCCATCAAGAATGGTCTGGGTCTGCTGGGCATGAACGCACCTGAAAAGATGTAGGAGGGGTAAATGAGATACGAAGGAGATATTTACAGACCGCCAAGTGAGGCGTACAGCTTGCTTGTACAGGTCACCATAGGATGTACACATAATGCTTGTACATTCTGCAAGATGTTTAAAAATAAGAAGTTTAGGGTACGTGCTCTTGAAGAGGTGCTGGAAGATCTGGCTTGGGCAAGAGCCAGATACAGAAGAGTAGAGAGAATGTTCCTCTGCGACGGAGACGCACTTGCACTTTCCAATAGAAGACTGATGCCTATTCTTGAATACATCAAGGAAAACTTTCCTGAATGTGAAAGAGTGACCATCTATGGCAGAGCCAACGATGTCAATAAGAAGTCGATGGAAGAAATGAAGGAACTCTTTGATGCAGGTATCACAATGGTTTATATCGGTGCTGAATCAGGCAGCGACGAAGTTCTGAAGGCTGTTAACAAGGGCGTTACAAGACAGGAACTGATCGATGCTGTCAGAAAGATCGAAGACTGTGGAATGGAAGCATCAGTAACATTTATTTCAGGACTTGCAGGCAAAGATGGCTGGGAAGATCATGCTATCCAGACAGGTACGATGATCACTGAAATGAATCCATCATATGTAGGTCTGCTGACACTTATCGTAGAACCAAATGTACCGATGTTCGATGATATCCAGTCAGGGAAGCTGAGACTTCTTTCACCGGAAGAAGTCATGCAGGAAACTCTGCTGATGCTGGAACACACTCATGTAGACAAGAAGTGTGTATTCAGAAGCAACCACGCATCAAACTATGTATCCTTGAGAGGCGATCTGCCGCAGGATAAAGAAAAGATGATGGATATGCTTAAAAAAGCTATGAACAACCACGATATGTTTAAAAATGAAATGTTTAGAGCGCTGTAAGATCGAATGGTCGATATAATTATAGAGGTAAAGTAAATGGCAAAAGAAAAATTATCTATAGCCCAGAGCATGGGTATAACAAGAACAGTAGACAGACCTTGGGAAGAAAAGGATATACAGCTTAGAGAAGACCGTATAGGAAAGTACTTCAAGAAGTATCTCAATAAGTTCGTATTTGCTGAGTTCTCAGAAGAGTTTATGGCTAAGTCTAAGGTAGGGCATCTGATGAAAGGCGTACCTATTCCGCTTAGAAAGAAAGAAGTAAAAGATTTCGCGGGAGGCGAAGGTATAGATTTTCTCGTTCTTGCAGAAAATATGGCATGGGTAATGGGATGTGATCCGCATTTCAAGCATACTAAGGATTATGTAGCTATCCTTACTAAACTGTATAACCGTAAGCTGGAAGAAGGTATCTTGAAAAAGGGAAGAGACGCAGCCGAAATCGGTGAAATGGATTACGCCTGCATCATGTTCAGAGCGACACTTTGCATCAACAAGGAATACCTCCATGGTATGTATTCATATGCGAGAGCTTGCAGAGCGATGTATCTGGCAAGCAAAAATGAAGAGTATGTAGGCCGTTTTAAGGCTGAAGCTCTCGATTGGTTCGAACTGGTGACAGAAGCTCATCCTAGATTTGCCAACGGATATTATTACCTTGGCTATGCCTATCTGAACCTTGGCCTTTATACTAAGGCTGACATCGCTTGGAGAAACTTCCTCAAATTCAGCAGAAACGGCAAGGATAAGAAGGAAATAAGAACTCGTATACAGCAGATAGAAGACCCGCGTCAGATCGAAGCTGGATGCAATGCTATCCTGGCAGGAAGATTTGACGAAGGCATGCCTGTACTGGAACATTATGCAACCACTAAGTTCGAAGATTGGTGGCCGCTCCACTATTATCTGGGAGTCGGATACGAACAAATGGGACAGAGAGATGATGCTATTTCTTCCTTTAAGAGAGCACTTCAGCTGAATGGCAGCCATATCGAAACAATGAGAGAACTGCTCAAAATCTACGAAGAAGATGATGACAGAGCTAACATCAAGAAGTACACAGAAAAGATCAAGATGATCGAAGCCGGAATCGAAGCCGACAGACAGAAGAATCTCAAGGCGATCGAGGAAGAAGATAAGAGACTTCAGGAAGAAGAAGCTAAGGCCATCGAACCTGAACATATCGATGCGCTTGACGATCTTGATGATGTCGAAGAGGAACCTGAAAAGAAACCTCTCGTTAAGCGTTTTGGCAGCAAAAAATAATCTGTTGAATATTATAAACTAAATTAAAAAAATACTAAATTTTAGGTTGACACTTATCGCCGGGTAGGCTATAATACTACTTGTCGCGATAAGAGACAACCTAATGTTCCGAGGTAGCTCAATGGTGGAGCAACCGGCTGTTAACCGGTAGGCTGTGGGTT
>JAUNQD010000021.1 GCA_030536355.1 Bacillota bacterium | reverse complement strand
ATCCATGTGTGCCTAGTTCATATATCTATGTGTCCAGGAAACTGGGTACATATCAGTATCAACACCAGCTTTTTTTATGCTGCATTAAATGTAAACAGCATATTCGCTCTATTAGCAAATTCTTCCGACTTGGATATCCAGCATCCCGGATCGTATCCGCCTAAGCATATGAGCTTCCCCTTATCGCTCAATCTCAGCTGTGATTTTACCATCTTGTTGTCCCGACCTGTTTTGTAGTGAAAGTTGAGATACCCGTCTTTATCGACCGAGCATCGTCTTCCTCTATCCACCATCCTCGCCAGCTTAGATAATTCCGCCAGCGGAATGCCCCCGTATGTTTTGTTTCTCATATCCATTCCCTCCTTGCAGATATGCGAAATATATAAAACCACTTCTAATATACTTCCTTTGGCTTGTTTACTATTGAAGCCACTCCTAAAACTATGGCGGCCAGATCATCGAATGGTATGCCCGGAAGCAAATCCGCCGGTGATATCACATACATGATTGCTATGCCAATAATGATTCCCCTTATCATTCCTTTCATAACATTTACCTCCACTATTCATGCTTCTCGTTTAGCACTGATACACCTAAACGTTTAGCATATTCAGGATCCTTCTTTATTTTTTCAGCCAATCTTATCCTCAATCGTTTTTCCCTTGCAGTCATGTGTCTGCTCCTTTCATCTCCCTCTTGAGCATATGATACGCCTTATGCCTTAAAATAAAAATGGCAGCATATGCAAAATAGCTGCCGATATTTCTGCAAAAAGTGCAGAATAACTCCTTATTCATATTCATATAAATACTTCTCGTAAAGTACCTTATCGATGGCACCTGTTGCCACCATTTTCTCCGCCCAAAGCCGCAAAGCATCCACAGTCATGGATATGCGCTCAAGTTCTTTTTCTATCTGGACAAAGTCCTTTACTTCATCGCTGCTAATCTCTCCATCAGCAGCTATATCAATGAGCTTATCCTTATTTTTCTGTACAGTATTGAGCGAAGACAACATTTCAAGAACTATGCGCGACAAGTCTTTTATCTTAACTTCCGGCACATGGTCTTCACCGAGCGGACACTGGTTAGCACAGTAATGGTTCCTAAGCTCCGGCTTATTATACTTCTCCGCCATAATCTTCACTTCATCAGGATGAGGTGCCGACTTCTCATTTTCAATACGCTCGATACGCTCAGGTGATATACCCTCTAAAAGCTCACTTGCTTTCTCACGAGAAAGACCAAGCTCTTCCCTAACCAGTTGATATGCGGTTTTGTTTTCCTTTGTTGAGATCTTACCCATAAAGTTCCCTCTTTCCGTTTACATAGTGCTTTCATTTCATCTTATGCTCCATATAATACAGTCTATTTTCTTTATTGTCGATATCGACTTATAGCCCGGCAAAATGCTATCAAATGCTTCTATGCACTCCATAGCTTTATCTGTTTTTAAAAACTCTTCATACCATTTTTCTATATCGGAATATAAGTTGATGGCATTTTTTAGTTTTTCATCTTTCGTAACACCGTCTAATTCTATACCTAGATTCTGCACAATATATTTATCCCAAATCGGCTTTTCTGGACAAATAGTTGCAAGCATTTTACTTGAAAAAGAAGGCTCAATGTTTCCTGTACATTGAAACAAATGCATAATGATTTCTTGAAATGTTGGCTTATCAGTTTTTATCTTTTCAAAATAATCATAATAAACTTTTCTCCACGCTTCATTTCGCCTTACCATATAAAACCCATTGAAGTTTCTTTGAAAATCTGTGTTTAACGAAACATCAACTTGCTTTACTTTTTCCATTATGTATTTATACTGGTCAAGACCCATGCTTACAGCTAAGCGTTCTTGAAATACTTTATTTACGTCAAAATCAAGTTCTATCATTTTATTTAATATCCTTTTTTGTTTATATACCCTAATTATATATCAAACAATATTGTTGGCAAGGTTTAAATCCGGTCAATTATCCCTGCCGCCTGCGAGGGCGTTTTTTGTTGCCTCTTTTAGCATTCATTTTTGTATGGTGTGTCTATAGCATGCTGAATGGTTTTCGCAGAAACCGTGGCGGTCGTATGCGCAGTGAACTACGAGAATAGCTAAATAGCAGGTACTGTCTGAGGGCGTAGCCCGAGTTTACCTGCTATTCTATTCTCGGTGAACAAGCAATAACGACCGCAGGTTTCGAGGGCTTAATGAAGCATGCCGTAGGCACGCCATACATACCTATTGAGAATTCTTTAAAAGGCAACAAAAAAGAGCCGATCGCATATGCAGTTCAGCTCTTCATTCTCGAATCAATTCTCCCGGTCAGCTATATACCTACGCTACCGGTGTAACGTCGATCGCTCTCAGTTTTTCAGGGTTTTTAGGATCCGGCTCTGTTTCAAAAGTGACCTTCTGTCCTTCAGCCAGAGTTTTAAAACCTTCAATATTTATAGCTGAGAAGTGTACGAATACATCTTCATTAAGTTCGTCGTCACAGATAAAACCAAAGCCTTTGTCAGGATTAAACCACTTTACAGTACCGTTCTTCATTCTAATCTACCTCCATACTACTAACTGTAAATCAATGCCATTGCCATATCTTTTCTAAAAAAAAATCACATGTCTCTGCTTCTCACCTGCTTTAAACGGGCTCAACAAAAACATGTGAAGTCTTTCATAATTTAGATACAGTGTAATAGTACCACGTATTTTTCAGAAAGTAAAGATAATTTTCCTCACTTTAGCGCGTTACTAATTTAACGAGACGAACCATGTGGGTCCGCCTCGAGTTCATTGTTCGCGTTCTTCTTTTAGTTCCTTTTTTGTCCCTTTTTAGGGGCGTGTCGTAATGCCTTGCCGGCCTGCCGAGCTTACATCATTCCCGGCATTCCGCCGCCCATGCCGCCCATTGGTGGCATCATAGGTTCGTCTGATGGAGCATCTGTGATTCCTGCTTCTGTAGTCAGCAGCATTGCTGATGCCGATGAAGCATTCTGCAGAGCTGATCTTGTAACCTTAGCAGGGTCAACGATACCTGCACTGATCATGTTAACGTATTCTTCAGTAGCTGCGTTGAAGCCGATTCCTTCTTCGCTGCCCTTTACCTGTGCAACTACTACGCTTCCTTCATAACCTGCGTTTTCAGCGATCTGTCTAACAGGTTCTTCCAGAGCTCTTACAATGATAGCGCCGCCTGTCTTAGCATCGCCTTCCAGACCTTCAACATAAGCTGCAACTGCAGGGATAGTGTTAACGAGAGCAACACCGCCGCCTGATACGATACCTTCCTGAACAGCAGCCTTAGTTGCGTTCAGAGCGTCTTCGATTCTCAGCTTTCTTTCCTTCAGTTCTGTTTCTGTAGCAGCGCCAACCTTAACTACTGCAACGCCGCCTGCCAGTTTAGCCAGTCTTTCTGTAGTCTTTTCTCTATCGAATTCTGAAGTAGTATTGTCGATCTGAGTTCTGATCTGTGCGATTCTTGCTTCGATATCTTCAGGTGCACCGCCTCCGCCAACGATAACTGTGTTTTCTCTGTCAACCTTGATAGTTGCAGCAGTACCCAGCATGTCAGCTGTAGCTTCTCTTAAGTCGTATCCCAGTTCTTCTGAAATTACTGTACCGCCTGTCAGAATAGCGATATCTTCCAGCATAGCCTTTCTTCTGTCGCCAAATCCAGGAGCCTTAACAGCAACACATTCAAATGTTCCCTTCAGCTTGTTAACGATGATAGTTGCCAAAGCTTCGCCTTCCAAATCGTCACATACGATCAGCAGCTTTCTTCCTGCCTGAACTACCTGCTCCAGCAGCGGAAGGATTTCCTGGATGTTAGTGATCTTCTTATCTGTGATCAGAACGAATGGATTTTCGAGAACTGCTTCCATCTTTTCTGTATCAGTTACCATGTATGGTGAGAAATATCCTCTGTCGAACTGCATACCTTCAACGACTTCCAGAGTAGTTCCCATAGTCTTGGATTCTTCCACTGTGATAACGCCGTCTTTTCCTACCTGTTCCATGGCATCTGCGATCAGTTCGCCGATAACTTCGTCAGCAGCTGATACAGCAGCAACCTGAGCGATAGCTTCTCTGCTTTCCACCTGCTGTGAAAGTCTCTTGATTTCTTCAACAGCTACGTCTACAGCACCCTGGATACCCTTCTTCAGTACCATTGGGTTAGCTCCTGCAGCTACGTTCTTGAAGCCTTCCTTGATGATGATCTGTGCCAAAAGTGTAGCAGTAGTAGTACCATCACCTGCAACGTCGTTAGTCTTGGAAGCAACTTCCTTAACTACCTGTGCACCCATGTTTTCCACAGCATCTTCCAGTTCGATTTCTCTGGCGATAGTAACACCGTCGTTAGTGATGAGCGGTGAACCGAACTTCTTGTCGATCAGCACGTTTCTTCCCTTAGGTCCCAGTGTGATCTTAACTGTGTCTGCCAGCTTATCAACGCCTGCCTGAAGTTTTCTTCTAGCGTCTTCTCCGTAATGTAATTCCTTAGCCATTTTCTAATCCTCCCTTTTATTATTCAACTACTGCCAGGATGTCTCTCTGGCTCATGATAGTGTATTCTTCGCCGCCGTATTTAACGTCAGTTCCCGCATACTGTGAGAAAATCACCTTATCTCCTACAGTCAGTTCCATCTTCTCATCTTCAGTTCCCGGACCAACTGCAACTACTTCTGCGATCTGTGGTTTTTCCTTAGCTGTTCCTGCAAGCAGTATACCGCTTGCAGTCTTTTCTTCAGCTTCAACTCTCTTGATAACTACTCTTGCGCCCAAAGGCTTGATTCCAATACTCATTCTGTCATCTCCTTTTATATTTTACACTTTAAAGGCCGCTTCGCCGGTCTGTCATCCATTCACGGCAAGGCGCCCTTGTTTTTCGTTTGTTAGCACTCCCGTTCAAAGAGTGCTAAATATAATTTACAGCCAATATGACTGTTTGTCAACCAATTTTTCACATTTTGCTATGAGTAATATAATAGAACAAATACTGCTGTGCTATACCACCATATTCACCGAAGTTTTCTTCGGCATAATCGGCCATTTTCTTCATATCATTCTCATCTATCCCATACATAGTATTCATTACTTTTTTCACCCATACATCGATGGGGAAACTATCAAACTTTCTCATGGCAAAAAGTGCGATGCAGTTGGCGACCTTAGGTCCAACTCCGCAGTAGCTTCTAAGAGCTTCGCACGTCTCCTTCGCGGAAAGCTCACAGCTGCTCAATCCTTCCAGGCTTTCTATGCCTTCGGCGTGGACTTTTTTCGCTGTCTCAATCAAGTATTTAGCTCTGTACCCCAGCTTGCAAGGAGCCAGGTCCTCGAGAGTCGCGTTTGCTAAAACTTCGGGATCAGGCAAACTGTAGTAAGCCCTGCCTTCATAATCACCAACATACTCACCTAAGGTTTCTGCAAGAGAATTTATGCATTTCTTGATCCTTGGTATATTGTTGTTTTGAGAAATTATGAACGAAAGCAGCGTTTCCCATTTTTCTTGGTTCAAGATCCTGATACCATGACCGAATTCTATCGCTTTACCAATGACTTCATCTTTTGAAGCCAGCGCAGTCTTGATCACACCGTAATCACGATCAAGATCAAGGTAATCTTTCCATATATTCTCGAAGTCTTCTTCGCTTGCACCATGAATGATCAGTATTTCATTTTCATGATCATAATCGATCCTTGCCACACGTCCAAAAGCTATACCTGTATAGCTTCCATCTTCATTCCTTTCCCATCTGAAACATTGACCACAGTCAAATATATGATCCGGGTGAAAATCTCTGATTCCTTCTATTGTTACCATATTATATCCTTCACCTCAAGATCCAGCCTATTGACATTAAAGGCTGTCATTTCTTCTATCTTATCCACAACATTCTTCTGGAAATCTTTTGCTGTATCAGCAAGCGGCACTCCGAATCGGAAGTTTGCAGTAATGAACACATCCACGCCCTCCTGTACAGGGGAAAGTGCCACCTTAGAAACTTCATAAACTCCTGCAGATTCGCGCTTCACACATTCTACTATATCTGCCATTACTTTCTCGGATATCTTATACTCACCCAGATAGCTGTATGTAGGTCTGACTACCGATTTTTCGGACATATCCTTCCACGATGAGCCCAGTTCTCTGATAAGGACTCTCATCGGCAGCATGAAATATCCGGAGAACTGCCTTTTCAGCTGGAAAGTAGGCGCAGGGATAACGTGCTGACCCATCTCTTCCCTGTGTTTCTTAGCAAGAGCCCTTTCCTCTTCTGTGGTGATATCATCTATATATATGCGCTTATTTATCTTGGCAAGCTCAAGTCTCTTGACGATCCTGTCTACCATGCCGTCAGATGTTCCGATGACCAGTATGGATGACGGCTTGATCTTCTTGATTTTATCGCGCACCTCTATCATATGCTCTTCGTCGTTGAACAATGCAGTTTTCACCGCTCCGACTTTAGTCGGCTGCCTCTTGGCAGAAATACCTGCCATAACCTTGTTGCGGCAAATGAACAGACCATCGTCGATGATACTTTCTATATTAAGTTCTTTGCAAAGGTTAACGGCCTGGTAGCTTTTTCCCGTGCCGCTCTTACCTATGAGTGCGTAAACTTTCATCTTGAATTCCCTCTAAAGGTTTGCTATAATCATTTTGTCGTTTAATGATAATCTTAAAGGAGGTAACAACCATGGCTTATAAAATTACTGATGCTTGCATTTCATGCGGAGCTTGTTCAGATGAATGTCCAGTAGGAGCTATCGCTCAGGGAGACAGCCAGTACGAAATCGATGCTAACGCTTGCATCGACTGCGGAGCTTGCGCAGGCGCTTGCCCTACAGATGCTATCGTAGAAGGCTAAGACAATCATATAACTGATTATAATTAATAACCGTTTCATTACGAAACGGTTATTTAATTTTTATTTACTTTTCTTCTTCGTCCGCTGCGATCTTGTTCATATGATAAGCCAATGAATGCAGACTGTCACTTATGTGCATGTTTTCAACGGCTACATGGTCAGGAGTTTCTATATCTACCGGTGCGAAATTCCACAGACCCTTAACACCTGCGAAGCACAATTTATCAGCCACTTCCTGTGCTGCGTCTTTAGTAGTACAGATTATACCGATGTCGATATTGTTTTCTTCAACGTATTCGACGATTTTCTCATAATCCATTACTTCGATATCATTGATCTTGATGCCAATGAGTCTCGGATTGATTTCAAAAATACCGTTTACAATGAAGCCTGCTTTATAATAGTAGGTATGATTAGCTATTGCCTGTCCCAGATTTCCCGCTCCGACGATTACCATCTTATACTGTCTGTCCAGACCCAGGATCGCACTTATCTCATTATAAAGCCCGCATACACTGTATCCGTACCCTTGCTGACCAAATCCGCCAAAATTATTCAAGTCCTGTCTTATCTGTGATGCTGTATATCCGATGAGACGACTGAATTCATTGGAAGAAATCTTGTCTACTCCCTTTTTTCGCAGTTCGTTGAGATATCTTCTGTAACGAGGAAGTCTCCTGATCACTGCATTAGAGATCTTAGCATGCTTAGTCATTCCTCTTTACCGTCTTTCTATTAAGCTCTGGCTTCTACGTAGCTAACGATATCTGCTACTGTCTGGAACTTTTCTGCATCTTCATCAGGAACTTCGATATCGAATTCATCTTCGATAGCCATGATGATTTCTACTGCGTCCAGTGAATCAGCTTCCAGATCTTTCATCAGGTTTGTATCCATTGTGATGGCATCTTCTTCAACGCCTAACTGTTCAGCAATGATTCCCTTGATTTTGTCAAATGTCATGATATATACCTCCATAAAAATATCATCTTCATAATTTATATTGGCAAAGCTAACCAGCCTTGACAATTCCTAATCATTATAGTGTACGTATTTAGTTATTGCAATACTTTTATTATTATTTAAATACTCTAAAAAGAATTAAGACTGAAGTTCCAGCCACTTATCATATTTCTCTTCCAAAGCTTCACGTTTTTCTGCAAGATCGGCACTGATCTTCGCCAGTTTCACATGATCTGTAGCGTTCTCCACCTTGCAGACTTCTGCCTCAAGAAATGCTATAGCTTCTTCAAGGTTCGCTATCTCTTCCTCCAGGGCCTCTTTTTGTCGCTTTATACGTCTTTCTTCAGCTTCCTTTTCTTTTTGAAGACGTCTTTTTTCAGCAGAGGACATCTCTCCTCCAAAGTCTGCAGCAGCACCTGCGGCAAGGGAACCCTGCTGCCCGCCGGAGGCTGTGCCCTTTGCATCTGAAGCAGTGCCCTTTGCACCAAGCTCGCTAAGATACTTTTTGCCGGATTCTATCTGCTGTTTTTTCTCCACATAATAATCATATGCTCCCAGATAATTCTCCATGCCGTCAGCAGTCAATTCCATGATCCTGGTCGGAATGCGATTTAAGAAATATCTGTCGTGGGATACGATTATGCATGTTCCCGGAAAATCCAGTAAGGCTTCTTCGAAGACTTCCTTGGATTCGATATCCAGATGGTTCGTAGGCTCGTCCAATATGAGCAGGTTGGATCCTGACATCATCAGTTTGAGTAGAGAAAGTCTGGCTTTTTCCCCTCCGCTCAGCGCTCCCACATTCAAGAATGCCGCTTCTCCTCTGAACAGGAATCTGCCCAAAATATTTCTAAGCTCGCCATCTGTATATAATCTGTAGTCGCCGTGGACTTCTTCGATGACAGTATTGGCATTGTTCAGAAGCAGTTGTCCCTGATCGTAATATCCTATCTGAACGTTATGCCCTATTTTGATGCGGCCTGTTGCAGCCACCAGATCTCCCATCAGCATCTTGAGAAGAGTAGTCTTGCCGATACCATTGGCTCCTACGATACATATCCTCTCGCCGCGTTTTATATCAAGGTCTACGTTTTTGAACAGTTCCTTGGCTCTCGCTCCGTACCCGAAGGTCTTGCTCAAATTTTCAGCATATATGACGTCTTTGCCGCTCTGGAAGTTTTCTTTGAAGCTCAGCTTCATCTTGCCGTGGCTTCCGCCCGGTTTTTCCGTAAGCTCCATGGCAGAGAGACGCTTTTCTCTTGAAGCAGCTCTTTTAGCCAGCTTCTCTGTACCGTGCTGTTTGAATCTGCGGATCATTTCTTCCTGACGGTCGATTTCCTTCTTCTGTTTTTCATATTTTCTCAGCTCCGCTTCCCTGCGATTCTTTCGTTCTGTTGCATAGAAACTGTAGCTTCCTTCATATATGTTCAGCTTATGATTGTCGATTTCAAATATCCTGTTGACTGTCTGATCCAAGAAGTATCTGTCGTGGGATACCACCACGATGGTCCCCTTGTAATTCTTCAGATACTGCTCCAGCCACTTAAGGGTTCCGATGTCAAGATGGTTGGTCGGTTCGTCCAAGAAAAGCATGTCAGGTTTTCTCAGCAGAAGACATGCCAACGCAAGTCTTGTTCTTTCGCCGCCTGAAAGGGTCGATATCTTCTTATGATACCTGTCTTCCTTGAAGGCCATGCTACTAAGCACACCTGTTATTTCACTCTTATATGTATATCCGCCCAGATTTTTATACTTTTCCTGAAGGGCATCGTATCTTTCGAGAAGCTTATGGTCTTCAACGTTTTCTTCGATCTGCGAAAGGAGTTTTTCCATTTCGCGTTCCATCTCAGGGAAATGAGCGAAGATATTCTCAACTTCTTCGATGACAGTCTTCTCTGAATTGAATCCGCCATCCTGCTTCAGGTAGCCTATCTGAGTATCAGCCGCTATGAAAAACTCTCCCGACTCATAGCTCATCTCGCCTGTCAGCATCTTAAGAAGAGTAGTCTTGCCGGCTCCGTTGACGCCGATTATCCCTACTCTGTCTCCACCGTTTATGGCAAACGATACCTTGTCCAATATCACATCCGTACCGTATGCTTTTGTCAGTTCCTTCGCTGATACTACTATCATATATTCCTCTGATTTTTACTATAATTTCAAGTTCGGAATGGCATCGAGAGTCAGATCATCCCTTTCTCCCGCCATGTATTTATAATATGCCGCGCAACCTATCATGGCCGCATTGTCTGTGCAAAGCACAGGTGCCGGGTAGTAAAGCTCAAGTCCGTGCTTAGCACATTCTTTCTCAAGCATTTCCCTCAGCATGCTGTTGGCGGCTACACCTCCTGCCAGCACGATCTTGTCTTTGCCCATATCTACTGCAGCTCCTACTGTCTTAGCCACGATAACATCGAGGACTGCCGCCTGGAATCCCGCAGCTACATCAGGGACATTTATCTCTCTTCCAGCCTGTTTTTCTGAATTTATGTAATTGAGTACGCCTGTCTTGATACCACTGAAGCTGAAATCGAGACTTCCCTTTTCAAGAAATACTCGCTTGAATTCAACAGCTTCCGGATCACCTTCTCTTGCGATCTTATCGATGAGAGGACCTCCCGGATATCCGAGACCCAGGACTCTTGCTACCTTATCGTAAGCTTCGCCTGCAGCGTCATCTCTCGTTCCGCCCAGAACTCTGCATGTGTTATAGTCTTCGACTTCTACTATATTAGTATGACCGCCTGAAATAACTAAAGCCATGAACGGCGGTTCAAGTTCCTTATGCTGTATGTAGTTGGCACAGATATGTCCGTGGATGTGATGGACACCTATAAGAGGCTTGTCTGCAGCCAGCGCATAAGCCTTAGCTGTAGCAAGGCCGATCAGCAGTGCTCCGACAAGTCCCGGTCCGTAAGTGACACCGATCATATCTACATCATCGATAGTCACGCCAGCTTCTTCCAGCGCCTGATCAACTACAGTGTTGACGTTGTTGAGATGATGCCTTGATGCGATCTCAGGCACTACTCCGCCATACTGTTTATGTATCTCGATCTGAGACGAGATGATATTAGAGAGGACTTCGCGTCCCTCCGCTATCACGGCTGCTGCCGTCTCGTCACAGCTTGATTCAATTGCTAATGTAAGTATTTTTCCGTCTTTCATAGGTCGTATCGTCCCTCTTCAAGTTTTTTCTCACACTGGTTTTCTCCGTTGAGATGCCTGCAGTTCTCACATGATGTATAATCACTCATGCTGAAAACATCGAAATCATGTCTTCTTGCAAACTTCCTGCATCCCGAATAAACCACGTTCATATTATCGCCGATGCCGCTTCCTCCGAATTTATCCATAGTAGCCTCCTGCCGAAATAGTGTTGATACTATTATCAGCCAGGCCCTGCCGTTTTATTCGGCTAATGATTCCGCCTTTTAAGCTTCGTGCCTCCACATTATCAGCGCATCTTCTTTATTGTTTGCATAATACTCTTTACGGACACCCTCAACTACGAAGCCAAATTTTTCATACAAGCTTATCGCAGGAAGGTTAGACCTTCTCACTTCCAGTGTATGGTGCATTATTCCTTCCTGAGTAGTGAAGTCTATCATCACCTGTATTATGCCGTTTCCTATATGTCTATGCCTGTATCCCGGTCTTACAGCCACATTGGTTATGTGCCCTTCGTCTCCGATCCACCAAAGACCTGCATATCCTATGACTCTCTCATCAAGTTCCGCCACTATATAGAATGCTCTGGGATTTTCAGTCATTTCATATATGAGTGAATCCCTGCTCCACGGATCAGGAAAACACAGTTTTTCTATCTCGTATATGTCATCCACATCATCGACAGTCGCCTGCCTTATGATCACATCTGCCATAAAATCAACCTTTCGCCTGCTGTTCTTTCAGCTTTCTTTCAGCTTCTGCTATGCGCATGTATTCAGGCTGGACTTCGTTATATGAGAGTCCGCCGTTTTCCGCATAAATCTTTGCTCCGAGAGCTGCAACACATGAAGCATCCTGATATCTTATGTCTTCAGGTACGTCTAAAGTTCCTTCCGGTCTTATCTCAGCCATCTTGTCTGCGTATTTGTCCATCGCATCGCCTAATACCAATATTCTTTGATATCCGGCAGCTTTCGCCAAAAATTCATCCAACATATACGGACCTGCCTTTATTTCTTCAACAGGATAACCATCCTTGATATAATAGCCTCCTGCATAGACCTGGCTTCTTCTTGCGTCCAGCATAGGACAGATAAGAGTATTGCCCTTTGCATATTCAAAGCCTCGCAGAGCGAGAGCATCAAGGCTTGGTACTGCCACACACGGAATATCAAGGATCTGTGAAAGAGCTCTTGCTGTAGATACTCCGATCCTTATCCCTGTGAATGAGCCGGGACCGTTAGATACTGCGATCAAGTCTATATCGCCTATCGACATTTCATTTTCTTTTATGACAGCTTCTACCTGAGGCATAAGGTTCTGCAGGTGAGAGAATCTGTCATTTCCGCTGACATGTCCTATTATTTTGTCATCCTTCATGAGGGCTACAGATGCGAATGCACCGGTAGTCTCAATTGCTAAAATGTACATTTATATATTCTTTCTCCTTCTTTTTCGCCATACTCTATATTTATCCAAAAAGTATCTTCAGGCATTATTTCTTCGATTAGGTCAGCCCATTCAACTACGCATACGCCTTCTCCGTAGAAGTATTCCTCGCAGCCTATCTCGTACATCTCATCGACATCGCCTACACGATAAACGTCAAAATGATAGAGCGGGAGTCTGCCTGTATCATATTCCTTGACGATATTGAATGTAGGGCTTGTGATGATATCATCGATCTCGAGGCCTTTAGCGATGGATTTGGTAAGAGTAGTTTTTCCCGCACCAAGATCGCCGGTCAGTGCGATAACTGTTCCCGGAGCCGCATTTTTCGCCAGTTCTATTCCGAAGCTTACTGTGTCAGCTTCATTTTTCATGTAAATGATTTTTTCTTCCATAACCTATTTATTATACATTACAAAAAACAAAAAAACAACACTCCGGCCTTGCAGGGGCCGGAGCATTTGTTTAGGAGTGGACTTTTACTTTTGATCGTTTAACGATATTATTTTTGATTGTAAGCAACTATCTTTCTTATCTGTGAAGGAATCCTGAGATCCTCTTGTACAGCAGGAATGTGATTATAGCGTTTACGCCTGCCTTGATTCCGTTGAATGCTGCGATGAATGGCATCAGATCCCAAACTACTGCTCTAGGTACACCCATGAACAGCGGTGTGATAACCAGGTTAGCACCGATCATAACGATGATCCATGCGATAACGCCGCATACCAAACCGATGATGGCGCCTTTTCTGGTCTTATTCTTCTTATAAATGATGCCTGCTACCAGTACCATAGTACTTGTTGCGATAACGTGCATCAGTATTCCGTATACTCCGCTGGCTGCACTTACTGTCACGCCCTGGATGACAGATGTAACTACTGTGAGCAGTACGCCTGCTACAGGTCCGAATGCGAATGTTCCGATAAGGATAGGAATGTCCGCAGGGTCATATTCCAGGAATGCTACTGCAGGGAAGATAGGGAAGTGGATGAAGTATACCAGTACGATAGATACTGCTACCAGCATTCCCATCTTAGCCAGCTTAAGTGTGTTGTTCTGCTTTTTTACGTTGTTGTTTTCGGTCATTTCTTTTTCCTCCTCTAAATGATCCATGATTTTTTTCAGAATCTGTCAGGAGCTTCAAGCTAAACTATGGTGTCGTATCGTAAGTAAATAAAAATCCCCGGAAAACATGCTTCCGGGGCTAATAAAATACTCACCAAAAAATTCAATTGAATTTACTTGAAGTACTCTCGTTTCTTTCATCCGGACTATGACCGTCGGTATAGGATTCACACCTATTCAACCCTCAGCATACGCATCAGGCTCGCGGACTTACGCTTGCTGTTTAGCTTGCGATTACCGCCGGTGAGGACTTCCACCTCGCCCTGAAACAGATTTTCAATTACTCCCTTATTATAGGATTATGGACGGATTTTGTCAATGAAAAATGCGGAATATTTAGCATATTCCGCATTTTAATATAGGTGTTTTCTGTCGCCTATACTTTATTACTATTTTCGATCGTCCTATAAATCAGACTAATCAGCCATAACCTTCAGATCAGGGCTTACGATCAGTTCGCAGCCTGTAGCTTCCTTGATTTCTTCAAGAGTGAAGTCAGGGTGCAGTTCTGTCAGAAGAACGCCGTCTTCTGTGATTTCCATAACGCCCATTTCTGTGATGATCATGTCAACACAGTTGATAGCAGTGTATGGCAGCTTGCATTCGTCGAGGATCTTATGCTTACCCTTCTGAGTGTGGAGCATAGCAACGATTACTTTCTTAGCACCTACTACCAGGTCCATAGCTCCGCCCATGCCGGGAACCATCTTACCGGGGATGATCCAGTTTGACAGGTTACCGTGCTTATCTACTTCCAAAGCACCCAGGATAGTAGCATCTACGTGTCCGCCTCTGATGATGCCAAATGAAGTAGCACTGTCGAAGAACATTCCGCCTTCGTTGATAGTTACATACTGAGCACCTGCGTTTACAACGTCTACGTCAGGAGTTTCAGGTGAAGGTCCCATGCCCATGATGCCGTTTTCTGACTGGAGGATGATGTTAACTCCTTCAGGAAGGTTGTCTGCAACCATAGTCGGCAGGCCGATACCTAAGTTTACTACGTCGCCATCTTTCAGTTCCATAGCGACTCTCTTTGCAATTCTTGTCTTTAAATCTGCCATGGTTTTTCTCCTTCCACGATTCTGTCTACGAAGATTCCGGATGTTCTAACGTTGTTAGGATCCAGTTCTCCAACTTCAACGACTTCACATGCACCAACGATAACTGTTTCTGCTGCAGTAGCCATCATAGGGTTGAATGTCTGTGTAGTTCCGTTGTAGATAGTGTTTCCGAACTTATCGGTTACAGAACCTCTGATCAGTGCGAAATCTGCCTTCAGAGGTTTTTCGAGAAGATAATCTCTGCCTTCTACGTTGATAACCTGCTTGCCTTCAGCAACGATAGTACCAACGCCTGTCGGTGTCAGGAATCCGCCCAGGCCTGCTCCGCCTGCTCTGATTCTTTCTGCCAGAGTTCCCTGTGGGATCAGGATACATTCCAGCTTATCTTCTTCAACGTCTGTGTTCATTCTTGCAGCAACTTCAGGATTCAGACCAACGTGTGATGCGATCAGAGTTTTGATCTGTCCGTTTGTCAGCAGCTTGCCTACGCCTCTGCCCGGCACGCCTGCATCGTTGCAAATGATAGTAAGATCTTTAACGTTCTTTTCTACCAGTGCATCGATGAGGATCTCCGGAGTTCCGCATGCCATGAAGCCGCCAACCATTATAACTGCTCCATCTTTGATATCTGCGATCGCTTCCTGAGCGGTCATCATTTTATCAGCCATTTTGTTTCTCCTCCTTATATTGCTTATACCATCTTTCTATTAACGATTTCTGTTAATACGAATGATGCAACATGCTCTGCATAAGTGTGTGAGCCGAAACCTGCATCATATCCCAGTTCCTGAGCCAGTTCGTGGGAGATTCTAGGTCCGCCGCATACCAGGATAACCTTGTCTCTCAGGCCTTCTGCTTCGAGCAGTTCAACCATGTTTGTCAGGTTAGCGATATGTACATCTTTCTGAGTTACAGTCTGTGATACCAGGATAGCATCAGCGTTAACTTCCTTAGCCTTCTGGATCAGAACTTCATTAGGAACCTGGCTTCCCATGTTGATAGCATTGATTCCTTCATATCTTTCCAGACCGAAGTGTCCGTGGAAGCCCTTCATGTTCATGATAGCGTCGATACCTACTGTATGAGCGTCTGTACCTGTTGATGCACCAACGATAACAACTTCTCTCTTGATGTTATCCTTGATGTACTGAGCGCATTCCAGTCTGTCCATGATATCCACTTCTACCTTAGTTACCTTGATAGTAGTGTAGTCAACAGTGTGCTGGCACTTTCCGTATACTACGAAGAAAGTGTAGCCGTCTGTCATGTTCTTTGAATATACAACGTTTGGTTCGTCAAGACCCATCTTCTTAGCCAGGATCTTAGCTGCTTCGCTTCCTTCTTCACCGTAAGGAACAGGAAGAGTGAAAGCCAGTTCCACCATACCGTCATTGAGTGTATCGCCGTAAGGCTTTACTTTTGTCAGGTCTACCTGAGCGATAGCTGTATTGCATGCAGTCATTATTTTGCACCTCCCAACATAAGCGGAATAAACGGATTGAAGTATTCGTCATCCTTAACGCATACGCCTTCAAGACCCTTTCCTCCGTCTCTAGGTCTCTTAACTCCGCCGAACTTACCCTGTTCGATAGTTGAGAAGAGGCCTTCTTCTTCGATAACGTGGAGCAGCTTATCAGCTTCAGCCAGAACGAACTGAGCTCTTTCCTGAATGATGCCGCCTTCCTTGAATTCTACTTCTGAACCGATGTCTCTCGCATTGTTGAAGATGTACTGAGCATTTTCGATTGAGAGATATCTGTCATGCATATGTGGTGTGTGGATAGCTTCTGTCAGCATACCGAGCAGCTGCAGTGACTGTCCTGACCATACTGCGATCAGATTGAATAATGCATCCTGGATCTGTCCCTTGAAGATATTACCTGTCATGAACTTAGTAGGAGGCATGTATTTCAGATTAGCGTTAGGGAAGATTTCCTTAGCCATGATAGCCTGTGACAGTTCATACAGGAATCCGTTTTCGATATCAGGATCCATTTCGAATGCGTGACCCAGACCCATCTGTTCTTCCTTAACGTTTGCCAGAACTGCGAACTGTTCATTGATGAACTGTGAAGCCAGTACTGTATGTGCTGCTTCGTAAGCATCATCTGTAGTCAGGTAGTTATCTTCACCTGAGTTGAAGATGATATCGCAGTATCCGATGATAACTCTTGAGAAGTACTGGTCTACCAGTGTTCTCTGCATGTTGATGTCTCTGAACAGGATTCCGTAAAGAGCGTCGTTAAGCATAACGTCCAGTCTTTCGAGAGCTCCCATAGCAGCGATTTCAGGCATGCACATTCCTGATGAGTAGTTGCACAGTCTGATGTATCTGCCAACTTCTTCGCCAACTTCGTCCAGAGCTTTTCTCATTATTCTAAAGTTTTCCTGAGTAGCGTAAGTTCCGCCAAAACCTTCAGTTGTAGGTCCGTAAGGAACGTAGTCCAGAAGTGACTGAGCAGTAGTTCTGATAACTGCGATGATGTCAGCTCCCTGTCTTGCAGCAGCCTGTGCCTGTACAACGTCTTCGTAGATATTACCTGTAGCTACGATTACATACAGATAAGGCTTTCTGCCTTCGCCGATAGTCTCAAGATACTGATTTCTCTTTTCTGTCTGTTCTCTGATTTTCTTCAGTGCGTCTAATACTACAGGCATGATCTTTTCTTCAGCTTCCTTGGCAGATGCCAGTGGCAGCTTAGTGATTTCCAGGTTGCCTGCAGCCATTTCTTCAGCGATTTCCTGAGGTGACTTGCCTGTCTGGATCATAGCATTACCCATCCAGTATGCAACGCCCCTTGGAAGTCCGCCTGCATCTTTAATCTGATCTACAACTACATTTGGCAGCGGTGTTTCAACTTCGTCGATACCGTCAACGCCCAGAAGTCTTAAGATCGTTCTTTCAGTACTGACAGTAGTATGTCTGTCGATGAATTCCTGCATGCTCTCTGCAATTCTTGCTGCGCAGGAGCGTGCACTGTCAATTACTTTAGGATCTAAGTTCAGTTTGCTTTTCATCCTTTTTCTCCTTCTTACTTAATATAATCCTTTGCTCTCTCTATGATGCCTTTGTCTATGCCAAGCATTTTCGCTATGTTAAGCGCATCTTTAGGGATTTCAGCGGCATCATCCACCACAGTCAGCCGGTAATCCATGTACTTGGAGATAATATTTATTCTCTCTATTCTCTTGGCATATCTCAGTTCTTTATCCAGCTTGTCGAAGTCTGCACCGGCAAGTCCCATGACCTGCAGATTCTTCACATCCTTATCACCCTTGACTGTTTCAAAATGAGTAGTCATCAGCGTTATATAAGGTCGTGTCTTCAGATGATCAACTAAGCTTCTGGTAAGTGCCAGACCCTCAGCCGGATTAGTACCGCTGGCAATTTCGTCTATGAGAAGCAAGGATCGATCTTTACTGTTGTCAAGGATCTCCTTAAGCTCCTCCATTTCGCTGCCGAAGCTTGACAGCCCTCTCTCTATAGATTGACTGTCCCCTATAAGTATCTGCATATAGTTGGAAAGGCCTACTCTGGCTTTTTTGCACGGAACGAAAAATCCATACTGTGCCAGTATCGCTACCATCCCTGCCAGTTTCAAGGATATGGTCTTGCCTCCCATGTTTGCCCCTGTGATACATGTAACTCCATCAGTAAGCGCCATGCTTACCGGGCAGTATTCTCCACCTTTTCTGGCTCTTAAAGCCTCTTCCAGCTGAAGATTTCTGCCGTCCTCAAATTCCAGGATATGTTCTGTTGTGATTTCAGGCATTACGCAGTTGTGTTTCTCAGCATACAATGCTTTGGAAAGTGTTATATCAAGCTCACCTATTCTATGACAATTTTCCAAAAGCACCGCTTCATACTTTGAAATCTCCTTCGACAGCATTTCTCTTACATTTAATTCCTCATCTTCGATCATACTCATGAGGCCGTCGCACTCCTTCATGAGCTTCTCCACCTCTTCCGTTGGCGTAAGAGAAAATGTAACCGACATATAATCTTCGTCGGTTCGTGTCATTTCGGAAATCTCATCAATCATTTTTATACTGTTTTGGTCGCTCTTTGATACCACCATTTCGAATTTCGGGGTAAGAGACAGACCATATTTTTGTTTAACGAGCTCCTTACCGACTTTCTGCTGCTTTCTGATCTCGCGATCTTTTTCCTTTTTTTCTCTTCGTAAATTTCCCAGCTTTTCCGAGAAACTATCGTAGATGTAGAAAGTATTCAGCCTGTCGCCGCCGGGATCCAGCACATCAAGAAGCGCTTCTGTATCTTCCGGCACAAACTCTTTCGGAAAGCTCAGCTTTTCCGCCAGGTTCTTGATTTTTTCCATCTGCAAAAGCAGACTCTTGAGCTCAAATATTTCGACCACAGACAATACTGATGTCCCAGCTCTCTCTATGCTGAAAGTATTGTCTTTAACGACCATAAAGGTCTCGAGAAGCAGTCCGATTTCTTTAGGCGATGCATTTGCGATATCCATCATTTTCTGGATACGCATCAGTTCTTCTTTCAGAGCCTCCTCTTGACCCGGAAAGAAAGGTTCTTTTTCTTTTATCTGCTTTACACCGAAAGGTGTCTGCAGGTTGATGGCAGATACTACAAAATCAAGACCGGTCTCTTTCCTTGTCTTCAAATTTGTAAGTCGTTGTTTAACTATAGCCATCTGATGCACCTCTCTAAAGCATTACGTCTATTACCGGGATATCCGGAATTGCTTCCTGCATTCCTCTTAATAAGTCCTCATGTTCAAAGGCATATCCGCCGGGAGCTGAAGGATTCACGGTTATTGCCGCCACATTGATGTTTTCCAGCACTTTTACCGTAAGACCTTTTTTTCTCAGCTGGCCCCATGAAACGGAATCTATGAATATTTTTGTCGGATCCTTGAGAACAAAAGTGATCTTCTTTAGCTTTCGTGGGTTGATATCTGCAACCACACTTTGGGTGAAAGCACCGGGTACATAAATGTACTCAGTGCTTTCATTTATTTGTCCATCAAGGAATTTGCCCGCACCCAGGCCTGTGGTGATGTCAAGTATCCTGACGTCACCATCGCCTACGATCATAGGCCTTTCTTCACCCAAATGTTCTATTATTATGTCCTTATCCTTTCCATCCTCCAGGCATGGCAGTCTATAAAGTCCCACTGTATGGGCTGTTTCTTCAATGACCTTCTTCATGCTCCTGGATAATACCGCTCCCGTGGAAAGGATTATCGCATCGGACGTGCCAGGTGCTGCTATGGATTTTCGATCTATTGCGCCATCGATCAGCACCAACTCGGCACCCAGTTCCAGCATTTCTTCGCACATCTTCTGATGACTGGCATTTATAACGGGCCCTGCGATCTGCACATACCCGCTGCTTGCAACTCTGCAGAGCATTATCTGACCTATCGATGAATTATACTCAGTCATCTTAAGTATCTCAAGCCCTGCGTCTGCCAGCTCATAAAGCTGTGTCGGCACCGATACGATGGTGTCCGTGTCCAAAAATACTCTGGGTTTATCAGTCCCTGTTACCAGATCAGTGCTCTCACCGTCTCTTCCTGTGGAAGTGATACCTAAAACGATGCCTTCATCCATCGCCTCTTCTATAAGATAGTTGAGAGCGGTGGTCTTACCGGCATTCTTGGCCATTCCCACTATGGAGATCGTCTTATATTTTTGTGAAAGCTCTTCCAGTAAAAACATGGTCTATTTCTTGTTCCTTTCGTGTCTCAGAAGTCCGTTTGGTTCCATTGACATTCTTTCGCCCTGTGCCAGACCTGCAACGCCTTCGTATCTGTAGCCTTCGATGTCCTTGCAGTTTTCATAGCTGCACTGCAGTGGAGGCTGATATCCAGGTTCTGTGTATGTAGTGATAACGCCTTCGTAGTTTCTCAGAATCACCTTGTCAGGAGTCTGTGAGATCACGTACTGAGGCATTACAGGAGTCTTGCCGCCGCCTCCCGGAGCATCAACTACGAATGTAGGTACTGCATAACCTGAAGTATGTCCTCTCAGACCTTCGATGATTTCGATACCCTTTGATACAGGTGTTCTGAAGTGTGAGATTCCCAGTGACAGGTCGCACTGATAGATGTAGTAAGGTCTTACTCTGTTTCTTACCAGATGGTGCATCAGATTTCTCATTACGTGAACGTCATCATTAACACCTCTCAGCAGTACTGACTGGTTGCCCAGAGGGATACCTGCGTCAGCCAGCTTACGGCAAGCTTCTTCAGCAGCAGGAGTCATTTCCTTAGGATGGTTGAAGTGTGTGTTCAGCCATACAGGGTGGAACTTCTTCAGCATTTCGCAAAGCTTGTCAGTTATTCTCATAGGCATAACTACAGGAGTTCTTGAGCCCAGTCTTACGATTTCTACGTGAGGGATCTTTCTCAACTCTGTGAAGATGTATTCGAGAACATCGTCTTCTACGCAGAGGCAGTCTCCGCCTGACAGCAGAACGTCTCTAACTACAGGAGTTCTTCTGATGTAATCGATGCAAGCGTCGATATCTTCTCTGCTTCTAGCGCCGTCAGTTTCTCCTGCCAGTCTTCTTCTTGTGCAGTGTCTGCAGTACATTGAGCACTGGTCAGTGATCAGGAACAGTACTCTGTCAGGATATCTGTGAGTCAGTCCAGGAGCCGGGGAGTCTTCGTCTTCGTGAAGAGGGTCCAGCATGTCAGCTTCTGATCTGTGAGTTTCTTCGATGATAGGAACAGCCTGCATTCTTACAGGGCAGCTAGGATCATCCGGATCCATCAGTGATGCATAGTAAGGAGTGATTCCTACTCTGAAGCCGTCCATAACCTTAGCGATGTCAGCTTCTTCTTCAGGTGTCAGGTTAACAACCTGCTTGATCTGTTCTACAGTGTTCAGTCTGTTTTCTACCTGCCAATGCCAATCATTCCACTGTTCATCAGTAACGTCTTTCCAAAGAGGAACGTCTTTCCAATTTCTAATAGCCATTAAATTGACTCCTTTCAAATACTAAATAGTAATAAGCACCGCGAAATCCTCATTTTAAGAAATAAGCGCGGGATTTTTCGTTCACAGCTAGGAAGCATGGTGATAAGGAACGGCGCGTACATTTAGTACGCAAGTACCGCAATCACCAAAGCTGACAACGCTGCGGTCGAAAAAGACAAGCTTATGCGTACATTTCTTCGAATAACTTCTTGATACCTTCATGTTCTCTCAGAACCTGCAGAGTGATTTCTGCGTGGCCCTTAGTGTATCCGTTACCAACGATCATGTTAACGTCCTTGCCAACGCCTTCAGCACCCAGAGCAGCCTTAGTGAAGCTTGTTGCCATGGAGAAGAAGTATACAGTACCGTCATCCTTACATGACAGGATTGAAGCCATTTCAGTGTTTTCGATGTTTACGCAGTTGATAACAACGTCACACAGCTTTCCGTCTGTCAGTTCCATGATCTTGTTGTACATGCCAACTGCATCTGCAGCGTCCATGTGGAAATATTCGTCAGCCAGGTTCAGTGCTCTAGCTCTGTCTTCTGATTTCTGTGATCCTGCAGCGCAGATAACCTTACCAGTTACGCCAACTCTCTTCTTTGCTTCATACAGGCAGAGAAGTCCGGACTTACCGCCACCGCCGATAACCAGAACTGTTTCACCAGGCTTTGACAGCTTAGCAGCCTGTGCAGGAGCTCCTGCTACGTCCAGTGCTGACAGAGCCAGTCCTTCAGGCATGTCATCAGGAAGCTTAGCATAGATTCCGCTCTGGAACAGGATAGCCTGACCTGTGATGTCAACCTGGTCGATTGTAGGTCTCATTTCGTGGATTTCTTCGATTACCAGTGGTGTCAGTGACAGTGAAACCAGTGTAGCGATCTTATCGCCAACCTTCAGATCTCCAACGTAAGCAGGTCCGATTTCCTTAACTGTGCCGATCAGCATTCCGCCTGAACCAGTCCAAGGATTCTTATGCTTACCAGCCTTAGCTACGATTGACTTCATAGTTTCCTTAACTTTTTCCATTTCAGCCACATCACCTTCGATGTCAGCAGGCTTCTTGCCGTCACAAGTTCTTCTTACGATTTCTGTGAATGAAGCAGAGTCGATGTTCAGAGTTTTTACATCGATGAGAACTTCATTGTCGTAAATTTCCATAGTGTTATCGATAACATCTGCTGGCTGTGGCAGTACTCCTTTTGGCTCGATAACTCTGTGTGTTCCGTAAGGGCATCCTTTTTTCATAATTTACTTCCTCCTCAAATATTAAAAAATTTTATTTTTTATGCATTTTAAGTTTTAACAAACCGCATAGCATAATTAACTGATTTAATATATAGCAAATACTATGCCACATGTCCGCTTTACCTCAATAAAATATCCTCTTCAAAATCATGCCAGTTGCTAGGCAACCTCTCACCGTTGAAATTTACAGACTTTTCAAATTTGTATGCAACAAATGAAAACGCATCAAAAATTACATACCTTGCCGTATATTGCAAGATCCTTTGACGAGCATAAAAAAACAGGGATATTTGAACATATTTCGGTTCATCCCTGTTTTATTGTGATTCTGATTTGGTTCGCACTCTATAGGCCGTATTTATTTTTCTTTCTAACAAGCTGCGTCTGGCTTATGTTTATGGCCTTGGCAGCTTTTCTTGTCGACCCATACTTTTCACATGCGTATTTGATGATATTCTTTTCAAAGTTGTCCACCATGCCGGCAAGATCCATTTCACCGCTGTCGATCGCCTCTTTATCTATTTCCATATTGACATTTTCCATTGCACTTCCATGGAGTTCCCGCATAACGTCGAGAATAGTTATGGTATCCCCTTTGCAGCCTATTATCAAACGTTGAGTCACATTTTCCAACTCTCTGATATTGCCCGGCCACTCTCTGTTCTGCAGATATTCCTTAGCTTCGTCATCTACTTCTTTATCAACTCCGAATTTGTCATTATACTTTCTGAGAAATGCATCTATGAGATGAGGTATATCTTCACGTCTGTTTGCCAGCGAAGGAACCCTTATCGGAAATACATTGAGTCTATAGTAAAGATCTCTTCTGAACAGTTTCTTCTCCACCTGTTCTTCAAGATCGCGATTTGTTGCAGAGATTATCCTCACATTGGTTTTTACAGGTTCAGTACCGCCAACCTTGATAAACTCACCATCCTGGATGACTCTCAGGAGTTTTGCCTGTATATCGAGCGGCAACTCACCCACTTCATCCAAGAAGATAACACCGTTATCAGCCGCCTCAAAATACCCTTTCTTACCGCCTGCGTTAGCTCCTGTAAAAGCGCCCTTTTCATATCCGAAGAATTCTGATTCGATAAGGTTCGGCGAAATGGACGCGCAGTTTATCTTGATGAAAGGCTGTACTTTTCTTGAACTGTTCTTCTGGATTATATTAGCGACCTTTTCCTTGCCGACACCTGTTTCTCCCGTGATCAGCACGTTACAGTCATACTTGGAAACGCTGATTATCTCTTCCATTACGGCTTTCATGCTCCTGCTTACAGCCACGAAATCTTCAGCCTGTGTCAAGCCGTAACTTACATAATGATTCATGGTCTGTGCAGCTTTGAATCCGCTCTTGAGCCTCTTGTTTTCATGTATCCATGCACCTTCAAAATATGGTGCCAGCTCTTCCACGATTTCAAAATCGTACTCATCGTATTTGTCAAGATAACCATCAGCACATCTAATTATCAAATCTTTAGATACCGCTTCGGTAACATAAAGGGCTATGTTGTAATTGCTTATAAAGTTAGCAAATACAACTGTTCCGCCGGATTTCGTACCGATGATATTTATCGTTTCAGACCCCGGGATATCGGCACAATTTACAGTCATATCCATAGGTGCCATATCCTTAAAAGTCTTAAGGCATTCTACAGGACGCAGTAAATTGTGATATGATACTTCATCAAAGACCTCTTCCATGAGTCGCTCTATTTTATATCCCTTGAGAAGGTTTTCTGTATTGATATCAAAGACACACAGTATCTCAGCATCAGGACCGGCGCTCTTTCTAAGGGTGTATCCAAACACCAGATTCATCATAGGGTTGTTTCCAACTACCGCCAAGTGCTTCTTTCCTACAGCTTCTTTGCTGACTGTATAAAGCGTACCCGACTCATTGAATATGAACATCAACAGATCCACAGGAAGACCTTTCGGTCTTTTCACCACAGGAGATCCCGGCAATATTATGGCATATCCATCCACATCTATCTGCGTATACATTTTGTCTATGCTGTGGATCTTGTCTATGTAAAGAGGCGTACCTGCAAGCGAGGCATTCAGGATTATCTCATCTCCTACCTTAAGGCCCTTGTTGTTATCATAATCAGGCGCTATTTCTTCTATCACACCATAAAGAAGACCTCCGGTATCTGTTACGGGGTTATGGAGTTTACCTCTTCTGATCACTATATCATTGATCTTTTCTTTGATGATTTCTTCATCATTGTTAGCCTCCTGACATATCTGCCTGAAGCCTGTTCCTTCTATATGGATCTTTTTAACATTCACTCTCATTTCACCGTTCCTCAACACTCGGCTGTTATCCAGCTGCCATGCTGATGCAGGAAAAACGTGAGCAGGAGCTATGACTCTTTCAAGTCCGTATGCATTTTTCATATTTATTCTACCTTTTCCGATTCACCCGCGAACACATTTCGGTTCACTTCTGCTTGTTTTCAATAATAAACCATTGGCACGTCTTTTGCAATAAGTTATAATATAAAAAATTTGTTAAATTTCGAAATTTAAAAAAGGAGAATCTAAAATGGAAAAAATCACATCAATGCTGAGAGTACGTATGTCACATAAAGATGCTCACTACGGCGGAAGCCTGGTTGACGGAGCTCACATGAACCACCTGTTCGGAGACGTTGCTACTGAACTGCTGATCAAGTGCGACGGAGACGAAGGTCTGTTCCTGAGATACGATGAAACTGAATTCCTGGCTCCTACATATGCAGGCGACTACCTGGAAGTTTACGGTGAAATCTATGAAATGGGCAACACTTCAAGAAAGATGAAGTTCGAAGCTAGAAAAGTTGTAGCAGCAAGACCTGACATCAGCGCTTCAGCTGCTGACTTCCTGGACGAACCGATCGTAGTAGCAAGAGCTAAGGGCATCTGCGTAACTCCAAAGGAAATGCAGAGAAAGTAGTTTCTAAAGAAGCATAAACAATGATCTAACAAAGAGAGAGCTTATTGCGGTATCTGTCCTCGATGTTCATTCAGACGAATTCCGAATCACATCTGCGGAGGCTACCTTCACAAGCTCTCTCTTTTCACTTCTTATTCACTCTATATTTTCTTTAGATACTCTATTTCCTCGCGGTTCAGCTTCCTGTAATGCCCCTCCATCAATCGACCCAGCTTGATTTCGCCGATGGCTACTCTTTGCAGCTCCTGCACTTTGTTGCCCACGGCTGCAAACATCTTTCTTACTTGTCTGTTCTTACCTTCTCTTATGCTTATCTCTACGATAGCATGTCTCGGCATCTGCTTTATCACCTTGACCTTTGCAGGAGAAGTTATGAATCCGCCGATATCTACACCTTTGCGAAGCTTGGCGACACGTGCATCAGAGAGAACGCCTGCAACCTTTGCGATATATGTCTTATAGACCTCATGTTTAGGATGTGTCAAGGTATATGTCAACTGTCCGTCGTTGGTCATTATCAGCAGGCCGGAAGTGTTATAATCAAGACGACCTACAGGGAAAAGCCTTTCGGGGATGTCAGAAACCAGCTCGGCAACTGTCGCTCTGTCCTTATCATCATCCATGGACGTGATATATCCCAGCGGCTTATTGACAACGACATATACCTTCTTGCCAACCGCATCGATCACCTTACCATTGACTTTGACAACGTCACCGTTTTCCACCTGGTAACCCAGCTCTTTCATCACAGCGCCGTTCACCTTGACGTTCCCGTTACCGATGAGTTCATCCGCCTTACGTCTGCTGCATATTCCCGCATCTGCTATATATTTATTGAGTCTAACACCCATAGTTTCCTCCGATTATTCGCGCCCGGCGTACGCGTTATTTTACCACTTATTGAATACCTTCTCCGCGAATCCGAAGAAGTCTTTAAGTTCAAGGACTGTGCCGTCATCCAGCACGGCTTTGCCTGTAAACTTACCAAATACCTGATGCTGCTTAGAGCACAGGATCTTGAAATCTGTATTTGATGCTCTGTCGATGATCGGAACGAAATCCATCTCGAATCTTCCATCATCACTGGTGAAAGTCCACGGCTCCATGAACGCATCTTCACCCTTAGCATCCTTAGGAATATTGAATGTTACTTGCGACAGCTTGTGAGCCTTGCCGTCAAAGAAAAGCATGTTTTCGGATGCAGCAGATGTGTCACCGAATCCGTAACCGATATTGAAGCCGAACGGCTTGCCTTCATATGTGCCGGAAGCGCTGCCCCAGTACCATGTATTCTTATATGTCCACACGCCTCTTCCCCAGTCGAGGACACCGAATGCAGTATCAGGTGTGAATATATGCTTACGGCTGTATATTTCAACATATCCCGATGCCGGCAGACAATTTATCTTCTGGTTGTAATAAAAGGCTGTTTCCTTCTTCGGGAATGGTGTTGCTATCACCATAGTTTCAGGCTTAGTGTTTTCGAGAACGATCTCACCCTTGATAGATTCATCCATATGGAACTTGTCCATCTTGAAACTGAGGACACGTTTTTCACCATCATTCTTGAAGGAGATGAAATAGTTCTTGCCGAATATCTCCACATCACCTTCATCCGATGTTGCCGGGAACCCCGTCTTGCCCATAGTCATTATTCTCATAGGGCTGACTGTCTTTTCCCAAGGCTCTTCAAAATCCAGGAACGAAATACTGTCCAGTCCCATATATGAATTGTCGGCAATAGTCAGCGCCACACCCACTTTACCGTCTGTTATAAGGTAGTAATCCCATTCTTTGATCCTCAGCGCGCCGCCCTTGATAGCTTTTCTGTCGTAATCAAGAACAAGACTAGTCGCATAACCCGCTTCTGTAAGTATGCCTTTCTCATCCAGCAACGGTTTTTTCTCTGTGATCTGATGCTGCATATTGACCTCCTGTCTCCTCAATAATTTATAGTAATAATTATATTCACTCAAAACATTTTTTGCAAGATGTAGTATAATAGTCATACGAACAACATCTAACATTCGACATCCTCGGAGGAGTATATGAAGAAAACCTTACACCAATTAAAAATACAGATAGACTCACTTACCGTCTTTGCCAAGATCAAAGAAGACGATGTCATAAAGAAGCTGTACGCTTTGCTCGAAGCCGTTTCAGGAAAGCCGGGAGATGATACGATTCGCCTTTACAGCGATTTCGTCGCAGCGCTTTATCCTAATTCCGTAAGCCTCACAGAATACGTCAGGACATTGATGCTCCAGGATGATAATTTTTATGTAAAGGGCAAGGCCGCAGGCCGCCCGGCAGAGCCTGAGGTCATGGAAGCTGTCGAAGCAGAGCTGAGCATTCTGCAAAAGATCGCCGAGCTGCGTTCTGCAGATATCAAGTCTGCGGTCGGATATGACGGGTACCTTCCTTCTTGGAAAAACCATTCTGTGGATCTCAAATATGATTTCATGGAGAAGCTTCAGAACATCACTAAAACCGGCTATAGCATCTTCGCCAAATATGCTTTCTTCAGATTGGATAACGGAGATATCATCCCGGTAGCACATCCTGATTTTCAGAAGATGGACCAGCTGTTTGAATACAAGCGTGAGCGCGATCTGATACTGAAGAACACCGAAGCTCTTGTCAGCGGTGCGGGAGCCAGCAATATGCTGCTCTACGGCGATGCCGGTACAGGCAAAAGCTCCACTATCAAAGCCGTTGCCCATCACCTGGCGCCACAAGGTCTTCGTATAATAGAAGTTAAGAAGAATCAGCTTTATCAGATTCCTAAGCTGCTGGAAGAGCTGTCCGATAATCCGCTGAAATTCATATTGTTCATAGACGATCTCAGTTTCTCCGGAAACGATGACAACTTCTCAGCCCTCAAGGCTACTCTCGAAGGCAGCATTTCAGGATGTGGCGATAACGCAGTTATATATGCTACAAGCAATCGCAGACACTTAGTCAAAGAATCCTTCGGCGACCGTGCAGGCGATGAGCTGCACCTTAACGACACTATGCAGGAAACCATGAGCCTGGCAGCTCGTTTCGGACTGACCATCACATTCCAAAAACCTGATAAGGATGAATATCTTTCCATCGTCAAGTCGCTGGCAGCAGAATACGGCATCGACATAGACGAAGAAGAACTCTTCAAGAAGGCCGAAGCACATGCTATTCGAAAAAACGGCAGAAGCCCGAGAACCGCTAAACAGTTCATCGAGCTTCTTAAGATCGGTATATAGAGAGGCGCGCCATCAGCGCCTCTTTTTCATTCTCACATTCCCCATCTATCACAGCATCAAGCAATTGCTGCAGCATATTGCCAACTTCAGGTCCCGGCTTCATTCCGGCGGCGATCAGGTCATCGCCTTTTATTGCCAGATCCTTCAGTGAGAAACACTGTTCCTTCGCGATGATATCTGCCATCATATCCCGAATATCCTCAAACTTCTGCCCGAGCTCCGGACTCATATTCCCCGTTCCGATATTATCTGCCAGCTTTATCTCAAGGATCTCCTGCAGCACATCTGCACCCAGCTTATTCATCCATCGCTTGAGCAATCGCTCATCTTTATCAAACAGCAAGTCATGGTATTTCACCAGCACAGCGATCCTCTCAACAGTCGCCTTATCAGCCTTCAGCCTGCCAAGCACTCGTCTTGCCAGTTCTTCGCTTTTCTTAGGATGTCCATAAAAATGCCCCACACCTTTATCGTCCATGAAATACGTATCAGGCTTTCCCATATCATGGAACAACACAGCCATCTTCATATATTGATGATTTTCAGAAGTTGTCTTCACCGCCTCCATTGCTCTGATGCAATGTTCCAACACATCATATTTATGATAGGAATTATGCTGTTCGAATCCTTTCATAGCTGCCAGTTCAGGCAGTATCGGTTCAAGCACATCCACATATTTTCTCAATACATCTCCTGCATTATTTCCTGACAGTAGCTTTTTGAATTCAACGAAGATCCTCTCCGCAGACACGTTGGCAAGCAGGCCACTGTTCCTAAGCATCGCCGCTGCCGTTTTTTCTTCTATTTCAAATCCCAGTACTGATGCAAAGCGCAGTCCGCGCATGATCCTGAGAGCATCTTCCTTAAAGCGTTTATCGGGGTCTCCGACCGTCCTGAGTTTTTTTACCGCCAGATCTTCTTGTCCGCCATACGGATCGATCAGCTCACCTCTGATGCTGCACGCCATGGCATTGACAGTGAAATCTCTGCGCGCCAGATCTTCCTCTAAGCTCCTGACAAACTCCACACGATCCGGATGCCTGCTGTCACTATACGTGCCGTCGCTTCTGTAAGTTGTTATCTCTACAGTAACAGCCTGCTCATCACAGCATCCATTATTCCTAATTACACCTTCTCCCGGCAGCATCACCGTTACAGTTCCATGTTTGATCCCTGTCTCAATAACTCTATATCCCGCAAAAGCTTCTTTTGTCTGTTCAGGGAGCGCATTGGTCGTAATGTCCACGTCACCTATTGAAAAAGTTTCCGATAACGTCTCTTCTGTTTTCGCAAGCATCAACGCATCACGAACACAGCCCCCTACGAAATATGCTTCGTAGCCGGCCTTCTCAAGCAGTTCAAGTACCATTTTTTCTTTTCGCTCAAGAAGTTTCTGCATATGTTTCACCTTCATCATGCACTACCTTCACTTTAACTTCATACTGTTATTTTAACATATAATATGATATCATAAACCATAACATTTATCTAAAGGACGGATAGGAATGACATATCAGAATCATCCTTATGCAGAAATATTAAAAAATCACAGAAGAAACCTGCACATGATACCGGAGCTTGACAGGCACCTTCCTAAGACTAAGGCATATCTGCTCAACACTCTCAAGGACCTGGACTGTAAGCTTACTTACTTATGCGACTCCGGCGTATGTGCTTTTTTTGATAAAGGCAAGACAGAAACTTACTGCTTCAGAGCCGAAATGGATGCTCTGCCGGGAGCAGAGGCTATGATAGGCGGCTATGCATCTAAGCACCAAGGCGTCATGCATTCATGCGGCCACGATGGTCACATGGCCATGAGCCTGACATTCGGACAATACGTAGATAGTCTCGATGATCTCGACTGCAATGTCCTTCTCATCTTCCAGCCTGCAGAAGAAACTCTGGGCGGAGCCAAGGAGATCTGCGAAAGCGGTATCCTCGAAAAATATAATGTGACAAAAGTCTTCGGCATACACATCTGGCCGTTCCTCGAAAAAGGAGTCATCGCATCTAAACGCGGTGCCATCATGGCTAAGTCTGCCGAAATAGATATAGATATACTGGGAGAATCAGCCCACGGTACTGCTGCCTATGAAGGCAAAGACGCCCTCTATATAGCAGCAGATTTCATGACAAGGCTTTATAATCGTCACGCTAAAACATCAGGTTCTGTCGCTCATTTCTCATCTGATATAGATCCGCTTCCTAAGGTACAGCCTTCAAGGCCGGAAGATAAAACCATCATCCATATCGGCAAGATGGACAGCGGCTATGCCAGAAATGTAGTTTCAAACAACACAAGACTTCAAGGCACAGTGAGAGCTTTCAGTGAAGAAAGTTTCAACGATACGTTGGATCTCATCACAGATACTCTGGACGATATCACTAAACAGTACGGCTGTGATTTTACTTTCACCAACAGTGAGGGCTATCCTCCTATTATCAATGATGAGGAACTCTATCTGGAATCAATGCTGGCTGCCAAAAGTCTTGACTGTGGATATCTTGAAATCACTGAGCCTGTCATGACCTCAGACGACTTCTCGTTCTACGGTCACTACGCCCCTGCAGTCTTTTTCCTTTTAGGAACGGGCGGTGACATCCCGCTCCACAGCGTGGAATTCGATTTTGATGAACATATTTTGATCAGCGGCTTCGAGCTGTATAAGGCACTGATATCATGTTAGGTTATGTTAAAGTTTTCAAACCCGAACTCAAAGTTCGTGAATACGAAGTTTATTGCGGCTACTACTGTGGAGTATGTAAATCCATAGGCAAGCGCTACGGACAGCTTCCTCGTATGGCGCTTAGTTACGATGCGGCTTTTCTCGCTCTGCTTCTTGAATCGATCAGCGATGACCATGACGCCCCTGTTCAAGAGCATTGCATCGCCCACCCGATGATCAAGAAAAAAACCATCATCAGGAACTCTGCCATCGACTATGCTGCCGACATCATGCTCATACTTGCATGGTACAAATTGCTGGATGACGCCAACGATGAAGGCAAACTATATGCAAAAGGCACGATGCTGGCTTTCCGAAGGATCTACAAGAAGCTTCGCAAAAATCATACTGCCCTTTGCGAAAGCATAGAAGAGCATTTAGCTGAACTTTCCAAATTAGAGAAAGAAAAGTGCGCCCATCTGGATATGGCGACAGAAGCATTTTCGAAGATCATGGAAACCATATTCAGCGAAGGGTACAAGGAGATTTTTAAAAAGGGTCAAAACGCCTCACGAATATATGCGGACTCCGACGAAGACTTATCTGCACTCTTTGCGACCATCGGATACCACATGGGGAAATGGATATACCTTATCGATGCTGCTGATGATATTGAAGACAATATCTTAAGCGGTGCCTATAATCCGTTGATTTACAGATATGGTTTCGATCCATCTGTTGAAAGCCCTGAGGGGTTCAGAACGCGCATCGAAGAAGAGCTTAAATTCAATCTTTATCATTATCTAGCCATGATCGGCAATTGCCTTGATTCCCTTGAAATAAAGAAAAATAAAGGTATAATAGATAATATACTGTACTTCGGTCTTAATCGAAAAACAGAAGAAATCATAGAACAAACTGATCCTGAAAAAAGGATCTAGCAATAGCAGAAAAGGAGACAAATATGAATCCATACGAAGTATTGGGTATTTCTGAAAACGCATCAGAAGAAGAGATCAAAAAAGCCTATAAAGAGATGGTCAAAAAATACCATCCTGATAAATACCAGGACAATCCTCTGGCAGACCTTGCTGAAGAAAAGCTGCAGGAAGTTAACGAAGCTTATGATATGCTGATGAAGAAGAGTGGATCTTCAAGCTACGATTATGGTTACGGCGGAGGTTCATCAGGTGGCGGCGGCAGACCTGATTACATGCATGTAAGACGTCTTATAGATGCCAACAACCTGCGTGAAGCCGAAAAGATCCTCAATGGTACAAGAGATAGGAGCGCAGAGTGGTTCTTCCTTGCAGGAATGATTTCCTACAAGAAAGGCTGGTACGACGACGCCAGAGGTAAGCTGCAGACAGCTGCTGAAATGGATCCCGGCAACATCGAATATAGCCAGGCTTACGGACGTATCATAAACATGGGAGGACAGTTCCGCAATCAGGCTCAGGGCAGAGGCTATAACCAGCAGGGCGGCGACGACCTTTGCTGTCAGGCCCTTCAGTGCTACATCTGTGCAGATTGCTGCTGCGACTGTATCTAAGAATCATGAGAGAAAAAAAGACTTTTAAATTGGCGCTGGGCGGTATCTGCCTAGCCCTTACTTTAATATTTATGTTTGCAGGATCCATTGCTCCGGGCATCGAACTGACACTGTTTGCCATCAGTTCTGTATTCGTAGCTGTAATGATCCTGGAATCCGGAGTAAGCGGCGCAGTTCTTCTGTACTTGGCCGCCTGCATTCTCGGGTTCATTCTCGTGCCAAATAAAGTCGGACTCGTGCCATATTTCTTCCTGTTTGGATATTACGGCATTATCAAGTACTTTATCGAAAAGCTGCCTAAAGCGTCATTTCAGCTTATTATCAAAGCGATTTTTTTCGCGATAGTAATGTGCGCCGGCTTTCTGGGATTCAAAGAACTACTCTTAGGTGCTGTAGATCTGCCGGATTATCCCGTGGCTATATTGATCATAGCAGGGACTGTATTCATGATGCTTTATGACTACATTTTCACTTTGATCATCAACCTCTACGTTAGGAAAGTTCAGCGAAAAGGCATGGACAATTTCAAGCTAAGCTAAAGCAAAAGGCGATATTTATAAAATATCGCCTTTTTTATTCCTACTTGGTTTTCTAAACCTACCCCTATTTTTCTGTCATATAGATCAGTTTTTCTCCGTCGCTGTCGATCACCACATCGTCGCCGTCTTTGATGCTTCCCTTGATGATCTCGCCTGCCAGTTCAGTTTCGATATGACGCTGGAGGAACCTCTTAACAGGTCTTGCCCCATACGCAGGATCGTAACTTTCCCTTGCTATCAATCTCTCTGCCGCATCTGTCAATTTAAGTGTGATCTCACGTTCCTCGAGACGTCTTTCGATATCTTTCATGGCCAGTCTTATGATCTCTACTATCTGACCTTCTGTTAGTGGTGAGAAGACTACGATGTCATCTATACGGTTGAGGAATTCCGGTCTGAAGTACTTCTTGGTTTCGTCCTCTACTCTCTGCTTTATCTCATCCTCCACACTGCCGTCTTCTCTGATACCATCGATCAGGAAACTGCTGCCTATATTAGATGTCATTATAACGATTGTATTTTTGAAATCAACAGTTCTGCCTTGATTATCTGTCAGTCTTCCGTCATCCAAAAGCTGCAGCAATATGTTGAATACATCCGGATGTGCCTTTTCTATTTCATCAAAGAGAATAACACTGTAAGGCTTTCTTCTGACTGCTTCTGTCAGCTGACCGCCTTCATCATATCCCACATATCCCGGAGGCGCCCCTACAAGTCTTGATACAGAGTGCTTTTCCATGTATTCTGACATGTCGATACGAACCATATTCTTCTCCGAATCGAAAAGTGCTTCACTGAGTGCTTTGGCAAGTTCCGTCTTACCTACCCCTGTAGGCCCCAGGAATATGAACGATCCTATAGGCCTCTTCTCATCTTTCAGTCCTGCTCTGGCCCTCAGTACAGATTCTGCCACAGCCTTGACACCATCATCCTGTCCAATGACTCTCTTATGCAGTATATCTTCCAGCTTCAGCAGCTTTTCCTTTTCACTTTCCACAAGCTTACTTACAGGTATACCTGTCCAGCCCGAGATGACTTCTGCGATTTCCTCCTCAGTAACCTCTTCTTTAAGAAGTCTTGCTTCCTTGGCTTCTTCGGCTTTTTCTTTCTCTATCTCCAACTTCTTTTCAAGATCAGGAAGAGTTCCGTATTTCAGCTGCGCCAGCTTCTCAAGATCATAATTACGCTCAGCCTCTTCCATCTCATGCTTGATATCTTCTATCTGCTGCTTTACAGCCTTGACCTCCGTGATAGCCTTCTTTTCGGCCTCCCACTGAGCACGCATAGCATTGCTTTCATCCTTCAGCTGAGAAAGTTCTTTATCTAAAGCTGCCAACCTGTTCTTCGAAGCATTGTCACTTTCTCTGCCGAGGGCTTGCTTTTCTATCTCAAGCTGCATTATTTTTCTCGAAATCTCATCCAGTTCTGCCGGCATACTGTCGATTTCTGTTCTTATTCTGGCTGCAGCCTCATCCATAAGGTCGATAGCCTTATCAGGCAGGAACCTGTCACTGATATATCTTTCACTAAGGGTCGCGCATGCTATCAGTGCATTATCAGTGATCCTTACACCATGGTGTATCTCAAATCTTTCCTTAAGGCCTCTGAGTATCGATATAGTGTCCTCAACTGTAGGCTGATCCACAAGAACCTTCTGGAACCTTCTCTCAAGAGCAGCATCCTTTTCGATATATTTTCTGTATTCATCAAGTGTTGTAGCTCCTATGCAGTGAAGCTCACCTCTTGCAAGTTTAGGCTTGAGCAAGTTACCTGCATCCATGGCCCCTTCAGTCTTACCAGCACCTACTATGTTATGGATCTCGTCGATGAAGAGAATGATCCTTCCTTCTGATTTTTCGATTTCATTGAGAACAGCCTTTAATCTCTCCTCAAATTCGCCCCTGAACTTGGCACCGGCAATAAGTGCACCCATATCAAGCGCAAATATGGTCTTATCCTTAAGCCCTTCAGGAACATCACCATTGAGTATACGCTGTGCAAGACCTTCAACAACGGCAGTCTTACCTACTCCCGGCTCACCTATCAGTACCGGGTTGTTTTTAGTTCGTCTAGAAAGGATCTGGATGGTATGACGTATTTCTGCATCTCTGCCTATAACAGGATCCAGCTTACCTTCGCGTGCCATTTCAACCAGATCTCTGCCATATTTATTAAGAGCATCATAATTTTCTTCAGGATTCTGACTTGTGACCCTCTGATTGCCCCTAACTTTATTAAGTGCATCAAGGAATTTGTCTTTAGTTATACCATAGCGTTTAAAAACTTGCGCAGAAGGTGTGTTTCTTTCATCAAGTAATGCCATATATAAATGTTCTACACTTATATATTCATCCTTCAACTTCTGTGCGGTTTTTTCTGCATTGATGAAGATCTGCTGCAGTCTCCTGGTAGAGTACATGGATTCTGCACTTCCACTGACTTTAGGAAGCTTATCGATTTCTGCCTGTATGGAGCCAATCATCTCTCCCGCATTGACTTCCATAAACTTAAGAAGCTTCGGTATAAGCCCCTCCTTCTGCATCAAAAGAGCCATATGAAGATGTTCCCCATCGATTTGCTGATGACCTTCTTCAACTGCAATGTTTTGACAATCGATTATTGCCCCCTGTGCATTTTGAGTGTATTTCTCAATGTTCATTATCTCTCCTCCTTAAACCATATCCAACAAATTATATTTCTTGTTATATTTTCCCTTATGATGATATTTTAAACCGCAAAAACCCAGAAGTCAAGAAAAATTTAGCACTCATCTATATAGAGTGCTAACAATATGGCATGGATAAGAAATTATGCAGCCTCACTATTCGTAACATAAAAAAAGTCGAATCACTTTTGTGATTCGACTTTCTTTTGGTGATCCCACGGGGAATCGAACCCCGGTTACCGCCGTGAAAGGGTCATTGCTTGTCTAGCCTTTTCAAGCGGTTGCAGGATTTTTTCCACTTTCGTTTCCACTCCTATATAAATAGGTAGGGATTTTTATTCTTCATC
>JAUNQD010000020.1:13172-36951 GCA_030536355.1 Bacillota bacterium | reverse complement strand
TGGAGCTGCTGAGCAGACTTGAACTGCCGAACCTCTTCATTACCAATGAAGTGCTCTACCGACTGAGCTACAGCAGCACGCCAATCATAGTCATCGTACTATATTTCCCCTCCAATGTCAATAAATATCAACGCCACAGATAGGCAACGACCTTCTTCTTGATACGCTGCATCGCATTGTCGATAGACTTGGGATTCCTGCCTAATTTCTCGGCGATTTCCTCGTAATTTTTGCCTTTGACCATCTCACTGAGCACTTCCATTTCGAAGTCGCTAAGTATGTTATCACCATTATGCATTATATAGTAAACGATGTCTTTGAAGACCAGAAGTGTCTCCGGATTTTCCGCCATATTTGTCCTAAGTGTATCTTCAAGGGTCATATCGTCGCCCGAATCTTTAAGGGGGTCACTTAAGGATATGGATGTATTGAGGGCCTTATGCTTCTCTCTGTCTGCCGTCCTTATGGCACTTATGATCTGTCTGGTGATACACACGCCTGCGAAGGTGCCAAAAGCCGCATCTTTCTCCGCATCATACTGCCTGATGGCTTTGAGAAGTCCGATCATGCCTTCCTGGACCACATCATCCTCGTCCGCTCCGGCCATATAGTACATCTTCGCCTTTATCTTGACAGTCTCCTTATATTTTCTCATCAATGCTTCTTCTGCATCAAGGTCGCCTGCCTGAGCCTTCAGGACCAGCTCCTTGTCAGAGAAACTGCTGTTTACCGCCATTGATCTATCCTCTTTGTTTAACTACTTCGTACATAAGTATTGATGCCGCATTTGATGCGTTGAGAGAAGTGATCTTGCCTTTCATAGGGATGCTTACCACGAAATCACACTTTTCCCTTACCAGTCTGCTGACACCTGAACCTTCACCACCTACTACGATGGCTATGGACCCTGTCAAGTCCTGCTGGTAATACATCTGATCACCCATATCGCAAGCGGCGATCCATACACCGCGCTCTTTGAGCTCGTCGATGGTATTTGCTATGTTCGTCACTTTCGCGCAAAGCATGTATTCCACTGCTCCCGCCGACGTCTTGGCAACTGTTTCAGTCACTGAAACGGACCTTCTCTTAGGAATGATGATGCCGTGGACTCCCGCACACTCTGCTGTACGCATGATTGCTCCCAGATTATGCGGATCTTCGAGACCGTCCAAAATCATTATGAACGGCTTTTCTCCACGATCGGCTGCCCTTTGCATGATGTCATCTACCGTGCAGTATTCGTAATCCGATACGACTGCAATGACTCCCTGATGCACGCCGCCGTCCGCCTGCTTATCCATTCGTGACTTTTCGCTGTAATACAGCGGGATCTTCTTATCCTTAGCCTTGGCCACTATCTGTTTCACTGAGCCTTCAGCGCCTTTGGCGATGGTGATCTTTTCTATTTCTCTGTTGTTTTTGAGCGCCTCTGTTACGGCGTTCCTTCCGATTATTATCTGTGACATCTTACCTCTGCTTCGCGCCATGCGCTATGGTCTTGAGTATCTTAAGAATCTGTATTTTATGCCCTTTTCTTCCTGAAGCGGGCTTTCCCATGTAACTTCATAACCGAGTTCATCAAGGTTAGGGAAATATCTGTCCGCCTCGAAACTTTCGTATATCTTGGTCACATAGAAATGTTCGCAATCCTCCATGAACTGCTTATATATTTCGGCTCCTCCGGCTATGAACACTTTCTCGGTGTCATATTCCTTGATCTTTTCCAGGACTTCTTCCTTGGATCTGCAAAGTATGCAGCCTTCCGCTTCGTAATCGGGATTTCTTGTGATCACGATGTTGGTCCTGTTTGGCAGAGGTTTTCCTCCCGGAAAAGATTCAAGTGTCTTTCTGCCCACGATGTTAACGTTGCCTACGGTTTTTTCTTTGAAGTATTTAAGATCTCCCGGCAGGTGGCAGAGAAGATTTCCGTCCTTGCCTATTGCCCAGTTCTGATCTACTGCTACTATCGCATTCATTTCATTTCCTTTCATCCAAAGCGCACTTTCGCGCTTCGTTTTACACTGCTACCGGAATATCCAGTATCTGTGGATTCTTCTGATAATCTTCGATCTTGATATCGTCAATGGTGAAATCATAGAAGTTCTTGATTTCAGGATTCAGGCTGAACTTAGGTGCAGGGAACTGTGGTCTTGCTATCAGTTCCTTGATGATGTCGACGTGTCTGTCGTAGATATGTGCATCTGCGATCACGTGAACGAGTTCACCCGGAACAAGTCCAGAAACCTGAGCCATCATATGCACTAGAACTGCATACTGCACAACGTTCCAGTTGTTGGCTGCCAGTATATCCTGTGAACGCTGGTTAAGAATAGCGTTCAGCTTGTTGCCTGTAACGTTGAAAGTCATGCTGTAAGCACATGGTTCCAGTCCCATTTCAGTCAGGTCAGCGAAGTTATATATGTTTGTCATTATCCTTCTTGAATAAGGTGTGTTTTTCAGCTGCCAAAGCACATTGTCCACCTGGTCCATTTCGCCATGAGGGAACTTGTATTTAACACCTAGCTGATATCCGTATGCCTTACCGATGGATCCGTTTTCGTCTGCCCATGAATCCCAGATCTTGCCTCTCAGATCTTTGATGTTGTTTGACTTCTTCTGCCATATCCAGAGCATCTCATCTACTGCAGTCTTGATGGCAGTAGGTCTGAGTGTCAGTGCAGGGAATTCTTCCTGCAGATCATATCTATTGACAACACCGAATCTCTTGATGGTATGGGCAGGAGCTCCATCTTCCCATCTCGGTCTTACTTCCTGGCCTTCACTGGAAAACCCATTATCCAGGATATCCTGGCACATATTCACGAATAATACGTCTGCTTTACTCATATCGTTTCTCCTAATCTATGCCTCCTTCGGCACCGGATCATTTTACTATAAAACCAAATACTTTATTATAAGGCCTATAACTCCCAGCACGATGATAACTACACATGTCTTTTCCATAGTATTGAGATTCTTCAGACCTTCTGTCTTGACACCTTCTTCTTCCTGTCTTCGTCTGTTTTCATCGGTATACTGCTGATTTGTCTTGATATAGTCGAAGAGCATTTCTCCCGTCTTGTTTCTATACTGCTTTTTCTTCTTCTCTTTCTTAGCCATTTCCTTGTCCTTTTCCTATCCTTACCCCTCGGCATCGGCCTCAGCCTTACCTTTCTATGATCGCTACCGCCTGCTCGCAAAGCCAGGTGAGCCTTTGCATATCATGTGATAAATACAAGTATCCGACCAAGGCTTCCATTGCTGTTGCCCACTTGTAAGTAACGGGGTCGGCATTCTTGGCTTTAGTATGATACTTACGGTTGCGAGCTCTCTTTACCAATTTTTGCTCTTCTTCGGATAAATCGTCAAAGAGCGATTTGATTATCTTGGCCTGAGCAGGCGCACTGACATACATCGTTGATATACGATGCAGTTTGTTGACATCAGTGCCCCCTTTTGTGAGGATATGTTCTCTGATGAACTGCTCATACACCGCGTCTCCCATGTATGCCAGAGCTGTCGTATTGAGTTGTTTCAATTCTTCTTTGTTCATGCGGTCCTCCGTGAGGCCAATTGCTAGTCTCTGATAACCTGTACGCCCTGTGGAGTATCCTTCAGTGTGATTCCCTGAGCCTTAAGGATATCTCTGATCTCATCTGCTCTTGCGAAATCCTTAGCTTTTCTTGCTGCCTGTCTTTCGTCGATGAGTGCCTGGATCTCAGGTTCGATCTCAACCTTTTCTTCAACTTCCTGCTGGAGCAGACCCAGAACTGCTGTCAGTTCGTGGAGGAAGTCGAGGGCTTTCTGTGCGAATTCCTTGGAAGCACCGTCTTTAACTGCAGTGTTGATTGCTGTGATCAGTTCGAATACTGCTGAGATGGCATCTGCAGTGTTGAGGTCATCGTCCATAGCTTCGATGAATTTATCTCTGAATGTATCGAATTCTGCCAGAGCTTCTTTTTCTGCAGCTGTCATTGAGCCTTCGCCTGATGCGATCAGGTGCTTCAGATTGCTCTTGGAGTTTCTCATTCTCTTCAGTCCGTTTTCTGACTGAGTCAGGATCTCAGGGCTGAAGTCGATAGGTCCTCTGTAGTGACCGCTTAAGATCAGGAATCTGAGGGTTTCTCCGTCGTAGTTTTCCAGCAGATCTCTTACTGTCTTGAAGTTGCCCAGTGACTTGGACATCTTAGTTCCGTCGATGTTGATGTACCCGTTATGCATCCAATAATTAGCAAAAGTCTGGCAGTTGCATGCTTCCGACTGAGCGATCTCGTTTTCGTGGTGCGGGAACTGGAGGTCTTCTCCGCCTGCGTGGATGTCGATAGTCTTGCCCAGGTACTTCTTGGACATTGCTGAGCATTCGATATGCCAGCCCGGTCTTCCCATTCCCCAAGGGGATTCCCAAGCGATCTCGCTTTCTTCCTTTCTCTTCTTCCAAAGTGCAAAGTCCAGTGGATCTTCCTTATCTTCACCTACGGCGATTCTTGCTCCTGCGATCAGATCATCGATGTTCTTGCCTGAGAGCTTGCCGTAACCTTCGAATTTTCTTGTTCTGTAGTAAACGTCTCCGTCAACTTCATAAGCATATCCCTTGTCGATCAGTTCCTGTACGAAGTTGATGATGTCCTGCATAGTTTCAGTTACCTTAGGATGTACGTTGGCCTTCTTAACATTGAGAGCCGCTGCATCCTTGTAATATTCTTCGATGTACTTTTCGCTTACTTCTCCTGCTGAAATCCCTTCTTCCTTCGCTCTGTTGATGATCTTGTCGTCAACGTCTGTGAAGTTCTGTACGAACTTCACCTTATAGCCTCTGTATTCCAGATACTTTCTCATAGTGTCGAATACTACGAAAGGTCTTGCATTACCGATATGGAAAAAGTTATATACTGTAGGTCCGCAGACATACATCTTAACCTTGCCTTCTTCAATAGGTACGAATTCTTCCTTTTTTCTTGTCAGTGTATTATAGATCTTCATCTTTATTCCTCCTCTTTCTCTTCTGTTTTTTCTTCAGCCGGTTTTCCTTCAGCTTCTTTTATTTCTTTCAGGAGTTCTTCCTGTTTTTCTTTTATTCTCATAGCTCTTTCGCCGTAGATAGTATTGAGCTTACCAGTCGCCATTTCTTCGATGATGGTCTCAAACATACAGTCTTCTCTGCATGATACGCACATCTGATGACCTTCCTCTACCAGTTCTCTTTCGCAAAGTATCTTTTCCAGCTCTACGATTCGTCTTCGTAAGCATTCCAGTTCTACTGCGATAGGATCCGGCATATCTACCTGGTCAAGCTCGGATGTTGGCTTGCCGTGCTGTCTTACAATGGTTCCCGGGATACCTACTACTGTACATCCGTCAGGAACTTCCTTCAGCACTACAGAACCGGATCCGACTTTAACATCGTTTCCCACCTTGAATGGTCCCAGTATCTTGGCACCGCTGGCGATCACTACTCTGTCGCCGATGGTAGGATGTCTCTTGCCGGTATCTTTACCTGTACCTCCAAGTGTAACGCCTTGATATATGGTAACGTCATCTCCAACTTCTGCCGTCTCACCAATAACTACCGCCATACCGTGGTCGATAACACATCTTTTGCCAATGGTCGCTCCCGGATGTATCTCTATTCCTGTGAACCATCTGGACATCTGCGAGATCATTCTCGCCAGCAGTTTCATGTTATGAAGATACAGCCAGTGTGCCGGTTTATGGAATATGAGTGCCCATACACCGGGATAACACAACAGTACTTCAAACCCGTTTCTTGCTGCCGGGTCCTTATCAAGAACTGCTCCTATATCTTCTCTAATATCTTTAAAAAAAGCCATTCTTTTTCCTCCAAGCTTTTATTTTTAAGTATTTTTGCATACCAAAAGAACGGGTAGGCATACCCGTTCTTTATGATATCATATTCACGCTTTCTTCGCAACGCGATTTGGACTAAAAAATAACCCTAAACACGCCGAAAGGCGCGCTTTGCATATCACTGCAAGTCCAGGAAATCCATTGGGTCAACACGGACTCCGTTTATTATGACTTCAAAGTGAAGGTGCGGTCCTGTTGAGTTACCGGTGGATCCTATAAGGGCTATCCTTTCGCCTTTTTTGACCCTCTGTCCGTTGCTCACCAGCAGCTTACTGCTGTGAGCATAGTACGTCTGCATGCCGTTACCGTGATCTATCTTGACAAGATTGCCGTATCCTCCGCAGTATCCGGCATAGTATACTATGCCGTCATCGGCTGCATAAATATTGCTTCCCATCGGCGCACCCATATCGAGTCCGTAATGTATCCTCCCCCATCTCGGTCCGAACTTAGATGTTATCTGTATTTTATCTACAGGATCTTTCAGCGTTTTGTATGTGGCTCCTTCACATCGTGACGTTCCTTCATCAGCCACTGCATTGCCACCTCCGTATCCGTCGTAATTTTTGGTTCCTGCAAGGATAGTCTGCTGAACAGGTTCTTTGATGGTTTCCTCTTCTAAAACTTTTTCTTCTACAGTGGTCCCGTTTTCACTGACAATGACCTTGGTCACTTCTTTCAGTCCGTCAGAACCTTCTGTTTCTATTTTTGTTTCCCCCACATACATGGTAGGTTCCGGCCTATATTTTTCTTCGTATTTTATCAGTTGATGCTGTGTCTTTTCTTTGGTCACGACTACCGTAAGATAGCTTTCTCCCTTTTTACCGGTAAGCAGCTTCTCGGTCGCTTCCTCTTCAGTCAATATTTTTGGCATTTCATCGCCGTTTTTTATGTCCATTTTTTCGATGGCAGTATCTTCGATTATCCGGATGTCAAGAATATCGTTAGGATTTCCCTTGTATTCTTCTATCACATCATTTATCGCTTTTTGAGCTGCCTCCTCTGACTCGACCAGCACCGTTTTTTTGTCATCTACAGTAATGTAATATGGCGGAGTTATCACTTCCCCATTGGCCAGCGCTACGGGAATTTCACCTGAAGGAGCTGTCTTGATACCTATGAATACAGCCGCTACAAATAGCAACGCCATCGTTGTCAAAATCAATATCTTTCCCCTTGCGGGGACGGGGACTGCCTTTTCCATAGAATTTATAGATTTCATTTTTTCCTCTGAGATTTTTTCCCTCCCGGGAATAGATTTGCTTTTCCTTAGAAAAGTTTACTTGTCTATTATTCCCAGAGGATGGCGATATTAAACATTAACAAAAAAGAACCGATTTTCATCGGTTCTTGATTTTTATAATTATGCTGTCGGCTCGGCATCGGCAAGATCCTTGCCGTGGAAGTCTGATCCACGGGTTATATGAAGATGATATTTCTCTGCCATCTCTACGAATCGCATGGTTTGTTCATGATCCTGATCAGGGTGGTAGCACTCGAGACCTTTGAGACCCTGGATCTTCAGTCTTCTGATAATAGTGTCCATATTATTATAGAACTCTTCGCTTCCCGGCTCTCCTACTCCTCTCGTCTGGATCGGATGGGCTAGCACTGCTATGCCGCCTGCTCCTTTTATCAGTTCAATGGCTTCGGAAGCTAAGATCTTCTCTTTTTTGATCTTACGGGCTTCATCACTCCCGAGGAACTGTCCTTTTTTGAAGGCTTCTTTGTAATGTCCTACATAGCCTTTTTCAGCCAGAAGTCTTGCAATGACCGGTTTGCCGATAAACCCATTTGGCTGGCGCTCCAGCAATTCTTCCATTGATATATCATACCCCATCTCGCGCAAAACCGCCACCAGCTGATTGTTTCTGTTTTCTCTTCGCTCTTTGAGAGCTGCCAGAACTGCATTAAGATGAGTATCTTTATGATCGAAATAATATCCGAGTATATGCAGGCCTATTCCTTCTTCTGTTTCTGTTGCCAGTTCTATTCCGGGAACGACTTTGACTCCTGCAGTTTCTCCTGCGATCAAGGCTTCATTGATACCGTCGATACCATCATGATCGGTAATGGCGATCATGTCATATTCCAGCTCTTTTGCTTTCTTGACGATTTCTACAGGTGTAGCCAGACCGTCCGAATAATTCGTATGGATATGAAAATCTACTTTGTATGCGTCCATTTTTATCTCCTGATTGCTGTAATTTATCTTCTGCCAAACAGTAATCCATCTGCTACTTCTTCGGCAGCTTCTTTCCCCTTAAGTTCTTCCACCAGTTTCAGTGCGAACTCCATTGCCAATGCAGGTCCCATCCCTGTGATGATATTACCATCAACAGTAACGTTCTGATCTGTAGCCTGTCCGCCCTTGAGATGGTCTTCCATGCTTGGGTAAATAGTAGCTTTCTTTCCTTCTAAAATTCCGCATGTACCGAATACCTGCGGAGCAGCGCAAATGGCAGCAAGCTTTTTGCTTGCGTCTTCTGCGAAGCACTTTATGTGCTTTGCAAGGCCTTCATGCTCATTGAGATAGTCCGCACCCGGTAGACCTCCCGGAAGAACGATCATATCGCACTTTGCATGATCTGTCTCTTCATAGAGGATGTCGGCTTCTACGCTTATGCCGTGTGTTCCGCGCACCAACTTCTCCCCTGTGATGGAAACGGTCTCAACTTCTATACCTGCTCTTCTCATAACATCTACTGCTGTCAGAGCTTCTATTTCTTCAAAGCCTTCGGCTAAATATACATAAATCATTTTGTTTTCACTCCTCGCTTCATATGTGATATACTAGATATATATTATAACACAGCATAGAACGGAGAATGTAATAAAATGAAAAAGATAGAAGATTATATAACAAGCATTCCTGATTTTCCGGAACCCGGTATCATATTCAGAGATATCACAACTGTTGTTGGTGATGCAGACGGGCTGAAGCTTGCCATCGATCAGATGCAGGCTAAGCTTGAAGGCGTAGAATTCGATGCCATCGCAGGCCTTGAATCAAGAGGGTTCATTTTCGGGATGCCTATCGCATATAACCTGGGAAAACCTTTTATCCCTGTAAGAAAGAAGGGCAAACTGCCTAGAGCAACTGTGAGCCAGGAATATGAACTGGAATACGGCACAGCTGAGATCGAGATCCATAAGGAAGACGTTAAGCTGGGCATGAAGATCGTACTCATCGATGACCTGATCGCAACAGGTGGAACTCTGGAAGCTGCTGCCAAGCTATTCGGTAAGATGGATGCACCGGTAGTTAAGATCGTATGTCTGCTGGAACTGAAGGGGCTCAACGGCCGTGGACTTTTGGAAGGATACGATGTGGATACTATCGTAGCATATGATGGTATCTAAACATGGCCGCTAATTGAGTTTCCCGGAAATCTTTTAATTTTATGAGTTTTATGGGAGTTTTTAGTAAATTTCTCCCCATTTAAGGTTATCTATCTAACGAATTCCCATAATCAATCAAAAACTACAAAATCCATGGAATAAAACATATCATTTATCCCATGGATTTTCTTTCGTCATCGATCCTCTCGGAAGTATGGAAGTCCCAGGCTTTCAGGCGGCTGGTCTTCTCTTCTCTTACGTACGCTTGTGAAGATCAGTACGATGATAGTTACGATGTAAGGCAGCATCTTGTACAGTTCCTTGACTGCCATATTACCTGTCGGAATGAACAGGTGAAGGATATAGAGTCCACCGAAGATGATGGATCCGAAGATCGCAATGTTTGGTTTCCACAGTGTGAATATAACCAATGCGATAGCCAGCCATCCTCTGTCACCAAACGCATCATTTGACCAGATACCGCTGGCGTAGTCCATAACATAGAACAGTCCGCCAAGGCCTGCGATCATACAACCGATGCATATAGCACGATACTTATACTTGTTTACATCGATACCTGCAGCATCTGCTGTGGCAGGGTTTTCACCTACTGCACGAAGCTGGAGTCCTACTCTTGTTTTCTTAAGGACATAAGCTGTAACGATAGCTATAGCTATTGCCAGATATGTCATGAATCCGTATGAAAGGAATATCTTACCAAACCATCCCAAGTTGTCTGCGATCGCCAAGTGTCTGCTGAAGAATTTACTTGTCTCAGACAGTGCGATGGATGGAACATATCCTCCTGTCAGTTTGATCAGTGAACCTCCAAAGAAGTTACCGAAGCCTACACCGAATGTTGTCATGGCGAGACCCACAACGTTCTGGTTAGCTCTCAGCGTTACTGTAAGTACACTGAAGAGAAGTCCCATAAGAAGTGATCCCAGAAGGCATGACACCATCGGAATAAATATTGCCAAGAAAGGATTGAGTGGTCCTGTGCAAGCCTGTTCATAAAGGAATGAGCCGATAACACCACAGATACCGCCAACATACATTACGCCCGGGATACCCAGGTTAAGGCTTCCCGCCTTTTCTGAAATGGTTTCACCGGTACAGCCGAACAGAAGCGGCATGCCCTGCATTACAGCACGAGGAATAAACGCAACTAAATCAAACATTTACGCTTCCTCCTTTCCTGATTTCTTTCTTACATGTACCTTATAGTTTATGAAGAATTCACATCCTATAATGAAGAACAAGATTATGCCTGTAAGAATATCTGCGAATGACTCGTTGAGTCCGAAGTTTGTCGAAATTTCTCCTGCCCCTTGTCCCAGGAACACCAGAAGCATGCTGGCAAAAATCATGGCAATTACATTGAACTGAGCCAGCCATGAAACCATGATGCCAAGGAAGCCTCTTCCTCCTGCCAGTGTCGTAGTAATTGTATGGTCAACACCTGAAACCATCATCCAGCCTGTGAAACCACAGATGGCACCTGACAGCAGCAGAGTTCTGATTATGACTTTATCAACCTTGATGCCGACGTAGCTGGCAGTTCTCTGGCTCTCACCTACTACTGCGATCTCATAACCATGCTTACTGTATTTAAGGTAAACATACATGGCTGCAGTGATGACAGCTACGAATAAGATAACGAGTATATAGCTGTTTGTTCCGATGTATGGCAGCCATCCTGCCTGAGTTGACTGATTGATGATACCAACTTTACCTGAACCCTTAGGTACTTCCCAAAGGATGATGAAGTATGCTACCAGCTGGATAGCCACGTAGTTCATCATCAGTGTGAAAAGAGTCTCATTGGTATTCCATTTAGCCTTGAAAAAGGCCGGGATCATAGCCCATATCGCTCCGCAGATGATAGCGGCAACGAGACATATAATGATCAGTAAAAAGGCCGGGATCTTATCTCCCATATAGATCATGCAAAGGGCAGTTGCCCATGCTCCCATGAGGATCTGGCCTTCGCCGCCCAGATTCCAGAATTTCATCTTGAATGCAGGGGTAAGCGCAAGGGCTACAGCGAGCAGCATAGCAAGCTCTTTGAAGAGAATAAGAACTTTTCTTTCTGTTCCTACCGCTCCGTATATCATAGTTCCGAATACGCTGAACGGATCCAGTCCTGTCAGCAGCATAGTAACGATAGCACTTACGATAAGGGCTGCTGCTATGGCACCTATTCTTATCATCCAAGTCTGCTTTAACGGCAGTTCCTTACGCTTGGTGATGTGAAGCAGTGGTTCTTTATTAACTTTACTCATTGCCTGCACCTCCTCCAAGCTTAGTCATCATCATACCGATCTCATTCTTGTCTGCAGTTCTTCCATCAACGATGCCGCTGACTTTGCCTCCGCAGAGAACGAGAATACGGTCACTCAGTTCCATGAGAACGTCAAGATCTTCCCCTACGTAAACTACTGCGACACCTTTTTTCTTCTGCTGATTGAGCAGATCGTAAATGGTATATGATGAATTGATATCAAGACCTCTTACTGCATATGCAGAAAGCAAAACTGTAGGAGCAGAAGCGATTTCTCTCCCTACCAGTACCTTTTGTACGTTTCCTCCCGAAAGTTTTCTTACAGGAGTAGATAAGCTTGATGTGCTTACTTCCAGTTCGTCAACTACTCTTTCTGCCAGTTTCTTAGGCGATTTTCTATCAGTGAAGATCGACTTACCCTTTCTGAAAGATCTGAGCATCATATTATCTGTCAGGTCCATATTTCCTACAAGACCCATACCAAGTCTGTCTTCTGGTACGAAGGAAAGTGCAACTCCAAGGGCTGCGATCTGAAGAGGATCCTTGCCGATCAGTTCGTCTGTTTCTCCTTCATCGTCTATATACTTGATGGTGCCGTTTTCTGCAGGCTGCAGACCTGCGATAGCTTCCAGCAGTTCCTTCTGTCCGCATCCGGAGATACCTGCGATACCCAGTATCTCACCGGAATTGATGGTGAATGAAACATCGTCCAGCTTCATTATTCCATCTTGACTCTTAACTGTCAGGTTATCGATCTGTATACGTGGCTTAGGATCTACAGGATCAGGTCTGTCGATGTTGAGACTTACCATTCGACCTACCATCATGTTTGTCATTTCCTGTTCATTGGTTTCTGCAGTGATCATGTCGCCTATGAACTCACCCTTTCTCAGAACTGCCACTCTATCTGAGATTTCCAGCACTTCGTGAAGTTTATGAGTGATGATAACAACAGTTTTTCCTGCAGCTTTCATGTTTCTCAGCACAGCAAAAAGCTTCTCGGTTTCCTGAGGAGTCAGTACTGCTGTAGGCTCGTCCAAAATCAGTATGTCGGCACCCCTATAAAGGACCTTGACGATTTCTACAGTCTGTTTCTGAGAAACGGACATATTATATATTTTCTGATCCGGATCTATATCAAAACCATAAGTATCGCAGATCTCGCGAATCTTATCAGAGGCTTTCTTAAGATCCAGCTTACCTTCTTCTTTAAGGCCGAGAATTATATTCTCAGCTGCTGTAAATACGTCCACCAGCTTAAAGTGCTGATGGATCATGCCTATACCATACCCAAAAGCTTCTTTCGGTGAATGGATGGCTGCAAGCTCTCCATTGATATATACTTCTCCACCGTCAGGGTAATATATACCTGAAAGCATGTTCATAAGTGTGGTCTTACCGCTGCCGTTTTCCCCCAGCAGAGACAGTATTTCACCACGATAGATGTCTAAATTTACTTTGTTGTTCGCTATTACACTACCAAATACTTTGGTGATGTCCCTCATGGACACAGCCACTTCTCTATTGGCCAAACAGATCAACACCTTTCTTTCAAAGTAGGAAAACCCCGGACAAGCCGGGGCTTTCATTAAAAATATTCGTTATTTAGAACTTAGTATCAAGCAGCTTGATTCCATCGATCTTAAGATCGAAGTAAGGAGCTGATCTGTGCTTTGATTCCATGAATGCTCCGCCTTCGATAGCTTCTGTATCAGGAGTCATATCTGCATCTGTATCTACGTCAGCCATGTATGTGCTGAGTGCAGCACCTTCAACTGTGAATGCAGCTGTATCAAATACATTGATTTCGCCCTTCTTCAGCTGTTCCATAACCTGTGCGATCTTGTCTGCAGTTCCTTCAGCAGCAACTGCTTCGTTGATTTCTGTCAGTACTACTGAACCTTCTTCCAGTCCACCACACCAGTCAGCATCGATAGCTTCGTCGTTCTGAGCTGCTGTGATAGCGTATACATAGTAAGGAGTCCAGTCGATTCTTGATGAAACGATGAATGTGTTAGGGCAAGCTTCCTGAGTGCTTCCATTGTATGATACGTTAGGAACGCCTGCGTTTTCACATGCAGTAGGAGCTCCCATGGAGTCAGCATGCTGTGAAATGAGAACGCAACCATCGTTGATCAGCTTGTTAGCAGCTTCTTTTTCGAGAGCTTCGTCATACCATGAACCTGTGAAAGTTACATCCATAGTAACTGATTCGCAAACTGATTTAGCTCCCAGATAGAATGAAGTGTATCCTGATACTACTTCTGCGTAAGTGTATGCTCCAACATATCCCATCTTAGCCTGATCTGCAGTGATGTCACCGGCATCGATCATTTCGTTCAGCTTCATTCCTGCAGCAACGCCTGCCAGGTATCTACCCTGATAGATGTGTGCAAATGCATTGTGATAGTTGTCAAGGCCTTCAGTGTGAGCCTTAGTTCCTGTTGAGTGGCAGAACTCCACTTCAGGGAAATCCTTAGCAGCCTGGATCATGAAGTCTTCATGTCCAAATGAGTTAGCAAAGATGATGTCGCATCCGGCATCAACCAGCTCAGCAGCTGCATCGTAACATTCCTGACCTTCAGGGATGTTAGTCTTGATCACAGGTACAACACCCAGCTCTTCGCATGCAGCATTAGCAGCGTCGAGGAAGTTCTTGTCGTAAGTTGAGTTTTCATCATGCAGGCAAATGAAGCCAACCTTGTAGCCATCTTCACCGCCGCCGCATCCGGTAAGTGTTACGGACAGTCCGAATACCATTACCAGAGCAAGTACTACAGCCAATACTTTCTTTTTCATTTTTCTCCTCCTTAAAATGAGAATATGTTTTTTTCTACCTTGAGTTTACTCTTATAACCTGATGAAGTCAACAAAAAAAGCCCGCTAAAAAGCGAACTTTCTTTGCTGTTTATTTAAATATTATTCGTCCTTCTTCAATGTTGTCAATAACTGCCAGAGACTCTACTCTATAGCCTTTAGCTCTGAGTCTTTCACTTCCTCCCTGGAAGCCTTTTTCTATAACAGCTCCGACTCCTACCACTTTTCCGCCGGCCTGCTCTACCAGATCAGCCAAAGCCAACGATGCCTGCCCGTGGGCGAGGAAATCATCTATGATGAGAACTTTGTCCCCTTCTTTCAAGAATCGTTCAGAAACTCTCAAAAGAGAGACAGTGCCCTTTGTGAAAGATTTGGCTTCTGCCACATAGAACCCTTCTGTCATGGTATTAGGTGCAGCCTTTTTCGCAAATACTACAGGTGCATAATCAAAATACGGCGCCGTCAGGCTCGCTACAGCGATCCCGCTGGCTTCAACGGTCAGGATCTTATTGATCTCATCATCCTTGAATCTTTTTTTGAACTCAGCACCCACTTCTTCGAGGAATTTCACATCGAGTCTGTGGTTGAGAAAGTGGTCCACCTTAACTATTTCCGTTCCTATGGCAACTCCTTCTTTTAGGATCTTTTCTTTAAGTGACTTCATTGCCTTATCCTTATTTGTCTTCCTTAAACAGTTCTTCCAGTCCTTCGAATGAGATTTCAGCAACAGCTTCTTCTACAGGCGCTTCTGCAGGAGCCTCTTCTGTGAAATCAGGAAGTTCGATCTCGATATCTTCCAAGCTGAGTTCTTCTACCGGTACAGGTTCTGCATCAGGAACGAAGTCTTCAGTCAAGTCATCAAGTGTGAAAGTTTCTTCTGCAGGTGCTGCTCCATATACAGGTTCTGCAACTTCTATAGCAGCATCGAACTCTATAGGTGTTTCCACTGTTTCGATCACACTGTCAACTTCGATCTCTGCTGATGGGAAGTCTACTGCTGCCAGTCCGCTTGCCATCTGCCATTCAGGTTCTTCTTCCTTAGGGAACTTGCTCTTGAGACTGTCGATCTTGCCTGCAGTTCTCAGGATATTAGTCTTGATTTCTTCAAATTCTTCTTCCATGGCATTGAGCTGCTGAGTATACTTATTCTTAGCTGCCATTGCCTTTTCTCTTTCTGCGTCCACTTCAGCCTTCATTGCAGCTTTTTCTGCTTCTACAGCTTCCTTCGCAGCGTTGAGTTCAGCGATCATAGCCTGTTTTTCAGCTTCCATATCTACTCTGAGCTGAGCCAGTTCCTGTTCCTGTTTAGCAACCTGTTCCTTACCTTCGATCAGAATAGTTTCTACTTCGTTCTTTGCCTGAGCAATGATATCGTTGCTGCTCTTCTTAGCTTCCATGATCAAGCTTACATATAATTCATTGTTTTCGTCATACTTCTGATATCTGTCTTTGAGCTGTCCAAGTTCGCTTTCATATGCGTTTTCGAGCTCTTCTATATTCTTTTCATATAAATCGCAGAGCTGCTGCATACAATCATAAACATCGTCCTTGTCAAAGCCTCCAACTGTGCTCTTCTTGATGTTCATTCCCTTCAGAAGGCCAATGACCGTTTCACGTCTCTGTTCTGTTAATGCATTTCTGTCCATTCTTATACCTCTACATTCTCTTAATTATAGTTTGTGTCGATATCATATAGTTAATAAGCATTATATCACCAAACCATCACTTTGTCTTCCTAATTTTGTAATTTAGACAACTTTTTAATGACTTTTTGTTGACTTTTACTGCCTTCAGGGGTTACCATAACTTAAAGCATCTATTTAAAGATGCTTGTTTTGTTCGAGAAAACTTGGAAATCGAGGATATCATATGAAGACAATAGAAATCAAATCCGGCGATCAGACGGTCCAATTCACTACGAAATCAGTTACCATGGATGGTAAAGAATATTTTTATTCCGATATAACTGAGCTTTATCACTCCGCTATAGTCCACACTTATCAGTTCGAATGCTATGGAGAAGTAAAGAAGCTTACGTATGAAAAGAAGGATGCTAAGATCCTGAATGCTATTTTCAGTCAGGTAAAGAATCTGGAGATCAAAAGACAGGCACAGCCTGAAGCAGCACCTGCTAAAGAGCCAACTCCGGCTCCTGCCGAAGCCCCTGTAGAAACTCCTGTTAAGGAGGCATCTGCCGAAGAGCCTGAAGCAGAAAAGACAGAAGCACCTGCTGAAGATCCTGAAGCGGAAAAAGCAGAAGCGTCCGTAGATGCCAAAAAACCTGCAGCCGACACTTTGGAAGACATGATAAATGCAACGATAGCACTCAATGAAGAGAGAGCTAAAAAGGAAGCTGCAAAAGAAGCTAAAAAAGCCAGAAGAAAAGCAATAAGAGAGGCTAAGAAAAACGGCACTCCTATTCCTGAAGAGTATTTAAAGGATGAAGCAGAAAAGAAAGAATCAATCACTGCTGATCCCGAAAAAATGGAAAGACTTAAGAGGTCACTCAAAATCTTCGGTATCATCATCGCAGCAGTTATCGTAGCTTCAGTCATATACTATTTCGTGTTCGGGACAGCTAATGACCCTACTGACACCAACCCGTCAAACATCGAGTCACAGCAGTATGACGATATCGATCAGCTGATCGATGATATGCAGTAAGCTTTGTTCTATACTATAAAAACAACTAAACTCGACTCCACATGGAGCCGAGTTTTTTATTGTACCATTTTATATCGCCATATTTTATTTAGCACTGAGAGCTACGGTCTGCAGTTGCCGCATGGTTCGTAGCCTGCCTTTTGTGCCGCTTCTTCTGTCATGAAGTATGCACGATTGTCTTCTTTTGGCAGTCCCCCGCATTCTATCGAATGGTACTTTTTAGAATTGACGTTGCCAATGAATTTAGCATCTTCATAGTTTTCTGTGTATGGTCTATCAGCCTTCTTTCCTTCGGTATTGAATGTGAATTCTTTTCCGTCACTTACAGCGATTATCGTCCCTTGAGTATCGGTCCTGAACACTTCAGCACCCAGATCGTTGAATCTGCTGAGAGCTTCTTCGTGAGGATGTCCGTACATATTATCTTTCTCACAGGAAATCACGACGTATTTAGGGTTGGACTCTCTCAGGAAATAGTAGCTGTTGGATGTGCTGCTGCCGTGATGACCTGCCTTAAGAAGATCTGCTTCAAGATCCATGCCCGCTTCTATCATATCTCTTTCAGGACCGGTGCCGGCATCACCCGTGAACAAAAGACTGTTATCTCCGTGAGTCACCTTGAGGCATATAGAGTCATCATTGGCATCGCTGTATTCGTATACAGGTCCGAGAAAATCTATCCTGCATTCTCCAAAGGCAGCCTTATCTCCGGGATAAGGTGCTTCTGTTTCGATCCCCTGATACTCAATCTCTTCTTTGAGATATCCTTCAAGTCCTTCATCATATTCATCCAGCATGAATATCTTATCTACATCTATGTTACTGACGATAGATTCACCGGAACCGATATGGTCCTCATGAGGATGAGTGAATACTATGTACTTGAGATGATCTATCCCCAAGCTGTCGAGATATCCGAGTATAAGATCATCATCCGGCTGATTACCTGCATCTATCAGCATGGCTTCCCCCTCTGAAATAAGTAAAGTGCAGTCTGCCTGGCCTACATCTATGAAGTGGACTGCCAGCTCTCCCTCTGCAGGCAAGGCAGCACTGTTATCTTCGCCGGAGCAGGCAGTAAGTATTGATACCACAAGCATGATCAAACATATTGAAAATATCTTCTTTAATCCTTTTGTTCTTGCAATTCTCATTGATGTCATTCCCCTTTTTACAGTACTATTGAGATATATGTCCCGTCATCTTTACGTGCATTGATCAGTTCAAGCCCTTTGAATTTTTCCAGTTCGGGACGGCATTCCTCGAAGAGGAAGATAAGGTTTTCTTTGCAGATAGCCTTGGCGTATGCCGGAGGGACCTTTGCACGAAATTTATCAAGGACAGAGTCCGGGACTTTTTTTATAGCCATAGCCGCCATGCCGAGAGGCATTGGTATGGACAGATTTGTTTTGTCTGTTTTTATGGTTATTTTCATGGCGCACCCCTAGTCTATGAACACTCTGATGTTCATGCCTTCAGCGGTGGTCATGCCGATGATATCGCCGGTCATTTCTGCGTCGAAGCAATCTGCCAATGCGTCTAACAAAGTCGCCAGATCTTTATTGTTGATCCCGTCCATAGGTATCGGAAGGTTTCCGATGGATCTAACCAGCTTCCTGACCGCCTTTACCGGCAGGTTAGCTTCCGCACGATCCCCCAACAGGTTCCATGCGTTGATGTGGACTATTTTTTTGTCGTAGTATAGTTGATTCTGTGTCATTATTATCTCAATTCCTTAAGTATTACTTCTAAAAAAACGGAAAACCGCCCTTTTAGGCGGTTTTCGCTTGGTGGAGCATAGGGGGCTCGAACCCCTGACCTTTTGACTGCCAGTCAAACGCGCTCCCAGCTGCGCCAATGCCCCATAACGTGGAATTCCACGTTATTATTTTACTATATAAGTTCAAAATTGCAACAGTCAAATTGCGTATCGAACATACATATACTTGAATATCCGCAATATTTGCAAGCCGTCTTATACTCTCTTCCTATTTTCTTTTTTTCCATCTTAGGTCTGATATCTACCTTGCCGTCACAGATCTCAGTGCATATCCTCTGCACCTGTCCTTCAACTTGCGACATCAGTTCTCCGAAGTCCACGTCGGCCAAAAGTTCACTATCAGAATACGGAGTCAAGTTGCCGTCTTCATCTTTCTTCTTGATCGGGATGACTGTGGATGATCCTGTCTGCTCCGCTGCCAGTTCGATGTCCATGGCATCAGTATACTTCTTGTCATCCACCATTATTCCCACAAGTCTGTACGCCTTATCAAGTCTGCCTGCTACACTGCCGGATGGCACGGAAGAGGCATCTTCCATCAATTCCTTTATCTTAAAGTAAAATACACCTGCAGGTTCTTTCCTGAAGCCATCCACTGCAGCCTTAAGATATACCATCAGCTGAAGCTTATATCCTCCTGCGATATGATCCATATCTATGTCCGCGCTGCCTGACTTATAGTCGATAACTCTGACTGCATCATCATGGAACACATCCAGCCTGTCGATCTTCCCTTGTATCAAAACTTCCTGTCCGCCAACATCGACTTTGACAGGAGCCAGCGATCTGCCCGCACCGAAAGGCTGTTCGAAATACATGTTTTTGATATCACCTTTTCGAACTTGCTTTATCATTGTCCATGCCGCATCGCAGCAGATTGATTTTATTCTCTCAGTCCTGTATTCCTCGGCTTTACCGACAGCCATGATGCCTTCTTTGAAGTTTCCTGCATCCCTGTCGATTATATCGGACACTTCTCTCCTGCATTCTTCTTCTGTGATGGTCATCCAAGGCGACATAGGATCATTCACATCAAGACCGCTTGCCGCAGGCGGTGTGAGACGATTTGACAGCATCATAAGGCATCTGTGATATATGTCTCCCTGTTCTCTTGATCCCATCTCATACACCTCCGGTGTCTGGGCCCTGAGGCCATACATTATGAAGTGGGAGAACGGGCATCCACTGTATCTTTCGAGCCTTGAAGCACTTACTGCCAGGTGTTCATTATCTCCGCGATAAAGGGCATCTGAAATATCTCTGCCCATCACCTCAACGGTATTATCAAAGAACATCCCCGCTCTGATTTTATCCATCTCTTCAGGCATATTCTCGTCGTACCAGTTTATGATATCGATCCAATCATCGTCTATATCATAGCCTTCCATGTGCTTTCTTACAGCATCGGTCATATATGAAAGTGTCCCTTGTCTTGAAGTAAGCATATCAAAAACATCTCCGGTCTTATCAAGGTCACCAAGGATATCGACATCCCCTGATGCAGCCATGAATCCTCTTACACCCTCGAAGATCTCCGACGGTCGCTGAAGCTCGCCCTTTTCACCTGTTTCCGAACAGCTCATGTAAAGTCTCTCTTCAGGCAGCTGCATCATCCTGTAAATGGCCAGCATTTCCTCCATCCTGACTACAGAATCTCTCTTGAACATCTCAAGGTCGACTTCCTCCAGAGCAGCCATCTCCCTGTCGTTTATAAGGCCGTCAGCAACGATTTCTGAAGGCATCACGCCAACATTGACCCCTACCATCAGAAGTACCTTGACTCGGCTGAGACGCGTTCTTTGCAAAGGCCCGATCATCACTCTGTCAGTGCTTACCGGCACGATACCGATCTCTACGGTTTCCATACCTATGGTCATCAGCTTAAGCAGCTCTTCGTTGGAGATCTTCTCTTCGCCTATAGTTTCTACTATCTGATCCAGTATGTTGCAAATAACACTCCAGCTCTGGGCGGTCTCCGCCGCTCCTTCTGCAAAGCCTGCAGCTTCCTGTCTTACTATGATGTTTTCTATCCTTTCGGGCATTTCGAAATCTCTGTCCAGGAAGGTATAGAGTCCTTTTGTTTTTTCTCCGGCAGTATTGTATTTGCCAATGTTTTCTTTAGCTTTCTCTATCGTGTTTACAATGGCTGTCCTGAGACTGTTGAGCAATTCAAGATCCTCTGCCGTATACTTGTCTCCTGTCTTTTCAAATTCAGCCTTCCATCCGTTCCCTCTGATCTTGAATGTCATAACATAGTTTTCCAGCAAATCGCACTCATCATGAGAAAAACCGAATAGTCCTGATTTGATCATCCTCATCACGGATTCCGTCTTATATCCACCTGCTGCGATCTCCATAATTGCCATTAGACAGCTTACTGCAGGATGATGCATGACTTGTCGTTTCCTGTCTACGAATACAGGGATACCCCACCTTTCGAAGGTCCTTCGAAGCACATTGCCCCTGGCCTCCATATCATTGCAAACAACTACGATATCTCCGAATTTATAATTGTGGTCTCGCACAAGCTCCAGGATGTATGCAGCTGCCCTTTCCGCTTCAGCATAGATATTCGAAGCAGCTGCCAGCGTGATATTGGCATCGTCCCAAAATGTCTTCTTAGGATGACCTTCTATCTTGTTGACACTCACCTCTTCATTGATGTCCTCTGCTACCTTCGCAAGCTTGTCCATGAAATACTTGGTAATATCAAATAGTTCGTTACCTTCTTCGTAAGTCAAAACTATGTTGACATTACGTGCAGCCTTGATCAGACGCTCGATTATCAGCATATTCTTTTGTGTAAATGTGTCAAAGCCATAGATCCACACTTCGGCTTCAGTCACCATCGGCGCATTGAGGATCTTTTCACCGTAAAACAGTATATAATCGTCCGCATCAAGGTACTTGCCGTCCAGTTGCTTCTGATATGCTTCGTATATCTTGCAGATATCGGACATCTTGTACTTGAGATATGACTCGTCGCTCAGTTTCCCGATGGCGCCATCCAGTTCATCAGCTCCGATACCATACTTCTTCATGCTTGAGATAACGTTATATACACGGTCTATGAATGAGCTTTTCCAGCTGAATCCTCTGAAAATGGTAAGATCCTTTTCCACTTGTCCTAATACCTTAGTCAAAAGCATCTGGCTGCCATATTCGTCGATAAGCTTCGGCGGTCTTCCACCTACTTCTCTTACGGCTTTATGACCTATGGAATCGAGCGCCATGATCCTCAGATCCATCAAACTTTTTTTATTAAGATAAAAAAAGGCATCCCTTTCTGCCTGCAGCGAAAACTGGTCCGGTACAAGCAATAGAGTTCTGCCTTTGATATTATCGAATACGAATTTTTCTTTATCTGTTGTTTCTGCTCCGTAATAGATGTTCAGCATTGACAGGGTTACCCTTTCTGTTCCGTGAATTCCTTGAATACATCCTTTACGCTGCCTATGGTGTCTATCTTATCGGCATTGACGCTGCAGAAGATGAGCCCATTGTCATAGTCTCCTTCCACACCTTTCTTAACAGCCTCCGTGATGTCATATTCCTCACCCGATACGATCACCTTCTCCGTAAAAGCATTTTTCATGGCTCTTACAGTCGTCCTTATCGGGCTCCTAATTATTGTAACATCATTGGCAGTGCAGTTCAAATACAGCTTTTTATATTCATCCGGCGCATCACATTCTTCGGTGACAAGAAATCTTGTTCCCATCATGATGCCATCGGCACCATACCTGTAAGCATGCTCCGCATCTTCCCTTCCAAATATCCCTCCTCCAACGAGCAAAGGGCAATTTTCCAATTTAGAAAGCTCTGCTTTGACTTCGGCTATCATCCTGAAGCGTTCCTGTTCGGCTTTTTCAAGCTCGGCCTCTTTGAAGCCGAGAAGTCCGGCAGCATGCGGTCCCTGGAATATGAATCCGTCAGGAACTCTATTGTACTTCTTGGTCCATGATCTTATGATAGCTGATGCGGCACGTTTAGATGATATGATCGGTACAAGCGCCACTTTCTTGCTTGTGCAATATTTAGGCAGATCTTTAGGCAGTGCTGAGCCGGTAACGATCACTTGCACTCCTGCCTTGACAGCGATCTCAACATACTTATGAGCCTCAGGATCATTCCATGTAATGCTGACGCCGACGAGGCCTTTGCCACCTGCTTCATTCACTGATTTAAGAGCTGTCTTTATATCTTTCTCAAGGGTCCCTACGTCAGATGCTCCTATGAGACCGAGACCGCCTTCAATGGCTACTGAAGATGCAAGTCGGCTGCCTGCGATCCCTGCTCCCATTCCTGCCTGCACGATGGGCACAGGAAGGTCGTGATGACCTAATTTCAATGGTTCCAGCTTGAAATCATCAGCCCTTTCAAAAGCGCCTGAGCTTCTCATGAGCAGAAACTTGTTTATATTGTCTATTGACGATATGAATTTATGCAGCTCTTCTTCCGGTATATGAGACAGAGCTTCTTCGATCATGTTTTCGTGAAAACTTTCGTGGGCTTCCACTGCGGTCATACCATTCTCTGTAAGATGGATCCTGACGATCCTTCCGTCTTGTTTATCTCGAAGTCTCTCAACATAACCCTTCTTTACCAGTTTGTTTATAGCTATGGTCAAGGTGCTGACCTTGATGCCCAGAAGGTTTGCCACATGGGTCATTGTCTTAGGCCTTCCCTTGCCGATAGCTACCAATGTATGGATTTCAGTGATGCTCAGATCCTTTGATGAGGATTCTGTCACAGCCTGCTCTTCAAGCTCCAACACCATGTTGAATAGATTTACCAATATATCGTTTACTTTTTTGACGTTTTTGTCCACATTAGTCTCCCTATATTAAAAGGCAGAAATTGCCGCCCTTTATAGCTTCTCGATTTCTTCGATTGTTAGTCCTGTATTCTCTGCTATCACTTCGATTGGTATGCCTGCTTTTTTAAAATTCCCGGCAATTTCAAGAGTTTTTTCTGTCCTGCCTTCTTCAAGGCCTTTGGCGTGTCCTTCTTCAAGGCCTTTGGCG
>JAUNQD010000020.1:0-13162 GCA_030536355.1 Bacillota bacterium | reverse complement strand
ACCATGACCATATCTCGTTTCCATATGTAACTTATCGCGCAGAAACTTCTCGCGAGCCAATGCTCTTTCTCTTAAAATTTCTTCCTCTGTTGCTTTTCTTAATATCTCCTGTGCCATTTCTAAATCCTTTCCTCCCCTGCGAATAAGTTCATTCACATATTCGCTGCCGTTCTCATCTGCACATCTCAGATATTCTAAGCATATCTCCAGCGGAGAAAGATCTTCCGGATCCCTATTATCAGGATTTACTTTCGGCAGTTCAATACAGCAAATCTTAGTCATGTCAGAGAATATAAAATGCTTGTGCTTCTCAATAAAATAGAACTCGCTTAGGAAGTTACCATTCTCTTTGATTCCCTCTGAATCTGTAATGCAGATGGTTATTGTTTGCTTCATTTTATCATAGCTTTCCCCCTTCTGCAATGACTCACGCAACAGGCCTCCATGGTAGTAAAGCAATCTAGATGGCATGTCTTTATCCCATGCGATCTGCATTTCAATATCTATAAGTTGTCTTTTGTTTGTCTCTGCCTTGATGTCCAGTATCGATTCTTTCTCATCAACACATTCATCGATACTAAATGGATTTTTGTACTCGATAGAGACTATCGGATCATCAGTCCTATCAAGGATTTTGTTCAGCAAAGATTTAAGAATAAACTTTGATTCTTCCGTATCGCTACCATATACTCTCTTAAATAACACATCGTTCTTTAACCTCAACACCGGTTTGCTCTGTTCTACGTTATTCATTATTATCTCCTCCCCCAACTATCATTAATCTCACACCCAGTCGTATTGCCATATTTTACCATTTAGTTTATCTACTGTCAATATATGGAAGCAAATAAAAGGAGACGGTAAAACCGTCTCTTTTTCCCGTATGTATTATGCCTCAAACGTCTCACGAAAATGCGATGTGAGAAGTACGATGCCTAATATATAGATGCCTAACATGTGTATGTAATATAATTAGTTAGTTCTTCTTCTAGTTGCTACTACAGCGGCCATTGCTGCCAATGCCAGACCTGCTACTGCGATAGGTGCCATGCTGTTGTCACCAGTGTTAGGTGATTTTTCTGGTTTTTCTGCAGGTGGTGCTGGTGGGGCTAATGTTCCTGGGAAAGGAATCCATTCTTCAGATGTAAATTCAACATCATCAGAATCTATTTCGATACCATTGATATACAGAACTGCATGTGTAGGAAGTACATTGTCATATGCTGTCCATGTATCTTGCTTCCAGCTGCTGCTTGTTCCAACTGTATAGAATGTGCAAGTGAGTGTATCCGCACCGTCAGCTACTGTAATTTCCTTATAAGTCAAATACTTATCTCCTGCGTAAAGTTCTACGCGCACTTTAGCATTCTTAGGAACATTCAGTGCTTCGTAGCAAATACCGGCTTCATTTTCTGTAGCCATTGAATCAACTAAAATTCCGCCACCAAGAGAAATATCATCTGTTCCGTCTAACTCAGCCCATTTAGCTGTTACTGATGCAGGGATATTATAAGTCTGGGTCTTTCCATTATGGGACACTACTGCCTTTGTTGGCACAAAATCGTCATATGCCCAATACGCTGTAGGTGTTTCAGTCCAGCTGCTGCTTTTGCTGTTAGTGTAGAAAGTACAAGTAGTACCTACTCCAAGGCCTGCCTTTTCTTTTGTAATAAGTAAATTATCTCCTGAGTACAGTTCAACTTTTACAGATTTTTCTGTTTCACCAGTGAGGTTCTGAAGTTCTATTGAAATACCCTGTTCTTCTGTAGATGCTTTGCCGAGGTTGTACAATATGCTTCCATTAACATAATTCGGACCATCAGCAAAAACCATGCTTGGGATCATAGTCACTACCATGGCTGCAGTAGCTATGATCGCTAATAATCTTTTTTTCATCTTTCGTTCTCCTTGTTTTGTTTCTAAATGCTTACATCTATATATCTCTTTTATGCAACTCAAAACTACATAAGGTAAATTATGTAGTAAAGCATGTACAAAATAGAGCACGCCAAGTTATAGCCTTTGATGATTTTTTGTAAAAGCTACTAAAACTTTCATTAAAGGTTATTTGACGTGCTCATAGGTTTGTTTTTTCTTTGCTTTTTCGATAAATATTCAAAAATTAGGGTTGATTTATATCTCCGCTTGGGCGATAATATGTGTGTATGTAATATATGTAAGCTTTATCTATATTCAATTTACTACATAATTTACCTTATGTTATATGGTCGATGCGAAAGCATCGTTTTTTATTTTTTGGTATCGTTTTATAAAATCAATTTCATCATTTCCATCTTTTTTCTGTGTTCTACTCCGGTGGTTGCTATATAGATCCTGGTAGTATTTATGCTGGTATGTCCCAACACATCTGCCAGTTTGGCGATATCTTTCTCAAGTCCATAAAACACCCGTGCAAAGAGGTGTCTCAAGTTATGAGGGAAAACTTTCACGGGATCAACGTTGGCCTCATGACACAGATTCTTCATTTCTCTCCATATATTGCTTCTATTGACAGGTTTGCCTGATTTGGTTACGAATACAGCACCTTCTCTGATGCCGGCTTTCTTCACATAGGATCCCAGTTTTCTTCTTAATTCAGGCACTATAAATATCACTCTGTGCTTACCTTTGCATTTAACATGTGCTTGTCCATGTTCCAAGGCTTCCACTGTGATATATTTCAGTTCACTTACTCTTATTCCTGTCCCGCAAATAGTTTGCAGCATAAGATTAAGTCTATGATTTCCTGCCTTTCCGGCTGTCCTTACAAGTCTTTCATATTCTTGTCTGCTCAATTCTTTTTCTTCAGTGCAATATGCCTTGTGCTGTATCTTGAACTGCTTGACACAAGCATCACTCCATCCTGCAAAGCGCAAGAATGCATTCAGCGCGGCTATCATGGAATTGGCACTGGCCGCTGCATACTCTTTAGAGAGTTCTTCTTTGTACGAAAGCGTAGCTTTCTTGTCGACAGGAGTGCCCTTTGCATATGATGCGAACTTTCGCACATCCCGCAGGTATTTTTCGATGGTTGCTGTGCTTTTTTCTTCTTCGTACAGGTACTGCTTGAAGTCATCAATCAAACGTGCACTTATGATTCTTTCAAACATTAAAAAATCACCTCCTACAGTTTATTTTACTACCGTAAGCGGTGATTCTATACATCTATCATTTTTTATCTTGCTTTTATATTATCTCAAACAGTTCTTCCGGATCGTTGATGATATATTCCGGTGCGTTTTCACCTAGGTCTTCGCGTGTCTTGCCTGCCAATGCCAGTGACCATGATACGAGAATGGCTCCGATCCCTGCATTGTGAGAACACTGGATATCGAACAGTGTGTCGCCCAGCATTACTGCGTTCTCCGGCTTGGAACCGAGTCTTTCGAGAGCGATATTGACAGGTTCGGGATCCGGCTTATGCTTATCCGTATCTTCAGGTGTTATGATCACATCGAAGTATTTAGTCAGGTCGAATTTTTCAAGTCCCTCCATGGCAGTCCTCTTAAGTCTGGAGGTGACGAGTCCTGTCTTATAGCCAAGTGCCTTGCATTTCATGACTTGTTCCTTCATGCCCGGAAAAAGGGTGATAAGATCACTGAAGTTTTTTCTCTGATAGCTTCTGTAGATCTCTATAGATTCTTCCACGGGAACGTTCGGGAAAAATCTCTCTAAAGTATATTCGAGAGGTTCGCCGAATGTGGCAGTCAGCTTCGCTTCGTCTTCTTCTCTGTTTTCAAGAGTTCTGAAAGTGTGCTGCCATGACATCAATATCACATTATTGGTATCCATTATGGTGCCGTCAAAGTCAAACAGCACTGTATCTATTGTCTTCATAATTCACCTCCCTAATGCGGAAGAATTACACTGCAGCTGAAGCTGCGTAATTCTCGCACTTAACCTGCGCGCCAAATCAAAGATTCACCCTAAAGGGTACAAGTGGGCAGGTCATAGTGGAAAAGCCCGTCTCCTGAGAGCTACGGGCTTTTCGCGGTGTATAAAAATGATTTTAGAGATTTCTCATTAAATCCTATGTATTATATCACATTTTTTCAATCATATCAATAGCTGTAGTTTTGGTATTAATATCCACCGAACATTGATAGCATTACTGCAGCTGCTACACCTGATCCGATAACGCCTGCTACGTTAGGTCCCATAGCATGCATCAGCAGGAAGTTGGCCGGATTCGCCTTCTGACCTTCGATCTGTGATACTCTGGCAGCCATAGGTACAGCTGATACTCCGGCTGATCCGATGAGTGGGTTGATCTTACCGCCTGTCAGGACGTTCATAAGCTTAGCGATAAGAACTCCGCCTGCAGTACCAACTGCGAATGCACAAACACCGAGAACTACGATCTTGATAGTTGACCATGTGATGAATGTTGCTCCTGTTGCTGATGCGCCTACGCAAGTTCCCAGCAGGATAACCAGGATGTTCATGAGTGCGTTGGAAGCAACGTCTGACAGTCTTGCTGTTCTTCCGCATTCCTTGAACAGATTACCGAGCATCAAACATCCAACCAGCGGTGCAGCTGATGGCAGAAGCAGACAAACTACTACTGTTACAGCGATAGGGAACAAGATCTTTTCTCTCTGAGAAACTACTCTCAGCTGTTCCATCTTTATCAGTCTTTCTTTTTCTGTTGTAAGCAGCTTCATGATCGGCGGCTGGATAACAGGAACCAGTGCCATGTATGAATATGCAGCTACTGCGATAGGGCCAAGCAGATGATCTGCCAGTTTACCTGTAAGATAGATAGCAGTAGGACCGTCAGCACCACCGATGATACCGATAGATGCAGCTTCCTGTGCATTGAATCCCAGTATGATTGCAGCAAAGAATGCGAAGAATATTCCAAGCTGCGCAGCAGCTCCCATCAGCAGTGACTTAGGGTTAGCAATGAGAGGGCCAAAGTCGGTCATGGCACCTACGCCTAAGAATATCAGTGACGGAAGTATAGGTTTCAGTAAGTAGAATATTGTAAGAATACCTGCATCAGTCAGCTGGCTTGAACTTGTCAGTTCGAAGTGTTCGATAAACATGCCGGACATCGGCAGATTTGAGAGCAGCATACCGAATGCTATAGGCACCAGCAGCAGCGGCTCAAAGCCCTTCTTGATGGCAAGATATAAGAAAACAAATGATACTAAGATCATTATTCCGTTCTGGTATGTGAAGTTCGCAATCCCTGTGTCTCCCCACAGATTAGCAAATGCATCAACTATAGCGCCCATGTTAGTCTCTCCTTCTCTTAAATGACATAATGATGCTTCCGCATCAACGTAAAAATATTAGCACAAATGGTTTTTGTTTACAAGTATGTATCAATATTAATACAGTATACAAGAAAGTACAATTTTTACAGCTTCATGGTAAGCCCGATCTTCTGCTTATCATAGTCGATCTTGATTATCTTGACCTTGACTGTATCGCCTACAGATACCACATCCATAGGGTGATTTATATACTTTCTGCTCATCTCTGAAATATGTACAAGTCCGTCATTCTTCACGCCTATATCAACGAAAGCCCCGAAGTCTACCACGTTACGAACAGTTCCTTCCAGTTCCATATCGATCTTCAGATCTTCAAATGATTTGACATCGTTTCTGAATACTACAGGAGGAGCATCTTCACGCGGGTCTCTTCCCGGTTTCTTCATTTCTGCAATAATATCTGTCAGTGTAGGAACACCTACTTCCAGCTCTGCAGCCATCTTCTCGATGGCTTTCTTCATATTTCTCTTAGGCTTTTCTTCTGATCTAGAAAGTTCAGCCAGCGCCGCAAGGCCTTTGGCTCTGCCCTTTGGAGCAGCAGGCTTTTCGATAACTCCATAGACGTTCCAAATCTTCTCATCTATGTCAGCAGCCCCGCCTTTTGCAAGTTCAGCTTTTTCGATGCCAAGCTTCTTGAGCATGGCTTCCGCTGCCGCATATGATTCAGGATGCACTGATGTGTTGTCCAGAGGATTTTTGCCGTCTGCTATACGGATAAACCCTGCACACTGGTTATATGTCTTTTCGCCAAGCTTAGCGACTTTCTTCAATTCTTTTCTTTCTTTGAAAATGCCGTTTTCTTCCCTGTAAGCAACGATGTTCTTGGCAATACCCATGTTGATACCTGCCACGTGAGCCAACAGTGACGGTGATGCTGTATTCAGCTCAACGCCTACTCTGTTAACGCAGTCTTCTACTACATTATCGAGGGCACCTTCAAGAAGTGTCTGGTTGATATCATGCTGATACTGTCCTACACCGATGCTCTTCGTAGGTATCTTCACCAGCTCTGCCAGAGGATCCTGAAGTCTTCTTCCCAGCGACATGGCACCTCTTACCGTAACATCAAGATCAGGGTACTCTTCTGTCGCTAGCTTAGAAGCAGAATATACAGAAGCGCCTGCTTCGTTTACGATGGTGTAACTGATATCATATCCTGACTTTTTGATGAAGTCTGCAACTACTTCTTCCGTTTCTCTTGATGCTGTTCCGTTACCTATAACGATAGTATTGATCCTGAATTTATCCACCAGCTTCTTCAGCACGGCTTCAGTTCCCTTGATGTCTTTTTTAGGTTCGGTAGGATAAACAGTAGTATAAGCCAACAGCTTACCTGTTTCGTTGAGGACAGCCACCTTGCATCCTGTTCTGTATCCCGGGTCGATACTGATGATACGCGCACCCTTCACAGGAGGTACCATCAGCAGTTTTTCTGTATTCTTGGCAAATACTTTGACAGCTTCCGCTTCAGCTCTCTCTGTCAGCATATTTCTCATTTCACGCTCGATGGACGGCGCCATGAGTCGCTTATATGCATCGGCGATAGTTTCCTTCAGAAGTCCTGCAAATATTGATTTTTCATTAGTTATAACGGCATCGCCTATCAACGATTCCATCTTATCTGCATCTGTCAGTACCTTGACCTTAAGCTTCTTTTCCTTCTCACCTCTGTTGATGGCAAGGACTCTGTGGTTAGGGATCTTATCGATACCTTCACTGTGGTCATAGTACATTTCATATACAGTCTTTTCTTCGGCATCGACTGCTTCAGTGTTGATGACTCCGCTTGCAGCAGTCTTCTCTCTTACTGCCGCTGTGATCTCAGGGTCGTCAGATATCATTTCAGCGATGATATCGCATGCGCCTTGGATAGCCTCAGCCTCATCGGCAACTCCCAGCTCTTCGGAGATATAGCCCTTTGCATATTCTTCGGCAGAGCCGCTCTCTATTTCCTGCGCCATGAAAAGTTCTGCCAGAGGCGCCAGGCCTTTTTCTCTCGCCTTGGATGCTCTTGTAGCCTTTTTTTTCTTAAAAGGCTTATAAAGGTCTTCAACTCTCTGGAGCACTTGAGCTTCCTCGATCTGAGCTTTCAGTTCGTCTGTCAGCTTGCCCTGCTCGTCGATGAGTCTTATTACTTCTTCCTTACGCTCCTGCAGATTTCTCAGGTAAGTAAGTCTTTCGTCAAGGTCACGGAGAACGACGTCGGACATGCCGCCTGTCACTTCCTTACGGTATCTTGCAATAAAAGGAATCGTGTTTCCTTCATCTATAAGCGCTACTGTCTGTTCCACCTGGCTTACCTTCAGCTTGAATTCCGCTGCCAGGATCTCAATTATATTCATTTAAGTCGTTACTCCTTCTGCTTCAGTTTCTCGTTGATAAAATAGTCCAAATCTCCATCCATCACTGCATGGACATTGCCCACTTCAGCGTTGGTTCTGTGGTCTTTTACCATCGTATACGGGTGGAAAACGTAGGATCTGATCTGGCTTCCCCACGTGATCTGGTTGTAGTCGCCCTTCAGCTCCTTGATGGACTCCTTTTCTTCCTGTTCCTTCAGTTCGATCAGCTTGGACATGAGCATCTTCATGGCGTATTCCCTGTTCTGCATCTGGGAACGCTCATTCTGACATGTTACTACTATATGTGTCGGCAAGTGAGTTATTCTTACTGCCGAGTCTGTCATGTTGACGTGCTGACCGCCTGCGCCTGATGCTCTGTAAGTGTCGATTCGCAGGTCTTCAGGGTTGATCTCGATGGTGGTGTCAAATTCGATTTCAGGCGTTACATCCAGGGATGCGAAAGACGTATGTCTTCTGCCTGATGAATCGAACGGTGATATCCTTACCAGCCTGTGGACACCTTTTTCGTTCTTCAGATATCCGTATGCATAGTCGCCTTCTACGAGGAGAGTAGCACTCTTGATACCTGCTTCAACGTCATCGTTCATGTCCATCAGCTTGGCCTTGAATCCGCGCTTTTCACACCATCTGGTGTACATTCTGAATATCATCTCAGCCCAGTCCATGGCTTCTGTCCCACCGGAACCTGCATGGACTGAAATGATGGCATTGTTCTTGTCGTACTTGCCGTCAAGCAAAGTCTTCAGCTTGAGGCTTTCCAGATCTTTTTCGAGGCTTTCAGCCGCAGGCTGCGCTTCTTCAGCCAGCATTTCTGCTTCTTCTGCTTCGCCGCTGTCTTCTGCTTCTTCAGCCATCTCGATCATTACCTCCAGATCTTCCAGCCTTGTCTTGAGTCCGTTGAACTCATCAAGGGAGTTTTCCAGAGATTTCTTTTCTTTCATTATTCTCTGCGCCTTTTCCTGGTCATCCCAGAAGTTCGGCACAGTTATCTGTTCTTCTATTTTAGACAGCTCTGCTTCAAGCCCGGCCGGGTCAAGAGACTCCCCCGCCTCCTTGAGCATCGTCTGCAAAGCAGGGAGCTGAACCTTGATTTGGTCCAGTAAAATCATAAGCTACACTTCCTCTCTAATATAATCGTGCGCAAGAAAAATTCGTCACAGCTAGGCAGCAAATGAGTGAGGCTCGGAGCGTACTAAGCGTACGTGAGAACCGAACGAATGCCGCTAACACCGCTGTGGCGGATTTTAATCAGCACGACCACAGCAATGCTTATATTTCTTGCCGCTACCACACGGACACGGATCGTTTCTGCCTACCTTAGGTGCATCACGCCTTACTGTTTCAGGCTTTCTCTTTTCTCTTTCAGGCACCTGTGTCTGTGCAGGTACATCTCCGCCTGCCATCATCGGTTCGTCAGCGTATTCGTCCTTGTGTCCTTCTCCGCTTCCCATAACGTTCTTACGTTCTGCTGAAGTCTGTACTGTTACGTTATAACATGCCTTGACGAAGTCTTCCTTGATGGAGTTGACCATCAGTTCGAACATGTCGAAACCTTCCTGTGCGTAAGCACCGGCAGGGTCCTGTCCGCCAAGTCCTCTGAGACCGATACCACTCTTCAGCTGGTCCATAGCATCGATATGATCCATCCACTTGTTATCTACAACTCTGATGAGGATCATACGCTCAACTTCACGGAGCTGCTGGATGCCGATTTCTTCTTCCTTTGCCTGATAGATCTTTTCGAAATCATCATAAAGTCTTGCTTTCAGGCTTTCTTCGTCCATGTCTGCGAAGTCTTCTTCTGTAAATTCTACCGGTTTGAATGCCGGAGTGATTTTCTTAAGCCCTTTGTTGATTTCTGCGAAGTCCCACTCTTCAGGGAATTTGGATGCTACTACTACAGGATCAACTACTTCATCGATCAGCTGCTTAGTCATGGATGTTACGTCTTCCCTGAGGTCTTCTCCGAACAGAACTCTCTTACGTTCTCCGTATATGATCTCACGTTGTTTGTTCATTACGTTGTCATACTGGAGTACATATTTTCTGATACTGAAGTTTTTGCCTTCAACTTTCTTCTGTGCATTTTCTATCTGCTTAGTGATCATGCCTGCTTCGATGGCTTCGTCTTCTTCGATCCCGAGTCTCTGCACCATATTCTGCATTCTTTCGCCGCCGAAGAGTCTCATCAGCTCATCCTGCATGCTGAGACAGAATTGTGTCTGTCCCGGGTCTCCCTGTCTTCCGGAACGACCTCGGAGCTGATTATCTATACGTCTTGATTCGTGTCTTTCTGTACCAACTATGCAAAGTCCGCCCAGTTCTCTTACCTTTTCCTGCTCTTCACGCCTTTCTTCCTTATATTTAGCATGGAGTGCCTGGAATTCTGCACGAGCCTTGAGAAGCTCAGGATCGTCACTCTGAACGAAGCTTGTTGCGAATGCTATGGCCTCATCGTCATATCCGTTCTTAGCCATTTCTCTCTTGGCCTCGAATTCAGGATTTCCGCCCAGGATGATGTCGGTACCTCTACCTGCCATATTTGTAGCGATAGTGATAGCTCCCAGTCTTCCTGCTTCTGCGATGATCTGCGCTTCTTTCTCATGCTGCTTCGCATTGAGCACGTTATAGTTCTTGATGCCACGCTTTCTGAGGGCATTGGCGATAAGCTCTGATTTTTCGATGGAAATAGTACCAACGAGAACGGGCTGGCCTTTTTTATGTGCTTCTTCCACCATATCTACGATGGACTTATACTTGCCACGTTCCGTAGCATATACAGCATCCTGCAAGTCCTGTCTTGCGATCGGTTTATTGGTAGGTATAACTACAACGTCCATGTTGTAAATATCTCTGAATTCACCTTCTTCAGTCTTTGCTGTACCTGTCATGCCTGCCAGCTTCTGGTACATTCTGAAGTAATTCTGAAGCGTGATAGTTGCCAGAGTTTTTGACTCAGATCTTACGAGAACGTTTTCTTTAGCTTCGATGGCCTGATGGAGTCCATCGCTGTAACGTCTTCCGAACATGAGACGACCTGTGAATTCGTCAACGATAACTACTTCACCGTCTCTTACGATATAATCCACATCACGTTTCATCATATTTCTAGCCTTGAGGGCCTGAAGCACGTGATGGTTGATTTCCATGTTTTCAGGATCGGAAAAGTTTTCTACACCGAAGTATTTTTCGCACTTTTCAACACCAAGATCCGTAAGCGCGATCTGCTTGTCCTTTTCTTCGATGGTGAAGTCATTTTCTTCCCCTTCTCTGAGTGTTCTTACGAAGCCGTCTGCCTTCTTATACATATCGGTGGATTTATCCCCTCTGCCTGAAATGATAAGCGGAGTTCTTGCTTCGTCGATGAGGATGGAATCGACTTCGTCTATGATGGCAAAGTTCAGTTCTCTCTGCATCATAGCTTCCTTGTATACCACCATATTATCTCTCAGGTAGTCGAAACCATATTCATTATTTGTTCCGTATGTGATATCAGCCTGATAAGCTGCACGTCTTTCTTCTTCGGAGATACCGTGGATAACGCATCCCACAGTAAGACCCAGGAATGTATAGAGCTTGCCCATCCATTCCATGTCTCGCTTAGCCAGATAATCGTTGACTGTGACCACATGAACGCCCTTTCCTTCAAGAGCATTGAGGTATGCAGGAAGTGTCGCCACTAAAGTCTTACCTTCCCCTGTCTTCATTTCAGAAATTCTTCCCTGATGAAGAACGATACCTCCTATTACCTGAACATAGAAATGCTTCATTCCCAAACTTCTCCAGGCAGCTTCTCTGCATACTGCAAAGGCTTCAGGTAATATGTCGTCCAATGTTTCCCCTTCCTGCAGGCGATTTTTGAATTCTGCAGTCTTTTCACGAAGCTGATCGTCGGTAAGGACTGCCATGGCTTCATCGTATTCCATTACTTGATCAGCTATTTTAGAAACCTTTTTGACTTCTTTCTCATTAAGATCTCCAAAGATTTTTTCCATTAAACCCATTGTCGTTCCCCTTTCTATTCTTCTTTATCGTCCTTATCTTTAACTGTAAGATTTATTTCTATGGCTTTCCTATCGTCGGCTTTAGTTACTCTTGCTTTAAATATCTTGCCGTCTATCACAGCCTCGAATTTATCGTTTTTCTTAGGAAGCTTGTCCAGCTCCAGCACTACCCATCCGTTGACAGTTACTACGTCGAACTCTTCTTCAACATCGAAGTAATCAAGTACCTTGGCCAGATTAGCACTGCCCTTGACTCTGTAGCTTCCGTTCTGAAGCGGCATGATATCCTTTGATATCACCGCATCATGTTCATCGTATATCTCGCCAACCAGTTCTTCGATGATATCTTCCATGGTCACAAGACCTTCAGTTCCGCCGTATTCATCTATTACGATGGCTATATGGGTCTTGACCTGCTGCATCTTCTTGAGAAGATCAGATATCTTGATCGCAGTACTTACGAATACTACAGGTGTTACATAGTCTACGATATTTTTATTGGTCCCAACTATATGATTATGGAAATCCTTTTGATTTATAACACCTATGATCTTATCGATATCTTCTTCGTAAACAGGAAGTCTTGAAAATCCTGTACTCTTGAATATTTCTGCCAGTTCTTCTTTAGGGCAGTCTATTTCGATAGCTTCCATTTCAGGTCGCGGAGTCATTACTTCTTCTGCAGTAAGCTCATAGAACTCAATGGCATTCTGGATAAGCTCGCTATGCATCTTCTCGATACCACCGCCTTCTTCAGCTTCTTCGACCATTGTGAGGATCTCATCTCCGGTTATTGCTTCATCAGTGCCCAGTTTGAATATCTTGGCTATGAACTGCTTCCATAATGTGAATATGAAGTTTATCGGTGTAAGAAGTGTCATGAAGAACTTAAGTAAAGGTGCCGAAAATTTGGAGAAGCCTTCAGGCTTTTCCTTGGCAATGTTCTTAGGCGTGATCTCACCAAAGATCAACACGACTATAGTTATAACCACTGTAGCTATAGATGCGCCAATAGCACCAAATAGCTCAATGAATAAAACTGTAGCTACAGATGTCATGGTTATGTTCACTATATTATTTCCCACCAATATAGTAGTGAGGAGCTTATCGTATTTTTCCGACAGCCTCAGCACTTTTTCTGCTTTTTTATCGCCGTCTCCCGCCATATTCTTCAATCTTATCTTATTGACAGATGTGAAAGCTGTCTCTGTAGCTGAAAAATATGCAGAAAACAATATTAATACCACTATGACAATAATATCGCCAACAATGTCACTGTTCATATGTGTTTGCCTCCTTTAAGACACACTGAATCCATAATATAACAGTATACCTTATTTTATCATCAAAAGGAATACAAAAAACTCAAAAACCCGGGTGGTGGCCGGGTTTCTGAGCTTACATATTTAGCTTGGAAGATCGTAAGCTTCCATTATATATCTGAGAGCGACATGCGCTTCCCATCCAAATTTTATTATCACCAATATGTATAGTTTTTATTCTTTGTTTAGCT
>JAUNQD010000019.1:5047-37143 GCA_030536355.1 Bacillota bacterium | reverse complement strand
TGAACAAGGCTTCTTATGATTCTTTTTCATTGTCTACTTTTCGTTGACAAGTTCACACATAAATGTGTTCTCTTTTCATTTTTTTTAGTGTACATACTGATATACGATGTTGTTGTTTTGGTCTATAATTGTATAGTTTCCTTGTTCGTCAACAGCCTTTGCATATACAGCTTTTGTTTTATCTTTCTTAATAGAGAATGTCTTGATATTTAATGTCAATCTTTCCCATCCGGTAATCGCTTTAACACCATTAACATCCATTGGCGCCCCAGCATCATAGTGATATCTTCTGTACATTCCGGATTGTCCATCTGACATTTCCACCTTATACTTGATTTTCTTGTTAGTTTCATTCTTTACAGAAATCGTAACAGTTGGTGGAACACCATCGTATTTCAGACCACCGCCCTTGAAAGTTCCTTTAATGAGAGTATTATCAGTTCTTCCGCAAACACAAGACTTGTAATATGTACCTTCATCATTGTATGTGGCGGCTTTTTTCAGGTGTTTGCCGTCAACAACTTTCTGGTTAAATTTGTGGTCTTCTTTGTTTACTTCTGCTCCACAGCCTTCACAATATTTTCTGTGAGTATCCTCATCTATATCCTGCCATGTGCTCGGTTTGTGCCCATCAAAAACAGTTACAGTTACTTTAGTAGAATTACCGGCAATATCCGTTGCTACGATTTCATGTGTGCCGACAGGAATAGTGTACTGTCCATTAGACAGGTTTACACTCTTGCCACCAACTGTAGTTGTTTTAAGGTTAGTATCCTTAACAGTCATGGTAGGTGATGTACAATAATTTCTATTGGTTACTCCTGTAATCGACGGAGCAATATCATCTATGATTATTCCTTTAGATGCAACATATGAAATATTGCCAAGCGTGTCTGTAAGCTTAACATATATAACGTGATTCTTATTGGTTTCAAGAGTAAACTGACCGCTATAATCCTTCCAGCCGTCTATTTTCTTTATACCTTCATAGTCATAAATGCTTGATGATACATAATACTGAACGCTTGCAGCTCCAAGGCCTCCATCTTTGACATTCAATGAAGCTGTTTGAGCAGTGTTATAATAAGTATCCAGTTCTATTTCACCAATACTTTCATTGAGTTTTGTTCCTCCAACAAAGATATCAGCGGAAGTAGTGATGTCCTTTGCATAAACAATGAACTGACCGAACACCTTAGTTTCGAAAACAATATACAGTTGGCTTTCTTCCCAAACAAATGTTACATCCTTAATATAGTTTACACTGTTGTCATCTGTAACATTCCACAGTTCCATGCTTTCCAGCTGATAGTTGTTCGGAAGTGCCATTTTTACTTGAACAGGATTCTTAAGTTCTGCATCTTTAACAGTATAACTACCGTTATTGTTTTCTCTGGTTAACAGTAAGCTTGTATCTACAGCTACAATTGGCTCCTTACCCTCTCCGCTACCTGACAACTTGCCAAAGTTAATGTCTGTAGCCTGAAGCTTAAATTCAGTATAGTTATTATCTGACGCAATCTTCTTTAAGTTATCATTGGATACGCCAATCACTTCTATTGTTGTCTTTACAGTGCTTGCTTTGCAGCTAAATTTGTAATTGTCTCTCCATTCCTTAAATTCAGCAGCCGCTTCAGAGTCGTTATTAAGGTATGCTTCTTTCAAAATGTCCTGAGCCTTATCAGAAAGTAAGTTTGCATCCTTTACAACCTCTTCTACGCCGTCCCAGTATTCATCATTGGACATTTTGTCTCTATCTAAAGCTTTAACCTTCTTTATAATAGAAATTACTCCAATCACATTGTCGGCTTTTCTTCCCAGTGCATCTTTAATAAGAGCCTTTCTTTCATCAGTAAGATCCTGATATGCCTCTACTATATCCTGACCACCCTTGCCATTGTTTTTATCAAGAATTTCTCTTACTTTAGCAGTATCAAGAGCGATAAGTTTTGCTGCAATTTCTGAAGCTGCATTCTTATCTTCTATCAACTTTTCCGCACTTGCAATTTCTTCTTCAGTCAACAGGGTCTTTTGTGAATCAGTAAGCTTGTTGTAGGCAGTTTCCAGTCCGGTGATACTGTCGATTGTAGGATCAGCTTCAACCTCTGCCAAAAGTTCCTCAAAAGCGATAGCTTTTAATTCATCTCCCGGCTTTACTTCAAGAACCTTATCATACAAAGCTCTCACTGATTCAGCCAATACAGGTGCAACCATATTTCTTTCGTCAGCATGGAGACCATTGTATGCCCATAAAGTTTCCTTAATAGAAGCATCATTGGCTGTCTCATAATTTGCTACGAGAGTGTCGCACAAGTACTGAATTGCCTCTTCTTTATTGCCATTTTCATTTAATTTTTCCAGCAAAGCATCCTTAAATGCTTCTAACTCCTTACTTGATTTACCTGTTAAAAGGCTCTTCAAATATGAACCCAATGACATTTCTGTTTCACCTGAAACCAGTTGCTTGAGATATTCTCCCAATCCCGGTATATCCTGCGTTTCAGGTAATCCATCAATGTAAGATCTCATTGTTGACTTGAACTCCGACATCTCATCATCATCCATCTGAGATAAGATTTCTTTAATTAGAGACATAACCATTTTCTGAACGTCTCTTGTATTTTCAAGCATTCCTTGAAGTTCAGCAATTCTGCCTGTTTCAGGATCTGAAATGTGTGTTGCAACCGGCACACCTTCGCTAAGAAGAGTTTCCATTTCCTGCGCAAGAACTTCTATTTCCGCTCTTGTCGATGGTGAGAACGGACTGGTTATCGCTTCAACCTTCGCCGTAAATTCATCCGACTTTTCTATTGCCGCCTTATATCTATCGTACAATTCTTCAAGTCTGTTATCTCCAAGATATTCGTTAAGCGCATCTTTTTCTTCGCTGCTTAACGCTTCATATCCTTCAACAGCAGTCTTCATAAGGTAATAGATATGACCTGATGTTGCATCTTCGTCATCTACTTTATAAAGCAGATCTTCGATAGACAGCATTTCTTCCAGAATGATTTCTGCCTGACTCTTCTCAACAGTAATTGAAATTGTTCCGCTAGCGCTAATACCTCTCTCGTCTGTAACAGTTACTTTTAGTTTGCTTGTTTTCTTTAATTTAACTGTAATCTTCTGCGTAATGGAACCATCTTCATCGGTCCACTTATACGTCATTTTTCCTGTACCGTAACTAACATTTGCGGTTAATTCTGTTTCCTTTGATCTTTCAACAGGATTTACTGATGCGGTAATATTGACTTCAGGTTTTTTGTTGACAATCAGGGATACTTCGTTTGTAAATACTTCATTATCCTTCTCATCTTCAATCTTACAACGATAATCGTAATCCCCGTCTGAAAGAACACTTTCTTTTATCTTGTACTCTGTCCCGTTGGCATCATCGATATCTTTCCACTTACCGCTACCGTCTTCTTTTCTCTGCCATTGATATGAAAGGGTTTCGTTTCTGTCGACTGTAGCTCCTGCTGTAAATGTTGCAGGTGTAGTTTCGGTAGTTTCATAGTCTACCGGCTGCTTAGTAATATCAGGAGCCTTATAGTAAGTTCTTGTATCACTGTTGGCAACATCACTATCTTTGATATCGCTTCCAAATAATCCGGTGCTTACAGCTACTACAGTAAACTTATAGTCTCCACTTCCGTTGTTCTTCATAAGATCAGCCATGTCGTACGAATTCTTTTTAGTCTCTACTGTTTCGACATGAGAACCGTCTTTATATAATCTAACTACATATTCGTCTTCGTCATTAACAGAATCCCACTTGGCTGTATTTTTACTCCACTTGAGATTCTCAGGTGTATCCATTTTATTTCTCTTCCACTTGGCATGGAGCTTTGTATTATCTTTGACAGTATCATTGGCGAAGTTCCATTCGTTAAGAAGCAGTGCGTCTTCACACCATTTTACGAATTCGCAATTAGTTTTCTGCGGATCTGGAGAAGGTTTTGTAATCTTTGAACCATATTTTAATCCAGTCTGCTTTTCAATTCCAGTTCCCTTATTGCTGTCAAACTCAACTGTGATCGTTCTGTCATGGCTTATTTCAACAGTCCTTGCATAGGAAACGAATTCACTTGGAGTTGGCACATAACGCACTTCATATGTACCTGTTGTCAGATTATTGATGGTGTTGGAAGATCCATTGTTCGTCCAACCGCTTTCCCCTGCCTTACGATATTCGGCAGCTGCATCAAGCCCCTTGATTTTACCGTCTCCTTCACCCCAAATGTCTTCGTTCACAGCCTCGACATCAGGTGCTCCACGTCTTTCTTTAACAACCAAGTGCTGAGGATCACTCTTGAATGTGCTGTTTGTCGCTGTTTTAAAGAAGAAGATATCTTTTCCCGGTTCCAAATCCAATTTTTCCTTGTTACCAACAGTATCCATTGTATTCTCCGTATATCCATATTGTACGGTTGATGGAATCTGTTCGTTTGTTTTTTCATCCGAATAATTTACAGTAAATGCAGTTTTTTCCGGACGTTCAGGCACTTCAAGCTCTATTGCATCACTTCTGAAGCTATTGGCTGTAGATTTCACTGCAAAAAACATATTAGTTCCCGGAGTTAAAGCTACTGCTTTATCCTGACCTTCATATGTTTCTGCAACGACTTCTTCCTGAGAATTACCATATACCCATTCCGACTTAATAGCCTTATTTGTAACTTCTTCTCCATAGTTGATGCCTATCTCTGTAAGTTCTGCTGCACTAGGTCTGTCTGATACTCTTAACTTCTGTATTTCACTGGCAAAGCTATTTACGTCTGCCTTATATCTGAAATACATGTCTATGCCCGGAGTTAATACAATAGGTTCTCCTGTTCCTGTTTCGGTCAATGAAGATTTAGCTGTACCGTAAATAGTATTTACCGGTACTATTCCATCTGTTGTTTCCGCTTTGTAATCGATGTCAAAGTCAGGAGCTTCAGGTCTTGCAGGAATTTCGATTACATTAACCTCTCCCGGACCCGGGTCTTGGTCCAACTGAGCATATCTTACATAAATTACGTTAATAGCCTCATCATAATCTACAATATAATCTGAAATATCTTCACTGTTGCTGTCTATTTCTTTTACTTTGTTAGTCTTTTTCCAAACACTTTCATCATAAGTGCCCTCTTCAACAATGACATATTCTACAATATAATCTTCGAGGCCTTCCTTTCTTGTGATTTCCAAAGTTTCATCTTCATAATTGATGTTTGCCTGGATTTTAGGAAGGTCATCACCCTTGGCAAGATTATATGTAATAGTTATGTCATCAGGCATATCTTTATAGTTTAAAATGCCATCTTCCTTTGAGAAGCTAATTCTTACTGATGCAGTCTTAGCACCTTCTCCTACTTTGTTTTCTTTGATTATAATGTCACCTAAGGACACTTCTTTATTATTCCCTGTCGGCAGATCACCGCTTGTCTGTTCCGGCAAGGTCAAAATGTTATCCTTATCCGAAACTTCGCTGATAGTCCATCGCACAGGTTTTGTATATTTATATATTCCGCTTACGATCAATGAAATCTGGCTGGTTGTTCCTTTATTAGAAACATTTACATCTTTCTCACCATTTAATGAAACCTCTGGCATTTCCAGTTCAGGAATTTTATCGCTGTCAACCTTATGTGCTACATCACAGTTCTCAAAACTGTTGACTCTTTTAGCTGCCACATTATTATTTACTTTGATTTCTATGTCTTCAGCAATTGCATATCCATTTCCGGCATTCTTAATAAACCCGGTATCCAATGAAAATACCGCATATGCTTGATCTTCATCAAATCCAAATTCTTCGGCACCTGCCACTTTCCATTTTACAGGCAGATTAAGACTTCCAAAAGTAGCTATTATCTGTTCATTTGTAAGATTTGTAAGATTTTCAGTATTGCTATTTCTGTCGCCAGCTTTTGCAGATTTGATAGTCAGGAAACTTGTTTCCGTATAATTATCAGGGTCAGGGATATTGCTGAGGTCAAATTCCATAGATTTAATATAATTCACCTGGCCAGAGTCAGCCAAAATCATAACCGGTTCTGCCGGCATGATTCCAATATAGTTAGTTCCTTTGAAATCTGTTGTAGTTCTGCTACGAGGCATATCTCCTTTCAAAACCATCCATGTTACGTCATCTTTAGAATTATCATGAAATTCATATCCATCCGGCCAATTGACTTCAAAGGTCAATTCTTTGCCTTCTCTCGCCAAGTCTCCCGGAACTTCATGTATAGACGCACCCGGATGATCCACCTGATACCATACCATCTCTTTCATATTAGATGGAACGCCCATTTCAGGAGTAAGTGGTGTCAACGAGGCAATGCTGTTGATGTAATAAATATCACTGATATCCTTATCATTTCCTTGCTCATCTATTGTTACCAGCTGGATATTATCCTTCATCAACTGGCGCGCTTTGTTATAAGATTTTACAGGTTTTTCCTTTGACCCATCTCCATTATCATCTCCATTTGATGAAATATATATGATATCGTTTGCCGATTTTCTGCAAACAATTGTGCCCTTCTCTGCTAGTTTTTTCGTGTCCTCTTCATTGTAGAGTTCATTATTGTATAAATTAGTTTTGTCAACAGCAGAAATTGAGTTGTATATTAATTTACTTTCGCCTATTTTGTCCTCGGCCTTGAAGAATGCAGGGAAATACTTCCCATATTCACCATCACTGCGACCGCCATTATAACTTACTGCATAAGAATCTATTTGAGCTATGATCAGATTCATGAAATCATCATAAGTAATATCATATTTCTCAGGAAGATAGCTGGCATTATTATTACGTTTGTCAGTATACCCATCATATGTTGTTCCGCATCCGAGAATCAGTGGGTCATGCTCAGTACCATTGTCTTTTCCCATCGCTTCAAAATCAAATTTCAAAGTTTTCTTCACCGGACCTAATACTTGAACCGGGGAAGGATCCTCCTCTGCACTGTCGTCTTCTGCATTGTTGATGTGGATCGGAGTGTAAATCTCCGGAGATCCTTTTACATATAAGTATTCTCTATGGCCTTGTGCATATTTTTCTTCTTCCCTATCATTAATATCTAAATAATCATGAACGTTGCTGATAGTAATGGCATAGATATCCTGTCCCTTGCCTTCGGCCGTATTGTTTTCAAATACGCCGCCGGATAAAATCACGCTTGCCTTTTTTGTTTTATATACTGCACCACCATCTTTTGATGCGGCATTTCCACTTAATGTTCCTCCCTTGATTTCAATATAACTTTTGTTATTGTAAATAGCACCGCCATATTCAGCGCTGTTATTATATAAATTCATATCGCCAAAAGTAATGTACGGATAGTCGCCTGAGTAATCGATTGGATTATAGCCATATTCATCATACATTACATTTTCTTTGTCATGTACGCTACCGGCCTTCATTTTATACTTATCTGCATAAACAGCACCGCCATCTTTTGTTGCGGTACAATTTTGTATAGTTCCGCTGTTGAGGTGTACAATTTTTGTTTTAAGGTATGATGGATGGTTGGCATCTATGGAGTTTCTCTGTTCGCCGGCGTCGATATAAAGAGCACCACCATATGTAGCTTCACAGTCTTCGATCTTGCTACCGTTCATAGTAAGACCGGATCCAGACAGCTGCATAGCACCGCCGTATTCACCGTATGCATCATGGATATAAGCCTTATTACCCATGCTAATGTCACACCACTTTGCGTAAACAGCCGAACCATTACCGCCATCGATTTCACCGTTGAGTTCTACATTCATTGGATAGTTCTGAGCTATTCCTTCTAAGTACACAGCTCCACCTATAGCTTCGGGCTCATAGTGGTTGCCACTAACATCCGATATTTTTGAATAACAATTTATTATTTTAGAATTTTCATCCATTTCAAATGAAGACCATGGTGTGTAATCTTCTGTGGATCCGGAAAAGCTCTCTGTAAAAAGCATAACAGCCGCGCCACCATAAATGCCTTCGCCTCTATTACCATAGTCATCCGGTGCAGATAGTCCATCATCATATTCGCCAAGTTTTGTAAAGTTCTGAATGGTTACATTTCTCAGTGTGAATTTCGCATCTTCACCATAAAGACAGCCCCCTTGCACCAGTCTAGTGTTTCCGGAACCATCAATTACAAGGTTTTCCAAAGTAATATTAGAGCGATATCCTCGCAAGAAATAATTATGATAGTTTTCTACCCATATCGTTGGTTTGCCATCACCTTTTATAGTAACACTCATTTTTGCAACGGTAGGGTTCCAGCTGGATTGATTCTGCCCTTCTTTTACACGAATATCTCCATAAATAATAATGGTATTAGCATTTTTAGCATCTCCATTATCTGTTTGAATATCACGTAACGCCAAAATAAAAGCATATCCGGCCTTAGTTTGCTTGTCGCTTGCCGTGTCTCCCTCATAATCATTAGGGTCAATATAAACTGTTTTTCCATCTTTGCTGACTTCATACTCACTCGAAGTCAGTGCCCCAAAAACATCATCTGTCGTAAATAACAATGCAGAAAAAACCGCAACTGTCATTGCTATTATCACGATAATGCTTTTCATTCTCGACTTTACTGCTAAGTCCATAACGTTCCTCCGATATATAAAATTCATGTATAAAAACACCATTTTTATGTTATAGCTTGTAATATTTTATAATAAAAAACACGCCGTCTTACACCTTTGGGATGACTTGCGTGTTTTTTGTGATAATTTGTAATCTATGAAATTTTTCTATGCATTCATTATTGTAATGCATTTAAAAATACCATCAGCCACAGTAAATCTGCAGCTGCCATCATATTTGTCTGCCGTAGCAATTATGCTATTGATACCTATTCCATAAGACTGATTCGGCATTTCTGTATAGTCGATTTTTCTGTCACATGAGTTCTCACAGTTTATCACTAAACGATCTTCTTTATGATATATATTAAGTACGATCCATGGTTCTAATATACTTGAATCTTGTGCTCCATGAACAGCATTTTCCATGATATTGGCCAGAATTGCTACTAAATCGGGATTGGTAACTCCCAGGATAGGCTTAATATTTACATTTACATCAAGCTTAATGGAACATGCCTCTGTCTTCTGATGGTAAACACGAATAATATTATTAATGGTATCGTTTTCACAAAATCTCAATGGCTTTTCAGAATCAATGGCCTCTGTCTGTTCTTCAAGATATTCTATGATGCGATCAACCTCTCCGTCTTTTGCATATGAAAGAAGCATGCTGTAATGGTGACGTATATCATGACGATTACGTCTGGCCGTTTCTACTTCCTTCGCCTGTGCTTCTACTTGTGTTGATAATAATTCCATCTGGACCTTCTCACGCTTTTCTTTATAAAGTTCTGCGATATGGTTCATACCGGAAAACATGGAAATACAAGTTATAAGGAACGCTACAATTGTCGTAAAGAAAATAATAGATTCTCTGACGTTCATTTCACGAACGATATCAGGTACCACCGTTTCCATCATGATCAGTGCAAAGAAAATAATAACTACAGCATAGTATTTAGGCCAATCTTTATTCAAATACGGGCTTACTTTATTAAATGCAGGAAAATATATTCCGTACATTATATACTGGAGCGCACCCATAATTACAAGTATCATAATAACTTGGATCAATATGCTGCCACGTCCAATCACAAAACAATTTAATATTGCACCGCAAAAGTTATACATACACACATAGTTTAGGAATAAAAATCCTTTTTCAACCAGTCGTCCTTTAGTGACCAGTAGGAACAGGATAAAATTCAGCACAAGTGTTAAATGGTAATTGATAGATGCGGTTTCTTCCGGTAATGCAAGAAATATGACACCGAAGGCACCCCAAATCAAAACCGTCAGTAGCTTACCAAATCTGGGTTTTGCAAGAAAAATAGATGCACAAATATGGGATATTGTTGTCAGTACAAGATAAAACATAACCATCTGTATTCCCTCCTATTTGTGTCTATCATAAAACTTAAAATAAGCTTCTTTTAGGTCAATCATTACATTTCTTGGAATCTGAAGTTCATTGCCGCCTTTGACCACAACTGTTTTATTAGTCAGTTTGTTTATCTTTCCAAGATTCACTATATATGCTCTACCGCATTTATAGAATCTGTCCCAATTACATAATAAATTAAAAAGCTCAGCAGAAGTCATTCGAACACGGATTTCCTCGCCATTGCTCAAGAAGACTCTCTGATAGTTTCCATCTGTTTCGACATAAATGATGTCATTTACAAAGACACTTCTATACACTCTCTCTGTTTTTAAGAGGATCTCATCTTTGCTTTTTTCCGGAACGTTTGATATAGCTTTGTCCATTGCGGAGAAGAATTTTTCTTCGGATATTGGCTTCAGTATGTAGTGTGTTGCACTTACTTCAAAGGCCTCTATAGCATGATCCGGTGAAGATGTAAGGAATATAACAGGAGCATTTATGTGTTTTTCTCTCAGTTCTTCCGCCACCGATATCCCTGAAATTCCAGGCATATAGATGTCAAGAAGAAAGGCGTCATAAAGCTCGCCTTCCTCAATCCTGTCAAGAAGATCAAAAGATCTTTCAAACTGATATACGTCGATCTCTACAGATTTTTTCTCTGAATACTTTTTTACCAAATCAGATATGTTGTCTATATATATTTTCTCATCATCACATACTGCGATCCTTAACATGCTTTGCTTCCTTTCGCCCATATATTGAATTATATTATACCAAATCAAATTGAACCAAAACACCTACTGGGATGAATTGTATATTATTTGTGATTTTAAAAGCATCTCATCATAAAAAATCTTGCCAATAATCATATTTTTTAAGGCAAGACTTATAAAAATCGCACATTATATTTTTTATAAGTGCGTATGTATAATAATTTCAGAAATAATTTTTTCGGAGCCCCATAATCCAATCCCACACACTAAGACACAAAATACTCCACTGCATTCTCAGGGAAGAACTCCTTGAATTCTCCGTGGAGCTGTGCAGCAAATGGTCTGACACAAAAATCCATGCATTAGAATGCACAGCTTTCTCTCCTTAAGAATTCAACATCTCTTCCGCTGCCCTCTCTGCATGGAGCACTGCCGTATCGAAAAGCGGCAGGCTGCTATAATCAGAGTCTATCATTGGCCCCAGCTCTGTGCATCCGAGGATCACGCCCTGTGCCCCTTGTCGGGCGAATTCATCTATAACGTTTATGAATAATGTCTTCGTTTTGTCACTCACGTTACCAACAACAGCTTCAGTAAATATCGCCTTATGTATCAGATCGACTTTTTCCGGTTCCGGTACGATGACAGAGATCCCCGCAGATTCCAGCTTTTCCTTCAGGAAATCACCTTCCATCGTATATCTTGTCCCGAGAAGCCCGACACTGCGAACACCTGCCCTTTGCACGGCTTCTACAGTAGGCTCTGCGATATGAAGAACTGGAACATTCACCGAAGCCGCCACCTCATCATATACTTTATGCACCGTATTGGAAGCCATGACGATGAAGTCTGCTCCCGCACTTTCCAGTTCACGGGCCGCCTCAGTCAGAATATATGCTACAGCATCCCATCTGTCGTTATCCTGAAGCCATTCTATCTCTGCAAGATCAAGACTTCTTATGATCATATCGGCAGAACTGCTTCCGCCCAGCGCTGCAGCTACTCTTTCATTTATTATCCTGTAATAGATGGCAGTGCTTTCCCAGCTCATGCCGCCTATCAAACCTATTTTCTTCATTCTTATTTCTCCGGAACTATCTCAAGCCAGTATCCGTCAGGATCTTTGATGAAATATATGCCCATTTCAGGATTTTCAAAACAGATACATCCCATCTCTTCGTGCAGCTTATGGGCCGCTTCGTAGTCATCAGTATGGAATGCCAGATGGAATTCTTCGTCGCCCAGGCTATATGGTTCAGTTCTGTCACGAAGCCACGTAAGCTCCAACTGAAAGTCAGTAGTGTCATTTCCTATGAAAACGATAGCATAGGAACCGTCTTCAGCATCGATACGTCTTGCAGGCTTGAGGCCGAGAGCTTTGTCGTAAAACTCCAGAGACTTCTCAAGATCCAGCACATTATAATTCTCATGGTACATTTTGAATTTCATAATATCCTCCTACAGGTTATTCCTGAACATGTTCTTCCTGCTTGAATGTAGGTATCAGACTTCCCAGATATGCTGCTGCAGACAGCGGGATTATCACTGTCACAGGGAAGCAAAGAAGCAGTACTCCTATCACCATTACAGGCTTTCTCATTATGTATCCGCAAAGTGTTGCCGTAACAACTGCCACTGCGAATACAGGCTCGATGCCGATGATCATCGCCATGGCATATCCCAGAGATACACCTGAGAAAATGATAGGGAATATAGATCCACCCTTCCAGCCCAGGTTGATACAGAGATTCACCAGCACCAGTTTCATCAAGGTAGTCAATATCAGATCTACAGCTGATTCATCCTGCCAAACCACCATCAACTCACCCATCTGATGTTCTCCTGAGAACATTGTCCATGGGAATGCCAGCCCGATAACTGCCAGGCAAAGTCCTGCCAGCATGCAGCTTATGATCCTATGGTTTATCAGCTTGTTTCCGATGGCTAAAGTGATCTTGTTCACCACTGCATAGATGATCCCTGCAATAAGTCCCGCAGCAAATACTGCCAGGAACCATTTCCAGTCATCAACTGTGATGTCCACATCTCTTCCGAATCTAGGGATACCGCTGCCTCCTCCAAAGATGGCTCCCAGAAGGTACATTGCACCAAGGCCGCCTGCAACTGCCATGATATAAACAAGCTTTTTGAGATTCTTGAGAGTCGCCTTTTCCTTCTCAGTCAGTTCTTCTTCTCGGTCTTTAGCTTCTTCGCTTTCATAATTGAATGCGATGCCTACGAAAGGCGAAGCGAAGATGACACCCAAAGTAGCGGCCATTCCCGCTTCAGCCATCTCTCGGATCTCACGTCCCTTGTATTTCAGCTTGTCTCCTACCCAGCAGCACAGTCCTACGATTATTCCTGTAAGACCTGCCTCAGGCCCTAAGCATCCTCCGAATATCAGTGGAAGCAATGCCGCTACCGATAGCATCGGCACCTTGCTGTACGGATAAGTTCCCGTAGATCTAAGCTCATGCATCACTTCTTCCAGCTCCTGGGGGTATATGCCGAACTTCTTCTGCCATAAGCCGATCAACAATCCTCCCAGCAGACAAACTCCGATGGTATAGACTACATTATTACCCACATACTCGGGGATCGTATGCCATACCAGATCGATACCCAGATTCATGATGCGAAGCAGAAGCCATACTAAAGCTCCTGCCAGTGCGCCGAGAACTGCTGATAATAAAACGTATAAAAATAAGTTTTTCTTGTACTTTACGACCATTGACACATTCTCACTTTCGCTACTCACATATCCACGTAATTATATATTTCGTATTTTCAGGAGCATCGACGTCAGCCGGCTCCACTCGCTCAAACTTTCCTGTCAAGCCTTTTTCCAAAGCCGCCAGATGGAAATGACAGATCGCGATCCCCATATCTATCCTGTGCATCTGTACTGATTCGCCGTCATCGGCTTTGATGCCTGATTGATAGAAGTGGAACGCCTTGATGTCTTCACCTCTCTCTGCAACGATCCTCCACGGCTGTCTGTTCACAGCAGAAGGCGCCAATCTGACCATCTCGAGCACGTCGGCATATCCGCCGATAACAGATTCCGCCTTGGAAGCCGCATCCGCATCGCCTGCAGCTATAGGCTTGCCGAAATCACTATCATAGAACAGTTCCTCCCACGGCATTCGCTTATCACCGCCTGAGCCGCGGCGCATCATCACTTCGACAAGGCTCATCTTATCAGCCGTATATCCTATAGGCGAAACGATAGTGAATATCTCATCATCCTGCACATCCATAGCTTCGGCGAACGCACCCTTGTTGAATGTGCCGCCGAGCCAGCAAGTGCCAAGCCCCATATCAGTCAAATACAGCACCAGCTGCTCGAAATCATAGCCCAGCGCTTCCGGTGCGTACTCTTCTCTCTTGATCTTCGCACCTACATAAAGCTCAGCGCCCTTGATGATGCCGTAAGTTCCCAGCTTATCGCCCTTTGGATCGGAGGCCTTATCAAGGAGCCTGAATGTCACCTTCGGTCCCAGAGGATTCTGCAGGCCTTCGGCATACTCCATGATTTTCTCTTTTATGCAAAGGTCAACTTTTCGTTTATCATAAGTTCTTACACTTCGTCTTTTTCTAATGCTTTTTTCTATATCGAACATCTCACACCTCTTTCGATTTTATAGACGCATCTGTGCCACTTACTTATTATATAGCAACCGAGCTCTGTTTAACAACTGATATCGCATACACCTTGCATTTTTTAGAATAATAAAGTAAAATCTTTCCCGAAGAGGTTACTATGAAATACAGAGAAGACAAATACGGTAATGAGATCTCCGCATTGGGCTACGGATGCATGCGCTTCCCGCAGACCCTTGGCAAGATCAATAAAGAAAAAACAGAACAGCAGATAATGATGGCTATCGACGGCGGCATCAACTACTTCGATACGGCATACATGTATCCCGGCAGCGAATCAACGCTGGGTGAGATACTTGAGAAAAACCATGTCCGCGACAAAGTGAAGATCGCCACCAAGCTGCCTCACTATCTGATAAAAAGCTACGAAGGCCTTGAGAAGCTGTTCAACGAACAACTCAGAAGACTTCGAACAGACCATATAGATTATTACCTGATGCATATGCTCAGCGACATACAGACATGGGAGAAGCTCAAAGCTCTCGGCATAGAAGAATGGCTGGCTTCAAAAAAAGAATCCGGCATCATCAATCAGATCGGTTTCTCATATCACGGCAATTCCGATATGTTCTGCAAGCTGGTCGACACTTACGATTGGGACTTCTGCCAGATTCAGTACAACTACATGGACGAACACTCACAAGCAGGAAGGAAAGGTCTGAACCATGCTCATGATAAGGGTCTTGCAGTCATCATCATGGAGCCTCTCAGAGGCGGCAAGCTGGTGAGCCACCTGCCGGAAGATGCAAAGCGCATATTTGCATCTCATCCTGTGAAACGCACTCCTGCTCAGTGGGCTTTTCGCTGGCTGTGGGATCAGCCCGAAGTTACATGCGTACTATCAGGAATGAACTCTGAAGAAATGGTCATTGATAACATGACTACCGCATCGACTACCAATATCGATGAGCTGACTTCAGACGATAAAGAGATGCTCCAAAACGTCGTGGATGCCATCAATTCCAAGATGAAGGTAGGATGTACAGGCTGCGGTTACTGTCTCCCTTGCCCTGCCAACGTAGACATCCCGGGAACCTTCGCCGCATATAACAGAAAGTTCACCGAAAGCAGATTATGGGGTCCCATCGAATATCTGATAAATACTGCCATGCGAAAGGATTCCACCGCGGCATCCAACTGCATCGGCTGCGGCAAATGTGAGAAACACTGCCCGCAGTATATACCTATCAGACAGGAGCTGAAAAATGCGCAGAAACATCTCGAAGGACCGATATACAAGGTCTTCAGGAAACTGCTCTCCATATTCGATCTGTTCTAAAAATCCATCTATATAAAACAGGCTGTGATATGGACCATCACAGCCTTTCTCTATTTATTTCACCAAATAACATTTCCCGCATACGTCAGGCGTCGGAACGAACTTGTTCAAAGTCTTGCAGTACTCCTGGCATTTTCTCCTGTCTATACCCGTCTCGGATATGGCCCCTGCCGGGCATACTGAGATAAGCTCTCCACTGCAAAACGCATCAAAGCCTTCGTACCGCGATGCGGCCATTATCCTCAGGAATTCCGCATCCATCTCAGGAGTATGGGCTCTGCTTTCTGTATGACCGAAGCCGAAATCTCTGTCAGGTACCAGATTGATGTCTGTAAGCACACCGCCGAATCTTCCTGCCGGGCCTACCTCAGTCATGATGCACCCGTTGGGACCGAAGTCCCCGAGACCGCACACATGGGCGGCCAGCTTGTAATTCCATTCAGGTCCGCATTTTTTAAGATCCCAGTCTGTCGGCACATTACACAGCGACACGAGACGGCCGAACTTGCTGATTTCCTTAGTGATACTTGCATTTATCTTCATCATGGCCCACATGGAATCGTGGTATGCCTGTATCCACTTCTTTGAAGGTTCCTTTCCTTCCATGTTGCTCTCGACAACATCTTGCGTGTAAGGTAGGAAGTATATTATGAGAGCACGTGCAGGGTTATATATTTTTCGCGGCAGCTTGCACAGATCGTGGTCGTAGAACATGTCGAAGATGACTTCTGATGTATTGGCGTATCCTATCAATGGTTCGCCGAATCTTGTCTCCTTACCGCATTCCTGCTCATACACCTTTATCCCGTCTTTCACTGCCTGAAATATCCTTGCTTTGATATCTATGCCTAACAGATTTTCTCCCATAGTGGACCTCCTTTCTCATATATAGATTATACATTAAACCGATAAAGTTTTACAACAATATTTCTATATTTTAGTCGTCTTGCTTTTCCCTCTGATATGCATTAAAATAACTTTATATCACTAAAGTCAGAAAGAGGTACATCATGGATAAAAAAGAGATACAGGCCATACTTGAAGAGGCTATGGAAAAAGGAAGAGAAGCTATTCCTTACGGGGAAGTGGCATCATATATACCGGAGCTGAGCAAGGCTGACAAGAACCACCTGGGGCTTTGCATATGCACCAAAGACGGCAGGAAATATTCTCTCGGCGATACTAAAGTGCGCTTTACGATACAGTCCATCTCCAAGATCATTTCTCTCGCTATGGCGTTGGAGCTCTACGGGTTTGATGAAGTCTTCGAAAAAGTCGACGTGGAACCTTCGGGAGAAGCTTTCAACTCACTCATCGATCTGGACCTGAGCAGTAACAAGCCGTTCAATCCTATGATCAATTCAGGAGCCCTGACAGTTAGCAGTCTGCTGCTTCCTAAGGTCACTTTCTCCGAGATGAAGATATTTGCCCAAAGGCTTTGTATGGATCCTGAAATGGAGCTTGACAAGGCCGTTTATCAGTCAGAAAAGGCTCACATCTCGAGAAACCGCGCTATCGCTTACCTCCTTGAGAGCAAGGGCATCATCGAAAACGATGTGGAAGACACCCTTGAGCTTTACACTAAGATGTGTTCGCTGACAGTTACTGCAGAGAGTCTGGCAAATCTGGGACTGATCCTCGCCAACGACGGCATCGATCCTACTACAGAAACTCGTCTCCTCAAAACAGAAACTGTCCACACCATCAAGACCATCATGCTGACATGCGGCATGTACGACAGTTCCGGTGAGTTCGCCGTATACGTGGGCATCCCTACCAAGAGTGGAGTGGGCGGAGGTCTGGTATCCACAGTCGATAAAGAAATGGGTATCGGCGTCTTCAGCCCGGCACTTGATGAGAAAGGTAACTGCATCGCAGGAAGACCGCTTCTGGAACACCTTTCTAAGGAACTTAGGCTCCATATATTCGACAGGAGCAGTAAAATGGATATCGAATAAAAAAACTGCCGACAAGTTCAATACTTGTTGGCAGTTTTTTTCCTGCAAAACGGCAGATACATCAGCCCGATAACTGCTGCCGCTGCGACAGCTATCACAGCTATGTAGATATACCAGTGCCATATCTCCGTGAATACTATCCCTATCGGGAATTTATATGTAAAGAAAAAGTTCGGTGTATAGTCGACGCTCTGCAGCACACCGCTCACGTAAGTGGCTTTGGCCAGTAACGAATTTATATATATGGACAGGAATCCCAGCACGGCGAGGATCGCCATAGTGGATCTATAATGCTTCCAGTCCAGCTTCACCTCCCCGCTCATCGGGATGTATATTCCCAAGAGCAGCAGCATGGTATGGAACAGGAAATACTGATATGCCAGCGGATGAGTGAACGCCTGAGTCACTTCTATAGTAGCATTGAATATGGATGTCATCATCAATGCCAGCACTGCACCTATAGTACATGTCGGATACATGAATGCCAGAAGCTTATCTCTCAGCTTATCGTTGCTGCTGAATCTGACATAGAAGATGACAAGGATCTGCAGCGAACATAGATGAAGCGGCAGATGCTGCACTTCCAGATATGGATACATCATCGTCCCATCGGAAGAAGGTACCATCTGTATGGTGCTGAATACCTTGATCAGTTCTGAAGCAATGCTTACTATACATGCTACAGTAAGAACATCTTTCAGCTGAGGTCTTTGTTTCTTGAGATAGATGATTGCTGCGATCATGACTGCGACACATATCGCCAGCCATATGATGTGATAAATACTGAACATATCGATTGCACCTCTGCTTATTTATATCGTTTCGGCAATTTGCCGCAGTACTGTGTACACAGCTTATCTGTGCAGTTTTCGCATTTCAGTGTATCATTGGATACTTCCCAGAATCTGGCCGGATGGATGAGAACTGTCAGCTCCCATATCACCATCACCAGGATAGCAAGTCCCAGCAGCGTCCATGTGAAAAATCCCGGTATGAACAGGAACGGTGTGAACATCATGAAGTGATCCCAGTTGAAGATCCTGCATGTAGTGCAGCACTTATTGCCCAGGAAAAGTCTGAACGGACACCAGAACAGCACGCATATGAGATCTGCCACATAGAAAAACGTCACGAAGATCAATATGACTGCTTCGCCGATGATACCTTTGAAATATACAAGACCGATGAATGCAACAAATATCACCCAAACGATAAAGATTGCCAGTGCTCTGAATCCCAATGTGCGGGAATAATCTTTGAGAGTATCTATAGCCCAGCCAACCGACGGCTTGAACCACTTCTTGAAATTCTTCTGCGATCCAATGGATATGTTCATTCTCGATGGAATCAGCTGCGCCACTATATCTATGAGCCACAGCACCCACAGCACGTGAAGGAGCGTCAATTCTTTAAAGAAATTCATTCCCTCCAGCACGACTAATTTTTCGGGCCTCATGATACAGTAGATGACACAGCAAATAAGGGCAACTACTCGCCCTACGAATCTCAACATATACACATTTCTTATTGCCGGTCTGTTCATACTATCATTTCTCCCAAGAGGCAGTATAGCACAAAAATAGAGCCTTTGCGACATGCAAAGGCTCACTTTTTCTCGTCTTATACGGTTTTCTTGCCCGCTCTGTGCGCTTTACGCGAGGCTGAATGCAGGCCAGTATGTAGGATCAAATTGATTATTCTTTTACGATCCATTTAAAACTCCTAAATCTTATTAAATCAAAGTAAATAACTATAACATTATAGATATATAATTTATGAATTATATAACCGGTTGGTTTTATTTGTCTTTTCTAAATCTTAAGAACCAGTCAAGTGCATACTCATCTTGGTTTTCTGAAACAGTATTCATCAGTTCTTCAGCAGCTTCTACTGTTATCGGTGTCGGTACGATCACATCATCTCCCGGCTGCCAGTTGGCCGGCAAAGAACAATGCTCGGCATCAGATTTTTGCAAGGCTTTGACCATGCGTAATATCTCATCAAAATTGCGCCCTATATTGAGTGGATAATATGTTATGGATCTTACTATGCCTTTCGGATCTATCACGAATACTGCTCGTACTGCCTGTGTACTCGATACGTTTGGCTGGAGCATTCCATATTTAGTTGCTACATTTGTGTTGAGGTCTGCTATCACAGGAAAACGTATCTTGATATTCTTCATACCATTCCATTCCATCTGCTCGATAGCTCTCACCCATGCAATGTGTGAGTAAAGAGAGTCTACAGATAACCCTATAAGCGCAACATTCAGCTTATCAAATTCTTCCTGCATTGCAGCTATTGTCATAAACTCTGTCGTGCATACAGGTGTGAAGTCCGATGGATGTGAAAACAGAAGCACCCATTTACCTTCATAGTCTTCCGGGAAATTAATTGTCCCGGTAGTTGTAAGGGCCTTGAATGCAGGTGCTTTGTCACCTATCAAAGGCAGTCTGTTGATTGTTTCATTCATTACTTCGTTCATTGTTTGTTCCCTCGTTATTGATTACTAAGTTCTTCCAGTTGTCCGCAAAGCTTTTCTACAAGTTCAAGATCCTCTTCTCTGAATGCAGATGTTATAGCTGCTTCGATTTCTTGCTTTTTCTTATCTATTTCAAGGTATTTCTGATCGAAATACTTGTCATAGACCATCTTGCGGAATTTCCTTGTTCTCATACGTCTTACAGTATTATCTTCTACCAACAAAACATGATCTGCACAATTAGCCACCAGATAAAAGTCATGGCTTACCATCAATACAGCACCCTTGTATTCTGCCAGAGCCCTTTCGAATGCCATCTGTGCGAATATATCAAGGTGGCTGGTAGGCTCATCCAGAATCAAAAGTTCTGCCTCAGAATCGGCCATCTGTGCTATCTGGTACATGTTCTGCTCACCGCTAGACATCTTATCAATATCAACTTCATCGTCGTAAAGCTTCTTGATTTCTTCCGATACTTCTTCTATCTGCGAAGTATCACCCTGAAGCTGTGAAAGACATGCATATTTGATATCGTCATCTATCTTGATTGCAGGATCATCATTCTTAAGTATATCACGTATCAACGTCGTTTTGCCTGTTCCGTTAGCGCCTACGATAGCTACCTTTTCACCAGGCATCAGTTGAAACTCGACATCTTGAAGCAGGTCCTTATCAAAAGCGACTCGATAGTCCTGCACTGCCAATACCGGGCGGATCTCTGTGGAGCAACCCGCATCTGCAGCACTCTCGTTATCCTCGCTAACTTTCGTTTTTACTTGCGGTAGTCTTATCTCAGGCTCATTAAGTTCAATGAATGGAGCCTTGATCTGTCTTGCCAAAAGACGATCGAGCTGTGACTGCTTAGCATTTACCGATCTCCCTATCACAGGATTGACCATCTTGGATGCCCTTGTCCTAAGGATATCGACCAATTCTTCTGTTCTCGCTATCTCATCCTGTTCTTCCATATACTGAGCCTGTAATCTCAGCTTTTCCCTCAGCTGAGCACATCTGTATTCAGTATAGTTTCCGTCGAATTCCTGGATATCACAGTTTTCCAGATGGAGGATCTTATCAAAACAGTGGTTGAGCAAATATCTGTTGTGGGTTATCACCAAAAGCGTTCCCTTATATCCGTTGATAAGCTTAGCCAAACTGCCCAGGTTAGCAAAATCAAGAAATACATCCGGCTCGTCCAGCACAAGAAGATTAGGTGCCAGCAGCATTTCCTTCATGATCTGCAGCAGCTTGTATTCTCCGCCACTTATCTGTGAAAGCCCTATTTCTGCCAGTTCCGTCATCCCTGCAACATGAAGCTGTTTTCGTATAACTGCCTCGTAATTATCTCCATCCATGGCTTCATTTTGATCGAGGAGCTTCTGATATTTCTCCATAAGTTTCTCCATGGCTGTACCTGTCTCATCAGCCATAACTTCTTCTGAACCCATCGCTTCACATACTGCTGCGATTTCTTGCTGATTTTCAAGAAACCTCTCGCTCAGAAATTCGAAAACAGTGCATTCCCTGTTCTTATCTCTTATACTGAACTGACTGGCATACCCTGTTCTCATGGTTTCATCTTTTATTATCTTGCCGTCATACAGATACTTCTCGGTATCCATAAGCATATCGACAAGTGTAGATTTGCCACAGCCATTGCTGCCTATCAAGGCACAGTGATCCCCTGCTTGCAAGGTAAATGAAATCTCGTTATATAAATCTTTTTCGGGAAAACCGTATGATAGTTTTTCTACCGTGATCATTACATAATCTCCTTGTTGAAGTGACCTCTCGTATCCGTTTCCTGAGCAAAGAGTGTCTTGTTTGTTTTTCCTGCCAGCTTATCCTGTGCCGCCTTGATGATATTTCTCACTTCATCAGCCGTTTCTATTGTGAAATTCAATCTGAAAGCTTCCACGCCTTCGATGACAGGCATCTCATCCAGCAGATTCAGAACCTTACCATTTAGAATGGTAACGGCACAATTGTCATTGGCTTTGTCAGGATGCGAAAGGATAGGAAATCTTCCGTATTCATCCTCTATCTCGAATCTTTGTCGCTGACAATTCCCACACTGCCCCATCTTCTTGAGAGGACAATATTTTGTAAAGAGCAGCGGTGCTCTGCCGTATACGATCATTTCAAGTGCCGGGTAACCATCATTTTCTTCATAGTATTTTTTTATGAGATCACTTATCTGGTTTTTGTTCAGCTCGTATGAAAGCGTCACTCTCTTGGCACCTTGCTCATGGAGTTGATAGCAGCTTGATGCATTGACCACATTCAATGAATAATCTGTAATGAACGAATTAGTATCTCTGTAATGATAGATACCGCCGTACCCTCCTATCAGAAGTTCACCTTCCTTCGGTCCGTATTCGATCTGATTTCTCCTTATGATGTTATCAAAATATACATCCTTTATCCCGGCTTTAATGCAGATATCGTACTGTTCTCTGGTAGTCACAGCAGCAGTGAGATATGGTGCTTTCTGTTCGAAAGCGATCTTCTCGCGGTCACGAGGTTCTTTAGTTCTATTCTGCTTGCTCGCCAGCTTCATATCATAGAGCGCCTGAACGATCTGCCTTCTGGCATTGTTGAGAAGCTTGGCAGGAATGAATGCGTTGTATTCCTCGAACTCCACTTCTCCAAGGCAGAAAACCGTATCATTGAGCCTTGCCAGCTGCTTGATCACCTGCTCTTTGGATGTCGGGTTATTGATTGCTTCTCCCATCACCTCTTCACTCTCATAAAGATACTGCATACCGAAACCTTCAGCATCGATGATCAGCTTGGCATCCGGGTAAGCATACACTTTGAAATCTAGCGGAAAACGCCTGAATTCACCGGCAGGTGTGCTTTCCAATTCCTTATAATAGTTGTAATCTTTAGTTTTATATACGATATCTCCTTGAGAGAGCTTCTCTTTTATCTTTATGTAGCAAGTGTCGTCTGCACTGTTTATCAAATTGTCAGCACGATCATAAAGTCTTACTACCGACAGGTTGACATCCTCGCCATCGTGATCGATCCTGATGATATCGTTCTGATTTAGCGGTTCTCCTTGATCTAGGGTTATCTCATACATGTTTCTGTATGAACCTGTTATCTTGCCGATCGGGTATCCGAAATTATTAGGTCTTGAAATATTGGTGATATTCCCGTGGTCCTCACCAAAAAGATAACCTTCAGTGTATGTTCTGTTAAAAGTCTTTTTAAGGTTTTCTTTATCTTCTTCTGTCGCAGTCTTATCCAGAGCCGCCCTGTATTTTGAAACTACATTGGTCACATATACAGGTTCTTTCATTCGTCCTTCGATCTTGAGGGAATCTATCCCGCGCAGTTCTTCTATGTGTTCGATAGTATTCAAATCCTTGGTCGAAAGGATATAGCTTGTACCCAGAGATTCACCTGTAGTCGTGTTTATCAGCTCGTAAGGCTTACGGCATGAGCCTACGCATCTGCCGCGGTTTCCGCTTCGATATCCGATGAGCCCCGACATGAGACAGTTTCCCGAGTATGATACGCAAAGGGCACCGTGTACGAAGATCTCAAGGGGGATCTGTGCAGCGTTTTTTATTTCTTTTACCTTATCTATGCTTGTTTCTCTGGCCAGAACTACACGATCTGAGCCCAGTTCTTTGCAAAGAAGTGTTCCTTCCAGATCATCGATACCCATCTGTGTAGAGCAATGCACTTCCATATCTTCAAAGTGATCTTCTGCGTACTTGAGAACAGCCAGATCCTGAACGATAACTCCGTCTACACCTATGTCATTGAGCTGATGGAGCTGTTCTTTCATGTCTTCGATTTCTTCTTCGAAAACGATGGTGTTCATTGTCACGTATACTTTAACGTCTCTCAGGTGTGCATATTCAACTGCTTCCTTGAGAGTATCTATATCAAAGTTATCTGAATAAGCCCTGGCACCGAATTTCTGCATGCCAAGATATACTGCATCACATCCACTTGCGATGGCCGCCTTAAATGCCTCGATATTTCCTGCAGGGGCTAGTAATTCTGTCATTATCAATTACCTCAAATTTAAAAACTACATACGTATGATTATTATATCATAATTTGCTGCGGCTTATTGTTCTTTTACCGCGAAAATGTTAGAATCTTGGTGATAAATATTGTTTAGCTTAAAGATCCGCTTCATGGATCATGAGACTAAAGGAAAATCGAAATGGAATACATGACAAACGAACAAAAACATAAGCAAATACTTAAGGAAGTAAAGGCGACTTTCATACTGATCGCCATAGTGGCTGCATGGCATATCGGCTTCGGATTTTTGCTGGAAGATATCGACATGCTGGTGCTGGGAATGCCTCTATGGTTCTTCGTAAGCACTATAGGTGCTTTCGTGATATCGGTGATCGGAGTCGTTTTCTTATTGAAAAAGGTTTTCAAGAACTTTGATCTCGGTGACGAAGCCAACAGCGATGTTGTCGATGTTCAGGAAGGTGGTGAGCTGAATGACTAACAATCAAATCATCATGCTGCTCATCATAATCCTCTACCTGATCATAAACGTGGTAGTCGGAATGTTCTTCAGCAAAAAACAGGACAAAGAAAGCGACCTTAGTTTTGAGAAAAAGTACTTTATCGGTTCCCGAGGCATGAATGGTGTCGTACTTGCCATGACTACAGTCGCCACATACGCCAGTGTAAGCTCGTTCATCAGCGGTCCCGGCGCCGCTGCCATGACTTATGGTTTCTCTCAGGCGTGGGTGGCAGGCGTCCAAGTAGGAGCTGCTTTCCTGGTACTTGGCGTACTGGGCAAGAAGTTCGCTGTAGTATCTCGAAAGACCGGTGCTGTTACAGTTGCAGGTTACTTGAAGGCTCGTTATAAGTCGGACGCACTGGTGATAATCACGACTGTTATCATGCTGGTGTTCTTCGTGACACAGATGATCGCTCAGTTCCTGGGCGGTGCTACGCTTATCGAATCTGTGACAGGGCTACCTTACTGGCTGGCTCTCGTGATATTCGCATTCGTTGTTATTCTATATACAGCATTTGGCGGTTTCACTGCCGTTGTTATAACAGATACTTTCCAGGGCATCATCATGCTGGTGGGAACATTCCTGTTCCTGTTCTTCGTGGTCCGTGAGATCGGAGATTTCGAAGCTATGAGCATTGTGATGGATGCTCAGATGCCGGGTTGGGATAAACTGACTGAAACGGGATATACTCCGGGTGGATTGCTCTCCTTCTGGGTGCTGGTAGGTATAGGTGTCATCGGTCTACCGCAGACTGCTGTCAGAGGTATGGGTTTCAAGAACACCAAGAGTCTGCATACCGCTATGCTTGTTGGTACTGTAGTCGCAGGTCTTCTGATGATCGGCATGCACGTTGGCGGTGCATGGTCAGGCGCTCTTATCGCAGGTCAGGAATTCGCATCTTCAGACTATGTCATCCCTGCTGTTATCCAGCAGATCATGCCTGTAGGCGTTGCCGGCATTTTTCTTGCCGCACCTATGGCTGCTGTAATGTCGACTGTTTCTTCTCTGCTGATCCTAGCCTCAGCTTCGATCGTCAAGGATCTGTGGGGAACATATATTGTGAAAGACGATGCTGAGAAAAAGGCTCGTTTCGAGAAGAACTTATCCAAGTCCAGTCTGGCTGTGACTATACTGATAGGTGTTATCGTATTCGTACTAACATTGACTCCGCCGGACATCATCTTCTGGGTGAACTTGTTCGCCATGGGCGGACTTGAATGCTGCTTCTTCTGGCCTCTGGTAGGCGGCGTTTTCTATAAAAAAGGAACTCGCCAGGCGGCTATAGCATCCACCTTGATCGGTGTTGCAGTATATGTCATCTCTTACCAGTTCGGACTTACCGTGTGGGGTATAAATGCTGTCGTATGGGGACTGCTGTTTGGCGGCATCGCTTACTTCATTGCAGGCAAGATGACTTGCCGCGACGGGCTTGATCCGGACGTACTAGATAAGTGCTTCTAGGACAAACTATAAACGACTAAGAATCGAGGAGTTATGAGTATTTTAACTGTAGAGCATCTGTCTCATGGATTTGGAGACAGGGCAATTTTTGACGATGTATCTTTCCGTTTGCTTAAGGGTGAACATATAGGGCTTATCGGTGCCAACGGTGAAGGTAAATCTACATTCATGAATATAATTACCGGTAAGCTTCAGCCTGATGAAGGCAATATCCAGTGGGCGAAAAACTGCCGTATCGGATATCTTGATCAGCATACTGCGCTGGAGCCGGGAATGACGCTGGGTGATGTTTTAAGATCTGCTTTCTCGTGGCTGTTTGAGATGGAGACTCGCATGAACGAGATCTGTGATCAGCTGGGGTCCGTTGATGAAGACACCATGATGGAAATGATGGAGGAACTAGGCGAGATCCAGGATATGCTGACTGTCCATGATTTCTATATCATCGACTCTAAAGTAGAAGAAGTTGCTCGTGCTCTGGGTCTGCTCGATATAGGCCTTGATCGTCCTGTGACCGATTTATCAGGCGGACAAAGGACTAAAGCTCTTATGGCGAAGTTGCTGCTTGAAAAACCTGACATCTTATTACTGGATGAGCCAACCAACTATCTGGATGAAGAACATATCGAATGGCTTAAGAGGTACCTGAACGAATATGAGAACGCGTTCATCTTGATATCTCACGATATACCGTTCCTCAACAGCGTTATCAACTTGATCTACCACATGGAAAATCAGGAATTTAATCGCTATGTGGGCGACTACGATAAATTCATGGAAGTCTACGAAATGAAAAAATCACAGCTGGAGGCTGCTTATAAACGTCAGCAGCAGGAAATCAGTGAACTGAAGGATTTCGTAGCACGTAACAAAGCTCGTGTTGCTACTCGTAATATGGCCATGTCCCGTCAAAAGAAACTAGACAACATGGAGCTGATCGAGCTGGCAGCCGAGAAACCAAAACCTGAATTCAACTTCATCAAAGGTCGTACTTCCGGCAAGATCCTGTTCAACACTAAGGATCTGGTGATTGGATATGATGCGAAGGATCCGCTGACTAAGCCGCTGAATATCTCGATGGAGCGAGGTCAGAAGATTGCTCTTGTCGGTGCCAATGGTATCGGTAAGACTACCCTGCTAAAGAGTGTACTGGGATTGATCAAACCGCTGGAAGGTCAGGTGAACCTTGGTGATTATCTGCAGATCGGATATTTCGAACAGGAAATGGCGCCGGGAAATACTAACACCTGCATCGAAGAGATATGGGAAGAATTCCCGGGACTGAATCAATTCGAAGTCCGCGCGACGTTAGCCAAGTGTGGACTTACCACTAAACACATAGAAAGCCAGGTACGAGTCCTCTCAGGAGGCGAGCAGGCAAAAGTGCGACTTTGCAAACTCATAAATAGAGAGACTAACCTGCTTCTTTTGGACGAACCTACAAATCATCTCGACCAGGACGCCAAGGCCGAGCTGAAGCGCGCTTTGAAAGAATACAAGGGCAGCATCCTCATCATCTGCCACGAGCCTGAATTTTATAAGGAGATCGTGGATCAGGTGTGGGACTGCAGCCAGTGGACGACGAAGATATTGTAGACATGAATATATACAAGAAAGAGAACACCTTGTCGATGTTCTCTTTTTTTGTACCGATCATATGATATTTATTATTCGCTGAGGACTCTCAGTAAGTCCCCAAATACCCCGTAGGCAGTCTGTTCTATTTCAGGCTGATGCTCTACGATGGAAACAGTCTTCATCAAATCTGTAGTTATGGAAACGATCGATGTGGTGCTGTCTATGGATGCCAGCATATCACTCTTAGGAACTTCTTCAGGCCTTACCGATGCGATGATCTTGCCGTCATGATCGCGTGCACCTTTGCATAAGAGCTTGATGACATTTCCACGATTTTCGGCAGCCTTGATATCTTCGATCGTTATGTCTTCGATGCCCTTTCTGTCCACCATGTCAGGTGTGATATCGGCATCCATAAGGACGTTCAAAAGTGCAGTTATCTTAGCCGCCGCATCATAGCCTTCTATGTCCATAGAAGGGTCCGCTTCAACGAAGCCCATCTGTCTGCCCCGTTCAATTATGTCATCGTAATCAGAGCCTGCCGCCAATTCTTCAAGGATGAAGTTAGTTGTACTGTTGAGTATCCCCTTAACTTCAGTGACTTCAGCCAGCTGCAGTGTTTTCTCTGCCAGGTTGAAGACGGGAGTGCCGTCCATAACCGTAGTTTCATAATAAAACTTACAGCCGTTGTCTGCTGCCATTTGTTCAAGGGCCTTGAACTTCCAAGCAATCGGTCCTTTATTGGCTGTTATGACATCCTTGCTGCGCTTGAAAGCAGCTTCGATGTGGTCGATGGCAGGTTGTCCTGTGAAAATGTTCAGCGGTGTCATTTCTATCAGTACATCATAATCTGCTGCTTCCGCGATCTCAATGGTCGTCATCTCTGTCAGCTGTTCTTTATTGCAGAACTTGCCGTATTCTTCCACGTCATTAATGACTTCTCTAAGATCGATGCCATCTTCTCCTATCAGATTGCCCTTCGTATTAGTTGCTATCGCTGTAACGATTATTTCATATCCGTATTTTTCTCTTATATCGTCCTGCTTTTTCAGAAGCATTTCTGAGAAAGCCTGTCCTGCGTTGCCAAAGCCGAGAAGAGCCAGTTTTTTCGTTCTCATCTTACACTCTCCCGTATATGTGTTTTCCTTATTATATCAAAATACACTTTTCACTTATTATAGCAAATGCCCTTGATCGTCTCAAGGGCATTCGCCTAGTGTGAGCTACAGCTACATTTTGGTGTAACCCGTAATGGTATTACTGAAGTCTGACGATGACAAGGTGTGCGGATACAGGTCGCGCTCCGCCTGCCAGTGGGGTGATGGTCAGTGCTGCTGCATTTCCTGTCTATTCACTTTATTCACCTTCTTATTCTGTTTTATTCTTCACTTATAAAAGCAGCAAACCCTGCTGCTATAACTTTTTCTTTCATTTTTTCAGCATTTGCATAAACTGTATATGCACCTGCCTGCACTCGATATAATTTTTCTTTTGCAGAGTATCTTATAGAGCCTTCTAACCCTGCGGCTTTGAGCGCTTTGACCTGCTTCTGAGCGCCTGCTTTTTTCGAGTAGGCGCCTACCTGCACTCGATAGATCTTTTTCGATGGACTCACTGTATCAGGCTTATCAGGAGTATTCCCCTTGTAAGTGATTCCCATATACTCGAGGATAGCTTTAGCATAAGCCACGCCCAGTGCCCTTTGCTCAGCCTTGGTATCACCAATATTATTATCTGTATCGTTATCTATAAAAAAGCATTCAAGTAAGACTGCTGTCATCGTCGTCTTTCTGATGAAATAAAGATGCATTCCATCTTTAACACCACGGCTGTTCTGTCCAAGCTCTTTGATATATTTCTCTGCCAATTTGCTGAATCTCACACCGTCAGGATTCGAAGTATTGCAATATGCCTCAAATCCATTGCCGCCACCAGCGTTGGTGTGAAAAGATATTGCCAGGTTTGCTCCTGAAGCAATAGCTTCTCTGACTTCTTCATATACACCGTCATTTTCATCGGTAGTACGCGAAGAGAAAACTTTCACGTTATGCCGCTCCAGTTCAGCCTTGCAGCCCAACAATGTCTGCAAATTAATATCTTTTTCTTTTAATCCATATCCTACTGCTCCCGGATCATTTCCACCATGTCCGGCTGATAAAAATACACTATTTGCCATAGTCTTTTCTCCTTAATATTGTTGCTATAGTGCATAATATGAAATAAAAAAGGACGATGTTACTCGTACTATACGGAAGTCTCGTCATTTTTTAATCACATATTCTATTTTGTGCTGTTGCAAAGCCATGATATTTCAGATATAATGACGTGGATTTTTGCGTTTTAGGAGGACATAATGAAAAAGGATAATTTGATCAAAAGTATATGGAAGAATAGATCAAACAGTGTATAATTATCTCGAAAAGAGGTGGAAACAGATGAAAAACATAAAAGCAGACAGAGTTGAAAATGTCTTGAAAATAGAATTCGAAATGATGCAAAGTACGCAGAATATCGGAGGCAGAGCGTCCTGTCAGGATGACTGGGAAACCTTTTATATCATGCGTGGCAGCCAGTATGCTTCCTGGCGTGATGACATGCTTGAGTTTTGGGAAGACTTCGTGACAAAATGTCGCAATGAAGGGCGCAATATGGTAACAGAAAAGTACGCTAAAATGATGCGTTTCACAGACCCCGGATATTACACTCAGCACCTGGAACCTTACCTTCCGAATACACCGCAGGAAAGCTTCCCTCTTATCGACGAGGTCGTAACTGCTATGGTAAAGTGGGAGCTGGAATTTGCAGAAAAATATCCAAAGATCAGTGGCACGGGAAGACCGATCACTTCCGATCAGGATAAGTACGGTTTCACCTCTCTGGAAACTTACGCCAGAGGCGAGCTGGAAACTTATCCGGTAGAACTGTTAGAGATGTATGCAGACTATGTTAGACAGCTGCAGGCTGAAGGAAAGTCCCTTGCTATGATCAATCAAGGTATCATGGTCAAGATGTATGGATATGAGACTATCGAAGAGGCAGAGGCTAGTCTGTAGATCAAGTTGTTAAAAATATAGATCAAAACAATTATATTGAAGCAATAAAAAACCCGTTCGAAATAATCTTACTACTTCGAACGGGTCTTAATTAGGTTCTTTCAAACGCATTTCAGGCACCTCTCTTTCTTCAAAATTTTTGAAATACTATCTTACTTTTTCTTCGGACCGTACCTCCTATCTCTTTGTTGTCTATACTTTATCACTTCATTCGAAGAAAGTCAATACCTTTTTCGTATTTTTCTGAAAATTTATTTATTTAGTTTTAACCAGCAGTGTCACAACCTCACAATGCGCCGTATCGCTCAAACAGACACAATTTTTGAACGTCGTACTGTGTATGTAAACACAATTTTGATATTTTTATTTCACCATTTTACATTAATACCTAACAATGTACTTCTAAATTGACATTCCATAAATCTAGATGCCTTAACAAGTTTGTACTATAATACCATCCCCAACTTTAACAATTTCATATATTGGTTTCTCTATATACTTAATACCATGTTTAGTAAAATATTCTTTTATCATATTATCATATCCCAAAATGTCCTCACAAGATGTTATATCCCGTAAACATTCACCGGCTTTAGTAAGCATTATATTCCCTTTAGGAAAAGTATTTTCTTTATGTTCTACTATGACTTCAGTTTTTCCATTTACATATGTCGCAATCGTTTCTTCTACAATTTCGTCTGTATTAAATCCCAATATACTTTTAAATTTTATAAGACCAATAGTATCCAATTCATTGATAACATCAAATGTAAGACCCATTTTTGCAAGGGCTCTAGAATTATCATCATAAGGGACTATTATATCAGTTCTTGCACTTTTAACTTTCCCATCATCTCCTATTAATGCCATTATCAGGTTCATGCTGCATATTTTCTTAAAAGCAACTGCACTTTCCCATGTTATTTCTGAGAGAATCCTAATTAGGCTACTAGGTGTTGCCCCTGGTTTTTCAAACTCTTTGCTCAACACCTTGCCCCATATCAACTGCATTTGTTCATCCGTCACAAATTTCGCAGCGTCCATAAATCTATCGAGCCAATCACCATTAACACCAGACTCATTTGAAAAATCTGTATCTTGTTTTGCGTTTTCTACTGCGACTTCAACTATTTTACTTTGATTTTTAAGCCTTTTAAGCGTTTCTTTTGCATTTAAAATTGCTATTATTTTAGATTCACTTGGCATATTTGATTTTTCAACTTCCTCAATATATACATCTAATGCTTTCTTCCTTAATCCGCAATACGGAAATAACATTCCGAATGCAGCAGAAGTAGTTTTAACTAGTTCTTCATTTTTTAATAAATCCAAAGCCATTTTGCCCAACTTCTTTTCAAATTCCATAGTTTTTACCTTTATTGTTTATTAAAGCTACTTCATCCCGTCTACCAATTTTTTTACCGATTTATCAAAATC
>JAUNQD010000019.1:0-5037 GCA_030536355.1 Bacillota bacterium | reverse complement strand
AATATAAGAAAAGAGACATAGGCAACATGCTTATGTCTCATGGTCGTTATTTCATTTTATCTGTTATTGCTTTTATCGATTTATCAAAATCAGATTCTATCAACTGAGTTTTGTTAAAAATATCGTATTCTTGTCCAGCTTTATCTTTTGCCATTTTAGCAGAAATACGCCCTTTATCTTTTAGAATATCATATCTCCTAAAAGCCAGAAATTCATTTACACTGGCTGCAAATTCCTCCATAGTAAAAGTATTTTCTCGTTCAATTAAATCTTCTATGTAATCAAAGTATCCTGTGACAGCTCGCTCTAACTGCTTGATTTGTTTCTCATCTAGATAATTTTTAGCAATAGATACATCTGATTTCAACACTCTACCATCCGGAGAATTTTTCCATGTAACTAATCCCATATGCTCTTTATTATGATCTGCACTATCATAAATGATTTCAGCTGCAGTTTTCCCCGTTATTGCATAATGAAATTTATTTTGAACAGTTGCATAGAATGCCTCGGTTATCTCTGCAGTTTTATCATAATCGATACTGCATTCCGCAAATATATCTGTAATCTGCTGCCAAATTCTTCTTTCACTAGCCCTAATGGAACGAACTCTCTCCAGTAATTCACGAAAATAATCTTTCCCAAAAGCAGTTGTTCCTTGCTTCAGACGCTCATCATCCATTACGAAGCCTTTTCGTATATATTCATTTAATATAGAAGTGGCCCATTGTCTGAATCCTGTAGCTTTTTTTGAATTTACGCGATATCCAACTGAAATAATGGCATCTAAATTATAAAATATTGTATTACGTTTTACTTGCCTTGTTCCTTCCATTTGAACTATTTCCATTTTGGAAATAGTTGAACTCTCTTGCAGTTCTCCTTCCTCATAGATATTCTTCAGATGTTTACTAATTGCTGGAACCTCAACGTCAAACAGTGCAGCCATCGACTTCTGTGTTAGCCACATTGTTTCATCTTTTATCATTGCATTTACAGACACATTTTCATCGTCCGTTTGATATAAAATCATTTCAAATTGTTTCTGAATTATATTTCCCATATAATAGCTCCCTTTATCTATCTCATTTTACATTTTTCATATTATATTTATTAGATTATAGTGCGCCACGTTTTTTTAAACGAAGTTCCCTTTCGATATCAGAAAATACTTTTTTATTATTCGCTTCTATCGCTTGACCCACTCCTTCCACAAACAGTGAAATTAGTTCCTCAATATAATCATTGTTTATGTAGTATTTGAGATCGGGATTCTTGTTAAGTGAATGACGTATTATTTTTTCAACTTCATAATCTTTCAAACCATACTGCATAATTTACCCCTCATACTTAATATTAACATACTGAATCATATCTGTTAATAGACTGATAACATTCTGCTGTTGTAGCTCCCACGCTTGCTTTGCTTTTTTTATTTTTATGATAGTTGCATTTTCTTTGCATCTTTCATAAAAAAGTTCATTTATTCTTTTTTTTGTTCTTCAGAAACATCAACTTTATCCTTTAAACTAGTTTTACAATAATCATAAATATCTTCTTTGGAATCTTCTAATACATAACTTATAACACAATCTCCAATATTAATTATTGTACTTTGAGTTCCTATAACTTCTTGAAATACACTATTTATCAAGTCAGTCATTTCATCATTATTCCCAATCCTTGTTTTCATATATTCATTTATTTTCAAATAAAGGTCCTCCATTTCAGAAACAAGTTTTTGAGGTGTTTCTAAATAACGTGTATCGGACTTAATTCTATCCCAAACTGTATACTGTGGAATTTTTAATCTACCATAATCTTCTGTTTGAAACACAATTATGTCCGGAAAAGGATTAGCTGAAAGAATATCATTTTGTATGGATCTCAATTCATCATATAATGGTTTATAAATTAAATTCTTTTTTTTAATGTAGGTCTGTGCCTTTAATTGTCTTTTATTAACATAAACGCTTCCAGCAAGAGTAAATATTCCACCTATAATAGCACCTAACAAAGTACCCAAAACAGCCACAGTTTCTGCAGGACAGTTTCCTAATTTAGTTATTAAATCAAATCTACAAATTAAAAGAAATATTATAACAGCACAAACTACTAAAAATATGGCATATATCCATTTGCTACATTTGGCGAAAAACAATTTCAATTTCATTATATTCATTCATTTCGTTCCTTTCTTAATCCTTGCCCATACCTTTGCGAATATAAATTTACGTTTCGTCAAATCATCCATTTCTTCAATTTTAATAATTTCTGCCTGATAATTTAATATTAATTTTCTTTGTACCTTCATCATCTCATATAAATACATATATGGATGAATAATCGTAGCAGAAAATTTTTCTTCAGATAAAGCTCTATTATAGTAATCTTCACCTTTTGTTTTTAAAAGATCATGTATCTCTCCCGCATATTTTTCATTTCTACATATCTGTTCCCTATTAGATGCAATCCCCGCTCTACAATCATTTTTAACAGAAGTTTGGATATAATCTAAAAATATTTCTGCAAATTGTGGATAAAAATCGAAATCATATTTTTGGATTAATGAGGCAAACTCTTTTCTAAGGCCAAGTTCGATACTAAGAAAAGAATCTACCGCACTATTCATAAATCCTTCTTTTACCAATAATGATGTCTGATGGAGATCGCACATATCATTCAACGTAAATGTCTCTGGCATTCCTACTTCTTTAAAGTTTCTTTTCTCCAAAGGAGTAGCCACACAATAAAACATTGTTATATACTGTTCGATATATTTTTTTAATACTTTATCACATCGCTTAATTAATAAAATCTCTTTTTTCTGTGATTGATGTTCTTTTATATGATTTCCAATCTCGTCTATAAACCAAACTAAAATCATTGCAGAAAATATGCCAATAGAAACATCATATAAAGCATTTTGAACAATGTTTATATTAACTAGATTATTTGATAAATTACTATCAGCACTATTATTGCTAAATATAATTATTCCAATAAAACTGATACCTGTAATTAGTATTTTACTAACAAGAAACAAATGCTTTCTCATATGTGTAATCCTAACTCCCTTCATACTTTTCTTATAATTATATCACATTTCCATCTTTATCAAATATCTCTAATCTGTCTTCAAAAATTTTAATGATGGAAACACGAGCCTTTACCATTTCTTCATCATAGCAACCATCACAAACAACATTAGCAAGAAAGATTTTTGACTGATCCTCATTAACTGTTACAGAATCATTGCAGGCTGCTTTACCTTTTTCTATCCTTGTCGCACATCTCCATACAACTTTTCCTCTTTCAGTTCTTCTGCGATATGATGCTCCACAATAACCACATACTAATAAATTGCTGAATAAGTATTTACCGCTATATGCTTTATTACAGATTTCTTTTGTTCCATCTGCCTTATAAATAATCCTTTCTCGTCTTTTCATTTCTTCCTGTACTTGGTCATAAGTTTCTTTAGAAATAATTGCAGGATGTGTATCCTCCATAAAGTACTGATTAACTTCTCCGCGATTTATTTTTCTAACCCCTGTAATAAAATTAGGACAGTATGTTTTTTGCATTAAAGTACAACCTGCATACTTTTCATTCTTAAGCATTTTGTGAATCACATAGGGTGACCAATTGTCTTTTCCCGTTGCAGTTTTGATATTTTCCTTTTCCAATTCTTCTTTAATCTGATTTAATGTCTTACCTATCAAATACATATCAAAGATCATACGAATGGTTTTAGCCTCTTCAGGAATAATCTCTAAATTGCCATTTTCACATCTATACCCCATGAAACGCTTATAATTCACAAAATAATCTCCTCGTTCAAACTTTCTTTTATATCCCCAAGTAGTATTTTCACTCATATTACGACTTTCTTCCTGTGCCAATGCACATCTAATTGCCAATTCCATTTCTGAAACCTGCTCTAATGTGTTTATATTTTCATTTTCAAAATACATGGCAACTCTCCTTCCTCTTAACAACCTGATGATTTCCAAAGCATCTACAGTATTTCTCGAAAATCTACTCAATGATTTGGTGATTATGTAATCAATTTTGCCATTGCAAACATCCTCTATCATCTGTTCAAGAGAGATTCGGCCTTTTCGTCTCAATCCGCTGCCGTAGTCTACATATATCCCAGAAAGGATCCAATCCGGGTTTTCGTTGATTAATTGTTCATAATATAAGGCCTGTGATTCGATACTGCCGTGTTGGCTTTCCTCTTTTGTGCTTACACGACAATATGCAGCTACCTTTAAATTCTTCTTTTTTCGTTTACCGGGAATATAAAATATCTCTTTCATAGATTCATCTTAATATAAAAAGAGATACAAGCAATACTCATATCTCTTTAAAGTCCAACTTTTATAATCTCTATTATTTTTGTAATGATACCGGGCTTTTATCTATTTTGGATCGTAAATACCATCCAATGAGAATCATAGTCAGTCCGATTAAAGCAACAACAGTTTTTTCTATTCTGTCAGGATTATATAAAACCGATAGAATTAAACCTGTCCCCGCACCACCCATCATTTCGCTATATTGTTTTTGTCTTCGTAATTTTTTATCTCGTGTTAAAATATCGAGGATATTAATATCAGCTTGATTACGAAAAGTATCTTCCGCTATTCGCTGACCATAAATAAACTCATTTATGCTAATGTCAAAGAATTTACAGAGTTCTGGGATAACTGCTATATCAGGCATATATTTTCCAGTCTCCCAACGAGAGATTGTTTTATTTGTAACACCTAAGTGATCGCCTAATTCTTGTTGCGTAATCCCCTTTTCTTTTCGTAATGTCGCAATGAAATCGCCAATTCTCTTCTGATCCATATCACTCCCTCCAATCTTATATAAATTTTATATTAGATTGTTGATTTTGTATTTACCACAAATAGCGATTCTCTTCAATTTGTATCCCCTTGTACGCACTGTCATTAGCTCAAATCTATTGAAAATTCAAGTCTTACACCCTCTGCAACAGGGCAATCACCTCACAATGCGCCGTAT
>JAUNQD010000018.1 GCA_030536355.1 Bacillota bacterium | reverse complement strand
TAAAAGTTTTCTCAAAAACTTTTAAAAAGTACTTGACTTACATTAGCAAGATTTATCTTTCAAAGCTCACTTATCTGCCAAATATTCTTCTATAGCTTCTTCTACTGTTGCATTTATAGAATTCTGATTGGCAAAAGAATATATAGCCAACTTCTTATGAAGGTCCGGAGCTATTCTTATATTAAAGCTGCCCTTATACATTTTCTCCGGCTCTATGCCTTTTTCATTGCAATAATCAAGATACCCATCAACAGATTCTTCAAAATCCTTTCTTAAAGTTTTTATGCTGTCTCCTTCATAAGATATTAGGCTTTTTATTCCAAGTACCTTTCCATATAAAATTTCATCTTCATTTGAGAATTCTACATTTCCGTAGTATCCCTTATATTCTAAAAGATTCTTCATATCAATCCCTCTCTTTTTACTCATGCCCATACAGCTCTTTCATTCTTATTATACTTTGAACCAAAAAGCTCTGCAACTAAAATATAGTTACAGAGCTTTTATTGCTTAAACTTACCCAAACAACATCTTCGCGGTTTCCTCTAACGATTTTCTTTCTTCATAATCGTCGTATGAAGCTTCTCTATCATGTACGCCTCTGATCACATTTATCGAATATAGCCCATCACGATTACAGTAGAACACGATTCTTCTTACTGCGCGCATCTGGAATCTGGCCTCAGCATTCCCTTCCGGATATAGCTTTACCATTTGTATCCTATCATCGGAAAGTGCCGCTATAAATGATATGTAGTGGTTTTTCGTCATATCGTGGTCGATTTGAACGAAATACTCATCTTCCACTTTCTCTATCAAGATTATATGCTCTTCGTCAGTTTCTTCCGGCTGACAGGGCACTAATTGTATGCCATGACATTGGATGACGGCTTCACCCATACAATGTATGATATTGCCGCATACCGGACAAACATAGAATTTTGAACGCATCATATTGGCTGATACGTTGATATTTTTGATCGTATCCCCTGCCAAAAGTTCAGTTACCGATATACCAAAGGCTTTAGCTATAGGCTCAAGTAATGAGATATCCGGATATCCTTTGCCCGTTTCCCATTTTGATACTGCTTTATCGGAAACAGCCAGCTCTTTTGCCAGTTCTGTTTGTGTCAGTCCTTTCTTTTCTCTTAATTCTTTGATCAGAGCTCCTGTAATATATTGATCCATTGTTTCCTACCTCCTGTGCTTATTTTATATGCACATAAGCAGGCATACTACCTACTCAAAGTAGAGAGTCGATTCTTTACAGCGCTTTCAGCAAGCTTTCTATATCTTCTTCCGTTGTTCCCCAGCTTGTTACGAGACGGATAACGGAATTAGTTTCGTCGTATGGACACCAAGTATAGAACATGAATTCCTTGTTGAGTTCTTCGATTTTGTCATTTGGCACTATAACAAATACCTGGTTGGTCTGGTGCGGCAGCCACAGCTTGTAGCCTGCTTTGACAACACTTTCAGCCAGTTTGATAGCCAGTTCGTTTTCTTTCTTTGACAGTTCGTAGTACAGTGAGTCCTTACCGCCTTCAAAAAGTGCTTTCAGTTGAACTGGGATAAGACGGCCTTTTGCCAGCAATGCGCACTGGCGCTTGATCATATAACGGAAATGATCATCGAATTTTTCAGGATTTACGAGAACCAAAGCTTCTCCGAAAAGTGCACCTATCTTAGTTCCTCCTATATAAAATGCATCTACCAGATCTGCGATTTCTTCGATTTCCAGATCATTTGTCGGCCATGTAAGCGCGGTGCCGAGACGAGCACCGTCTACATAGAAAGTCAGACCGTGCTTACGGCAGCACTCGCTGAGTGCAGTCATTTCTGCTTTCGTGTACACGCCGCCGTTTTCTGTAGGATGTGTGATATATACCATCTTAGGGATCACAGTATGTTCATCTTCATGGTGCAGCAGCGCCTTTTCTATATCTTCGGGACGCAATTTACCATCCGGAGTAGGCATCCCAAATTGTCTGTGCCCATTCAATTCTATGGAGCCTGTTTCATGTACATAAATATGTCCTGTCGCCGGAGTGATGACTCCTTCATAAGGTCTGAGACCTGCAGAAATGGCAGTAGTGTTACAAGGCGTGCCGCCTACGAAATAATATACGTCAGCATCAGGTTTACCAACCCACTCACGTATCATCTCAGTGCATTCATCGCTGAAGCGATCCAGGCAGTACCCATCGGTATGTTCCATATTGGTATCCATCAGTGCCTGCATGATTTTCGGGTGAGCACCCAGGCTGTAATCACTTAATAAATAAATCATATCATTTTCCTCCATCTCTAAAATCTATCACTTACACCTATTGTTTTAAATCACTTTACAGTTCAACGATATTCGCCGGATATCCGATTGCCTCTAAATTCTTAAGCAAGTCCTGCGTATTTATGAAAAGAGTCTTTTCATTAGTATTAGGATGAAAACTCATCCTTTCTTCGTTTATGATTTCCTTATCTATATATACTTTTATATCATTATCCTCGTTGTTCAGAAGGCCGAACGGCGACACGATCCCCGGCACCAGCATCATCTTTTCCATTAAACTTTCCGATGATGCCATTTTTATCTGCTTCTCTTCTACCATGTCCTTGAACTTGTCCATGTCGAGCCTCTTGGCATCATCCAAGATCACCAGATAAAAATTCCTCTTTTTCTTATTTGTCAGGAACATGGTCTTCGTTCTTACCCCTTCGATCCCTTCAATGAACTTGTCTGCAAGTTCGATGGTAACAGCAGGAGGATGCTCAACGATCTGACATTCTATGTTCAATTCTTTTAACTTTTTATCTGCTTTGTTGAAAAGTTCCATTTGTGACCTCCAAGAATCATTCCACGAACTTCAGCAGCGACTCTGCCTGCTCATCCGTAAGCTTCGCCTTTTCGCAAAACCTCTGTATTTCTTCTTCTGAAAACACAAAGCGCGTATCTACACAAATTCTTGTAAAGCTATCTCTGCTTATTCCTGATTCTGCAAATGTCAGCTCACCGCTTGCGATTTTACTGTCATATAAGCGAAAGAAATTCCTCGCAAAAGTTTCTTTGATTTCTGCCATGTTATTGTTCTCCTTACTTTGTCCTCATTTCTATAACTGAAAACTCTCCAAAATCCAATATTTTTCCGGTTTCGTATTCAATCGGCTTATGAAAAATCGGTCCATCAACGACTAAAGTATGATATTCGCCGTTCTCGCCACATATATCGATATCGCAGCTTTTCATTATTTCTATCACTTCTTCATCTATTATTCTTCCAAGAAGTTCTTTTGGCAGCAAAGAATTATTGATCGATTTGATAAGACATTTATATCCTAAATCAATAAGATCGTAAACATTTTCCGAACGATCTTTATGCCATAATGGAAATACAGATTTCACACCTACATTCCTGCATCTTTCTTCACTCCATTTGCGGTTACTTTCGATATCAATATCTCCAAAGCATGCTGCTTCTGCACCTAAAGACGCTGATTTTTTGAGGCTATTCTCTATTGCCAAATGATACTTGTCTCCCGTTGTTGATGTAATTAAAACAGGTATATCTAAAGCTTCTGAATATGCCCGCAACATGTCATAGTCCGCGCCATGAAAAAAAGAGCGTTTTGCATCCTCATTTACCATCGTGATCAAAGCAACCGGTTTGTTGCCCTGCTCAACCATATTATGCAAAGCCAAGGTGCTGTCTTTACCACAGCTATATGCCATAACGAATTTCATAGCTACCTTTCCTCAATATATACCCATATCTTTACTCAAAATACTTTACATAAAACTTCATATCAGCAGGACTATACCCCTGCGAAACATAAAACTCCATAGCATTTGGATTTGTGGCTTCCGACTGGAACTGCAAGCGTTTATATCCACGCTCTGCTGCAAATTTATCGATATATCCTAACGCCTGTTTGCCATACCCTTTACCTCTCACATCCGGCCTAAGATATAAATCATCCAAGATCAACGCCTTACCATGAGCCCAAACGCTGTATATAGTCATCAGATTTGCAAATCCTACAGGAACGCCATCTTCTTCAAATATCAACAGGCTGATCAAGTCGTCAGATTCCAATGCTTCTTCAAACGTATGTGAAAATTGCTCGTCATCAGTCTGTCCGGTACTGTTCCACAAACTGTCGTCTTGGATTTCTTCCGCCATAAATTCTCGATTCATGGCTATCCAGCAATCCTTGTCATTTATGTCACATAAACGATAAGCAAACATCCGATGCCTCCTTATTCCTTACCTAAACCTCTATCCAATCCATCTCATTGCCGTGTTCTTTTATCAAGTCGACCAGATCCTCTGTCTTCAGCCACACAGTCGCACTGTTATCGTTAGGATGGACACCGATAAGCCCCGGTTCGTCCAAAAACGCTTTATCTAAGAACCAGTGCACTTTACATTCCGAGTCATTCAGAAGACCCATAGGTGTTACTGCACCGGGGATCAAGTCCAGAATATCCATAAGGAGCTCAGCTGAAACGAAGTGCAAAGCGCGGGTACTATGGTCTTTTCGGAATTGCTTAAGGTCTACCCTTTTATATCCTTTTACGGTTATCAAGTAAAAGTTCTGCTTTTTATCGTCGCGGATGAAGAGATTTTTAGCCTCCGCTTCAGGATGCGGCAGCTCTATCATCGCAACTTCAGCCATATTATATACAGCTTCATGCTCTGTGATCTCATGCGGGATATTTTTTTGTATCAATAAATCATAGATTTCCTGTTTGTTCATCTCTGTATAAGTAGCACCCTTTATCGTGTGAGTATATCATGCCGATCGCCTGTAAATATGAATATATTATCGTTGAGCCTACGAATTTCATGCCACGCTTTTTCAGGTCATTTGAAATAGCATCTGACAGATCATTAGTCGTCTTGTCAGTTTCGTATATTATCTTATCGCTGGCAAAACTTTTCAGATAATCATAAAAAGTTCCGTATTCGTCGACTATTGTTCTGAATATCCTGCTGTTGTTTATGCTGGCATTTATCTTCAGTTTGTTCCTGATGATGCCTTTATCATTAAGCAGTTCATTGATTTTCTCATCGTCGAAAGCGCACACTTTCTCCAGCTCAAAGCCTTCATAGGCTTTTCTGAAGTTTTCCCTCTTGTTCAGTATGCACTCCCATGAAAGCCCTGCCTGAAATGATTCAAGGATCAACATTTCATACAGATATCGATCGTCAAAATTAGGCCTGCACCACTCATTATCGTGATATTCGATATATATGGGGTTTTTCATATTGCACCATGTGCATCTTGTTAGATTCTTCATGTTAATCATTATATCATTTATTACAATAAAGCAAAAGAACGCAATAATATTTATAGTATTATTGCGTTCTTATTATTATCAGTATGTATCCTTATATTATGACTCGTTTACGAACTTGCCGCACATGTGCTCAGGAGTCAGTTCAAGAAGAATAGTTCCCTTGATGCTTGCCTTGATCTCTTCGTCGATCCATTCATCATCCAGTGTGAATTTATGGCTGAGCTTCTTTGCTATATCTTTGATGACATCATGATCTGTAATGATCTTCATTCTGCCAAACACGATAACGCTCTCTATATCAAGACCCCAGAATCCTTCTACAGGTCGTGGATCGCTGAGAACACAGAATGAAGCTTTATCATGCTTATTTATCGCATCTTTTCTATGTCCGTAATTGCCGCTGTGGAAATAGATCTTTCCGGTTTCTTCATCATAAAAATGGTTCAGCGGTGTTCCGTAAGGATAATCGTTATCTCCCAGTACGGACAAAATGCCTCGTTTCTGGTTTTTAAGTATTTCTATACATGCTTCTTCAGAAATCGCCTTGTTCTTTTTTGCCAGTTTTCTAAACATGATGAGCCTCCTTTTCCTTTTAATACATTAAAGCATATATTCGATTAATTTGCAATATACTCTTATCTGCAATAAACTTCGATCGCTTTAGCAGTAAACTCTGCAGTTCCGCTGCCGCCGGCTCTATCTATGTTCTCGGTAAACTCTCCTCCTGCTGAATACATCTTGCCAAGACCATTTAATATCTCCTTCGTGCAAGTATAAAAATGCTCGGTGATGTAGTCCTGCAGCTTTTTGACCTGTACCTGCACCTCTTCATCGGAAGGTTCCAGCGCCATCATCTGCCCGAATTCTGCAAAAATCTGCATAAATTCATCCACCATCGTCAGTTCATCTTCATCGCTCATGTTTTGCATTTTCCTTTCGTATTCTTTATACTCAGGCGTCTTTCCCCATTGTTCCTTGGCACGTTTAGAATACTCGTCTATCTTCTTAGTATCGAACACTTTAAAATCCACCTTTCTCACACCTAACAACTTCAATCCTCTCGCAAAATCGATAAGGTTTTCAAGATGCTCTTTTTTCATCGTCAACAGTTCTATCTGCTGCTGCAGTGCCTTTTTCCTGCTAAAATCAGGAGCATCTATGATCCCCTTTATCTCCTTTAACGGGAACTCCAATTCCTTGAACAGTAAGATCTGCTGTAAGCGCTCTAGTGCCGTATCGTCATACAATCTATATCCTGCTTCTGTATATCCGCTTGGTTTAAGAAGCCCTATAGTATCGTAATACTGAAGTGCACGCACACTCACACCTGTCAACTTACTTACTTCATTTACTGTCATCATCGTCGTTTCCTCCTCAGTAAGTACATTTTAAACTATGACGCAACGTAGGAGTCAACACTTTAATGCTTATCTCTCAAATTTAACCACGTAGGACCCCAGTACCTGTCTGCAAGGGATGACCGCTGCATTTTCAACAGTAAACAAATCCCTTGAATATGTATTTTTGATTTCTTCAGGATATGCAGGTAAAGTCTCGCCGATGCTTTTTCCAAAGGCGCCGTCTTCTATCAGCCAGCGGAATTCGCAGTCGCAAAACTCTTTATTTGCAGTGATCTTTTCTGCCGATCTGAATTCTTCGCCTTCTCCGATAAAAAAGCACCCTTCATTATCCTTTTCCGCCGGGCAGGAGCCTTCTATGCCGACACCTGTAAACGAAATCTCGAGAAGCTCATTTTTGAAGACTGTCTTTTTACCTGTTCTTACGAAACACATACCGTCCCAGAAGCCTATATTTATCCAGCCTCGCTTACCATCTTTTTCTACAGCTGTGTTGAATTCTATATAACCTGATCTATCATCTCTGATCTCAGCGTTGAAGCGCAGTACGGGACGCAGCGATTCAAACCCATCAGGCAAGATCGCTCTCAATCTATCCTGCTCAACGCCATAAGCCATAACGTATTGTTCGATTTTCATTACCTCAGCTCCTCGATCGCATCTTGTAATTTAGCTAAGAATCGCCCTGCATGAGCACCGTCCATCTGAGTATGATGGAACTGGAATGATATAGGCAAATAGTATCTAAACCCTTTTTTTCTATACTTGCCCCATATAATAAATGGATTATTGAAAATACCACTGTTCATCCCTACAGCACCGTCTATTTCCGTATCTATAATAGCAGAGGTCCCTATTACCATACTGGTTTCTGATAAATCTCTATCCTGTAATGTTTCAGCAACTTCAGACGTATATTTCATATAATCATGATTGAAACTATCTAAATCGTCTTTATATAAAATATCGCATGAACTTACTTCGCCTGCAATATTTTTAACTATAGAATTCACTGCAATAGTATCGTACTGTATCAACTTATCTCCCACAGGAAGAATATAGAATTCTTTCACCTGTACTGCTGCTTTACCGATGCAATAATCAAGCAGCATATTGAATTTCATATTTTTCTTTTTTGACATCTTGATAAGATTTGTCACATCCAATGTCTTAAAAAATGTCACCATTGGATTAGGCGCATTCAACCACAGTTCATAGGCTAAAGCTCTGCTCGTATCTTTTGGATTTATTTCTCTAGTCATAATTTCCTCTATAAGCACCTCAATTAAAATCTGATTTCTCTTGCAGACTCTGTAAATGAACAAATCTGAGCTACCGCATTCTTAAGGTAATATACTTCCGTATTGCCATCGCCGGGCTGGTACATTGCCTTAAGATCAGGATAACCATCAAGCATATGTTCCTGCGCTTTGATATTCTCGTCAAGAACGGCTTCCGCTGCGATACGGATCCATCTGCCGTCAGGTGTCATGGCACTTATCTCAACTTTTGGATTAGCTTTCATCTGATTCGCTACATTCTTTACTTTTCCTGTCTGTATGTACAGCTTGTCTTCAAACAGATCGATCGTACCGAATGGACGAACTCTTGCTTGGTCACCGTCAACAGTAGCTAAATAATAAACGCCTGCTTCTTTTAAAAATTCATATACTTCTTTCATCCTTATTTCCTCCATGTTTATAATGATTTTTTATAAAATCTATTATTTATCCTCCACAACCAGCTTCAGCACATCAGGTCTCGCGTAGTGTCCCACCGCATCGTGTTCCATCTTGCCTGCTGCCGGAAGCTGCATATCCAGTTCTGCATAGATTATCGTTTCTTCATCCCATACAGGTTCAGTTACATAATGTCCGTATGGATCTATGATACAGCTGCCGCCTCTGCATACCATATCAGGCTGAGCTGCAACAGCATCCTGTTCATTGATGTGGTCAGGGTATGATGACTTCCTTACTATCATATCTGCATTGATGAAATAGCATTTGCCTTCGATAGCTATATGCTGTATAGTTGCCTGCCATTCAGGGTTGTCGTTTGTGTTTGGCGATATGTATAAAGTGATGCCTTTTTGGTAAAGCGCTACTCTTGCCAGCGGCATATAGCTTTCCCAGCAAATCAAACTTCCCATCGGCCCCCAAGGAGTCTCTGTTATAGGGAAATAGTCTTTATCTGCGTCGCCCCATACTACTCTTTCAGTACCCGTAGGCTTCAGCTTGCGGTGCACTTTGTACGAACCGTCAGGCTCGAAGATAACATTGCTGTTATAGAGAGTGCCGCCGACTGCATCTCTCTCAGAGAAACCTATGCTCACATATGCTCCTGCCTTCTTTGCGGCCTCAGCGAGCTTTGAGAATTCTTCTCCTCCTGCAACGAGAGAAGCGTCATAATACTTCTTCCAGTCTTCGCGGCCCGGTTCGGTACGCTTGCCCATGCTGAATCCAAAGTTCATGCCGATAGGATATCCCGGTATGAAAAGTTCAGGAAATACGATAAGCTCAGCGCCCTTCGCGGATGCTTCTTCTATAAGTCCCAGCGTTTTTTCCAACCCTGCAGCCTTATCGAACATTATCGGTTCTGCCTGAACCAGTGCTATTTTACATGTATTTTTAATGTCTATCATATTTATGCCCTTTCTTTAAATCAAACTGTATAAATGATCAAATAAATTATACCACCTTTTGCTATCAGAAAAAACAGAGAAGCGTATATACTTCTCTGTTTTGCAAGTCTAGTATTTTCTTTTCAGCACCATGTATGCTCCCCAGTATAATATAAGCATGAAGCAGACTGTAAAGGCTGCTGCCGTTGACAGCAGATCCTGACCTATTATCTTGAGCACGATCACCGCTGCTGCCATGGCGAGTATGAATATATATCCTGCCCATGCCCATGCCTTATTTCTTATGAAATGATTGCGCTCATCGTTCACTTCTATCTCCATCTTCTCACGGTAAGCTTCGTTCTTATTGAACCTGTGCTGTCTTAAAAGCTGCAGAAATCCTACCACTGCAAGCGCAAATCCCATACCATTCCAGAATTCATCCACTTTGCCTGCGAAAGCCAACGCTATCAACACCACACCTATAACTACATAGATTATACTTATTACCCTCTTTTTTTCGTTCATATCATAGACCCCCTTATTCTTCTTCGAAAACAAATACTTCTTCGATCGTCATGTCGAAGTATTTCGCGATCTTGTACGCCAGCATTATAGATGGATTGTAACGCCCGTTCTCCAGAGAACTGATAGTTTGTCTGGACACGCCCATCTCCTTAGCAAAATCCTCCTGACGTATTCCCCGCTCTTTTCTTATTTCTTCTATCCTGTTTTCCAAAACGCCCCTCCTTATGTAAAGTTTGCTTTACCTCTCGTTTGAGCTCATTATAAAATAAAGTAAGCTCTATGTCAAGCTAACTTTACAAATAAAAAATGGCGGAAACTATTTCCGCCACTGCTTTATTCTTTCCACACGAAATTGTAATTTATTGATTCTCCGCCGTCCACAAGGATATTCTGTCCCGTACAGAAGGTGTTGATCACTGTCAGAAAGTATGCCCACTCTGCGATTTCTTCAGGTGTAGCCCACTTCTTCAGTGGAGTTTCTTCCATTATCTCTGCCCAAAGCTCAGGATCATTCACCACGCAATCATTGAGCGGTGTGAAAACACCGCCGGGATCCAGGCTGTTGCATGTGGCTCCGAATCCTGCTACGCGCATTGCTACGTTTTTAGTGTACGCCAATACGCCTCCCTTGCTGGCACAGTATTCTGGAAACTCTGCTCCCGTATGACCGCTGGCAGATCCAATATTAAGAATAGATTTTATCTTATCCTGAACACCGTATTTTTCTGTAATGCGGATCAACGCCTTAAGGTTTATATCTATATCATTTTCATTCTGAGTTCCCGCATTATTGATCAGGATGTCCACATCGTTGATTTCAGGAAGGTTCTCATAGTCACATATATCCTGTCTGTAATGCGTATATCCGCTGCAGTCAATAGCTCCTTCCTGCCTATCGATACCGATGACTTCATGGTTTTCTTTCAAAAATCTCTCAGCGATAGCCTTTCCTATGCCCTGAGATGTACCTGTTATCAAAACTCTCATCTCTATTTATCTCCATTCATATAAACAAGGTATTCTTCCCCAACATTGTGCTCTTTCCATCTGGTGACTATCTTATATCCGATCGGCGAAAACAGAACTTCCATGATCAGTTCAGCCACAGCTCCCGTCAGTGCACACATTATACATTGCAGCAATGTCCAGTGGAATCCGTCCCAGAATATCGGTGCGAATCCTATGAAAACAATGATCGAGAAAATCAAATTATCCATGAACTGACCGATAAACGTCGAAATATATGTCCTTGCCATGTATGCTGCAGGACCGTCAGGATTTTTAAGAAACATTTTGCCTATGGTCCAGTTGAGGAAGTTGTTTATGATTGCCGATGCAAGGAATGCGACGGTACTTCCCAACAGAATGAACCATGTTCCGCCAAATATGGTGTTGAATTCTGTATAGTCGTTGGCATTTGATGGTATGATGCTCACAACATAGAAAATCAGACATGTGAGAACATTGATGGCAGATGCCAGGATCGCTATCTTGCTGGAAGCTTTCGGCCCGAAATGCTTCGTGATGATGTCCATGCACATGAAAGACAGCCACGATATCAATATCCCACCGTCAAGAGCGATCCAGTATGTCTGGACCAGCGTCTTATTGGCCAGCAAGTTCATACATATGACGCTTACGACAAACAGTGAAACAGCCGCTGCCGGTATGTATCTAAGCAGGATGTTCGTTTCTTCCCACTCTTTTCTGACCCACCTTACAAATCTTGAATTGTTTTTAGTCTGTAAATCGTTTCCCATAATTTCTCCCACAAAAAATAAGCCCTAGTTTTGTTTAACGACAGGATGGTACAAACGAACTGTCGGGTCTTAATTATATAGCAAAAGCCTTGAAAACTCAAGGCTTTTTACTTTGCTTTACAATTCAGGTATCTCTATTCCTCTTCTGTTCTCCAGCTTGTTCCTTCGGTTCAGCTCCTCGATCATGCGGCTTATCTCCATATCTGCCTGCTCCACTTCCAGCTTGAATTCATCGGCAGACACCTTGAATGCTCCGCTGCCGACGATGATCATCTGCTCCAGTCTATCAGAAGTGGCGACCCTTACGAGATAATCCTTGGCTTTCTCGTGAGCAGTCTTTTCTATATACATATCGGCAGTCTCTGCTTCGGCCGTATAAACCACATCCACGTTCTCATGTTTTTCGAAATGTCTCTCTCCGCCTTTGACACGATATGCGTCGAACACCACGATCACGCGGCATTTCTTATAGCCCTGATAATTGGCCAGGATCTCGATCAATGCTTCCCTCGCTCCGTCGATGCTTACCTTAGCCAGTTCTTTCAGCTGGTCCCATGCGAATATGATATTGTATCCGTCTACCAGCAGGAATTCTTCTTTGACCTCTGTCGGCATTATCTTCACTTTCTCACGCTCGGACAATATCTCGCGTTTCGGTATATGCCTGCGTTCTTTCGGCTTGCCGTAAGTCATCTCGAAGATACGATCGAGTTCCGCGTCCTCTTCCTTTGTTCCTCTGTAAGAAGCATGTACTCCGCCTGATGCTCCTCGTGCAAAGGCGCCCTTTGCGGCTCCGCCGGAGATTTCCGTGCCGCCTGCGCGGCGGTCAAAGTTCTCGCCATCTCCATCTTCCGGCATCCTGCTCACTACATGCATCATCTCATCAGCTTCATCCCACTTGACAGTATGGCCTGCACCGTGAGAGCAGAATACTGAGTCAGGAGTATTTTCAAGATCTGCTTCGGGATCGTATCCATAAGCTTCAATAACTCTTTCCTGATCATGACACGGCTCATACCCTGCCAGTGCGCACGTCAGCATTCCATGTCCTTTAGTGTATGATACGACTTCCAGAGCATAGTCCTTCATTTCAGACACGGGTGCCTTCCCTGTCAGTATAGTCACATCTCCCAGCGGCTGCGGATCATCGAAGCTTCCGCTCATCTTCTGTATATCCGACATGGCGCGTCCCACACATTCAGACGGGATCTCCAGTCTGAATTCATACCATGGCTCCAGAAGCACCGATTCCGTCTTCATCAGACCTTGACGGATCGCGCGATAAGTAGCCTGTCTGAAATCTCCCGGAACCGTATGCTTCAAGTGAGACTTACCTGCCAATATTGTAAGTTTCATATCGGTTATCGGAGAACCCGTGAGAACTCCCAGATGTTCCTTTTCAGTAAAATGAGTATGGATAAGTTTCTGCCAATGGAGAGGCAGTTCATCACCATTGCATACGCTGTCATAAGTAAGGCCGCTTCCCGTCTCGCCCGGTTCAAGCAAAATATGCACTTCAGCGAAATGTCTGAGAGGTTCGAAATGACCTCTTCCTATCACTGCACTCTTTATGGTCTCTTTATATGTTATATTCCCCTGACCGAATTCAACATCCATACCGAATCGATCAAAGATCATATTCTTCAAGATCTCTGTCTGAACTTCTCCCATCAGCTGCATCTGTATTTCCTGCAGTTGCTCATTCCAAATCACTCGAAGCTGCGGGTCTTCTTCCTCAAGCTGCTTAAGTCTTGTAAGTGCCGTATGATTATCCACGTTAGCAGGCAATATCACCTGATATGTGAGAACTGATTCCAATGTAGGCGTCAATGCATCTGCTTCGATACCCAGACCTTGTCCTGCATAAGTATCTTTGAGCCCGGTAACTGCGATCACATCTCCTGCTGCAGCACTGTCAACCGCAGTAAATTTAGCTCCCGAATAGAGCCTTATCTGCTCTATCTTCTCCGTCACGATCTCGTCTTTGGTCTTCAGCACGCCGCCTGTCAGCTTCATATGAGTAAGCCTGTTTCCTTTATCATCGCGAGTTATCTTATATACGCGTGCACCGAACACATCCCCGTAAGAAGAAGCACAAGTAAACTCATCCAGTCCGTCAAGCAGCTGATCGACTCCCTCCATCTTCAGAGCGGAGCCGAAGAAACAAGGAAAGAGTGCCCTTTGCATGATAGCCCCGCGCAGACTGTCAGAAGAAAGCTGCCCCGACTCAAGAAATTCATCCAGCAAAACTTCATCGCACATGGCAGCAGTCTCCATCCATTCATCGATGCCAGCCCTTGAATCTGCAGAAAAATCCACCAGCCTCTGATCAAGCCTTCTTCTCAATTCATCAAGGATCTGCCCGCGATCAGCACCTTCCAGGTCCATCTTGTTGACAAATATGAACACAGGTACATCATACTTGGCAAGCAGCTTCCATAATGTCGCGGTATGGCCTTGGACGCCGTCTTTGCCGCTTATAACGAGCACCGCATAATCAAGTACCTGCAGTGTACGCTCCATCTCAGCGGAAAAATCCACATGTCCCGGAGTATCCAGCAGCATGAAAGATGTATTTTGGTATGTTAAAAGCGCCTGCTTGGAGAATATGGTTATTCCCCTGGCACGCTCCTGTGCATCAGTGTCAAGGAAGGCATTGCCGTGATCCACACGCCCCAGCTGTCTAATGGCGCCGGTCTTATACAGCAAACCTTCCGATAAAGTTGTCTTCCCGGCGTCTACATGCGCCAGGATCCCCATGGTGATTTTTTTCATCTGTCTTTCCGTTTCATTCATTTTCATGTCATTGACAGTTTTTATTATATCATATATTCTGTTATCAGCACATAAGAAAGGAGTCTATCATGGCACTCACTACATCTGAAGTACGCGAACTTCTGAACAAATTACCTAAAACAAACTTGGGATTCTTCCCTACACCATTATATAAACTGGAAAATCTATCAGCTGAACTTGGTATCGAGCTTTATATCAAGCGCGATGACTTTACCGGTTCAAACCTCTTCGGCGGCAACAAAACAAGAAAGCTTGAGTATCTCATCGGCAAAGCCAAGGCTGATGGCTGCGATCACGTATTCACTTACGGTGCCGTACAGTCCAACCACGCTATGCAGACTGTATGGGCTGCCACTAAAAATGGTATCAAACCTGTGATCTATCTTGCAGCCATCGTTCCTATAGATGAAAACGATATCAAAGCCAATCTGCTGCTCGATCGCATCTATGATGCAGAGATACATATCGTCGAGCCTCTTGAAGGCGAATCTTTCATGGAAACAGAAGACAGATCCTTCGAAATGGCTAAGGAACACATCGCGCGACTTGAAGCTGAAGGACATAAATGCATGAACATCCCTGTGGGCGGTGCTGATGAGACAGGTTCTCTGGGATATATAGGCGGCATAACAGAGCTTTATGAACAGGCAGATGCTATGGGTATCGAGTTTGATTATCTCTATCACGCTACAGGCTCAGGCGGTACAATGGCAGGCATGATGGCAGGCCGCAATCTGCTGGGCCGTGATACAGTGATACGCTCAATAAGTGCTATGGAGATCGGTAAATCTTATGCAAAGCACGCCGCTTCTTTATCCAATGGTGCTCTCGCACTTATGGGCGTGGATCCTATAGTCGATAAAGAGGATTTTGCTCCGGACGATAATTACTATGCTCCTGGATATGAGATTCCTAACGATGCTACTACTAAAGCCATCAAGCTTCTGGCCAAGAAGGAAGGCATACTCGTTGACCCTGTATATTCAGGCAAGGCGTTCTCCGCCCTCCTCGATCACGTTAAAACAGGCAAGATCGAACAAGGAAGCAAAGTGGTGTTCGTACATACAGGCGGTGCGACTGTATTCTTTGCAGAAAAAGAAATTCTCGGAGAGGTATTCTAGATGAGTTTAGCTGAATTATTCATACTTGCCGTAGGATTATCCATGGATGCATTCGCCGTATCCATCTGCAAAGGCTTATCATTATGCAGGATCCAGCCTAAGCACATGTGCATAGCAGGCGCATGGTTTGGAGGTTTTCAGGCATTGATGCCTCTTATAGGGTATTTCCTCGGCAGTGTATTTTCTGAAATAATAACAAAATACGACCAGTGGGTCGCATTCATTCTGCTTGCCATAATCGGCATAAATATGATAAAGGAAGCTCGTGAAAAAGAACCTGATTCATGTGACGCTTCCGTATCCATGAAATCAATGTTCCTGCTGGCTATAGCAACAAGTATAGATGCGCTGGCAGTCGGTGTGACATTCGCTTTTCTGGACGTCAACATCATCCCGGCAGTCTGCTTCATCGGAGTCGTTACTTTCATATGCTCAGCAGCAGGCGTCAAGATAGGAAGTCTGTTCGGAATGAAATACAAATCAAAATCCGAAATGTTCGGCGGCATAGTACTGATTCTCATAGGATTCAAAATATTTTTAGAAGGGTTCGGCATCATATAACGCCGAACCCCTTTTATTTTCGCAAAGTGCACTTTGCACATCTTCTATACATTTTCTCCGTCCTTAAAGGCTTTCATCATGGCTCCCGTCAGGCTTATGGAAGAGTCTGCACTTTCTTCAGGGATCTCACTTCTTTCCAGCCATTCGGCCACAGACAGTTCATTTTCATCCATAGTAACTTCCGTGTTGCCGTCTACATCACAGAAGAATCCCATAAGCAATGTATCAGAAAATGACCACGGCTGACTGCTGTAATATCTGATGTTCTTCACCTTTAGTCCTACTTCTTCCATCACTTCACGACGAACTGTGTCTTCCAGACTTTCCCCCACTTCAGAATAGCCTGCTATGAGAGCATATCTTCTGTATTTACTATGCTTTGCAGAATACTTGGTCATCATCAATTTGTCACCGTCGATGACTCCCACTATAACGCTTGGACAGATCTGGGGGTAGTAAACCTTGCCGCATTCAGGACATTTCATGGCTCTTTCATCTCCTGTAGCCTTCATCTTAGTGCCGCATCTGCCGCAGAACTTGGTGTTGGTGTACCAGTCATGGATCTGAAAGCCCGTTACTGCCGCGAATGCCTTCCACAGAGGTCTCATGCTCCTGACAGTATCTTTAGTGACATACTGCCACTCGCCAAAAGGCTCTATCACAGGTTTTCTCAGCTCAAAATAATCGGTATCATCTATGCGGAATAAAAACTTGGCCTTCTCCTTGACCTGCGGGAAAACTTCTTCTATATCCGCTACATCCGGATAAGTTATATCGTCTCCATCCATGGAGCATAACAACGCATCATCTCTGAAAATCAGCATTACATCATCGTCAGCCACTTCCACATTCCTGTATGTCACATCGTATTTATGAGGAGCTATATCCTGAAGCATATTATTGTCCTTCCTTTATCGTTCTCATCTTTCTCGTTCTTTAACTGTAACTGTTACAGTATCACCATAATATTTCCCCAAAGCATCCAATTTATCCTTGTTTATGCTTATCGTATATGTAGGTCTTCCTTTGTAATGATCGTAACCTTTATTGACGATACAGCAATCAAACTCCAGATCATCGACGGTCGCATGCACATATACAAGCCCTTTGCCAAAGATTTGTTTAGCATCTCCCGGGAAAATGATATATGAAGCAAAGCTGCCATTGATTCTCCACAACTTTGATTCAAATTTGTATTTATTGCGATTCATATATTACCTCCATTCTAACATGTTTTTTTTAATTCTACCATCGCTCACTTTACTAAAAAAGCACACCTTTGCGACAGATGTGCTTGATTATGGACAATTCCTATTGAAAATGTCGTTAAAACGGGTCGATTACCCCAATAAACATCAGAACTATCGAAACGATGGCCATCACCACAAGTATCATTGCTATCCTTCTTTCAAAAGGTTTGAACGGTTCCAGCCCTTTTTCTTTTCTACCCTTCATATATACCCATATGCCCGGCGCATATAATATGCTGGTAATAAGGAACTGAACTATACCAGCAGAAATTATCATCCACACCCCATATATACTGCCTGCAATGGCAAATACATTGCCCTTTGCGATTTTTAAATAGTACAGAGCACTTAGCAGATACGGCAGCATTATCATAGATGATCCTATCGTGTAAAACGCCAGATACGAAGATTCACTGAAAAGTATTATAAGAAGAAACGCCTGTATGATAATATTGGTGATTATCAATGCAGTAGCAGGCGATCCGTTCTCATTGCTTCTGGCAAATGCCTTCGTGAATACCCCCTGCCTTGCTGCCTCATAAGGACATTCCGCTGCTATGATGGTCCATCCCAAAAGAGCACCGAGGATCGATATGATAACACCTATATTCACAAGTGTCGCTCCCCATGGTCCGACAACAGCTTCAAGTATCTGAGCCATCTGAGGATTGTTCAGCTGAGCCAGTTCTTCAGTCGTCATTACTCCCATGCTGAGTACGGCAACTATAACGTAAAGTGCAAGTATACCTAAAAACCCCGTAAGGGATGCTCTGCCTACGTCACTTGATCGTCTCGCTCTTGCCGAAAGCACTACGGCGCCTTCTACTCCTATAAAAGCCCAGACTGTCGACGATGTGGTGGACATTATCTGAAGTCCCAGCGGCACATCTCCCGCGCCCCAGAAATTATCCATAAATATGTCGAAGTCAAACTTACCGAGCAGCAGCACAGCCACGATGAAGACGAATATCGGTATCAGCTTGCATATAGTCACCACTGCATTTATTATGGTCGCCTGCTGGACACCTTTGAGCACCAGTGCCACTATGAGCCATACTGCGATCGATCCTGCTATGATGGAAGGCCCATTATTGCCTGAACCGAATATCGGAAAGAAATATCCAAGGGCACCGAACAACAGAGTTATATAGGACACATTACTGATAAGCGCACTCATCCAGTATCCCCATGCTGAGTTAAATCCTACAAATTCTCCGAATCCTTCTTTGGCATAGCTATATATCCCGTTGGTCAGATCCGGTCTCAGCTTATTCAGTCCGAAAAAACACATCATCAGCATGTACATACCGATACCTGCGATGCCCCAGCCTATAAGTACGCTTGCTGTATGGGCCCCGTTAGATGCCATATCTCCTGCAGTCGTGAATATACCGGCCCCTATCGTCGAGCCTATGATCATGGCAGTCAGCCCACCGAAGCTAAGTGAGCCATCTGTTCTTGTCACATTATCATTATCCATAAATACATCCTTTGCGTTTTTTGATAGTATTTGCAAAACCTGCAAAGATATGCAAAAAGCGCACCTTTGCGATGCGCTTTAGTAAGCCTTTTTAAGCATGAAGCTGTGCTATTTATATGAGATTGAGTTTTTTTGAAAGTATTCTTTCTGTTATCACATGGAATGCAGCCAGCTGAACTATGACAACAACGAATGCTGCTCCTAAACCTGCCTGTACTAATATGAACCCATCATTATTCATACCTACACTTGCTTCGATGGACCAGAGCCATTCACTGAGCCATACATCTATCCCTGTCATGTCTCCCACCACAATGATAACTGTCGCTAACACAGTAAGGGCTATATTGATAGCTATATAAGCACCGAGGGATGCAAGCAATCTATGCTTACCTGTCAATTGGCCGATAGCCATCGCAGCATATATATGGTAAATAGATGCCATCGTACCGAATATCGCTAATATTATCACTTCGATGATCACAAGTATCATTCTCGGTTCTTCACCGAGAACCGCGAAAAATTCTTTAGCACCTGTTACTAAGCCGCTTATGTCATCGATACCTACTAAGATGAGCACCGAAAGCACAGCACAGATAATGCTGATCATTACTACAGCACAGGCAACGATCCCTTTTGATGTTATAAGCTGCCAAGGTTTTACCGGCAGAGTATGCATCAGATATCCTTCGTCGCCAAGAAGTCCTTTGTAGAATCTCAATATTACTATGAATATAGTTATCACTATCATAGCGATGAATATAGCTGCATAAAGCAGCGGGAATACCAAGTCAAATATCAGCTGCAAAATGTTCATTATGCCTTGAGGATCCTCAGGAAATACATTGCCCATGACTTTGAGTACTATACCGAGAAGTGCAGCCGATACTATAAGCGCCGGCCATATGATCCCTATATACCTGAGTCCCGATCTGAATTCATATTTTATAAGATTACCTGTCATATCCGCTCACCCCCATGAATGGAACCATTCTAAATGTATCCTTGAACACATCGTCGATGGATTTACCCTCTTTTTCTTTTATGTCATCTACTGCTTCATGACGAACGATCACACCGTTTTTTATGAATACTACTTCGTCAAGAATACGCTCGATATCAGATATAAGATGTGTTGATATAACTACAGTACCCTCTTCGTTGTAATTGTTTATTATCGTAGTCAGTATGTAATCCCTGGCTGCCGGATCCACTCCTGCAATCGGCTCATCGAGGAGATATAGCTGTGCCTTTCTGCTCATCACTAAGATAAGCTACACCTTTTCCTTGGTTCCCTTGGACATGGTCTTAAGTCTGTCTTTGAGACCTATCCCCATCGAAGTACACATCGTCTCTGCCTTTTCTCTATCGAAGTCCTTATAGAAATCCCCGAACATATCGAATATGTCATTTACTTTCATCCAGTCAGCGAAATATGTCTTGTCCGGCAGATAACTGATCACTGATTTAGTGTGCACTCCCGGATGCTCACCATCGATCAACACTTCTCCGAAAGTAGGTTCAAGAAGCCCATTGAGTATCTTGATAAGTGTGGTCTTGCCGCTGCCATTCGGTCCGAGAAGACCTATTATCTTACCTCTTCCAAGCTGCAGGTCCACGCAGTCAAGCGCTTTGACTCCCGAAAAATTCTTTGTTAGACCCCTGCATTCAACAACTAATTCTGTCTTCATCTATTTTCGACCCCCTTTTTCTTTATAATGTCTATGACTTCTTCAGCACTGAAGCCAAGTGATGCCATCTCAGCCATAAATCTTCCTACATTACCGGCTGCGATAGCTGCTTTCGTTTCTGCTACAAGCTCCTCATCTGTAGTCACAGTCCTGCCTGCAGTCCTATTGGTGATGACAAGGCCTTCGCTTTCCAGTTCACTAAGCGCTCTCTGCATAGTGTTACGGTTGACCCCTGCTTCTTCGGCCAGATCTCTAACAGTTGGAAACGGTCCGCCCATTACATATCTGCCGCCGACTATATCCTTCATCAACCGTTCTTTTAGCTGCGGCCATATAGGTCTGCTGTCATCAAGATTCCATCCCATATGCTTATCCTCCCTTCCTCAAATATTCGTATCCAATGCCCCTTGAGTATATTGTCATGTTGTCTTATGTGCTTAGGACAATAATAAAATACAATATGCTTCGGCCGTTGTCAATAGTTTCGACAAAAATCGTGCATTTTTATATTTTTACAATATTTGCTAGGAATTTGTCTCTTTAATATGTATAATAGGCATTGTTTGATATTTTATTTTGATGAAGAGGAGATTTACTTAAATGAAAAAAGTTGATTTGATCGGCGTTCAGATGGACCTGGGAGCCGGCACTCGCGGCGTTAACATGGGCCCTGCTGCCATCAGATATGCAGGAGTTGTTAAAGGGATCGAAGAATTAGGTATCGAATGCAATGACAAGGGCGACCTGATCCCTAAGGCAAAGGGCGAATCAAGAGATGATATGAGATGCTTCGAACAGGTAGTCGATCTGAATGAAAAGCTGTATCACGAAGTACTTGATTCACATAAAGAAGGTTCATTCCCTATCGTACTGGGAGGAGACCACAGTATCGCTGCAGGAAGTATCCCTGCAACTCTGAAGCACTACAAGAACATCGGTGTTATCTGGGTAGATGCTCACGGAGACTGGAACAGCCCTGAAACTTCACCATCAGGCAATATGCATGGAATGCCTTACTCAGCTGTATGCGGCGCAGGTCCTGACATCATGGCATGCTTCGACGGCGAAAAGAATTTCGTAAACACTAAGAACTGCGTACAGATCGCAGGAAGAGATATCGACAAGTATGAAAGAATCAGAATGAAGGAACACGGTGTAACTGTATTTTCCATCGCTGATATCGACAGAATGGGAATGCCTGCAGTCGTAAAAGAAGCTATCAGGATCGCTTCAGAAGGCACAGAAGGTATCCACGTAAGTTTCGACGTAGACGCTATCACTCCTGAATCAGCACCGGGAACAGGTACTATCGTTCACAGCGGACTGACACTGAGAGAAGCATTCTACCTAGTTGAAACTCTTCATGAATCAGGCAAAGTAATCGCACTGGACATGGTAGAAGTAAACCCTATGCTGGATACAAGAAACCAGACAGGTGACATCGCAAGCGAACTGATCCTGTCAATGCTCGGTAAGACTGTATATTAATATTTTACGACAACTTACATACTGACATAAAAAATGGAAGCTTTCATGTGAAGCTTCCATTTTTGATATCATATATGTAATTACTTTCTTTTCTTAGTCACTTTTCTGCGCGGTTCACACTTGTACTTCTGCATGATCTTACTATGTTTCCAGAAGAGCCACACGATACCGCCTGTACATGCGAATAACAACACTATCACAGCAGTTGGTTTATCGATAAAGTGAAGTACACCTGATGCGAAATATACTACTGAATAATTCCTCCACATCGTAGCATTCTCTCTGTTGAACTCCTTGACATCTGATATGACGTCAGAAGAAATCAATCCTCCTGTAACGAACCACATAGGAGTCGTTTTCTTCTCTGCATAAGCACTTATAGCATAAAATATAAGACCTACACCGCATACACATATCAACCATATTACACTTCCTGTCATATTACATCTCCTTTCACCTTAAACCAACTTCTTTCACATTCTATAAGTCCGTCATTCTTCATCTTGCTTATTTCCTTTGACATAGCACTCCTCTCTACCCCCAGATAATCGGCAAGTTCCTGCCTGTCGAACGGTATCTCGAAGCTGCTGCTGCCATGGATCTTTGCCTGTGACAACAGATATGTCATCAGTTTATCTCTTGTCGTTCTTTTGGACGTTATCTCTATCTTCTTATTAAATGCCAGGTTCTTAGTCGCCAATACCTGAAGAAGATTATGGATTATCATGTTGTGAAATCTGCATGAACTGCTGCAAGTAGTTATTATACGTTTACAATCGATCAACATTATCTCACTGTTTTCTGAAGCTGCAACGCTTACAGGAAGCTCTTCAACTTCAGCACATGCGAATGATTCTCCAAATAATTCGCCCGGCATTATGGCAGCCACTATAGTCCTGTTGCCAAAGAAATCGTTCCTTACTATCTGTGCCTCTCCTGTCAAAACTATTCCTACATACTTGGCAGCTTCACCTTCGGAGAAAATATATTCTCCCTTTCGTGCGTCGACAACTCTGGCATCAAGGCATGACAGCATCGATAAGATCTCATCCTCTTCAATTTCCTTGAACAGTATGCACTTTTTCAATATGCCTATAAATCTTCTCATACGAACCTTTCGATAACTATAGTTATCCTGTCTTTTCTCGTTCTTCCTCCCACTTCACGGAGATACGCCTTGCCTTTCCCTCTGAGCACCAGCTTCGCGCCTTCTTCGACCTGCATGTCCGGCTTCTCGCACTGCATACTGTTGACGAATACGATCCCCGCGCGGATGGCATCTGCAGCCTTTGCACGAGAAAGCTGAAAAGCCGAAGAAATAACGTTATCTAAACGAAGAGACGCCACCGTATCCCTAGCCATCACCGTCTTGCTTTCGGGGATGCAAAGTTCAGTAAGCGGTACAGCCTCAGGCGTAAGGGTCGTCCTTCCCGCCTTGCTGTAATTGAGAAGTATGAAATCCTTCACTTCTTCCATCACTATGATATCTGCACCGTTTTCTACCGTCAGGATGTCACCTGTCATCTCTCTTTTGAGCCCAAGACCTGTAAGAGATCCCAGATAATCTCTGTGAGTAAGCTTCCTTCCGCCTGCCGGAGTCTTTATCCTTATAACGCAAAGCGGGCAGTCGCTCACCTGCGCGTAGTCCGGCAAGAATACCGCCACTGTTCTCTCAGCATCATCATAGCCCCCGTAAAACTCCAGGCGCACATCGCTGCCTTCGCGATTCATCTCGCGCCAGTGCTTCTCGATGAGCGATCTCTGTCTCAGATCAAGAAAATTAGTATATGTTATTCTGTACTGGCTGCTGCATTGGTCGAATTTATCCTCTGCGTTCGCCAACAGCATCTTATCTTCTTTAGTAAGTTCCATGTGTTATACCGTTGTTGTTACTATTTCATACCATAATATAATAATATATTTCAAAAAAAGAATCAAGCTCGGCTGCCCGCCGAGCTCTTCTCTTATTCTACATTAGCACCAAATCTCTTGATCTTTTTGGTGGTCGTCTTTTCAAACGGTTCGCGCATCACTTCTACGGCGCTTATCCTCTTGTATGCGGGCATCTTATCATTGATCCCTTCAACAACATTCTTTATCATAGATGCGATTTTTTCTGTATCAGGCTCTTTCCCGCCGTTCTGTTCTTTTATAGCGTCCATTGACGGATATATCTTGGCCTTAACAGTTATGTCATCTTTGTTTCTGCTTGGTACACCTATCACTATTGTTTCTTCTACAAGCTCATTATCGAGCAGCCTGTCTTCCAGTTCTTCCGGATAGATATTCTTACCGTTCTTGGTGACGATGACGTTCTTGCATCTGCCTGTTATATATAAGAACCCCTCTTCGTCGAATCTTCCCAGGTCTCCCGTTCTGAAGAATCCGTCATGCATGACTGCAGCAGTAGCTTCAGGATCGTTGTAATAACCCAGCATGATGTTGTCTCCTCTTGCCATTATTTCGCCCACACCTTCATCATTAGGCTCGAATATGCTTATCTCAACTCCATGGATAGGAAGACCTACAGCCTCTATATTTCTGTAAAAATCATTGTTTCCCGCAAGAAGCGGTGCTGTTTCAGTAAGACCGTATCCCTGATAAGTAGTGATACCCAGTGCATCAAAAGCAGCGATGATCTCAGGCTTTATCGCTGCAGCACCTACGATCAGCAGCTTCAGCTTGCCGCCAAGGGACTTTCTCACCTTGCGCAGCACTACCATCCTCAGTATAGCAGGAAGTGATGCCAGCAAATCATTGAGCGGCATTTCAGGATCTTGAGTATACTTGGCAGGAAGACCTGCTCTGATAGATTTGTCTATGGTTCTCAGCATGAATTCAAGAAGCAGCGGTACAGCGATTATAACACTTGGACTGTATTCCTTCATGTTCTTTCCAACATATCTTAATCCATCACAGTATGAAATGCATCCGCCTGCTGACAGCAGCAACAGATGTCCTATAGTCGATTCATAAGTATGATGTATAGGAAGAACTGATAAAGCATGTCTTGAAGGATCCACCTTTACCATGGATGCTATGGACATGATATTAGTGCAGATATTCTTCTGTGAAAGACATACGCCCTTGGCATTTCCTGTAGTTCCCGATGTGAAGAGCAGCACGTGCATTTCTTCCGGATCTATCTCCATAGTATCAAATTCTATGCTTCCCGTACGATACTCAAGATCTCCGTCCCATATAAGATCAAATATGGTTTTCTTGTACAGTGTACTATCTTCATTGATCGAATATGTTTCTATATTCTTAGCATCTCCGTTACCTGAAGCAAGCTTTCTCAACGATGCGTCATCGCCCAGCAGCAATTTGCAATCAGCTGCATCAATAAAGTTCTCAATATCTTCCACATCAAGTTCCTTGTCTAAAGGCACGGCTACTCCTATTGTCGCTGCTGCAAGATATGAAACTATCCATCCATAGCTGTTGGCACCGATAACAGCTATCTTGCTGTCTTCAAAACCCATTTCCAAAAAAGCAGTACAAAGTCCACGATAATCTTCCATGAACTCACCATATGTTATGACACGATTTCTCAGTTTGAATGCAGGCAGATCGCCAAATTTTTCGGCACTTCCGTAAACCAGTTCTCTGAAATTTCTTATCATCCTAACAGGATGTTTTTTCATTAAAAAATGCTGATAAGTGTTCATAAATACTTCTCCTTGTATCGTCCCAATACTTCTAGCGTACTTATATCTTATCAGCACCATGTATTTGCATCGTAAAGCAAAACGATTATTTAGTTTACTTTTAATTTACATTGGCAGGATCACTGTGAATTCACTGCCTTCCCCTAAAGTGCTTCTGACACTTATAGTTCCCTTGCAAAGCTCAACTATTCTCTTGACTATGCTGAGTCCAAGGCCAAGCCCTTGTCTCGAATGGGATGAATCTCCCTGGAAATAAGGATCGAAAAGAGATTTTTGGATATCCTTACTGATGCCCTCTCCCGTATCCATTATTTTGACGATAGCATATCCGTTTTCTTCACGAACTAAAACAGTGATCTTTCCACCTTCAGGAGTGTATTTGACAGCATTGTCCAGCAGATTGATCCACATATGCTGCATCATTTCCTTATTGCCACTGTACATCACCGACTCTAAAGATACATCAAAGTTCATGTTCTTCTTGAGCCATGTCCCGGAAAGAATGATAGAACATTCTCTGAGCTGTTCACCAAGATCATACTCTTCTATATCGGTAACGATGGTCTGAGATGTAAGCTTACTGAGAAGGATCGAGCTTGTTGCCAGGTTAGATAACCTCGCCGATTCATCTACGATTATCTTAAGATATTCTTTCTGCTCATCCTCCGGCAGGTCTTTTTCAAGAACCAGAGACGCGAAGCCATTGATGGATGCGATCGGTGTCTTGAACTCATGGGAATAGCTGTTGATGAAGTCATTTCTCAGAAGTTTGACACTCTCAAGCTCTGCACACATTTTATTGAAGTCATCATAGATAGGCTTCATCTGAGCTCGTTTCTGCTCTATTATCCTTGTGGAATAATCTCCCGCTGCGACCTTACGGATAGCTTCCGATAAAGTGACCACTTCTCTTGCTCTTCTTCTGTAAAGCACAGTGATCATCGGCACCAGCAGTATAGTGAGAAAGCCCAGCATACCTGCCAATTCAAGCCCTGCAGAAGCATAAATATGCTTTACATCCAGTAAATCTCTGATGATCCATGTCATCAGCATGAAGGAGCCTACCGCAGTAAGCACTATCGCAAATGACTGCATCAATAGCTGAGGCAGCTGCCGTCTGGCCAGTTTAACAAGCTGACGAGTAGGGTTTTCCCTTCTCTTTCTGCTTTCCTTTGCTCTCTTTTTAGCAGCCTTTCTTCTGGCCTTCTTGTCTTTCTTGAAGTTCTCTTTCTCTATCTTATTTTCTTTACGTTTTTCTTTTTTCTTCTTATCCTTTGCCATCACTTGTCTTCCTTAGTGATATCAGCCTTGTATCCAAGGCCTTTTAAGGTAACTATACTGAATTCTTCTATGTTCTTCAATCTGTTTCTGACCCTACTGATATGTGTCTTAACGGTCTCTTCCCCTGACTCGGCATTCATCCCCCAGATGCTGTCAAGCAGTTGCTCTTTGGAAAATATCCTGTCAGGATATGAAAGAAGCTTGAACAAAAGATCAAACTCCTTCTTCGGAAGTTCTATATATTCTTTATCGTTATACACTGCATATTTAGCTGAATCTACAGTAACGCTGCCTATCTCTATCTTCTTGCTCTGAGCGATATCGGCACGCCTTAAAAGAGCCTGCGTACGCCACACCAGCTCATCACTGCTGAACGGTTTCGTCATATAGTCGTCAGTTCCCAGCGAAAACCCCTTCTGCTTGTCTTCAAGGGCTTCCTTGGCAGTCAGCATCAGAAACGGTGTCGTATATCCCTCTTCTCTAACTGTCTTCAGTAATTCATAACCATCCATTCTAGGCATCATGATGTCGGCGATGATCAGATCGATCCCGCCCTTGTGTATCTCCTCTATAGCCTCGATGCCGTCATTGGCACAAACTACCGTATACATATCTTCCAGCCTGGCTGCCGTCAGCAGCCTCATGTTTCTGTCGTCTTCAACGACCAGTATTTTTGCCATAGTCTTCTCCTCTATGCAAAGTGCACTTCGGCTCTCGCCTTATGCTTCTACCATTTCTCCTGATTCTATTCGTGCCGCCAGATCCTCAAGGTATTCCCAGCGGTCCATCTTCTCAAGAAGCTGCTGATCCAGCTGTTCTTTTTCTTTAGAAAGCTTAGAAAGCCTTCCGAAGTCTGCTCCGCAGCTATTCATTTCTTCTTCCAAAGCTGCCAGTTTTTCTTCCAGCTCGGCTATCGTCTCTTCTATAGTCTCGTATTCTTTAGCTTCCTTATATGAGAATTTCAGCTTTTTCTGCTTAGGTCTTCTCTCTGCCGTTTCTTTCTTGACTGCAGCTTCCTTCTGTTTTTCTTTCTCACGATGCTGCTCGTACCAGTCGGTATATCCGCCGATATAATGACCTATATATCCGTCTTCTTCGAAAGCAAATGTCCTCACTGCCAGTCTGTCCAGGAAATATCTGTCGTGGGAAACTATGATGACAGCTCCCGGGAAATCATCGAGATAATCCTCCAGCACTGTAAGAGTATCTATATCAAGATCGTTAGTCGGTTCGTCAAATATCAGAACGTTAGGAGCCTGCATAAGTATGCTCAGAAGGTAAAGTCTGCGCTTTTCACCTCCGCTGAGCGCTCCCACCTTGATGCTGTGCATGTATGCAGGGAAAAGGAATCTTTCCAGCATCTGTGATGCCGACAAAGTACCGTCCTTCACCTTGATGGAACTTGCTATTTCCTCAACGAATTTGATGATCCTTTTATCTTCATCAAGTGCTTCGTTTTCCTGGGAAAAGTATCCTATCTTGACAGTGTCGCCTTTTTCTATCGTTCCGGCATCGGCTTCTATCTCACCGATGATCATCTTGAGGAGTGTGCTCTTGCCGCATCCATTAGGACCGATTATGCCGATACGATCGTTCCTCAATATCATATATGAGAAATCTTTTATCAGCTGTTTTTCGCCGTAAGCCTTGCTTACGGAATCAAGCTCGATTATCTTCCTGCCAAGCCTTGATGTCACAGTATTTATCTCAAGAGCGGAATCATCTACCACCAGCTTAGCAGCTTCCAACTCTTCGAATCTCTGTATCCTGCCCTTTGCCTTAGTAGTTCTCGCCCTTGCTCCTCTTCTTATCCATGCCAGCTCTTTCTTATAGATGGCAAGACGCTTTCTCTCGGCAGCATACATCATGTCTTCTCTGGCAGCTTTTGCCTCCAGATAATAATCGTAATTGCCGTCGTAGCTATATAGCTTGCCGCCCTCTATCTCCACGATACGATTTGTTACTCTGTCGAGAAAGTACCTATCGTGAGTTATCATGAAAAGCGCTCCTCTATATGATTTGAGGAAGTCTTCAAGCCATTCTATGATGTCGCTGTCCATATGGTTGGTTGGCTCATCTAAAATCAGCAAGTTGCTTTCCTGAGTAAGCACTGCCGCCATGGCTACGCGCTTTCTCTGACCTCCCGAAAGCTCGCCCATCTTCTGTTCATAAGAATCGAATCCCAGCTTATTGAGCATAGCTCTGCATCTGTGTTCTTCTGCATCGCTGCCGCTTTCACGCAGATACTCCATCGCCTGCTCCATGACTGTAAGATCTCCATCATAATCGGGATCCTGAGGCAGATATGCAGTCTTCAGTTCTCTTGAACGTATGATATTGCCTGCTTCATGTTCTACCACACCTGCGATGATCTTGAGAAGCGTACTCTTGCCTGTGCCGTTTACACCTACAAGACCTATCTTATCAGTATCGTTTATAGTGATGCTAAGACCATCTATAAGTGGTTTTTCTGTATAGCTTTTTTTAAGGTTTTCACATGTTATGAGAACCATTTATGAATTACCGTCCTTGCTCAAATATCGTCTTCTAAATTTTAATTATACCATGATTTTCAATAAAAAAGGAGCTGATTTTCAGCTCCTTGTAATTGGTATATTTTACTGAATTTCCAAGCCGCACGGCATTGCCTGTTTAGCTGCTGCCTTATCACTTTTAACAGCTTCATAAAGCCTGTATCCTCCCGAAAGGTTATAACAGTCGAAACCGTTCCCCTCAAGTATCCTGCAGCCTATATAGCTTCTAAGACCACTCTGACAATGAACATATACAGGTTTTCCTTTTGGCAGTTCATCCATCCTGCTTCTCAATTCATCTACAGGGATGTTGACGAATCCCTCCATATGTCCGTAAGAGTATTCTTCAGGAGTCCTGCAGTCCAGCAGCACTACACTGCCGTCTCTTGGCAGACTGTCTGCCTCATCCCAGAAGAACTGATTAAGTCTTCCTTCTGCTATATTATCTATCATGAAACCTGCCATGTTCACAGGATCTTTCGCTGATGAGTAAGGAGGCGCATAAGCCAGATCAAGATCTTTTAAGCAAAGGGCACTGAGTCCTGCATGCATGGCTGTCGCCAGCACGTCTATGCGCTTGTCGACACCTTCATATCCTGTGATCTGCGCTCCCAGCAGTTTATATGTCTCCTTTTCGAAGATCACCTTCATAGACATTAGACTTCCGCCCGGGTAATATCCCGCGTGACTCATAGGTGCCAGATACACCTTGTCATAATCGATACCCTGAGCTTTAGCAGATTTCTCATTGATGCCTGTAGATGCCGCCGTCATATCAAAGATCTTGATAACTGAAGATCCTTGCGAGCCTTTGAATACACTGTCTCCTCCGCAGATATTATCTGCAGCTATGCGTCCCTGCTTATTGGCAGGTCCCGCCAGAGATATCAGAGCCTTCTGCCCTGTGATGAAGTGCTTCACTTCCACTGCATCACCTACTGCATAGATGTCAGGTTTTGAAGTTTCCATGCGATCATTGACCACTATGCTGCCCTTGATACCTGTTTCAAGACCGGCTTCTTTGGCAAGCTGGGAATCAGGCACGACACCTATTGCCAGCACCACCATGTCTGTATTTATGAAACTGCCGTCATCAAGCAGGACCTTTATCATCTCATTCCCTGAGTTTTCTTTATCAACATCACTTCTTTCGAAACCTTGGACGTTTCTCCCCAGTCTAAGTTCTACACCGTGCCGTCTCATTTCCCCATGTATAAACGAAGCCATATCTCTGTCAAACGGGTTCATAAGCTGATCGGGACGCTGGACTATAGTCACATCCATACCCATTTTTCTGAGATTTTCCGCAACTTCGACACCTATGAAGCCTCCGCCTATGATCACCGCAGATTTCGGTTTATTATCATCTACATATTTCCTGATCTTAAATGTATCTTCTACAGTACGAAGGCTGAGGAACCTCTCATCATCCATTCCCGGAAGCTCAGGTTTGACAGGACTTGCCCCTGTTGAAATGAGCAGCTTGTCGTAGCTTTCTTCAAATACGTCTCCGCTTATCAGGTTTCTCACTTCCACTGTTTTTCTGTCAGGGTCTATCTTTATCACTTCGTGGTTTACCCTCATATCGATGCGGAATCTCTGCCAGAAACTTGCAGGTGTTTGGAGTGTCAGCTCTGCTTCGTCTTCGATGACTCCGCCTATGTAGTACGGCAGTCCGCAATTGGCATATGAGATATATCCTGTCTTTTCGAATACCACGATATCTGCATTCTCATCCAGCCTTCTTATTCTGGCAGCTGCTGTTGCACCGCCGGCTACTCCGCCTATGATAACGACCTTCATCTACCTCTCCACCTTTCCTTGATAACCTGCAAATCCGCCAAGATCTACGACATTTAGATATCCTGCTCTTTCCAGATATCTCTTCGCCTGGCGGCTTCTTGCTCCGCTGAGACAATATACATAAACGCTTTTTTTCTTATCAGGCACTACTTTCTTTATCTTATCGATTTGCTGAAGCGAAAGATTGATACTGCCCGGTATCCTGCCATCTGCATATTCTTCCCGTGTCCTTACGTCCAAAAGAACTGCATTCTTATCATTTCTGTACCCATCTAATGCTTCATTGATGTTGACCCCTCTGAATAAATCAAATATTCCCATACCGGTACCCTCCCTGTTTTCTTTATTTTATACCATTATACTCCAAATAAAAAGTCTTTCTGTGATTTTGTCACATAAAGATTCAAAAAATACAAAAGCTGTCCGCCATATATGCGAACAGCCGATAATATTCAGTTTATACCATTATCCAGAATGCACCCAGCATTACTGCCAGTATTCCTACGTTAGTAACTGTGAAATGCTTGATATATCTGCCCTTAACGGCAGGATAATTCTTGGCTACTTGTTTGTATGAAATAAGACTTGCCATCGATGCTATGAGCGTTCCCAGACCTCCAAGATTAGTTCCTATAATAAGCATACTCCATTTAGTAGTAAATCCCGAAAGGAGCAGCGCAGCCGGCACATTGCTTATCACCTGGCTTGCTGCTACTGAAGCAAGAACTTCGTTACCTTGCATCATTTCCATTATCATCTCACTGAAGAACGGGCTTCTTCCCAAATTCCCGATGAATACGAAAAATGCTACGAATGTAAGCAGCAATGAATAATCGACATTTTTGAGGATGCTTGCATCGTTTTTAACAGTCACTGCACCAACCACGATAAGCATCGCCTGCCATGGCAGTATCTTAGCGACTGCCAATACACATCCAAGGAACAATGCCATGTATATGATCAGATCTCTGTCTATATTTATCTTAGGAGCATCCATAGTCTGAAGTGCAGTAGTATCCACATTCTGGTTTTTCATCCTCATTATCATAAGCGCGAAGATAACTGCAGCTATGGCAGCATACGGCAGCATCAGCATGATAAAACTGCCCAGACTCATGCCCGACTGACCATATAAATATAGATTCTGCGGATTTCCTATCGGAGTCACCATGCTGCCCAGATTGGCAGCCACTGTCTGAAGCACCACCACAGGTATCATGCGATGCTCCAGTCCCGCCATCTTAAGTACAGTGATAGCAAAAGGCACGAATGTGATAAGCGCCACATCGTTGGTGATCAGCATGCTGGAAAAGAAACATAACAGCACCAATGCTGCATAAAGCTTCCTGCTTCCGTTCACCTTCTGCAGCATTTTCACTCCTATGGTGTGAAATACACCCATCTTCTGAAGCTTGCACATTATGATCATAAGGCAAAATAAAAGTGCCAGTGTCTGATAATCTATATATCCTGCATAACCGCTGTCAGGAGCAACAAAAAACATGGAAACTACCGCCAATATCATGGCGATCACGAGAACTGTTTCCTGTTTTATGAACTCTTTTAAAGCCTGCACTTTAAGCTGCCTCCTTTACTTTTGATTTAGTCACACACAATTTTATATTATATCACATTTCAATTCCAAATTCAAAGTGACAGAACATCTGCTGCTTGATTCTCATAGTATAAACTATACTAATGTGAAAGGAGATTTTTGAATTGAACTGTAATAGATTTCAGCTTGCCATGGCATACGTTCCAATGCAGCCATGGGAAGAACCATATGATCCTTGCATGGGACTTCAGGCAGGAACGATTTTCCCTAGCCTTTTATTCCCTTTTGAGGGAGGTGGCTGTTGATGGATAGAACTAAAGCCCTTAGGAGAGTACAGGAATTGAACTTTGCAATGATAGAGCTTGGCCTTTATCTGAATACTCATCCTTGTGATGAAAATGCATTGATGCTTTATGAAAGAGTTCAGCTGATGCATGGGGCCGCAAAAGCAAAATACGAAGAATGTTATGGACCGTTAAGCTACGAAGGAGTAATTCCTGAAAAAGACGGCTGGTCATGGGTACATGGGCCATGGCCTTGGGAAGGAGAGTGTTAGTATGTGGACGTATGAGAAAAAATTAGAATATCCGGTAAACATAAAATGCCCGAATCCCGCCATCGCCAAATTCATAATCACACAGGTAGGAGGTCCTGACGGGGAACTGGCAGCATCACAGCGTTATCTGTCCCAAAGATATTCAATGCCTTATGATGAAGGCAAGGCCATATTAACAGATATAGGTACTGAAGAACTGGCACATCTTGAGATGGTAAGCGCCATCATCCATCAGCTGACAAGGAATATGACCATAGATCAAATCAAAGCTGCCGGTATGGAGCCTTACTTTGTAGATCACACTGCCGGAGTTTATCCTCAGGCGGCAGCAGGATTCCCATTCGATGCTAAAGTATTCGCTTCAAAAGGCGATCCTATCACCGACCTCATGGAAGATATGGCTGCAGAACAGAAAGCAAGAACGACTTACGATAACATCTTGAGAATGGTTGATGATCCTGATGTCATCGATCCTATAAGATATCTCCGACAGCGTGAGATCAACCATTTCCAGAGATTCGGTGAAACACTCAGGATCGTTCAGGATAATCTTAACAGCAGAAATTACTACGCCATGAATCCGGCATTTGATTAATATAAAAGGTGACAGGAAATCCTGTCACCTTATTATCTTTATTGATAGATGCTGCTCGATACCTATATATTCTTCCACAGACCTTCGATCTCAGCGACAGCCTTTTCATCAGCTGCCAGATCGTCTGCCGCACCTGCAGTATATGTATTGCAGAAGGCGATTTCCCATCCCAGATGTTCGCAGATACAATCAAACTGTTTGGCAATCAGGCCATACTGCGGATCATCCTGTTCAGCCTCGCCGATAACAATGATGCCGACTTTCTTAGAGGTTTCTTTAAGTGCAGCTGCCTTGCTGTACAATTTATCGATGATCAGCTTCAGCTGTGCTGTGATCCCCCACCAGTAAACAGGTGTTGCAAACACCACCATGTCAGCTTCCATCACTGCTTCTATAACTTCATTTGTGTCATCATCGAATACGCATTTGCCTGTTTCCCCGCAAGTATCACAAGCAACGCACGGTGATACATCAACATTAGTCGCTTCGATTTCTCCTACTTCCAGTCCTTCCACATTGAAAAATCCTTTTTTCAATGCTTCCAGTGCTGTGTAAGTATTCCCCTGTCTAGGGCTTCCATTTAATAACAATGCCTTCATTTCTACCTCCTACACATTCTCAAAGAATACGACTCCGCCCTTTTCGTCAAAGCCTGTATCCCACAATTCATCTAATTTCAACCAATGAGCCGCCCCATAAGTAGCAGCCTTGATATAAAATCCGTCTTTGTTTTCTTCGTAACCGTTAACTACAAACCAGTGCCACTCAAAGAAATCGAATTTCTTGTCCTTATGCTTCAGCATAAGGTATGCAGCAGGCATTCCCGAGTCTAGCTGAGCTTTGATACTCTCTCTTGCAGTTTCAAAACTTTCTGTACCGGCCAATGCTCTGAGCTTTATATATTCAGCATCTGAATCTTCAAGGTATAGCTTGACACCATTAATAAACGTATCCAGCTCCTTGATGCCGCCCTTTCTTGGCTGAAGGTAGAGCTTCATGAACATACCGAACTTTTTATAATCCTTACGGTTTAAATCTTTCAGATCATAAGGGTAAAGCTCCGGTTTCCCTCTATGCAAAGCGCAGTATATCAACACGTCACAAGTCGTAAGTGCCGCACAACCGCCTATGTGCATCCACCAGTCCCTCATCCATCGTTGGTTGCCGCCATAGCTCTTATCTATATTGAAATATTCCAGTTCACGTCTGCAGTCTGTCATATGATTCCTCTCATTTTTCTTGTTTATAGATGTTATTAATATATCATAGTTTTACAAAAAAACAATACCGCGGCACTACACAAGCCGCGGTATCATTTTCATACGCTTTTCTTTTTAACTAGCCGTAATTATGTAATTGTATTTTATTAAAGAGGCTTAACTTCTGTTTCCAGAGTAATGTCAAGCTTTTCAGCATATGCTAATTATTTGATTAAAGCGGTTCAACAGGTGTGATTGTTGGACCATCCCACCAAGGTTTGAATTCCTTTGCAGGAGCCTGGTTTTCAAAGTATGGGTCGTCCCAGATCACTCTTCTTTCAACAGTGATTTCCAGTTCCTTCGCATATTCAAGATACTTATCGTTAGCTTCTTCTGTCATTTCTGCTGATGAGATGAAGCCAGTCTGATCCAGTTCATCGTTAACAAACAGCTTAGTGAACATGAATCCACCCTGTCCAGTCATATACTGTTCACCTGTAACTCCGAATTTTTCGAATGATTCTACCATTCCAGGTGCGAATACGTGAGATTCAACACGAACGTCTTTTCCGTCCTTCTTACCCATTGCTTCTACTACGAATGCGCCTGTATCTGATACGAGACCTTCGTCCAGGATTTCCTGGATTTCGTGGTCAAATCTAGGTGGATGTGGAAGTGCACTCAGAATAGCATTGTGAGTGTTTACCATCTGTCCGTCTACTTCTACAGGATCTCTCTTGAGCAGGCCTGCTCTTGCCAGAGGTTCTGCGAATTCGATGCCTACGCCGCCATACTTGAAGTAAGCATTCTTGCAGCCCTTGAACAGTTCGTCAGCTCTAAGACCTACATAGAAAGGCTCATCGTGAGCATGTTCTACGAATCTTACAGGGTATCCAACATAGTCAAATGTTCTTTCGATTGGCAGTGAGAATGGTCTAGTGTTTACCATCTGGCTGTCGATCCATGCTACAGGAAGGTCATCCATATCAGCCAGAGCTGTTACAGGGGACCACCAGTAAGGCTGGAATCTCTTAGCTTCAACGCCTTCATAAACCATCATGTTGATAGTGTCGCATTCATCGATATCTTTCATAGTATCTCTAGCTACAACACACATAGTTCCAGGAGCTGATCCTGTACCCATGATACCCAGGATTCCGGCTTCCTTGAATTTTTCATTGTATTCGCCCAGCAGTCTGTACATGCACTTTTCCCAAGTGTCTTCGAAACCTTCAGGAGCAGCGAAGTCCTGATAGTTAACCTTTGCTTCCAGAGCAGCGTCGATTACGTTCTTACCAAATGCCAGTGGCAGTGCGTTTACAACCAGATCGCATCCTTCGAGCAGTGGTGTGATCTGAGCCTTTTCTGAAGCGTTACAGAAGCATCCTTCTGCCTTGTTTAAGCTTGCAGCCAGTTCCTTAGCAGCAGCTTCATCATAGTCTGCGCAGATGATCTTATCTACGTTTGGTTCCAGGTCCAGTCTCTTAGCAACTGTAGTTCCCTGTGCACCAGTTCCCAGTACTAAAATTTTCTTACCCATAACTTAAATTCATCTCCTTTTATTCTTGTTATGTTTTGAAATGTTTTTTATTTATGTCTTAACTATGTATGTCTGTCAGTTTAATAAATATATCGTTTATGCATCTCCGAAGATATCTTCATGTCTATCTTCGTTGAGATACTTATCCATCAGTGCATCTACGTCCAGTTCGACTTCAGGTGCAGGTGCATCCTTCTTCTTGCAGATGATGAATACGATGATACCGATGATTCCTACTGCAGCTCCGCCCCATCCTAAGATGTTCTGAACCTGAGGAATGATGTCGCCCATCATGTCATAGTCACTTGGTTCCCATTCACCGTATGATACTTCATACCATCTCAACCAGAACTGTGCCAGGAATGCTGAGAAACCTGCGATCATCAGATAGATACCGATCCTTACTGTATCTCCCTGACAAAGGCCAGTCTTCTTGTTCAGCGGATATCTTACAGGGTCCTGCTTGTACAGACCGCCGTACAGTTTCTTAACGATAACATATACGATAACGCCTGATGCTGTAGCGATCAGTCCTGTTACGAAGTAGTCTGTTC
>JAUNQD010000004.1 GCA_030536355.1 Bacillota bacterium | reverse complement strand
ACCCTAAAATGGCTCCTTACATCTTCACAGAAAGAAACGGAATCTACATCATCGACCTTCAGAAAACAGTAAAGAAGATCGACGAAGCTTACAACTTCATGAAGGAAGTTGCTGAAACAGGAAGACCTATCCTGTTCGTAGGAACTAAGAAGCAGGCTCAGGCTGCTATCGCTGACGAAGCTAAGAGATGCGACATGTACTTCGTAAACCAGAGATGGCTGGGCGGAATGCTGACAAACTACAAGACTATTTCAGGCAGAATCAGAAGACTGAACGAAATCAAGGCTATGGAAGAAGATGGTACTTTCGAAAAGCTGTCAAAGAAGGAAATCGGTAAGCTGAGACTGGAACTGGAAAAGCTGGAAAAGTTCCTGGGCGGAATCAAGGATATGAAGGGAATGCCTGCTGCAATGTTCGTAGTAGACCCTAAGAAGGAAAAGATCGCTGTTAAGGAAGCAAGAATCCTGGGAATCCCTGTAATCGGTATCGTTGATACTAACTGTGACCCTGATGATGTTGACTATATCATTCCTGCAAACGATGACGCAATCAGAGCAGTTAAGCTGATTGCAGGCTGCATGGCAGACGCTATCATCGAAGCTAAGCAGGGCGAAAGCTTTGACGAAACAGAAGCTGAAGCTGTAGTAGAAGAAGCTGCAGACGCTGAATAATCACAGGATATACTCGATATAATAGGAGGATTAAGAAATGGCTGTAACAGCAAAGATGGTAAAAGAACTGCGTGACATGACCGGCGCAGGTATGATGGACTGCAAAAAGGCTTTAGTTGAAACTGATGGTAACATCGAAGCTGCAGTTGATCTGTTAAAGGAAAAAGGACTTGCTAAAGCTGCTAAGAAGGCCGGCAGAGTTGCTGCAATGGGTCTTGTTAAGACAGCCGTTGCTGCTGACGAAAAGGCTGCAGCAATCGTAGAAGTTAACTCAGAAACTGACTTCGTTGCTAAGAACGATGAATTCGTTGGTTTCGTAGAAACTCTGGCTCAGATGGCTCTGGAAAACGATGCTGCTGATATGGAAGCTTTCATGGCTCTTCCTTACGGAGAAGAAGGAACAGTTCAGGAAGTTCTGACAAGCAAGATCGCTACAATCGGCGAAAACATGAGCATCAGAAGATTTGAAAAGGTAGCAGGTGAAACTGTTGTATCATACATCCACGGCGGAAGAATCGGTGCTCTCGTTGCTGGTAACGTAGAAGCTACTGAAGAAGTAAAGACTGCTTTAACAAACATCGCTATGCAGGTTGCTGCAATGAACCCACAGTATGTAAGCAGAGATGAAATCTCAGAAGAAGAACTGGCTAAGATGCACGACATCACTCTGGAAAGCGCACTGAACGATCCGTTCACACTTCCTAAGCCAATCCTGAACGCTCTGTTAGACAAGGCTGTAGACGGCGTTTGGAGCGAAGAAGACACAGCTATCTTGGCTGAAAAGAGAGCTGACAAGAGCTTTAACTTCAACTATCTGCCAAACTTCCTGTCAGAAGATGCTAAGGCTAAGCTGGCTGGACTGGCTGTAGCTGACAAGGCTAACATCGCTGACAACAAGATCTTCACAGGTCTGGTTGCAGGAAGAGTTTCAAAGCAGCTGAAGGACATCTGTCTCCTCGATCAGACATATGTAAGAGCAGAAGATGGTAAGCAGACAGTTGCTCAGTACCTGGCTACAGTAAACAAGGAACTGGCTCTCACAAGCGTAGTTCGTTTCGAAGTAGGCGAAGGTATCGAAAAGAAGGAAGAAGACTTCGCAGCAGAAGTTGCAGCACAGCAGGCAGCAGCTGCAAACAAGTAAGCTGAAAAGAAATAATTGAAAATCAAGACCCCTTGGTGATCCAAGGGGTCTTTTGTTGTAATGATTTACTTTTCAAGTATCTTTTTATAAAGTCCGAAGCATATAAGTCCCGCGATACCGACAAGAACATATATGATCCTGCTGAATGCGGCATCCTGGCCACCGAAAATGGCAGCCACAAGGTCGAACTGAAATGCGCCTACCAGAAGCCAGTTCAATGCACCGATTATTACAAGTGTAAGTGATGTAACAAACATGACGAATCCTCCTTTCATAGAAAGAGTGTTACATCTTAAGTTTATCCAGAGCTATCGCATTTTATTTATATAATCGATCAATAGGTTTTTTAGTAGTTTTTTGTATGATATAATTCAATTAAGAATCAAAATAATTAAGGATGATATATGATGAAACGATTGAAACTATTCTGGATGGTAGTAAAAAGAACACATATGGATAAGCTGGTATATGCTTTCATATTCAATTTATTGGCAGTGGCAGCGATAATTATGGTTGTTGAGCCTGATATCAATACTTATGGCGACGGGCTCTGGTATACTTTCGTGGCATGTACTACCATTGGCTTCGGGGATTTTGCGGCTGTTACAGCTATAGGCAGGATATTGACCGTGTATATGGCCGTTCATGAAATCATCATGGTAGCTGTGATCCCGGGAGTAGTAGTCAGCTATTATCTGGAAGTTATACATAGAAGAGAGAATGAGAAATTGATGTCATTCCTTGATACACTGGAGCATCTTCCGGAATTATCAAAGGATGAATTGGCACATATATCCGAGCAAGTCAAAGAATTCATTAAGAAGTAAAAAAATCGGGGAATTTCCCCGATTTTTATTTTATTACATTTCTTCTTCAGTTTCGATCTTACTGATCGCTTCTTCAAAGATGCCGAGCATTTTGTCTACTTCTTCTCTTGTTATTTCAAAACAAGGTCCGAACATGATGCCGTCTCCTGCTCCTCCTTCTGCAAAGCCTGCAGTATTCATAACGAAGAGGCCCATATCCATAGCTGCGAGCGCTAAACGATCAGCGATCTTGAGCTTTGGATCAAAAGGCTCTTTAGTAGCTTTGTCTTTTACGAATTCCACTCCCAGCATCAGACCTTTACCGGATATGTTACCGATGGAAGGATGTCTTTCTTTCATGGCTTCAAGCTGTTCTTTCATATATGCTCCCTGAACGCGTACGTTTTCAAAGAGGTTTTCTTCTTCAAAGATTTCCAGAGTCTTAAGTGCTACAGCTGATGCTATAGGGTTACTTGCCCATGTATGTACAGGTGAGAAAAGCCCGTGTTCCTTGATAGGTTCGATAACTTCTTCAGTGCAGCATGCGATCCCTACAGGGAAGTAACCGCCGCCTACAGATTTAGCAAGAGTCACGATGTCAGGCTTGATACCGTACTGGTCGATGGCCAGCATGGAACCTGTTCTTCCCGAACCTGTCATTACTTCATCGACGATCATCAAAACATCGTATTTATCGCAAATCTCACGGATGCGCTTGTAGTAGCCGTCAGGTGCGACTGAAGCGTTCATGGCAGTCCCGCTCACAACTTCGAAGATAAAAGCGGCTATGTTTTCAGGACCGTGCTTCAGGATTTCTTCTTCCAGTGAGTTGGCGCATTCCAGATCACATGAGCCACATTCTTTGCCTAGCCAGCAGCGATAGCAATAAGGCGGGATAGTGTGGATATCATCTCTTAAGTATGACATGAATTCCTTACGTCTGCCGCTATGTCCGCCGTATGAAAGGGTGTCGATGGAGTATCCGTGGTAGCTGTTCCATCTGCCGATGATCTTGTTTTTATCAGGCTGCCCCTTGTGATACCAATGGAGTCTTGCTATTTTAGTGCAAATCTCATTGGCTTCGGTCCCGCCGCATACTGTGAAGAATCTGTCCATGCCAGTAACTTCATGAAGTTTGTCAGCTGCTTTTTCGATGACATCAGCTGTAGCTACATGTCTGTTGACAAAGGCTACTGAAGCTGTTTGATCAGCAACGACTTTAGCCATATCTTCTCTGCCGTGACCGAGGCTGTTGCTTATCATGCCGCCGCAACCGTCTATATATTCTTTTCCTGTGTCATCATAAAGGTATATGCCTTTGCCGTGAGTGATCTTAGGAAAATCAAAATCAAAATCGTATTCCAAAACATGCGTATTATTTTTTGCCATGATAGTACCTCCTATTTTGTCGTATGAATGAATCATAACATAAAATGGCAAGACTTTGTAGGGGGAACGTGATATAATAAATGCGATGTTTTATAGATAAGGAGGCAGAAAATGCAGTCAATGAAAGAAAAAAGAGCGATAGTGATGCCTGTAGGTGATTTTCTCGAATATAAGATCCGTTCAGGAAAGATGGATAACGGAATAGGACAGAAAATATGGCAGTTTACATTGAAGCATCCTGAATTTGCTAAGCAGATCATGGATATCCTCGATATGGAACTGTCTGATGCAGATACTCTGGCAAGAGTTGAGAGACTGGCATAAGAGAAAAGGATCAATAAGAAAAATCAAGGGCGAGATGACTCGCCCTTTTATATTGCTGTATTATTTTTGGATATGGTTTTCTTGAAAAACCTGAAGAACAGTATCGATGTAGCAGTTACTGCCAGCAGATCAGCAACAGGTTCTGCAGTGAAGACTGCTATATCCTGAGGATCCATGAATTGCGGAAGAATGAATATCAGCGGGATCAGGAGTATAAGCTTTCGCAGTGCCGCAAGGAAGAGGCTGGTCTTGGCGTTGCCCAGTGCCAGGAAGGTCTGCTGACATGAAACCTGGATCCCGAATACCAGTGATGTTGCCATGTATATTCTGAGGGCTGGAGCCGCATATTCTTGAAGTGCAATATCTGAGGTAAACACAGAAACCAATATGTCAGGTACGAACACAGACATAGCCCAGACGCATATACCGTAACCGATGCTGACTTTGAACAAAACGAAAAATGCTTTTCTCACTCTTTCGAAATTGCCTGCTCCGAAGTTGAAGCTGATTATTGGCTGTGCCCCTTGAGCAAGTCCTGTCAGCGGCAGCATACTAAGCTGCATTATGCTGGTAAGGATAGTCATTGCTCCGACAGCTATATCTCCTCCGTATTTAAGCAGCGAGTAGTTGAAACATATGGTTATAAGTCCCTCTGTTGACTGCATCACGAAAGGTGCCAGACCAAGGGCAAGGCAAGGAAGGTAAATCTTTCGATCGAGTTTAAGCTTTGCCTTTTTGATACGAAGGATCGTTTTCTTTCCGCAGAGGAACTTCAGCACCCAGGCTGCCGAAAGAGCCTGAGATACTATGGTAGCCAGTGCGGCGCCCTTTACACCCCAGCCGAAGGCAAAGATGAAGATAGGGTCCAGAACGATATTTGCAATTCCGCCGATCAATACACTGATCATGCTTATGATAGTAAAGCCTTGAGCCGTTATGAAGGTATTGAGTCCTAGAGAGATGAGTACGAATACCGTTCCGAATGCATATATGTGCATATAATCCCATGCATAATCGATAGTATTCTCGCTGGCGCCGAACAGCCACAGAAGATCGCGGCCCCATATAAAAAATACTGCCGTGATGATAAGCCCCATGAGAGTCACTGCCAAAGCGCAGTTCCCAAGGATGTTCTCTGCAGTTTCATTTTCATTTTTTCCCATAAAAATAGACGCTCTTGGTGCTCCTCCCGCTGCAGTCAGTGCAGCGAAGGAAGCGGCTATAACTATGATAGGAAGGCATACGCCTACGCCTGTCAGGGCATTGGCGCCTACACCGGGGATATGCCCTATGAACACTCTGTCTACCATGTTATAAAGAACGCTTACGATTTGAGCCGTTATTGTAGGTATGGCCAGTTTTAATAATAGCTTTCCTACGGGCGCGGTACCCAATGTCATTTGTTTGTCTTGTTCCATGTTGATCAAGCCCCTCTGTAATGTCACTTATCGTTAAGTATAACACATTATATCAATACTTGCCAAATGGTCAAAAAAAAGATATCATACATTATGTATGGGCTTTTTTAAAATGTGAAATCGGAAGCAGCATAACAGGAGGAATCATGTTAAATAAAATAGCAGAAAATATATATTGTAAAGAAGTGCCATTGCCCAATAATCCTCTTAGACATATCAATGTGTATATCATCAAGGGAGAAGATGACAGGGGACTTATCATAGATACGGGATTCAACAGACCTGAGTGTGAAGAAGCGCTTCAGGAAGCTTTTGATGAACTGGGCATCCAGTCACCTGACGTATTCATCACGCACCTTCATTCGGATCACGTAGGTCTCGTTCCCAAGTTCGCAGGAGAAGGCAGCACAATCTATGCAAGTGAGATCGACGGTGAGATCATAAACTTCGAAGTAGGTAATCTCTACTGGTACATCCTTGATGACATGTTCATCAAGTACGGATTCCCACCTGCAGACTTCGGAAGAAATACAGACATCCATCCGGGAAGAAAATACGTGCATGAAAGCAGGATAGACTTCAAGTACGTAGAAGAAGGCGATGTGCTGGAATACGGCGGATATAAGCTGGAAGTGGTAGCAACACCGGGACATACTCCCGGACTTGTGGGGCTGTATGACAGAGAAAGTAAGATATACTTCTGCGGCGACCACATCCTCGGAACTATCACACCTAACATCACTATAGAGATCAGTGCAGACAATCCGCTGGCCGATTATCTGAAGAGCCTTGAAAAGGTCGAAAAGCTGGAAGTGGAAAAGCTGTTGACTGCTCACGGCACACCTGTACCTGATATGTACGAACGAATAGATGAACTGAAGAAGCATCATGAAGCAAGACTTGCAGAAGTCCAGAAGATCCTGGGCAATGAATGGAAGACTGCATTTGAATGTGCCAGAGACATGACGTGGGAAATAGAATGCAGGAATTGGGATGAATTCCCTGCTCCGCAGAAATGGTTCGCTACGGGCGAGGCTATTTCACACCTCCAGTATCTCTATTCCGTGGGAAGGGTAGAGAGAGATGAACTGGAAGGTGACATCTACTATTACAGAAATAAGTTTGAATAGATAACAGGCAGACACCGATATAAAACAGGAGGTAACGTCATGAGAAGAAAAGATCGTGAAGTCAAAGATTTCGAAGTTATCAAGCAGATAATAGATGAATGCGAGATCATCCGCATAGGACTGCAGGACGGTGACTATCCTTATATAGTACCGTTGAATTTCGGCTATGAGATAGACGGTGAACAGATATATTTTTATATCCATGGTGCTATGGCGGGAAGAAAATACGAACTGATGAAAGAAAGAGGCGTATGCTCCTTTGAGATGGATTGCGGCCATGTGATGGAACTGATCCATGAAGCCAAAGATGTTACCATGAGATATAAATCACTGATGGGAAAGGCCACTATTGAATATCTGGACGGAGAAGAAAAGCAGCATGGTATCGACATTATCATGGGAAGGGATGATAGGACACGCGACTTCGAGTATAACAAGGACGTGGTGCCAAGGACCCTCATCGCCAAACTGACAGTAACTGAGTATTCGGGAAAAATAAATCCTGTGGGAGGTAATCCGGATTAATATGAAAAATACAGGAGTAACGCAGTTCCTTCTCGATCACGCAGGAGGAAAACCCGTTTCATTCCATATGCCGGGCCACAAGGGCAGCGACATATACAGAAGATACGGCTACGATGCGTTTATCAACAATTTCATAGATTGTGACATTACAGAGATCCCCGGAGCAGATAATTTGTTCCAAACGGAAGGGATCATCAAGGAAACGGCAGATCGTTACAAGGACTTATACGATGTCAAGAAATCATACCTGCTGATCAACGGGACCAGCGGAGGTCTTATCGCGGCAATTTTAGCTTCTGTACCTCAGGGTAAGAAGCTGGTGATGGCAAGAAACTGCCATAAGTCCGTATTCAATGCACTGACTCTCGGCGGTATAGAGCCTGTATATGCATATCCGTCTATGGTAGAGGAATACGGCATTTCAGGGGCTGTCGAGGCAGAAGAGATCGCAAGATGTCTTGATGAGAATCCCGAGGCGGAAGCAGTGATCCTGCCTAGCCCTAATTATTATGGTATTTGCAGTGATATCAAAGCTATCGCAGATGTTGTCCACGCCCGCGGTAAAGTCCTGATAGTAGACCAGGCCCACGGAGCGCATCTCAAGTTCATGACAGGTGAGCCTTTGGCTGCGGAAGAATGCGGAGCGGATATAGTTGTCAACAGCACACACAAGACATTGTGCTCATTCACACAGAGCGCGGTGCTGAACTATAATTCCGACAGAGTTGAACAGTACATTCTTGAAGACAAGCTTCAGGCTATCCAAAGCACAAGCCCGTCTTATCTTCTGATGGCTTCCCTCGATATCAATGGAGACATTCTGGAAAAGCATGGAGAAGAGCTTTTTGCTGAATGGCAGAATAATATAGAAGGTTTTTATGCAAAGGCTGCAGATGTGGAAGGTCTTAAGATTATGGAAGTGCCGGGGGCTATGGATAAGACCAAGATAAATATAGATATGAGCTGTTACGGCATAGACGGTAATCAGCTTGAAGAACTGCTGATGGAAAAAGGTATCTATGCTGAACTTGTGACTGGAAATATTCTTATGTGTATGACCGGTATAGGGAATACTAAGGAAGATTATGACAGACTTTTGGCAGCGCTTAAGAGTATTGCAGAAGAAAGCGTATTGGATAAAAATGGCGCGGGCCATGGTAGTACTGCCGGTACCGAAGGGAGCGAGAAAGCCGATAACAGCGGAGCTGCCCTTTGGATGAAGAGGCGCGCTTTGCATGATATACCTAAGAAGAAACAGCAAGTACATATAGATGAAAGTGAAGGTCTTATATGTGCGGCGTCCATCATCCCATATCCGCCGGGGATACCGTTCGTATGTCCGGGTGAGGAGATAGGGCACGAAGAGATCGAATATATCAAGCTGTTGAGAAATCGCGGCGAGAAAGTCATCGGCGTAGATGAAAACATGTGCGTCGTTGTAGGGAAGGAAGGATAGAGATGATATTGTATTTCAGCGGAACAGGAAACAGCACTTATGTGGCTAAGCTTACGGCAGAGCTTATCGGTGATGAAGCTATAGATCTGTTCGAAAAGATAAGAAACAAGGACTATTCGCCGATGCATTCCGATAAGCCATGGGTAGTTGCGGCACCTATATACTGCTGGCAGCTGCCTCATGTAGTACGCGACTGGATGATGAAAATGGAGCTTTCGGGAAGTAAAGAAATCTATTTTCTGATGACTTGCGGAAGCAGTGTGGGGAATGCGGAAAAGTATATGAAGAAGCTATGCGAGGCCAAGGGTTTGGCTTTCAAAGGCTGCGCAGAAATCGTGATGCCCGAGAATTATATAGCTATGTTTGAAGCACCCGATAAGGGTACTGCAGAGAGAATAATCGATGTGGCAGAACGCTCGGTGAAAAAGGCTGCAGGATATATTAAAGAGGGTAAGAACATTCCGGGTAAGGCGCCGGGAGTTAAGGATAAGCTTCTCAGCAGCGTTGTCAATATGGTCTATTATCCGCTTATAGTCAAGGATAAAAAATTCTACGCTGATAATAACTGCACAGGATGCGGTATCTGTGAGGCTAGGTGTCCGCTGGGGAATATAGAGATCTCAGATGGAAAGCCTAAGTGGAGAGGTGACTGCACCCATTGTATGGCGTGCATCGCATATTGTCCGGAAGAAGCGATTGAATACGGCAAAGCAAGCGAAGGCAAGGAAAGATACATCTGTCCGAGATAGATGATCGGGATATATAAAATAATCATAGTAATTAAGGAGAAATAAAATGCAGGAAGTATTTGCGTCCATAAACGACGTGTTTTCGTTTATAGGACCGGTATCGGATTTCTTATGGGATTTTCCGACAAATTTTGAATGGTATTCATCTATTCCATTGATCGGTGAAATATCTCTGGCAGTTATCGTACTGCTGGGATCAGGCATATTCTTCAGCTTCAAGCTGGGATTCATGCAGATCACATATTTCAAAAAAGGAATACGCACCATGACTGAGAAGAGAAGCGTGGACACAGGTATATCACCTCTGGCGGCATTCCTATTGAGTTCAGCCATGAGAGTAGGCCCGGGAAACATCCTGGGCGTTACAGGAGCTATCGCTGTCGGAGGTCCCGGAGCATTGTTTTGGATGTGGGTATCTGCGTTTTTCGGTATGGCTGTAGCATATATGGAAGCAGCCCTTGCTCAGATATTTAAGGAAAAGAAGGATGATGAGTTCGTCGGAGGGCTGCCTTTTTACGGAAGAAGACTCATTGGCAACAAGGTGTGGGTAGGAGTATTCCTCTCACTGCTTTACATACTTTATGCGCTTTGCTGTCTGCCGGCTCAGGGATTCAATGTAGTTTCATCTGTGGGAAGGATCGCAGAGATAGCTACAGGCAGCACTATAGCAGTAGATTCAGCGTTTTACTATATCGTTGGCGCAGTAATAATCCTTCTTACGGCTGTTGCTGTGTTCGGAGGTATCAAGAAGGTAACTAAATGGACCGATAAAATGGTTCCGGTCATGGCTGTAGTATATGTGCTGACAGTACTTATGCTGATATTGATCAATCTCGATGCTGTACCGTATTTCTTCAAGGAAGTATTCTCAGGCGCATTCTCACCTGATGCTATATTCGGCGGGCTGTTCGGTACGGTTCTGGCTCAGGGTGTCAAGAGAGGTCTCATGTCAAACGAAGCAGGTCAGGGTACTATCACTATGCCTGCAGCGGCTGCAGATGCCAGCCATCCTTGTGAACAAGGAGTCATCGCATCCATTGGTGTGTTCCTCGATACTATCGTTATCTGTACTCTGACAGGATTCGTAGTAGTTATGGCTCACTGCTGGACAGGTTCAGGATCTGAAGCATGGTTTGCTCTTGATAAGCTGCCTATGTTCACTGAATCACTGGCTGAGCTTACTCCTGGAACTGCATTCAATGCGGTCATCACTATACTTATAACTATCTGTTTCTGCCTGTTCGCTTATACATGCCTGCTGGGTATGATCAGTTTCTCGGAGATCGCTGCCAACAGGATAAGCAGAAGCAAGGCGTTCATCAATGTTGTGAGAATAGTCGGCCTCTTCGTAGCAGCGTTCGGTATCCTGTGCAATATGGCAGGACTGGAGCTGGGTAATTTGTGGGCATTCTCAGATCTGGGAAATATTTTGATCGTATACTTCAATATACCGATCGTTTATATAGGTGCCAGATACGTTATCCGTGCGACTAAACATTATAAGCTGGATGACGGTACGCCGTTCACTTCTGCAGTGATAGGAAGAGACGACTGTCAGTATTGGGATGATAAGGCTTCAAATTAAGTAGGACTAAAAGGACAAGAGTATGAATCTAAAGATAAAATCACTTATTGCAGTCATAATCGGAAACTCAATATTCGGGTTCAGCTTCCTGTTTTCCAAAGTCGCACTTCAAATGACGGTACCCAGTGTACTGCTTGCTGTAAGGTTCACTGCGGCTTTTGCGGTTCTCAATCTTATAGCCTTTGTTGGAAGAAATATCAAGAAAAAGGATGGCAGTCCGCTTGTTGAGTTTTCTTTGAAAGGTAAACCGTTTAAATATGTGTTGCTTTTGGCTTTGTTTCAGCCAATCGTGTATTTCCTGGGAGAAAGTTACGGTATAGAGTATACTTCATCGGCTTTTGCAGGAACCATAATTGCAGTGATACCTATCATGGGGATAGTGTTCGATGTGCTGATCATGAAAGCGGGAGTAACTGTTAAGCAAATATTATGTGCAGTAGTGTCTGTCATAGGAGTCGTGGTGACGACTCTCGGTGCGGAAGGCATGAAGTCTTCTCTTATAGGAGTGCTGTTCTTGCTTATTGCAGTAGTGGCAGGGGCATTATTCTATGTTTTCAGTAAGAAATCAGGGGAATATTTCAATGCACTTGAGAGGACATATGTGATGTTTGCAGCAGGCAGCATAGCATATATCACAGTTGCTTTGGTACAGTGTGCAGGCAATTATGAGGCGCTGATATTGACTCCGGTCGCCAGCGGGAATTTTTGGATATGTATACTATATCTAGCGGTCATGTCTTCGGTGGTCGCATTTGTCGCTCTCAACTACGGAAGTTCCAATGTATCTGTTACGGAAGCGTCGTTATTTGCCAATCTGACGACAGTGATTTCCATAGTAGCAGGTGTAGTGATCATGGGAGAAAACTTCAGTCTTCAGCAAATAATAGGTGCTGTATTGATAATAGGAAGTGTATATATAGCCAATGTTGAAGTAGGTAAAAAGGAGGAATCAAAAGGATGACAAACTATTACGTTACATACATATTTAAGAATAAAGATACTAGAAATGCCTTCTATGAAGAGGTGAAGGCAAGTGGTGTGGCAGATGCTTCCAGAGCAGAGGATGGATGCATCAGATATGAGTATTACTATCATGCGGATTCAGATAATAAGATTTTCTTATGGGAACAGTGGGAGAGTCGCGATGCACAGGCTTTACACATGACAATGCCTCATTTTGCAGTATTGACGGGCATTAAGGAAAAGTATGAAGTGGAAGCTGAGATACTTGTGGAAGATCAGCTGATAAGATAGCAAGATAGTACTGATGTATACACTATATATTGATAAATGCGGCTTGACACAAAGCCGCTTTTTTCGTACAATATTGAGGTGATTGTAAGCAAAGTAAGCTAAAAATTTTTTTATTAACAAAGTTTAGGAGGATAGACAATGGACTTTAAATTATCAAAGACACATTTGCTTCAGCAGGAAATGTATCGTAAGTTTGCAGAAAACGAAGTGAAACCATTGGCAGAAGAAATGGATGAAACTGAAGTTTACAATTTAGATCTGCTTGCTAAGATGCACAAGTACGGACTGATGGGTATCCCTTACTCCAAGGAATACGGCGGAGTAGGCGGCGACTACCTTTCATATGCACTCTGCATGGAAGAAATCTCAAAGGTTGACGGTTCATCCGGAATCACTATCTCAGTACACACTTCACTGTGCTGCTCATGTATCGATTCATTCGGTACTGAAGAACAGAAGCAGAAGTTCCTGAGACCACTGGTTGACGGATCAAAGACTGGATGCTTCGGTCTGACAGAACCAAATGCCGGATCAGATGCTGCTGGACAGCAGACTACAGCTGTTTACGATGAAGCAACTGACGAATATATCATCAACGGTGGTAAGATCTTTACTACTAACTCAGGATTTGCTGAAACAAACATTTGCTTCGCACTGACTGACAAGAAGCTGGGAACAAAGGGTATCTCCGCATTCGTAGTTCCTCTGAGAAACGAAGACGGCACTTTCTACCCAGGTGTAACAGTAAGTGAAAACATCAAGAGAATGGGTATCAGAGCAGCATCAAACTGCGAAGTATCATACGAAAACGTAAGAGTACCTGCTGCTAACAGATTAGGTAAAGAAGGACAGGGCTTCAAGATCGCTATGAAGGCACTGGACGGCGGAAGAATCGGTATCGCTGCACAGTGTGTTGGTCTGGCTCAGGGAGCACTGAACGAAGCTATGGCTTACGTTAAGGAAAGAAAGCAGTTCGGAAGACCTATCTCAGCATTCCAGACAACTCAGTTCAAGCTGGCTGACATGCAGACTAAGATCGATGCTGCTAGACTGATGACTTGGAGAGCAGCTTGTATCAAGGATGCTGGTGAAAACTATGGTCCTGCTGCAGCAATGGCTAAGTTATTTGCATCAGATATGGCTAACCAGGTTTGCCGTGAAGCTGTACAGCTGATGGGCGGATACGGATACTGCAGAGAATATCCTGTAGAAAGAGCATTAAGAGATGCTAAGATCACTGAAATCTACGAAGGTACATCAGAAGTTATGAAGATGGTTATCTCCGGAGCAATGAAAGTAAACGCAAAATAAAACTTAGTTAGTGTGAAGGGAGAACATATAAAATGAAAATAGTAGTATGCATCAAGCAGGTTCCAGACACAAACGAAGTTAAGCTGGACCCTAAAACTAATAGATTAATCAGAGATGGTGTTCCAAGCATCATCAACCACGACGATAAGGCTGGTATTGAAGCAGCTCTGCAGCTGAAGGAAAGAGTTGGCGGAACTGTAACAGTAGTCTGCATGGGACCTCCACAGGCTGACGTAGCTCTGAGAGAAGCTCTGGCTATGGGTTGTGACGACGCTTACCTGCTGTCAGCAAGAGAATTTGGTGGATCAGATACTTGCGCTACAGCTATCATCATCTCATCAGCTCTGAAGAAGATCGGATACGACATTGTATTCACTGGCAGACAGGCTATCGACGGAGATACTGCACAGGTTGGTCCTCAGATCGCTGAAAACCTGGGAATCCCTCAGATTTCCTACACAGAAGAACTGGTTGACGTTACTGACGAAACTATCACAGTTAAGAGACAGTACGAAGACAGATACCACATCATCGAAGCTCCACTTCCTTGCCTGTTAACAGCTATCCAGGAACTGGCTGAGCCAAGATACATGCACGCTGGCGGTATCATCGACGCTTATGCTAAGGACATCACAGTATGGGGATTTGAAGATCTGAGCGATGTTATCAATCCTGATCACATCGGTCTGCAGGGATCACCTACAAAGGTAGTAACATCCTTCGGTAAGATGCCTAAGGGTGCTGGAACTAAGCTGGAAGTTACTCCTGATGAAGCGGTTGAAGCAATCATCGCTAAGATGGAAGAAAGACACATCATTTAATTAGGGAGGAGTTTTAACAATGAGCAAAGATATTTATGTAGTTGCAGAGCAGAGAGACGGTAATATTGCCAAGGTTACTATGGAACTGCTGGGCGAAGCAACAAAATTAGCTGGAGAACTTGGTGAAAAAGTTTATGCTGTTCTCATGGGAGATCAGATTAAAGGTAAGGCACAGGACCTGATCGAACACGGTGCTGACGGTGTTGTAGTAGTAGAAGATCCTATGCTGGCTGAATATGTTACAGAACCTTATGCAAAGGCTCTGACAGCTGTAATCAAGAACTACGATCCTAACATCGTACTGTTCGGTGCTACTTCAATCGGTAGAGACCTGGCTCCAAGAGTAGCAGCTAGAGTACATACTGGTCTGACTGCTGACTGCACAAGACTGGACGTAGACATGAACAACTACTTCGATTTCTTACATGCTACATCAAATGCTGATACAGACGCTATCGAAAAGAGACTGGGCATGGATGACAAGAACCTGAAGATGACTAGACCTGCATTCGGTGGTAACGTAATGGCTACTATCAGATGTGCTGACCACAGACCTCAAATGGCTACAGTAAGACCTGGCGTTATGAAGAAGCTGGATGCTGTTGCTGGTAAGGAAGGTACTGTAGAAGAATTCAAGGTAGAATTCACAGCAGCTGACATGAACGTTAAGATCAAGGAAGTAGTAAGAGAAACTAAGAAGGCTGTAGATATCACAGAAGCTAAGGTTCTCGTATCAGGTGGTAGAGGAATCGGTTCCCCAGAATTCTTCAACGAACTGCAGAAAGTTGCAGATCTGCTGGGCGGAGAAATCTCATCATCAAGAGCAAACGTTGACGCTGGTTGGATCGCTAGAGACAGACAGGTTGGACAGACTGGTAAGACAGTTAGACCTGACCTCTACATGGCTTGCGGTATCTCCGGAGCTATCCAGCACATCGCAGGTATGGAAAGTTCAGAATGCGTAATCGCAATCAACAAGAACGATACAGCTGCTATCTTCGAAGTAGCTGACCTGGGAATCGTTGGCGACGTTAAGGTTATCATTCCTAAGCTGATCGAAGCACTGGCTAAGTATCAGGAAGAAAACGCTTAATTTAAAGACCTACTAAACTTTTAAATAAAGGCTGCTGTCCGTATGGGCAGCAGTTTTTTTATGCTTTTGCATTTTATAACTGTGTTATGTATAATATTGATATATCAAACGTGACAAGGAGAACTGCCATGCAGGAAAAAGATATCAAGGCACTGCTTGAACAAGTTAAAAATGCTGAAATCTCTATAGACGATGCAACGGAAACATTGAAAGATCTGCCTTACAAGGATATGGGATTTGCCAATATAGATAATCATAGGGCCCTCAGAACAGGGTATCCTGAAGTGATCTTCTGTCAGGGAAAGACTCCTGAGCAGATAAGAGATATCATGTGTGAGCTTGTTAAAAAAGGCGGCAATATCATGGGTACGAGAGCAACGGAGGCAGATTATGAAGTTGTTAAGAAGACTCTGCCGCAAGCTGTATTTTTTGAAACTGCGAGGATAATAGCGGTCATAGATGAAGAGACTTCAGTTAGATGCGGCTTTTCAGAAGTGACTGGTGAATCAGCTGAAAAGCTGCCGACTGTGGCTGTAATCACAGCAGGAACTGCAGACATCCCTGTTGCTGAAGAAGCAGCGGTAACAGCAGAGATACTTGGCAATAAGGTCAATCGTATATATGATGTGGGCGTTGCAGGAATACATAGATTGTTCGATAAGCTGCCGCGGATCAGAGAGGCAGATGTTGTCATTGCAGTTGCCGGAATGGAGGGGGCACTTGCCAGCGTGGTTGGCGGTCTTGTGGATTCTCCTGTTATTGCAGTCCCGACAAGTATTGGATATGGAGCTAATCTCGGAGGTATATCCGCATTGCTTTCGATGCTCAACAGTTGTGCCAACGGAGTGGCTGTGGTGAATATCGACAATGGATTTGGAGCCGCCTATATGGCAGCAGTTATAAATAAAAGAAAATAGCAGGGAATATAATTAAAATAAATAAACTAATCGACAGGTCGAAACCTGTCGATTTTTGTTGGAAAATGTGGAAATACAGTGAAAAAAGGTCAAAACTGTCGACAACTTTTATGTCGATTGCGAGGAGCTGCCTATAGAATAAAATTGCTGTTGTTTACTGCAAATGAACGTTATTTGCGAGGGAATATTTATGGATAGAGGCAATGCCAGCGGCATACCTGATTATTTTTCCAATGTATCTCATGAGTTGAGAAATGCATTGAATATCATGATGGCTTCATGTACGATGGCAAGCAGACATATTGATGATAAAGACCGGGCTCTAGAATATCTTGAAAGAATATATGTTGCAGGCGAGAAAATCACAGAACTTCTAGATGATACCTTGGAAATCTCTAAATTCAGACAAGGAAAGATGAATCTGAAAGAGAAGCCTTTTAGTATAAAGACCTTAAGAGAAGAATTGATTGAACTCCTTGAACCATTGGCAGAGGATAAGAACCTCAATCTTAACATATCAGCAAAAAAGTATATAGATATAGAAGTCCTCGGAGACCATGGCAGATTGCTGCAAGTGATGGTAAATCTGGCGACAAACTCCATAAAATATACGCCTGAAGGAGGTAATATAGATATTCATTTTGAAGGGACGAAAGCACATGATCCCCAAATGGTGACATACATCTGTACGTGCCAAGATGACGGCATCGGTATACCTGAATCATTCCTTCAAAACATATTTGAGCCCTTTGCAAGAGCAGAAGATGAGAGAGTAAGAAAAATCAAGGGAACAGGCCTTGGTATGGCGATAGTGAAAGAAACGATAGAAGCGATGGATGGATCCATAAATATCGACAGCATTATCAACAAGGGAACAACGGTAACGATACATTTGAAATTCAGAAAGAATATTAGAAAAGGATGACTAGTTTATGCAAATGAACTAGTCATATTTTTGATTGTATGGTAGAATATATGGCAAGGATTTAACAACATATAATTAAGGAGTTAGTTATGGAAGCAAAATATAAGCGAGTGCTGCTCAAAATCAGCGGTGAAGCTTTAGCAGGCGACAAAAAAGTCGGTATCAATGAAGAAATGCTGAAGAAAGTCGCACTGCAGGTAAAAGAAGTAACTGAACTGGGTGTAGAAGTAGCAGTAGTAGTAGGCGGAGGAAACTTCTGGAGAGGAAGGACAAGCAAAGATATGGACAGAGCTACTGCTGACTACATAGGTATGCTGGCAACATGCATGAATGCCCTGTCTTTGCAGGATGCCATAGAAGCAGTAGGCGTGCCTACAAGAGTTCAGACTGCCATCGAAATGAGAGAGGTCGCAGAACCTTACGTTAGAAGAAAGGCAATGAGCCATCTCGAAAAGGGCAAGGTAGTGATCTTTGGAGCAGGAACAGGAAACCCGTTCTTCTCAACAGATACTACAGCAGCGCTTAGAGCAGCTGAAATCGACGCTGAAGTTATCTTACTTGCTAAGAATATCGATGGCGTATATTCAGATGATCCTGCAACAAATCCTGACGCAGTAAAATACGATGAAGTATCTCATCAGGAAGTTCTTGAAAAGGATTTGAAGGTAATGGATTCAACAGCAGCTGCACTTTGCAGAGATAATGATATTGCAATACATGTATTCGGTCTTTCAGAAGAAGGAAACGTAATGAAGGCCGTTTGCGGTGAAAAAATAGGAACTATCGTTAAATAAGAATGGAGGACTAAAATGAGCGATTTTGATATGAAAGGTTTAGAAGGTAAAATAGAAAAAAGCAAGAGCATGCTGAAGGAAGATCTGTCTACAGTAAGAGCGGGTCGTGCCAATGCTGCACTGGTTGACAAGGTAATGGTAGAATATTACGGAACACCTACACCGCTTAAGGCGCTGGCAAACATTTCAGTTCCTGAGCCTAGAACATTGCTTATTTCACCATTCGATCCTAAGAGCATTCCTGAAATCGAAAAGGGAATCAACATCGCAAACATCGGAATCAACCCTGTAAACGATGGTAAAGTAGTTAGATTGCAGATCCCTCAGGTTACAGAAGAAAGAAGAAAAGAGCTGACTAAGGTCGTTAAGAAGATGGGTGAAGATACTAAGGTCGCTGTAAGAAATCTCAGAAGAGATGCCAACGATAAAGTTAAGAAGATGGAAAAGGCGGGAGACTTCACAGAAGACGATTCCAAGAAGACTCTTGAAGATATCCAGAAGCTTATCGACAAGGCTGTTAAGGACATCGATGGTATCGTAGCAGACAAAGAAAAGGAAATCATGGAAGTTTAAGAACGTCACTTTCGTGGGACTTCACAAGTTAGAACCGAGATGATAGATGTGGCCACAAGGTCACATCTATTTATACGATATGGAACATATTATGCTTAATAAAGATAGAATGCCGGTACATGTTGCCGTTATAATGGATGGCAATGGCAGATGGGCTAAGGAAAAAGGAGTACCGAGACTGGTAGGACATAATGCAGGAATGCAAGCCATGAAAAAAATCGTTGATCATTCGGACAAGCTGGGGATCAAGCATTTGACCGTATATGCTTTTTCGACAGAAAACTGGAAGCGATCAATGGAAGAAGTTTCAGGCATTTTCAAACTTCTGGTCAAATGGGTGGCAAGCGATCTCAAGGGACTCATCGACAATAACGTAAGAGTAAAGGTGCTGGGAGATTATACAGTACTTCCTGAGGATGCGGTAAAAAGTTTGGAAAAAACTCTTGAGGCTACTAAAGAGAACACAGGGCTCCAGTTCAATATTGCCCTCAATTACGGCGGCAGAGATGAGATCACAAGAGCGGTAAAAAGCCTTGCCCATAAAGTGAAGGCGGGAGAGCTGGATCCTGAAGATATAACGGAAGATGCCATCTCAGCTGAACTTTTTACAGGCGTTTACAACGCAGACGCACCGGATCCTGAGCTGATCATCAGGACAAGCGGTGAGCTGAGACTCAGTAATTTCCTGCTGTGGCAGAGCGCATACAGCGAGCTGGTATTCCCTGAAGTTTACTGGCCGGATTTCACTCCAGAGGAATTCGAGAAAGCTATAGCTGATTATCAGAGCAGAGAAAGAAGATTCGGAGGAAGATAAAATGAAAACAAGAGTATTATCGGGACTCATAATGGCACCGCTTCTTGCGATACTTTATTTTGGCGGTTACATCCTGTTCGCAGCATGTTTCCTGATCGGTATCATGGCGGTAAGAGAATTCTACAACGGATTCCATGCTATGGATATCAAGCCAAATTACGGCATAGCAGTGATCGCAGCAATAGCACTTTACGTCATAGATCTGTTCACAGACGATCCTCAGTGGTACATGCTTTGGTTCTTCGGAGTTGTATTGGTGAGCCTTCTTTATCTATTCAACATTGAAAACAGAAAACTGGAAGATGCCATGGCAACTATAACAGGTATCGTATATGTAGTATTCTTCTCATTCCATGTTACATTAGTGGAACAGACTGAATATGGTATCTTGATCTGGCTCGTTGTACTTACTGCCTTTGGTACAGATATCATGGCTTACTTCTCAGGCTTCTTATTTGGCAAACATAAGCTGTGCCCTAAGATCAGCCCTAAGAAGACTATCGAAGGCTCTATCGGAGGTACTCTGGGTAGTATTATACTCAGTGGTTTGTTTGGATATTTCTTTGCACCTGAAGTGCTTATCCACTGCCTGATCATAGGATTACTGGGAGGTATCGTTTCACAGTTTGGAGATTTGACCGCTTCTATCTTCAAGAGAAAGATGGGTATCAAGGATTACGGCAATCTCATTCCGGGACATGGTGGTATTTTGGACAGATTTGACAGTGTATTGTTTACAGGTCCGATGGTATACTACTATATAGTTTTGGTTATTATGTAATATTGTATATTTTCGGAGAAAATAATGAAAAGAATATCTATTTTAGGGAGCACAGGATCCATCGGCACTCAGGCTCTCGAAGTAATATCAGATAACAGAGAAAAATTTACAGTAGCAGCTCTTTCATGCGCAAGAAGCATAGAGCTGCTTTGTACACAGATAGAAGAGTTTGAGCCTCAGGCTGTATGCGTCGATAGAGAAGAAGACGCTAAGTTTATCTCAGATAAATATCCCGGTATCGAAGTATATCACGGTATAGAAGGGCTCAATGCCATCGCATCTATGGAAGATTGTGACATGGTCCTGAATTCCCTGATGGGAAGAAGAGGTCTTGAACCTACGATGGCAGCTATCGAAGCAGGTAATGATATAGCGTTCGCCAATAAGGAAACTCTTGTAGTAGGCGGAGAGCTGGTTATGGACGCAGTCAAGAGAAAAGGCGTGAAGCTGCTGCCTGTAGACAGTGAACACAGCGCTATTTTTCAGAGCCTTCAAGGCAATGAACACAACGAAATCAGAAGGATACTTCTGACTGCTTCAGGCGGACCGTTCAGAGGATACAGCCTCGAGCAGCTGGAAAACGTAACATTAGCACAAGCACTCAAGCACCCTAACTGGTCAATGGGAAGTAAGATCACTATAGATTCGGCTTCCATGATGAACAAGGGGCTTGAGATAATAGAAGCCAAGTGGCTTTTTGATGTACCTGTAGACAAGATACAGGTAGTGGTACATCCACAGAGCATACTTCACTCGGCGGTGGAATATATGGATGGAAGTGTTATAGGACAGATGGGTCTTCCTGATATGAAGGTGCCTATCGCTTATGCATTCTCTTATCCGGAAAGACTGGACCTAAGTACTATCAACGAAAGCCTCGACCTGTTCTCATTGAAAGACGGGATGACATTCTACCCTGCTGATACCAATGTATTCAAGACTGTGGAGATGGCATATGAAGCGTGCAGAAAGGGCGGAAGCTATCCTGTAGTGCTTAACGGAGCCAATGAAGTTCTTGTAGATCTTTTCCTTCATGAAAAGATCAGATTCATAGATATACAGAACACTCTCGTTAAGGTTATGGAGGAACATAAACCACAGTTTGGTCTGGATCTTGAAGGTGTATTGGAAGTTGATAAGAGAATAAGAGATGAAGTGAGGAATATGTTTTAACATAGGGGGAAGAGATAATGACATTGATTTATGCAGTATTGATATTCTGCCTGCTTATATTCGTGCATGAGTTTGGTCATTTTGTTACTGCCAAAATGTGTGGTATCAAAGTGAACGAATTTGCCATAGGTATGGGACCGGCATTGTTCAAAAAGCAGAAGGGTGAGACTCTTTATTCCATAAGAGCGATACCTATAGGCGGTTTCTGTGCCATGGAAGGAGAAGATGAAGACTCGGAAGACGAGAGGGCTTTTAATAATCAGCCGGCATGGCAGAGGGCCATCGTTCTGGCAGCAGGCTCTATAATGAATCTGTTGACAGCTATCGTGCTGATGATCATAATCGCGTTTTATATGGGGCAGGCGACTACAACTATCGATGTTGTAAGCGAAGGATCACCGGCGTATGAAGCAGGTATCATGGCTGGTGATGAAGTAGTCAAGATAAATGATATTGACATAGAAGAATGGTCAGACCTTCAGACAATAGTAGGTGAGAACGACGGAGATGCTGTCACTTTCACAGTATTGAGAAATGGCAGCCAGACCGATATAGAAGTCATTCCTGAGTATGATAAAGAAGCAGGAAGGAGCCTTGTCGGTGTTACGCCGACAATGGCCAGAAATCCTGTGAAAGCTGTAAGAACGGGAGTTTCCAACACTTGGGACATGACAGTAATGATGTATGATCTGATAGGTCAGTTGTTCACAGGTGATGTATCTGCCAAGGAACTTAGCGGTCCTGTCGGCATCGTATACGTAGTAAATGATTCTGCCAAGATGGGATTAATATACGTAGTTTATTTGGCAGCACTTCTCAGCTTGAATCTGGCAGTCATCAACTTGCTGCCGTTCCCTGCACTGGACGGCGGAAGACTTCTGTTCCTGGTGATCAGGAAGATAACAGGTAAACGGGTTACAGATGAGATGGAAGGCAAGATCCACTTCATTGGGATCATGCTGCTGTTCGCGTTGATGATATATGTTACTTGGAACGATATAATCAGATTTATACTACCGATATTCTCGTAAGCAAAAGGTGCGGTCACGATACGCGCGGAGGAACTTATGAAAAAAACAGTTAAATGCGGAAACATAATAATTGGCGGAGGAGAACCTGTCTCCATCCAGTCCATGACAAATACTAAAACAAGCGATGTGACAGGAAGTCTTGCGCAGATCAGAGCGCTTGAAGAAGCCGGATGTCAGATCATAAGACTTGCAGTTCCCGATATGGATGCAGCAGCTGCATTCAAGGAAATCAAGGCCAAGGCCAATGTGCCTCTCGTTGCTGACATACATTTTGACTATCGCCTTGCCATTGCTGCAATAGAAGCAGGTGCAGATAAAGTCAGGATAAATCCGGGTAATATTGGGTCTGAAGAAAATGTTAAAAAGGTGATCGATGCTGCCAAAGCACGCCGTATCCCTATAAGAGTAGGAGTCAATTCGGGATCACTCGAAAAAGACATACTTGCCAAGAACGGTGGCGTAACTGCAGAAGGTCTTGCGGAAAGTGCCCTCAGAAACGTTGCTATACTTGAAAAATATGATTTTGAAGACATCGTGATATCCCTTAAATCTTCCGATGTGAAGATGAATTACGATGCATATAAGATAGTTCACGAAAGGTCGAACTATCCGTTACATATAGGTGTTACCGAAGCGGGAACGCCGACTCGCGGCAAGATAAAGTCAGCAGCGGGAATAGGCGCGCTTTTGCTTGAAGGGATAGGAGATACCCTCAGAGTATCCCTTACAGCCAACCCTGTGGAAGAAGTGCACTTTGCGAAAGAATTGCTGACAGCCCTCGGCATGAGAAAAGAGGGCATAGAGATCGTATCATGCCCTACATGCGGCAGAACAGAAGTGGATCTTGAAAAGATCGCGGGAGCTGTCGAAAGACGCGCTGCCGAGCTCAATGCAAAGGGCGCTCATGATCTGAAGATAGCCGTTATGGGCTGCGCCGTGAACGGTCCGGGAGAAGCAAAGGGCGCAGATCTTGGCGTTGCCTGCGGTAAAGGCAAGGGCTTATTGTTCCTTAAGGGGGAAATAGTAAAGTCCGTTAAAGAAGAAGATATTGCTGATGAGCTGATGAAAATGGCGGAGGAATATGCGAAGGATACTGGAAAGCTCGATTGATTTTTCCAAGCTGGAGAACTTGACTAAGGAAAGTCTTAAGCTTGAAACAAAAAAAGCTGTGATTTCAGAAGAAAGCAGAACGCTTACTTTGGAATTAGAGCTTAATTTTGTGCTGCCGTTTGAGATGGTGGACAAGTTTAAGAGAAGCCTTCTGGGTCAGCTCAGAGATGTTGAAGACATAGATATAAGATTTACATACAAGGATCTGCTGCAGACAAAGGAAGAGGCTTTGCAGTATTACATTTATCACATGATAACACTTGTCAACGGAAGATATGCTCATGTGACCAAAACCATATATACAGACAGATTCGTATTGGAAGGAAGTAAGCTGACTATTTTCGCACTGGGACAGATGGCTGTCGATGTGCTCAATGACGAAGTGGCTGATAAGTTTAGTCAACTGCTGAAACGTGATCTGGATCTGGATGTGGAAGTGATATTTGAGAATGATTCACAAGTATACAAAAATGCCGGAAGGCAGCTGGAAGAGAAGGAAAGAATCGTTTTCGAGGAGCATCAGGAAAGGGCGGCTGAAGCTGCTGCAGCGTTCAGAGAAAAAACTTCCGAAGATCTTCCGTTTGCCGAGGCATCGGTTCCTGCTGCACCGAGCGCACCTGCTGCTGCAGGCGGTGAAAAACCTTTCAGAGGAAAACGCCGCAGATCTTACGTTCCCGTAAAAGGCAATCTGATAATGGGATCTACAATAACTAAACAGCCGACACCTATATCAGATATCACTTCCGAAAGCGGTAACGTTGTCATCGAAGGCGAGCTTTTCAAAAAAGACAGCAGGACCATCAGAGAAGACAGTAAGTTGGCAAGCCTCTTCGTTACTGATAAGAGGACAAGTATCCCTGTAAAAGCTTTCGTTCTCAATGAGAAGTGGGACGATATCGACGAACACTTCGGTAAGGGCGACGGGATCAAGATCCAGGGGCTTGCTCAGTGGGACAGATTCGATAACTGTGTCACAGTGATGGCTGACAATATCGAAAAAATAGAGAAAAAAGACAGAACAGATACATATCCCGAAAAGCGTGTGGAACTTCATGCTCATACTAAGATGAGTGCCATGGATGGTCTCAACGATGTGAAACGCATGGTCAAGACAGCAGAAAAATGGGGACATAAAGCTGTGGCAATCACTGACCACGGTGTAGTTCAGAGCTTCCCTGATGCTTCACATGCAGGTAAGGAAATAAAGATATTATACGGATGTGAAGGCTATCTTCTTGACGATGATGGTCTTATCGATCCTGATGGAACTATAGATTATAAAGGCCGTGGAACTAACCACATTATCATATTTGCTCAGAACAGAGAAGGACTTAAGAACTTATACAAGCTGGTTTCACTTTCTCATTTAGAATATTATCACAGAAGACCTAGGATACCTAAGTCTGTTTTGACTGCTCACAGGGAAGGACTAATTCTGGGATCAGCCTGTGAGGCGGGAGAAGTTTTCAGAGCTGTCATGGGCGGTGCTGATGAATCAAGGCTTGAGGGGCTGGTGAACTTCTATGATTACTTGGAGATCCAGCCTATAGCAAACAACAGCTTCATGCTGAAGAACGGCACTGTTTCAAGCGAAGAAGAATTACGAGAATTCAACAGGAAGATCGTAGCGCTGGGTGAGAAATACGGTAAACCTGTTTGTGCTACTTGCGATGCTCACTATTTCGACGCGGAAGAAGCTCTTTACAGAAGGATACTCATGGCAGGACAAGGCTTTAAGGACGTTGAAGGCGATGAGGGCCTTTATTTCAGAACCACAGATGAGATGATGGAAGAATTCGCTTATCTTGGTGAGGAAAAGGCATATGAAGTAGTTATAACGAATACGAATAAGATCGCCGACATGATAGAGCCGATGATGCCGGTACCAAAGGGCAAATTCCCTCCTAAGATCGATGGTGCGGAAGAATACTTGAGAAGAGTTTGCGATGAGCGTGCGGAAGGAATGTACGGTTCACCGCTTCCTGAAGAAATAAGAGCCAGACTCGATAAGGAGCTCAACTCCATCATAGATAACGGCTACGCCGTGATGTACAGATCGGCAGAAATGCTGGTACAAAAGTCACTCTCAGACGGATACCTGGTAGGCTCACGAGGATCGGTAGGGTCTTCATTCGCAGCCACTATGTCAGGCATCACTGAAGTAAATCCGCTGCCGGCACATTATCTGTGTCCAAATCCTGAATGTAAGCACATGGAATGGGGAGACGGCACACAGTATGATTGCGGAGTGGACATGCCGGACAAGAATTGCCCTATCTGCGGCACACCATATAAGAAGGAAGGCTTCACTATACCTTTCGAAACATTCCTTGGATTCGAAGCAAACAAAGAGCCCGATATCGACCTGAACTTTGCAGGAGAATATCAGGCTACAGCACATAAATACGTAGAAGAGATATTTGGCTCAGAGAACGTATACAAGGCAGGAACCATAGGCACTATCAAGGATAAGACTGCCTACGGATACGTTGCCAAGTACTTCGAAGAGCGCGAGATGAATGTCAATAAGTTCGAGCTGGACAGACTGACTTCATGCTGCGAAGGTGTGAGGAAGACTAGCGGACAACATCCGGGCGGCATCATCATTGTGCCGAGAGGACATGAGATATATGAATTCTGTCCTGTGCAGCATCCGGCAAACGACGTGAAGTCAGACATAGTAACGACTCACTTTGACTACCACTCTATAGACCAGAACCTGCTGAAGCTTGATATACTGGGCCATGATGCCCCGTCCATGATTAGACAGCTGCAGGATATGACAGGCGTGGATCCGCTGACAGTGCCTATCAAAGACGATAAGGTGATGACAATTTTTGTGGGCACTGAAGGCCTTGACATCAAGGATCCTGACTATAAATTCACTCACGGAAGCTACGGCATCCCTGAATTCGGTACCAAGTTCGTAAGACAGATGCTGGACGATATCCAGCCGACAAGCTTCGAAGAACTAGTACGTATTTCAGGTCTTTCCCACGGTACAGACGTATGGTTGGGCAATGCTCAGGATCTGATCGTAAACAAAGTTACGACTATGAAGGAAGCCATCGCCACTCGAGACGACATCATGAACTATCTACGTCTCAAAGGGCTGCCTAATGCAGACGCATTCACCATCATGGAAAAAGTCCGTAAGGGTAAGGGTCTGACTGAGGAACAGGAAGCCCTCATGCGCGAGCACGATGTTCCTGAATGGTACATAGATTCGTGCAAAAAGATCAAGTACATGTTCCCTAGGGCACACGCTGTGGCATACGTTATGATGTCAGCACGTATAGCATATTATAAGGTTTATCATCCTGTGGAATTCTATGCAGTTTGGTTCACCGCTAAAGTACAGTACTTCGATGAGAAAGTGATCCTTCGCGGACAGAAAGCCGTAGAGGAACGAATGGAAGAGATCATCCGCAAGGGTAAGGATGCTTCCAAGAAGGAAGAAGATGAATTCATCGTGCTGGAAGTAGCCTACGAAATGTATGCTCGCGGATACGAATTCGCACCGGCAAGGCTGGGCATCTCCGACAGCCTCAGATTCCTGGCACACGACGGTAAAGTACTGTTGCCATTCGTAGCCATCACAGGTGTGGGAGAAGGTGCTGCGACTACTTTTTACGAAGAATATCAGAGAAGACCGTACGAAACAGTCGAAGACATCAGCGAACGAGGCAAGATCAATAAAACAGCCTTGGACGAAATGCGACAGCACGGAGTTTTGGAAGGACTGCCTGAGACAGCGCAGATGAGTCTGTTTTAAACTCATTCACAAAGAATAGAACCTCAAGCAAACTCACGGCTAAAGCCATTCAAACAGTGCTTGAGGTTTTTCTATTCTTTACGTTCATTTCGCATTTGATTGCATCTGCTCCTGCGGAAATCGTTCGGGAACGGTGCCAAAACATAAAAATGGAATTGATTTACTGTAAAATATTGGATATAATGTAAAGCGAGAGAAGCCTTTGACGGTGGACGGTTGCTCCCAATGAAGGGAGGCGATGCTTATGTACATTACATTTGCTGAGCTGATTAGCTTTAGTATGCTAATCGTAGCTATTATCGCCTTAGTATTGAAAGCTAAGAGATAATGGGGCTACGGATTAGAGATTACAAAAAAAGATTAATCCCCGTCCTGCTATATACCCATAGGACGGGGATTATTACCCAAATACATGGGAGCAACCGTTCATTGGTTTCTCTTTATAAAAACAATATAAATCACATTAGTGCAAATGTCAACAGACCGTTAATAAGGAGACTGACATTTGGGTATTGGAGAAAGGAGAGAATTATGGGAGTATGGTTAAGAGCGAATGGAAGATTGGAGGTTGTTCCTCCACCAGATGAAAAACTTATGGTGGAATTCTGGGTGTTTAGCAATAATACTTGGCCTGAAGATTATAAACGGATGGATGAGCATTTTCATAATACTTGGTTCTTCGATAAATATAACAGGCTGGCATGCACAGCAGGTAAATTTGCAGAGCCGAGCATTTGGCTGAAATGGATGAAAACACACTTTTTTGAACCTAGAGGATATGAATTGATTGGTAATGAGGACATAATAGGTGAAGGTGATTATGGTGTAGATGTATTTGATAGAAAAATTGAGGACGAGTATTTCGAATGGTTAGGAAGAATAAAGGGATTGTGTGCAAAGTTTAAAATTCATGTAGTATAATTTGTATAAAGTGCATTTTGCACTTTATGCTTACAAAACTATTGAAAATACTCACATCCATTAGAAATATTTTCTACAAAACCCTTGCAATCACTGGGTTTCTATGTTAGGATACATAATGACAATAGCATTTGATTTGAAGCAAGAGTGGGCAAAACCCACTCTTTCGTTTTGTAAGTAAATAAAAAACAAGAAAAGGACAAAAAATGGCAAAGAAAAAGATCACTGAGATCGCAGCTGAAATGATGTCGGATTTTCTCGCGGCAGAAGGCTACGAACTCTACAACATCGAATTCGTTAAAGAGGGTAAGGACTGGTTCCTCAGAGTCTATGTTGATATGGCATCAGGCGAAGGTTATATCGGAACAGAAGACTGTGAGAAGGTAAGCAGATTCTTAAGCGAAAAACTGGATGAAGAAGATCCTATCGAACAGAACTACTATCTGGAAGTTTCATCACCGGGAATGGACAGACCGCTTCTTAAAAGAGAACATTATGAAAGATATGTCGGAAGCGAAGTTGAAATAAGATTATACAAGGGCAAGGATGGTACTAAGAATATCCAAGGAGTGCTCGACGGCATAGAAGGAGAAACTGTTACTGTCACTGACCATGATAATAAAAAATGGGAACTTGAGTTATCGGAAATAGCCAAGGCTAATCTGGCCGTTATTTTCTAAATTAGGAGGTTATAGAATAAAATGAACAGAGACTTTATTATTGCTATCGATGATTTAGTAAAAGAGAAGGGAATATCAAAGGACGTTCTCATCGAAGCTATTGAATCAGCGCTGGTTTCAGCGTACAAGAAGAATTACGGAACAGCTCAGAACGTAAGAGTAAGCATCGACAGAGAAGAGGGTGATGTAGACGTACTGATGAGAAGAGACGTAGTAGAAGAAGTGGAAGATGAATTCACAGAAATCTCACTGGAAGAAGCTCTCGAAATCGACCCTAGATACGAAGTGGGCGATGTTGTTGAGTACCAAGTAACTCCTAAGGATTTTGGAAGAATCGCGGCACAGACGGCTAAACAAGTTGTAGTTCAGAGGATCAGAGAAGCCGAAAGAGGCATGATCTTTGATAACTATATTGACAGACAGGGAGACCTGATCACAGGTGTTGTTCAGAGAATAAGTAACGAAACGATCTTCGTAAACATGGGCAATACAGAAGGCATCCTGGTTGCAGGAGAAAGAGCTTACGGAGAAAGATATAAAGTAAACGATAGGATCAAAGCTTATATTATGGACGTAAGAAAGAGTACTAAGGGCCCTCAGGTATTCCTCTCAAGAACTCATCCGGGATTCGTAGAAAGACTCTTTGAACTGGAAGTTCCTGAAATCGAAGATGGAACAGTAGAAATCAAGAGCATTGCCAGAGAAGCAGGTTCAAGAACTAAAATAGCAGTATATACAGAAGACGAAAACGTTGATCCTGTAGGTGCATGCGTAGGAACAGGCGGAAGCAGAGTTAAGAATATCGTTGATGAGCTCTTTGGAGAAAAAATCGATATCACAACTTGGGACGAAGATCCAAGGATCCTTATCAAGAACGTACTCAGCCCTGCCAAGGTTGAAGAAGTAATGGTGGATGAAGAAGAAAAGGCTGCTACAGTAGTAGTACCTGACTACCAGCTCTCACTGGCTATCGGTAAGGAAGGTCAGAATGTAAGACTGGCTGCTAAGCTTTGCGGATGGAAAATAGACATCAAGAGCCATACTCAGTACTTTGGAAACGAAGAATACGAAGAGTATGATGATGAAGAATACTACGAAGAAGATGGTATCGAATATGTCGAAGAATAAGAAAATCCCGATGAGAAGATGTGTAGGCTGTATGGAATCAAAGCCAAAAAACACTCTTGTAAGGATCGCCTGCTATGAAGGAGAAGTTACAGTGGATCCTACAGGGAAGGCTAAGGGAAGAGGCGTTTACCTCTGTCCTGACAAGGAGTGTATGGAAAAGGCAAGAAAACGCAGAAGCCTGCAGCGTAACTTTGAAACGGAAATTTCAGAAGAAACATTGCAAAACATCTTCACGGAACTGGAGAATTATGAAAAATAAAGTAATAAATTATCTGGGATTCGCTAAAAAATCCGGAAATGTCATGGCCGGAGTAAACACCTGTACCTTTGGGATGAATAAGGGTAAGGTGAAACTGATGATCTTGGCTGAAGACATCTCGGAAAACAGCGAAAAGAAGATAATGAAAGAAATACGAAAACATGGCGTGGAGTTTGTAAAGTACGGAAATAGTGAAGAACTGTCACATGCCATTGGATCACAGGGAAGAAGCGTATTCGCCATCTGTGATGACAATTTTTCAGAAGTTATTAAGCGTGAAATATACGGATAGAACCGGTAAAGGAGGAATTGCGTATGAAAATAAAAGATCTTGCAGCAGAGCTTAATCTGACCGGCAAAGAAGTCCTTGAAAAGGCAAAAACCATGGGAATAGAAGTTTCCAAGATCAGCGATGAGCTGTCTGATATAGATGCAACTGCAGTAAAAAATACGATAATGAGAAGCGGAGCGCACGCTGAAACCAAGGTTGTTAGAGCAACAGCGAAAAAGGCTGATGCGTCAGCAAAAACAGGTGAACCTAAGGTTACTACTAAAGCCGCTAACATCAAGCTTCCTGAAATTAAGAAGACAACTAAAGCAGCTGCAAAAACTACAGAGAAGGCAACAGCTGCCAAGCCACCTGTAGGTAAGCCAGTAGTATCAAAGGAAGTCGAAGGCAGACCTAAGCCACCTACAGGAAAACCTGTAGTATCTAAGGCTATGTTGGAAGAAAGACTGGCAAGAGAAGCAGCAGAAAAAGAAGCTGCAAAGAAAGCAGCAAAGGAAGACGTCAAGGAAGAAGCACCGAAGGCTGAAGAACCTGTAGTTGAAGCTGCTCCAAAGACAGAACCAAAGGCAGCAGAAGTAAAGTCTGAACCTGTTAAAGAAGAAGCCCCAAAGGCTGAAGAGCCTAAGCGCCTTTCAAGACTTAAGGTTGTCAAGAAGGCAGAAGTCGTTAGACGTGTAGAAGCTGAAGCAGCTGTATAGAGAGCTGCTGCTGCAGAAAAAAGAGCTGCAGAAAAGAAGTCTGCAGATAAGAGGGAAGAAAGACCTAAGAGAAATTCTGACAGACCTGAAAGAAGACAGGGAGACAGATCTGAAAGAGGAGAAAGAAAGGGACCTTCCGATAGAAAGTCCGGTGACAGAAGATCTTCAGAAAGATCAGAAAGACCTTCAAGACCTGCTCCAAGAAGAGAAGAAGCTCCTGCAGAGGTTATGAACAGCAAACCGGGTGCTGGAAGAGGCGATAAGAAGAGCAGAGATAAAGATAAGGATAAAGAACACGATAAGTTCTCAAAGCTTGAAAGAGGCGGTAAGAAGCCGGGCAAGAATGCTCCTAAATCTCTGGAAAAACAGGTTAGAAATAAGAAGAACAACAAGCCTAAAGCAGTTGAGCCTGAAGTTGAAGAAGTGATCCTGCCTGTTGGAACAGTTATGATCAATGTTCCTATCACAGTTGCAGGTTTTGCAGAACAGACTAAGACAACCGTTTCACAGATCATCATGACTCTGATGAAGATGGGCGTTATGGCTAACGTAAACCAGAATCTCGATGAAGACACAGTAGTGCTTCTGGCAGAAGAACTGGGTATCCAGGTAGCTATCGGTAAGATCGAGGAAGAAGAAGTGGAAGAAGGCATCGAAACATTCGAAGATAAGGAAGAAGATCTGAAGCCAAGACCACCGATCATCACAGTAATGGGTCACGTTGACCACGGTAAGACCTCACTTCTCGATGCTATCAGAAAGACTAACGTTACAGCATCAGAATCCGGCGGTATCACTCAGCACATCGGTGCTTCAGAAGTAGAAATCAACGGACAGAAGATCGTATTCCTGGATACACCGGGACACGAAGCCTTCACTGCAATGAGAGCTAGAGGTGCACATTCAACAGACATCGCTGTACTGGTAGTAGCAGCAGACGACTCTGTAAAACCTCAGACTATAGAATCCATCAGCCATGCTAAAGCTGCAGGCGTTCCTATCATCGTTGCCATCAACAAGATGGATAAACCTGGCGCGAACCCTGATATCGTTAAGACAGACCTGGCTAACAACGGCGTATTGGTAGAAGACTGGGGCGGAGACGTTATCAGCGTACCTGTATCAGCTAAGACAGGTGAAGGTATCGTTAACCTGCTGGAAATGATCCTGCTGCAGGCAGAAGTTCTGGAACTGAAGGCTAACCCTGACAGACTGGCAGTAGGTACAGTACTTGAAGCTCGTCTCGATAAGGCTAAGGGTCCTGTAGCTAGTCTCCTGGTTCTCAACGGAACACTGAAATCAGGCAAGTCTATCGTAGCGGGAACATGCTCCGGTAAGATCAGGCTGATGACTAACGATAAGGGCGATAAGGTTAGAATGGCCGGTCCGGCAACTGCAGTAGAAGTACTGGGTCTGACTGAAGTACCACAGGCAGGTGACGTATTCAATGCAGTTAAGGACGACAGAACAGCTAGAGAAATCGCTGAAGCAAGAGCTCTGAAGCTGAGAGAAGAACTGATGGCAAGAAACTCAAGCACAACTCTGGAAGAACTGTTCAGCCAGATCAATGCGGGAGAAGTTAAGGATCTGAACCTGATCATCAAGGGTGACGTACAGGGTTCAGTAGGTGCCATCGTATCATCACTGGAAAAGCTGTCTAATGACGAAGTAAGAGTCAAGATCGTTCATACAGGCGTAGGTACTGTAAACGAATCAGATATCATGCTGGCAGGAACTTCCGGATCCATCATCATCGGATTCAACGTAAGACCAAGCGCAGCAGTAAGCGCTATCGCAGAACGCGAAGGCATCCAGATCAGAACATATAGAGTTATCTACGACATTATCGACGACGTAGAAAACGCTATGAAGGGTATGCTTGATCCTGAATTTAAGGAAGTAGTTCTGGGAACAGTAGAAATAAGAAATACATTCAAGGTACCTGGCGTAGGTATCGTAGGCGGAGCATATGTAACAAGCGGTAAGGTAGTAAGAAACGAACAGATCAGACTGGTTAGAGATGGTATCGTTATCCACGAAGGTAAGATCGCTTCACTGAAGAGATTCAAGGACGATGCAAGGGAAGTAAACCAGGGTTATGAATGCGGTATCGGTATCGAAAACTACAATGATATCAAGGAAGGCGATATCATCGAATGCTTCACTATGGAAGAAATCGCCAGAGACTAATTAGGAGGCAAAATGGCTAAAGGACACAGACAGGGAAGAATGGGCGAAGAAATCAGAAAGATCATCAGCGATCTTCTGTTCAAAGGCCTGAAAGACCCGAGACTCTCTGCCATGATAAGCATTACAGCAGTTGAAGTGACCAGTGACGGAAGCTATGCGACAGTATATGTTTCCGTACTGGGAATGGATCCTGACAAGGAAAAGGCGGCTGCTCAGCAGCAGGATACTCTCGATGCGCTGAACAGTGCAAAGGGTTTTATCCGTAAGGAAATCGGCAGACAGATAAAACTGAGACATGTTCCTGATCTGATCTTCAAGATCGACAAATCACTGGAATATGGCAGACATATCGACGAACTCATCAGCACTCTGGACATCAGACATGATGAGGAAGAGGACGAAGAATAATGAAGAACAACGCTTCGCTTAAAGAAATCGCAGGTATACTGAAAACTGCGCAGACAATACTGATATTCACACATACGAATCCGGATGGGGACGCACTGGGATCAGCTGCGGCCCTTTGCCGCGTTTTGAGAAAAATGGGCAAGACCTCATGGATACTTATGGATGAGGAAGTTCCGGAATATATCAGCTTCATGGATACTGAATTGGTTACTCGTGATAAGGATTGTTTGAAAGAGCACGATATATCCATCTGCGTAGACTGCGGAGAATATAGCAGATTCCCTGCACTTGCGGACAAGTTCGACGAGGGGAAGCTGCATCTTTGTGTGGATCATCATGCTACGGGAGACGGTTTCGGGGATCACTACTATATCGATCCATCCGAGGCAGCTACTTGCCAGCTCATTTATAAGCTGATAAAGGAGTTGGAAGCAGAAGTGGCTGAAAGCAGCGAGGATGTATGTGAAGGCACTCTTATTGATCTCACAGTCGCAGAATCCCTCTATACAGGGATCAATACTGATACGGGAAGTTTCCAGTACTCCAACACTACTGCAGATACTCATGCTATCGCAGCCGACCTGATGAATTACGGAGTGGATCATACGGCTATCAACGTGAAACTGTATCAGACCATACCTATGACTAAGCTGAAGATCCAGGCAGCTATCCTGCAAAGGGCAGAGCTTCTCTTCGGAGGTAAGGTAGCTGTCGGATACGTGACAGGGCAGATGCTTGAAGAAGCAGGTGCAGTGCTGGATGATGCAGAGGGTACCATCGATATGCTTCGAAATATCGAAGGCGTCGAAATCGCAGCATTCCTCAAGGAAAAGGGTGAAGCTGTCAAGGTCAGCATGCGAGCTAAATCCTTTGCCAATGTGGCAGAGATAGCATCTGTTTTCGGCGGCGGAGGCCATGTAAAGGCCGCAGGCTGCACTTTGGAAATGGGTATGGATGAAGCGCTGGATGCAATCAAAAAGGCGATCGGAGAACATTTTTAATGAAAGACGGTATTTTGATACTCAATAAAACGCAGGACTGGACGTCTCATGACTGTGTGGCAGTTTGCCGCCGCGTGCTCAGATTGAAAGGCGTCAAAAAGATAGGACATGGCGGAACGCTTGATCCTATGGCCTGCGGAGTTTTGCCGATATATATCGGCAAGGCGACGAGACTGATGGAATACACCGATCTTGACGATAAGACATACAGATGTACAGCAAGGCTGGGGCTTATCACCGATACTCTTGATATCTGGGGAGAGAGACTGGAAGAGAGAAGTACCGAAGGCATCACGGAAGAAGCCATAAGAGAGGCGCTGGGCGCTTTTCATGGCGAGATAGAGCAGTATCCGCCAATGTATTCGTCTGTGAGAGTCAACGGCAAGAGACTGTACCAGTATGCCAGAGACGGAGAGACTGTAGAAGTCAAGCCGAGAAAGGTGACCATCAGAGAATTTATCATAGAAAACATTGATATGGAAAAGATGGAAGTTTCCTTCGAAGTGACATGCTCCAAGGGGACTTACATAAGGACTATTTGCAGCGATCTTGGCGAGGCTCTCGGATGTGGTGCGGCCATGTCTGCACTGACGAGAGTGGCAAGCGGGATCTTCCGCATCGAAGACGGCGTGGACCCTGAAGCTTTGAAGACTATGGGAGAAGATGAGATAGAGAAGTTCATCATCGATACCGATAAGCCGCTGGTGCACTTCGGTAAAGTGGAGATGAGCGAGGATCGTGCCAAGTACTTCAAGATGGGAAATGCCATCAGGTGGAAGCAGATACGCGTCCTGGAAGAACCAAAGGTAGCAGATGAAAGCTTTGTGAATAAGCGAGGCAGAAGCTACAGCACATTATATTGCGTATATAATTACGAAACAGGGGAATTTTTGGGAACGGGATATTATAGTGCGAAGACGAGAGAGCTGAAGGCAGACAAGATCCTCGTCGACAGATAAATGACTTTTTGAAGAGGCATAATTATGAAGATTTTTAATTCACTTGAAGAAGTTAATAATATAGAGCCTACTGTCATAGCGCTGGGTAATTTTGACGGTGTTCACAGAGGACATCAGGAGATCATCAACAGGACTGTCAAGAGTGCAGAAGCAGGCGGACTGAAGAGTGCAGTCTTCACATTCTCAAATCATACGAGAACGCTGCTTGAGAAGGTTCCGACAGTGAAGAACATCAACTATCCTGAGGAAAAGGCAGCTATCATGGAAGAAATGGGCGTGGACTATCTGTTCAATATCCCATTCACACCTGAGATCTTGAATATGAGTCCTGAAGAGTTCATCGATGAGATCCTGATCAAGAAATTCAGGATAAGAGAAGCTTACTGCGGATTCAATTATCACTTCGGACATAAGGCGGAAGGCAATCCTGAAGTGCTGATGCGTGCAGGAATGAAGAAGGGTTTTGGTATACATATCCAGGAGCCTTTTACGATCGATGATATCGTTGTAAGCAGCACATATATCCGTAAGCTTATCGAAGAAGGACGTATGGAAGAATGCGCCAAGTTTATGGGAAGACTCTACTCCATCGGCGGTGAAGTAGTTGTGGGAAATAAGCTAGGCAGAACTATCGGATTCCCTACATCAAACATCATGATCGATGAGACTATGGCAAGCCCGTCAAACGGCGTATATATCACATACTGCATCTACAACGGTGTGAAGTATCCGAGCATCACCAACGTAGGCGTGAAGCCGACTATCGGAACATATAACAAGAACGTTGAAACACATATTTTCAACTTCAACAAGGAACTTTATGGCAAGCAGATCAAGGTCGAATTCGTCAAGAAGACAAGACCTGAGATGAAATTCAGCAGCGTAGAAGAACTGAGCAATCAGATCAAGAACGACTGCATCGCAGCCAAGGCATACCATAGAGAAAAGGGTATGCTGTAAGAATAAATTGATGTATCAGCGACCGCTCAAATGAGCGGCCGTTTTGTTTATTGAAATGCGCAAGAGGATATGATAGAATATTCTGAAAGTACGGGAGGTGGACTAATGCTTATTAAAAACGAATATGCTAAAAATGCAACTGCTTGGTGCGGATTAAATAGGAACGATATGAAGCCGGAAGAGGCCGATTGTGTGATTTTTGGCATACCTTTTGATGGTGGTGCCAGTTACAGGGGAGGAGCAGCAGAAGCGCCTGACTATTTGAGACAAAATACTTTGTGCTCCACACCATCTACAGAAAAGCTGGAATACTATGCAGACTATAATGTGGTTGATCTTGGTAATTTTGAAGTGGACAAGACCAGAGAAGAAATGTTTGACGAGGTGCAGAAAGCAGTAGCCGAAATCGTGAAGTACGGACAGAAATTCACTATGGTAGGCGGTGATCATTCCGTTACGATCCCGGTACTTAGAGGCATCAATGATGCTGTAGATGAAGATTTCGGTATCATTCATATCGATGCTCACATGGATCTTTGCTATGCGCTTGAAGGTGATTTTTTATCACATGGAAATACGGAGAGAAGAGCACTCGAACTGGAACATGTATCCGGATATGAGAACATTTATTTTATAGGTATAAGATCCATAGAACCTGATGAATTCGAACTTTATAAAAGTGAACCAATACAGGTGAAACGTGCATATGATTGCTATAAAGAGGGAATCGAAGCAGTAGCTGATGACTGTATCAAGAAAATGAAACGATTTAATAATGTTTATCTGACATTTGATATAGATGCACTGGATCCTGCCTATGCAGCAGGAACAGGAACACCGCAGTTTGGCGGTCTCACTTCCAGAATGGCGCTGACATTACTGGAAAGGATTTTTACTGAACTGAATATTATCGGATTTGATGTAGTGGAAATAGCACCACCATTAGACCCATCTCTCGCGTCCATGTATGCAGGAAGAAAGATAATACAGGAAGTGTGGGGATATTGGGCAGATCAGATAGGTAAGCTGGAAAAGAAGGATTAGTTGATATAAAAGTTTAAAGGGGAACACATTGTGTTCCTCTTTTGCTATTTTAAGCATATACAACCCTATTATTCCACTCCTATTTGTGGTATACTTTTAGTGTATGAATTCATGTTATTCTGATTTTGGGAAAGAGGGTGATCCTGTGCCAAAAAATAATATTTTCGCGGAAAAGGATCTTAGTTTATTCGAACAAGGGGAACATACTCATATTTACAAATTTTTAGGCGCGCATATTGAAGAGACAGACGGAGTTTCCGGCTGTCGTTTTGCTGTGTGGGTGCCGCAGGCGAAGAGTGTTTGCGTTACCGGTGAATTCGATGGTTGGAGCGGTGACAAGTATTATATGGAGCCTGTCGGAAGCAGCGGTATCTGGGAAGGTTTCGTGCCTGATGCAGCAGAGGGGATGCTGTATAAGTATCTTATCGAGAGCGATACGGGAGAGATGTTTTATAAGGCCGATCCTTACGCCTTCTCAGCTGAAAAGCGCCCGGGAACTGCTTCAAAAATCGCTAAGTTAGATTATGAGTGGAACGATGAAAAATGGCTGGCTGAGAGAAGAAAAACTTCTCATTTCGAAAAGCCGCTGAATATATATGAAATGCATCTCGGTTCATGGAAACAGCACAGTCCCGGAGACGGAGATCCTGACTTTTATTCGTACGACGAACTGGCGGACGTGCTGCCGGCATATGTTAAAGAAATGGGCTACACTCACGTTGAACTGATGCCTGTGATGGAGCATCCATTCGATGGTTCATGGGGGTATCAGGTGACAGGTTACTACGCACCGACTTCAAGATACGGAACGCCTGCACAATTCAAACATCTTATCGACCAACTCCACAAGGCAGGGATAGGAGTCATCCTTGACTGGGTTCCCGGACATTTCTGCCGAGACTCCCACGGTCTTGCCGGATTCAACGGTCACAAGCTTTATGAGATAGACGACCACCAGGAATGGGGAACATATAAATTCGACCTGGGAAGACCTGAAGTCCAGTCATTCCTTGTCAGCAACCTGATCTACTGGCTCGAAGAATACCATGTTGACGGCATCAGAGTAGATGGCGTTACCAGCATGCTTTATCTCAATTTCGGCACTTCAGACGAAAGCAAAAAGAAATATAACCATCTTGGCGGTGAAGAGGATCTGGCATCCAAGGCATTCCTTCAAAAATGCAATGCGGCTGTCGGAAGACTTCATCCTGACGTCTTCATCGCTGCCGAGGAAAGTACAGCTTGGCCGATGGTAACTTATCCGCCTGAAGAAGGCGGCCTGGGATTCCATTACAAGTGGAACATGGGCTGGATGAACGATACTCTCAAGTATTGTAAGACAGACTTCCCATACAGAAGCGGATGCCATAACTTGCTAAACTTCTCCATGATGTATGCATTCGATGAGAATTTCATTTTGCCGCTATCCCACGACGAAGTGGTACACGGTAAGCTTTCACTGATGAACCGCATGCCGGGAGATTACTGGAGACAATTCGCAGGCGACAGGCTGCTGCTTTTATACCAGATGTGTCACAGCGGCGGCAAGCTGACATTCATGGGAACAGAGATAGCGCCGTTTATCGAGTGGCGTTATTACGAAGAGCTGGAATGGTTCCTGCTGGATTATCCGACTCACGCGGCTCACAAGAATTACGTCAAAGCGCTGAACCACATGTATCTCGACCAGCCTTCGCTGTGGCAGGAAAGCTACTCGCAGGAAGGCCACCAGTGGCTTGATGCAGACAACAACCAGCAGAGTATCTTGCTCTTCATGCGCAAAGGGCACAGCTACGCTGCGGCAGACGATGATGCTGATGCGGACGCTGCAGGCGTGCCGGACGATCATACTATCGTCCTGCTCAACTTCCAGCCGGACGTTTACGAGAAGTACAGGATCGGCGTGCCGAAGGCAGGCACATATAAGGAAGTTTTCAATTCCGATGATATGGCATACGGCGGCAGCGGCAAGATAAATGAAAGGCTGCTGGAAACAAAAGAAGGAAAGACCCACGGATACGATCAATATATAGAAGTGACTGTGCCGCCTATCGGAGGCATGGTAATAGCTCCGATCCGTGACAAATAAAACGATTTTGGAGGATTTATGTTTTTAGGAAAAGATGATTTTATCAGACAGTACAGAGAAGAAATAATGGACGATATGGCGAAGCCTTTCGAGGATTGTAATCCTCAGCAGAAATATGAAGTGCTTGCCAAACTGATCTGCAGCAAGGCGGCAAGGCGCCATGCGGACACTAAGCATCGTCATATCAACGATGACGAGAAGAGAGTATACTACTTCTCCATGGAATTCCTCATGGGAAAACTTCTCAAGAACTACCTGATAAATCTCGGCATAGAAGATATGGTGAGAGAAGCTCTTGAAGAATTGGGAGAAGATCTGGATGCACTTTGCAGTCTGGAACCTGATCCGGCTCTCGGTAACGGTGGGCTGGGAAGACTGGCTGCTTGTTTCCTCGACTCAATGGCATTCTGCGATATCGCAGGTATAGGAATGGGAGCCAGATACAGATTCGGGCTTTTCAAGCAGAAGATAAAAGATAACTGCCAGACAGAAGAGCCTGATCCATGGCTGACAAATGGATACCCTTGGGAAATCAGAAACTCCAACAGAGCCGTTAAAGTGCGCTTTGGAGGATATGTAGACCGTACTTATGAAGACGGCAAGATCCATTTCAAGCATGTGGACTACCAGACAGTTATGGCAGTTCCGTACGATGTACCTATCGTAGGCGACGGCGGTAAGACTGTGAATATGCTGAGACTCTGGCAGGCAGAGCCGGAAGAAGAAAAGCTGGACATGAAGGCTTTCAGCAGCGGAAGATACAGCGACGCTGTGAAAGGCAGAAACGATGTGGAAGCTATCACCACACTGCTTTATCCTGACGACAGCACACCTGAAGGCAAGGAACTGAGACTGAAGCAGGAATACTTCCTAGTAGCGGCAGGTATAGCATCCATCATCAGAGGATATAAGAAGAGATCGGGTACCGATAACTGGGCAGATTTCCCTGAAAAAGTCGCTATCCATATCAACGACACACATCCTGCGCTTTGCGTGCCGGAACTGATGAGAGTCCTGATGGACCAGGAAGGTCTGGAGTGGGACGAAGCCTGGGAGATCACCACAAAAACAATTTCATTCACAAATCATACAGTAATGCCGGAGGCGCTGGAAAGATGGCCGATAGATCTTATGGAAAGGCTGCTGCCTAGAGTCTATATGATCATCGAAGAGATAGACAGACGTTACAGAGAAAGCATTGACAGCAACATGGAAAGACGTCAGGAATTCCTGCAGGCTACTTCTATCCTGTGGGACGGTCAGGCTAAGATGGCTAATATGTCCATCATCGGAAGCCATTCAGTCAACGGCGTTGCAGCCATCCACAGCGATATCCTGAAGAAGGATGTGTTCAAGGAATTCTATCATCTGACTCCTGAAAAGTTCAACAATAAGACTAATGGTATCAGCCACAGAAGATTCCTCATCGAAGCTAATCCTAAGCTGACTAAACTGATCACAGATCATATCGGCGAAGATTGGAAGAAGGATACTTACAAGCTGGAAGAACTGCTGAAATACAAGGATGATGAAAACTTCCTGCAGCAGCTGAAGCAGATAAAATACGAAAATAAGTGCAAACTGGCAGCATATATCAAGGAGAAGAACGGAGTGGAAGTAGATCCGAACTCCATATTCGACATCCAGGTAAAGAGGATACATGCATATAAGAGACAGCTGCTTAATATGTATAAAGTGATGTACTTGTACAACAAGCTGAAGAAGGATCCTAACCTGGATATCCCGCCTCATACTTTTATTTTCGCAGGCAAGGCGGCTCAGAGCTACGAATTTGCCAAGGAAGTCATCAGACTGATCAATTCAGCGGCAGATATCATCAATAACGACCCTGATATAGGCGGCAAGATCAAGGTGGTGTTCTTAGAAAATTTCAGCGTAAGTCTGGGACAGCTGATCTATCCTGCAGCCGATATCAGTGAACAGATATCAACGGCAGGTAAGGAAGCCAGCGGTACAGGAAACATGAAGTTCATGTTCAACGGTGCAGTGACATTGGGAACTGAAGACGGCGCCAACGTTGAGATCCATGAACTGGTCGGAGACGACAACATCTTCATCTTCGGAATGAGTGCCGAGGAAGTCGAAGAACATTATATCAAGGGTGACTATTTCTCACAGGATAAATACGACAGCGATGAAGATCTGAGAGAGATCACAGATCAGCTGGTCAACAGATTCTTTGAAGAAGTAGGACCTAATTTCTGGAGCATATACGATGCACTTCTCAGATACGGTGACGAATACTTCGTACTTGAAGACTTCAGGGATTACATGAGAGCATGGGAAGAGACAGGCAGAGCTTACAGAGATGAAAACAGATGGCTCAAGATGTCTCTTACGAATATAGCAAAGGCAGGACATTTCAGCAGTGACAGAACGATAATGCAGTATGCCGATGAGATCTGGCACGTATAGGAGGTAACATTATGCAGATGCAGAAAAAAGAATGTGTGGCAATGCTTCTGGCAGGCGGACAGGGAAGCCGTCTGGGAGCTCTTACTAAGAAGATAGCCAAGCCTGCAGTGGCATTTGGCGGAAAGTACAGGATAATCGATTTCAGTTTATCCAACTGTGCCAACTCCGACATTACGACTGTCGGTGTTCTGACACAGTACAAGCCGCTGCTGCTTAACTCATATATAGGAACAGGTGCTGCATGGGATCTGGATGATGCTTACGGCGGAGTATTCGTGCTGCCGCCTTACGCTACAGAGTCAGGCGGTCAGTGGTACAGAGGAACAGCCGATGCTATTTACAGAAACATCGACTTCATCGATAACTACGATCCTGAATACGTGCTGATCCTTTCAGGTGACCATCTGTACAAGATGGACTATAGCAAGATGCTCAAGTTCCATAAGGAAAACAAGGCTGACCTGACTATTTCAGTTATGGAAGTTCCTATGGAAGAAGCAAACAGATTCGGTATCCTGACAGCAGACGATAATAATAAGATATATAAATTCTCTGAAAAACCTAAGGCGCCGGACAGCAATCTGGCATCCATGGGTATTTACATATTCAGCTGGCCGGTACTGAAGGCGGCGCTTCTCGAAGACGGAGAAATGGAAGACTCAGATCACGACTTCGGTAAGAACATCATCCCTATGCTTCTTGGCAGAGGCAGCAGTATTTATGCGTATACGTTCAGCGGATACTGGAAGGATGTAGGTACTATAGAAAGTTACTATGAAACTAATATGGAACTGCTGGATCCTGATTCAGGCTTCAACATCTTCGAAGAAGAGATGAAGGTATACAGCAATTCCAACATGTATCCGCCTAGCTACAACGGTCCTGAAGCGAAAGTATCAAACTGCTTGATCTGTAACGGATGCAGCGTACTCGGAACAGTTGAACACTCTATCCTAAGCTTCGGCGTTCAGATAGAAGAAGGTGCAATGGTCATCGACTCCATCCTGCTTCCGGGTGCAGTAGTCAAGAAGGGTGCACGAGTAGAAAGAGCCATCATTGGAGAAAATACAGTTATCGAAGAAGGTACTGTATTCGGTGATGCTTCGGGCGAAGAAATAGCAGTTATAGGCGACAATGATGTAGTAGAGAAATAAGATAGGAGGTATCAGAAATGAATAATGTTATGGGTCTTATAACAACAAATTATTCCAGCGAGCAGTTCAGCAAGCTGGCAGACATACGTCCTATCGCTACACTTCCGATCGGCGGAAGATACAGATTGGTGGACTTCCCTCTGTCAAACCTGGTACATTCAGGCATACGTACAGTGGGCGTGACATCTGCTTACAGATACAGATCACTGATCGACCATCTGGGAGCAGGTAAGGAGTGGTCACTTTCCCGTAAGGACGACGGATTATACATACTGCCGGGATCAGCTTACGGTATGAAGCGTTTCCAGGGGAAATTCCTGCTGAGAGACCTGATAAACAACAGACCTTTCCTTGACAGAGCTAATGAAGATTACGTTATAGTAAGTGCATCGAACAAGATATATAACATAGACTTCCATCATGCAGTAGAACAGCATATCGAGTCAGGTTCAGAAATAACTATGCTGTATAAGGAAATAGCCAATGCTAATCTGAAGCAGGGACATTTCCTCGATCTTGACAGAGACGGAAGTGTTCTCGGTATCGGAGATACGGCAACAAGCGGTATAGCTGCATGGTTCATGGATTGCTACATCATCAACAGAGAAACTCTTCTCAATCTTATGGAATGGTACTCCAACATCGACTATATCGATATGATGGAGATCATCGCAGATAATATCGGAAGACTCAAGATAAATTCATACAATTTCAACGGATACGTTGGAGCTGTAGACAGTACATATGATTACATGCAGTGCTCCATGGATATGCTGGATCCGGCTATCAGAAATGAGCTGTTCAACAGCAAGAAGATGATATTCACAAAGGTCCAGGATGCGCCTCCTGCCAAGTATCTGGAAGGTGCTCAGGTGACTAATTCCATCGTTGCCAGCGGTGCTATCGTAGAAGGAAATGTTGAAAACAGTATCCTGTCACGTAACGTCAAGATAGGCAAGGGTGCGATAGTGAAAAACTGTGTCATCCTGCAGAGATGTGTTATCGAACCGGGTGCAGTGCTTGAAAATGTGATCTGTGATAAATTCGCATACGTGAGTGAGGGCGTACGCCTAAGCGGCACTAAGTACTCACCTCTCGTGATAGAAAAGAATCAGAAATTATAGGAGAAAAACATGAACGTTTTGTACGCAATTTTTGAAGCTGACCCTTTTATCAAGACGGGCGGCCTGGGCGATGTAGGCGGATCACTTCCTGCAGCGATATGTAAGGAAGGCGTGGATATGCGCGTCATCTTGCCTAAGCTCCACACTATCCCTGAGCAGTACAGAAAGCGCATGAAGAAGGTGGCTGAATGTACAGTACCTCTCGGATGGAGAAATCAGTACTGCGGAGTAGAGATGCTCAAAGAAAAAGGCGTCACTTATTATTTCATAGATAATGAATATTATTTCAAGCGCGAAAATCCTTACGGTTACGGAGACGATGGCGAAAGGATAGCATATTTCAGTAAGGCTGTCCTCGAGTGCCTGCAGCACATACCGGGATTCTTCCCTGATGTGATCCATTGTAACGACTGGCATACTGCTATGATACCGGTATTCTTGAGAGAGCATTACATGGAGCTTGAAGAATACAAAAAAATCAAGACTGTATTTTCAGTACACAACTTGAAATTCCAGGGAATATATTCAGGATATATGCTGGGAGATGTCCTGGGGCTTCACGATGTGAAAAATGCAGCAGATCAGCTTAAATATGGAGATGCCATCAATTTCATGAAAGGTGCACTCAACTACAGCGACAGGCTTACTACTGTAAGTCCGACTTATGCCGAAGAAATCTGCACTTCCTGGTACGGTGAAGATATGGAAGATATATTCCTTAGAAGACATGAAGTCCTCAGCGGTATCCTTAATGGTATCGATGTGTACAAGCATTCACCGGGAAGAGATAAGAACATAGTCCAGAAATATAACTCTACCACTTTCAAGGCAGGCAAGTCTGCCAACAAGGCGGCACTTCAGGAAGAACTTGGCCTCGCTGTAGATCCTGATGTACCTCTCATTGTTCTTATCAGCAGGCTGACAGAACAGAAAGGTCTCGATCTTATAACCTTCATACTGGAAGAACTTCTGGCAGAAGATGTTCAGATAGCGATACTGGGAGTAGGTGACAAGGATTACGAGGATGCATTCAAACACTTTGAGAACCTGATGCCTGACAAGATGAGAGCATGTATTAAATTTGATCTGGGACTTAGTGCCAGATTCTATGCGGGAGCAGATATGCTGCTGATGCCGTCAAGGTTTGAACCGTGCGGCCTTTCACAGATGATAGCCATGAGATACGGAACACTTCCTATCGTGCGTCAGACAGGAGGCCTCAAAGATACCGTTATAGACTGCAGGGATGGTAACCCTGAAGGATGCGGATTCGCATTCCCTGATTTCAATGCTCATGAGCTGCTGTTCGCTATCAAGGACGCGGCAGAGATATACAGAAACGACAAGAAGAGATGGGATGCTCTCGTGAAGTATGCCATGAAGAAAGATTTCTCGTGGAAGAATTCTGCGAAGAGCTATATAGAATTATATGAAGAACTGATTTAGGAGAGCTAAACTTTATGATCAGATGTTATCATGATTCACAGGACATCCGATACAGAAAGCCGACAGGCGCACTTAAGGAAAATGAAATAGTTGAACTTTGCATAAGAGCGGAAATGCCATTTGGCATTGAAGCAGAGGGAGACGAACTTGATACGGCAGGCAGGCTTGATGGCCTGTCCTGCAAAGTGTACCTTTGGCAGACGACAAAAGGCGGCAGGCTTATCCCTATGGAAAAGACCATAGAAGGAGACGCCTGTCTTTTTCGCGTATCGCTGACACCTTCCGAGGAGGCGGACCTTTGCTGGTATTACTTCATTCTAGAGGCCGGCGACGGCAGCGATACGACAAGCTGCAGGAAATTCTATTACGGTAATAATGAAGATAGGCTTGGCGGCGAGGGACAGCTGTATGGATATGAGCCGCCGGCGTTTCAGATAACGGTATATAAGGATACTCCTGTTCCGAAGTGGTACAAGGACGCCATCGTTTATCAGATCTTTCCTGACAGATTTGCCCGAGATGAAGACTGGCGAGAAAAGCAGCAGGCTGTGGAGAAATCCAGACGCGAGATCGCAGGAAGTGCTGAAAATCCTGCTGGCGAGCCGACCTGGAAAGGTGCACAGCGCGTGGTCGAAGAGGATTGGTATGGGCTGCCGTACTATGTGAAAAATGAAAAGGGCGAGGTGACTCACTGGCCGTTCTTCGGTGGGACTTTGCAGGGGATAAGAGAAAAGCTGTTTTATATCAAGAGCATGGGTGCGGGTGCGATATACCTCAATCCTGTTTTCCTGGCATCGAGTAATCATAAGTATGATACGGCTGATTATATGATGATAGATCCCGGATTCGGGACTGAAGAGGATTTCAAAGCATTATGTGATGATGCTCGCAAGCTGGGTATCAGAGTGATCCTCGACGGTGTGTTCAATCATACGGGAGCAGACAGCAAGTATTTCGATCAGTTCGGTAATTATGGCGATGCCGACAGCAAAGATCCGAGAAGACTCGGTGCCTGTGCAGGACCCGAATCACCTTATTATAACTGGTATAGGTTCGAGGAATTCCCTGACAAATACGACTGCTGGTGGGGCGTAGGTGATCTGCCTAATGTTGAAGAAAACGAACCTTCATATAGAAAATTCATATATGGTGGGGATGACAGTGTGGTCGCCAAATGGCTGCGTGCCGGTGCTTCAGGCTGGAGGCTGGATGTGGCGGATGAGCTACCGGATGACTTCATTGCAGGTATCAGGAAGACTGTTAAGGATGTAGATCCTGAGGGTCTTCTCATGGGAGAAGTCTGGGAAGATGCCAGCAATAAGGTGAGCTATGATGTGCAGCGTCGTTACTTCATGGGTGATGAACTGGATTCAACTATGAACTATCCGGTTCGTGACATTTTGATGGATTATATGCTGGGCAGAAGCGATGCACAGGCTGCAGTGAGACGATTGAACAGCCTTGCAGAAAATTATCCGCCTGAGAATTTCTATGGCGCTTTGAACTTGATAGGAAGCCATGACAGAGCAAGGACGCTGACCATACTGAGCGATGCGCCGGAAACATGTGAAGATAAGAAAAATCATCGTATCCCTGATGATAAGATGTGGCTTGCAAAGAATAGGATGAAGGTCCTGTCACTGATACAGTATATACTGCCGGGTGTACCGTGCTTGTACTATGGTGATGAAGCAGGCGTACAAGGATATGAAGATCCATACAACAGAGCTACCTATCCGTGGAGCAGGGAAGACGAAGAACTGATGGCTCATTATAGGATGCTGGCACAGATAAGAAAACAGTATCCTGTGCTGACAGAAGGTGCATATAGATTTGAATCCCAAGGGGAGCATATATTCATATGTGAGAGGTTTTGGGACGATGAAGCAATAATAGCAGTTGCTAATCGCCATATATTTGGTTCTGTAACAGCTGAGATCGAATTCCCTGAAGGAACTGAATATGTGCTGGAACTTATGGATTCAGAAGAGATCGAACTATGGAAAGATGAAGCAGTAGATATTGTAGAGACATTGCGACACAACATCAATGTAGAATTGCCGCCTGTATCAACTAAGCTGTATTACTGCAGCAAGAAGAAACCACAGCGACTTCAGATGGAACGCAGTGCCGGTGTGCTTTGTCATGTATCATCACTGCCGTCGGGAAGCCTTGATGGTGCAGAAGGATTCATAGATGATCTGGCATCGATGGGACAGAAATTGTGGCAAATACTGCCGCTAAGTCCTGCTGACGAAGATACCGACTCGCCATACTCAAGCCCTGCAGTGTTTGCAGGAAACAGCAAGCTGGCAGGAAGAACTGCAGCGGCAGAATACATAGATAAGGACGAATATGAGCGCTTTTGCGAAAGAGAAAGCTACTGGCTGGAAGACTATGCACTTTATACATTTATAAAGAGAAGCCTTGGCGGCAAACCATGGCAGCAGTGGCCTGAAGCTGAACGTGACAGAAAGGATCTGGACAAGTGGAGACTCGGCAGAAAAGACGAGCTTGAAGTCATCAAGAAAAACCAGTTTATATTTGATCGCAGGTGGAAGGAAGTCAAGGTTCACGCTAACAGCAAGGGCATTTCAGTGATCGGTGATATCCCTATATATGCAGCTGTCGACAGTGCAGATACCTGGGCGCACAGAGACGTGTTCCTGCTGGGTGAAGACGGATATCCGTTAGTTGGTGCCGGTGTACCGCCTGACTACTTCAGTGAAGATGGCCAGCACTGGGGCAACCCGCTTTATGACTGGGCATCACTTAAGGCCAATGATTACGAATGGTGGCTGAAGCGAGTCAAAAGAGCGATGGAACAATATGACTATATCAGACTGGATCACTTCAGAAGCTTCGCGGCATTTTTCGCTATCCTGCGTGGCGGTAAGCCTCGTGATGGATGGTGGCTGCCGGGAGTAGGAAAGGAATTCTTTGACTTCCTTGAAGCACGACTCGGCCGCGTGCCTTTCCTGGCTGAAGATCTGGGAACACTTGATAATCAAGTACACGACTTGCTTAAGTTGACCGGCTGTCCGGGAATGCTGGTATATCAGTTCTCAGCAGACGAGATAAAGGCATTGGATGACGATAAAGCAGCGACTAAGATCCTCTATTCCGGTACACACGATAACCAGACGCTGGTTGGCTGGATAGAGGAAAATGATATCACAGAAACTTCGGATCAAATCATCGAAGAGCTATATAGCTCAAAATCCCCATGGGTGATACTGCCGCTTCAGGATATTTTAGGGCTGGACGATGATAGTCGCATGAATATCCCGGGACTTGCCGAAGGAAACTGGCAGTGGCGAGCACCTGAAGGATGGGCAAGTACTGAGCTTTGCGAGAAGATGAGAAAGCTTGTTGAGAAACATGAGAGATAGCTAAAGCAGCACCTGAATAGGTGTTGCTTTTTTGTTATAAATAATGCGGTGTAGGAAGAGATATGATATAATAAAATTAACAGATAATTTCGAAAAATTAGCATTCATATTCTAATATGTTGAGGACAAAATATGAACGACTTATTCATACAAAGCATATCGATAGATTGGGATGAGATCTCTGAAGACAGTTACCTGAGACGAATAGAAGTCCTTAAGAATATGCAAAGCCTGCAGCTTTGCAAGCCGATCACGATCTTTACGGGAGAAAACGGAAGCGGCAAGTCGACGCTTCTGGAGGCGATAGCTGTAGCTTACGGATTCAATCCTGAAGGCGGAACGAAGAATTATAATTTCTCAACTTATGATTCTCACTCGGAACTGCATGAAGCGATAAGACTGGTGAGAGGTTACAGGAGGGCTTGGAGCGGATATTTTTTGAGGGCGGAAAGTTTCTATAATGTTGCGACTAAGGAAGAGGAATATGCCGATATATCTCGGGAATATCATAAGAAGTCTCACGGCGAGAGCTTTCTGGCACTGGCGCAGGATCAGATGAGAGGAGACGGGGTATTTATACTTGACGAGCCGGAGGCGGCACTTTCACCTCAGAGACAGCTGACTCTTTTACTGGAGATATACGAGTGTGCCAAAGAAGGGGCACAATTTATAATAGCGACTCATTCACCGATTTTGCTTGGGATCCCGGGAGCGGAGATACTGTCGTTTGACGACGGAAAGATACATTCGTGTGAATATGAGGAAACGGGCAGTTATCAGATCACGAAGATGTTTATAGAAGACAGGAAACAGATATTGGGGAGAGTGTTGTGAGGAAGAGAATCAGAATGATCATAGTGATTTTGGCAGTTTTAGCTGCCGTGTTCATAACATATGGAACGTGGTGCAATAAAGCTTTGGAACTGAATACATACAGGATAGAATCGGATGCTTTGCCTAAGTCATTTGATGGCTTCAGGATGATCCACATTTCGGATCTTCATAATACTGAAATGGGTGAAGATAATGAGAAGCTGCTTGAGATGATAGAAGAAGCCAAGCCGGACATCATCGCCATCACAGGCGATTTGATAGATTCTCGAAGGACTGATGTCGACGTGGCTGTTGATTTTATCGAAGAAGTTGTGAAGATAGCTCCTTGCTATTATGTGACCGGAAATCACGAACAGAGGATAGAGGAATATAGCAAGCTGAAGGAAGCCATGTATGAAGCAGGTGTAACTATCCTTGATAATAAGAAAATGCGGCTTGAAAAGGATGGGGAACACATTACTATCGCCGGTGTTGATGATCCAATGTTTACGATGGACCCGCAGACGGAAGAACCGTATATGGTAATGGAGAAGTCGCTTACCGGACTACTAGAGAGCAGCGACGGATATACTGTTTTGTTATCGCACAGGTCGGAGCTGATGGATACCTATGTGCAAAGCACAGCTGATCTGGTTCTCACGGGGCATGCACATGGAGGACAGATAAAGTTTCCTTTTATAGGCGGAGTGATCTCTCCCGGTGAAGGACTATTTCCTGAGTATTACGAAGGGATATATGAAAAGGAAAACACACAGATGGTAGTAAGCAGGGGCATAGGAAACAGTTTGTTCCCTTGGAGGATAAATAACAGACCTGAAGTGGGGTTGGTGGTTTTGGAAAAGCGAAGTGATCGATAAAGCTGAAGATGAATAAGGAGAGGATGATATGATAAAGAATGATGAAAAAATCTTATCCAGCAGCAACCTGCATGAAGAGTGGAACGAAGAACGCAGGGAAAAGGGGCTGAAAGAGATGCCGGCCATAAATCCAAAAGGTGCAGGCAGTACTAATACGTATGCCCGTATGGATGACTCATGGAAAAGCGCACCCGGATTTTTCAAGCAGATGATAAAAAAGAACAAGGAAAAGGAATAAGATAATACAACATGCAAGTAACAGAACACAAAATCAAGAAAATAATACCGCTGGATATGAATTGTTTTGCAACACATAACGAGCCTAGTGAAGGAGTTGGACTTCGCATGTATGTTACAGAAGACAACTTTACTGTGGGGTTATGTAAAACCAAGAAATGTCACCAAGGCTATGAAAACACGATCCATGGCGGGATCATATCGACATATTTTGATGAGGTCCTATGGTATGCTACAACCATCGATCAGGAAGATCTTGCGATGACAGTTGAGCTGACGGTCAAGTATTTAAGAGCATTGCCTACGGAAGAAGATATAAGGATAATCGCCAAGCCTATGGTAAAAAGCGGACGCCATATCCATGTGGATGGATATATACTCAATGAGAAGGATGAAATCGTTGCAGAAGCGAGCGGTCACTTTATTACAGTTCGAGATGACCACGAGATCAATGAAAGTGAGCTCCATGAAGTGATGTATATTCCGGATAGGGATCATCCTGAAAGTGTTCTGTTTTAATTGTCGCAAATAACAAAATAGATAATATGTAAAAAGCATTCGCGAGAATGCTTTTTTTCTTTGATTCTACTTCCGAGGGGTGTCAAGAATATGCAGCATAATATATAATTTTATTATCAATTTAGGAGAAATGTACATGGACCAGAAAAAAATAGGAAAATATATCGCAGAGAAGAGGAAGGCTTTAGGGCTTACTCAGTTGCAGTTGGCAGAGAAACTGAATATGAGCGACAAATCCGTTTCCAAGTGGGAACGGGGAGTTTGTTTGCCTGATGTTTCGGTATATACGAAACTGTGTGGGACGCTTGGGATATCTCTCAACGAATTTTTGGCAGGAGAAGATTTGACAGAGATGGAGATCGTCACCAAGTCAGAGGAAACTATAATAAGTATAGCGACGGACAGTAAGAGAAGTAGGCGTAGAACCAACTTTCTCGTCTTGTTGCTTGTAACTATCACATTATTATTATTCAGTATGGTAGCTGGTCCTTTTGCCAATGCATTCGATGAAGACCAAGACGGCTTTTTTGATGGAGGTATAGTCTTATTACCTGAGGACAGTGCAGAAGCATTGATGGCAAACCGACTCAGAGGAAAAGATGTTGATCTGTACAGGTACAATATGTCCGAAGAGGATGACCATATACAGATGCGATGTTATTGGTACAAAGATGGGAAGCGGATCAATGAAGATATCATATTGGATTACTCGTTTGAGGGAGAACATACAGGAGAAGGTATGATTGCTATGATAGATGATCAAGATGCCGGGAGTATTGAATTTAAAGTTCTATTGGAAGGGGATACTTATGAATATGTTAACATGGCGGAGTATTTTGATAAGCTTAAGTTCCCTCCCGAAGGATATGATTTGCCGGATTGGCAGGAAACATACAATAGATCCATATATGTTCCCAAAACCAAGATGAAAAAAGATTGGCCTAATATGGAAATTGGTATTTGTGTAGTGGCATTTGATGAAAATCCGGATATGGAGATAACAAATACATTAGGGAGTACAGGGTTTTGGCCGAAAGCAAGAAATTATTGTCCGGAAATTGCAGAATATGATTATGCTGCATATGTGACCGTTAAATCATGGCATTAGAAGATTTCTGCAACGATGACGAGGGAGACATCCAATGAATAAGTACCTATCATTAGTCTATTTATACAACAGAGCGAGCTGCAAAAAACTGATTCTTATAGCAGCTGCTTTAGCGGTATCATTATTGGCATATATGTTTATTATTCGGTCTCTGGACGGGATCGTACCGGTGGTTGTGTTTATATCAGCTTTAGTATTGGGAATGATGGCTATGGTAACATCTTTCAATGGCAAGAAGGCAGTAAAGGGTGATTGCTCCACTACAGGATACACCATAAGAAGACTATGTCACTCACCGTTAAGGTCTTACCTTACGATGTTCGTTTATTATTTGATGGTGATAGCGATTTTTTGGTTCGCTGCCATAGCATCTATATATATCATCGGCAGATTAGATGTCACCGGCACAGGTGCTACTGATCCGGATACGAGGCTGGCTCTGGAATTTTTGCAGACAGAGATAGGTCATGCGCTGATACCTACATCTCATCCTCTTGTGATAACCTTTGATGTGGTCGTTGTCTTGGCTTTTTCAGGCGAATGTGCGCGCGGCTGTTATCTTAGCTGGCACAATGGTACGCCGTCAGCGGGAGTGGCACTGATAATTGTTCCTGCGATAATTGTATGGTCGTTTTATCCGAAGAACAGTTACATGATTTTCGCGCTTCTTGTTGTTTTTCTCTATGCTGCCCTTTCATTTGCAGATGTGATTTTCAGAGAGAAGCGTCCTAAGGGCGATCCGTTCAAGGTAAACAAGCACGACGGTATCGTAGATATGGACAGCACGGAATACGACGATGATGTGTTTCTCCAAGTGAATACTTCCGAAGATATCTATGATACTTCCGGCCAAGACCTGATCATAGAGAGATATGAAAAGGGAGCGGAGCGCATCAAGAAAAAGGGTATTCGAAGGTTCGATCCGTTCCGACTCAGAAGAAGATATATGCCTCTCGGCATCAATATGGAAAAAGTAAATGCTTTCTTCGGCGCATGCCTTTTCATCGGGGCAACAGGGCACTTTGTATTCTACGGAAAATATATGCTTCAGATAAAAGAAATCGAGGCGGCAACCAAAGGTATGACCATAGATCCATCAGTAGTGATGCCGTATTTCTGGGAACTTCAGGAACATTCATTTTATGGATATATACTGGCGGTTTTGTTGGCACTGTTTCTGCAGGCATACTGGAATCATCTGTATTACAACAAGACTACGAAAAGCGTTTATGTTATGAAACGGCTTCCGGATACGAGAGAGTATAGTCGAACTATCTGGATAGGTCCTGCGGTACAGGCGATGATGATCGTCGCAGTCATGATCGTGCAGGTATTGGTCGATCTGTGTCTGTATATTTTCATGACTCCGGATATAGCGCTTCCTGTCGATTACCTGTCGCATATCATACCGTTCTAATGGAGGTCAAAAGATGATAGAGATCAAAAATGTATCTAAGAGATATAAAGATAAAACTGCACTTTCGGATTGTAATATCACGATTCCAAAAGGGCAGATAATAGGTCTTTTCGGGGCTAACGGTGCAGGCAAAACCACATTGATGAAGTGTATCATGGGATTTCTGACTTTTGAGGGAGAGATAACCTTGGACGGAGAAAAGATAGATAGCAGTAATATCTACAGGCTGTCTTATGCTACAGGGGACCACTCTTTCTTCCCATCAATTACAGCAGATGACCACAAGCTGTTTTATAAGATGCAGTTTCCTAAGTTCAATGAGAGGAGATACGAAGCCTTGATGGAATTCTTCGAGCTTCCGACAAAGAAAAGATTAAGTGATTTCAGCTTAGGACAGCAGAATCAGTTTGAAGTAGTCCTTGCTATCAGTCAGGGCGCAGATTTTGTTTTCATGGATGAGCCTTTTGCGGGAAATGATGTGTTCAACAGAGAGGACTTCTATGAAGTGCTGATGAGCGTCGTTGATGAAAATGAAACAGTGATAATCTCAACCCACCTTATCGAAGAAATCGCAGACTACATCGACAGGGCCATCCTTATCAGAAAAAGTGAGATTATCGATGACTTGAGCGTTGCGGAAATAGAGAAGTCCGGTAGGACTTTGATCGATATAGTGAAGGAAAAGTATGATTACAGGGCAGATCGTATTAGAAAGGCTATAGGGCAGATGAAATGAAGAAATCTATTATTTTGTTCATACTGCTGACGCTGCTTTCTGTTGGCGGGATAATATACGGCTGCGTTTTCGTAGATGCTGAGATCAGCGAGGCTAAGCTTACGGAAGAAACTTTGGTTGGCGATCGTAAAGCGGCAGAAGGCATAAGTGTAGGTTTCAGGGCCGATTCAGGCGATGATCTACACTGGATAAACAGCTATGATTACAGTAGCGGCAAGTCTGAGTCTGATTTCAAACGCGGTGAGATATTGGAAGCTGAAGAAAACTCCATCTTCGATGATATCCAAAGAGATAAATCATTTGGCAAAGGTGATCTGACAAAGACAGTGAAAACAACTCTTTATGAGGATATTCGTTTCACAGGATGGGATACAGAATCGTTTGTTACTGAGCTTGACTACGAGAGCCTGAATGGACTGCAGGAAAAAGAGATACATGCATTTTTCGAGAAGGTACAGGAGCGTGTAGCCGAAAGCGGCAAAGCCGAATCGGGAGAAATACGGCTGGGCAACTATTTAGACTACTATCCTGTCTGTTTCAGCTTTCAATTCGGTGCACAGCGATATGATTCCGGAAGCGCATTGAACGGACTAAAGATATATGATGTCAAGGGAAACCTTTCACCTGAAAACGGTGCAGCATATGATCGTGATGTGGCATTATATACATCGCTTAATGATATATTCAAGATACCTGTGATAGATAACGAATATCACAAATACGAAGTTTCTAAGGCAGAAGAATATAATCCGGAAATTGCTTTGGGATATAATACAGAAGTTACCAAGCTGTTTGATGGGAAGAGCGACTATTATGAGTTCGATCCTATCATGGCATTGCAGGAAGAAAAGGATAATAATAAACTGCTATTTATCGTCAATAACAGGACAGCGAAGGGGAAACCTGTTGATGTTTCTCAAATATGCGGAGGATATGGTGTTTATGAGCTGCCGATTGAAGAGGAGTCAACTACTGTAGAGATGGGCCCCAGAGTTGTAGCTGTTCCTGATCTGATCCCTATGCATGATGATATATCGATGATATATGCCATCGATGAGACTGCTGAATATGTGGAAATGAGTCTTTCAGAGGATAATAGGTATTTGGCAATTTTTTCGGTCAAAGACGGCAAGTATTTCGTTGAAATGATAGATGCAGATTCATGGACATCAGATGGAATTGTAGAAATATTCCCTACATCAGAAATGATGACTTATGCGTGGGGTGAGGATGGAAGTCTTGTAGCGACAAATCATGAGGATTATGTGGCAGTACTTGTTAGGAGAGAGATTGGTGAAACAGGAAATAAAGAAATCGATTACGATATGATTTATAGCGGTAAGATATCAAGTGACTTTGATGATACATTCTTCACAGATAAGATGGCATCTAAGAAAAACTCCTACGGCAAATACCATTGCGGAGTAGATTTCGGGTTAGCTGTTGTATCGACCGACGGTAAGGTGGCGTTGGTGCAGAACCCGCCGTCAAAGGATTTGAATATGCTAAGCGATACGAACAAAAACGATAGACTAGCTGCCCTCGAAGTTGCAGTCATTGACAAAGATGGCCTAGCCTACAGAGGTCTTTTAAAAAATGAACTTTCAGACCCTGGAAATAGCATAGTGCCTGTCGGGAGTGAGAACTGGGTCAAGTGGTAAGACCGCTAAATTATAAAAACTGTTGACAAATCGGTTCAAATGTATTAGTGTACTAATTAAATAATACACTAATACATTTTTGTTTTGCAGAAATATATATAGTTAGGAATGAAGAGGGTAGTGAAAAAGGAGGTAAGTATGGCTATGGATTGGATAGAAGGTAAGGCTATATACCTGCAGATCATGGATCACATCAGCAGCGAGATCGCAGCAGGGATATTGAAGCCGGGACAGAAAGTGAAGTCGGTAAGAGAGTATGCATCGGAGATGGGCGTGAATCCAAATACAGTACAGCGCGCTTTGCATGAGCTGGAGAGGGAAGGCATCCTCAGTTCACACAGAAATACCGGAAGATTCGTGACTGACAGCAGTAATACGATCGAGAAGATGAGAGAAGAACAGGCAGAAGAAGCTGTTCAGGAATGCTGCAGCAAGCTGATGGAGCTGGGTTTTGATCTTAAGGAAGCCGAAAAGTTTTTTCGTGAAAAGGTAGGGGAAGTATATTCTCTGCAGGAAAGAAAACTAGGCTAGAGGTGGAATCTGCTTACTGTTTGGGAAAGGAGGTCGGACGATGAGAGAGTTGAAGTCAATTGTTATAGCTTTATGCATATTATCAGCATATATGTGTTGGCATTTGATATCTGACTATGATGAGATAGATGATTACAATCAAGTGACTAACAATTACAGTTGGGTAAGTCATCTGGGAAGCGATGCGATTGGTGTGAGTCTTAAGGGGAATCGTGATCGATATTACATTGGTGTGAATAGCAACAAAGGGTTGGGCCTTATAGATAAAAACGGGAATGAGATTCTGCCTTGTAAGTTCTTTGCTACAGAATATAATGGTGGAGATTATTTAGCTGCGGCAACAGCAGATAAGTGGATACTCATGGATCTTGATGGCAAAGAAGTGAGTTCATTCAACCGTATAAGTTATTCTTATGCATATGCTGGAGATAAATATTTCTTAAAATACGGAGACGACGCGTTTGAAGACTCATCCGAAGGCTTTGTTATCATAGATGCAGTAAGTGGTGAGGTCGTAAAAGAGTATAACGATTATTATAATGCTGTAAGACTTGACGATGGTAACTGGTATATAAGCAAAACTGTTGTCAGCGAGGGAAGTATTGCAACCAGAATGGTCTTAACTCAAATGAACTGGTATTCTGCGAATTATTCTGAAGAAGATGAGTCTGTAACACCGAAAGGTTTTTTTGTGGACGAAAACTTTGAACCGTTATATAAGGGAAAAGAATATCAGCTTATTTGTCAAGGTGACGGCTTGTATGTGGTAAAAGAGGCAGGAGTAATCGCTGAGGATTCATATATAGTTCTAAATGAGGATGGAGAACTGTTTGAAGTTAAAGATGAGAAACTCATAAAGTGTATCTCTAAATATGAAAGGGATGGAGATCTTGCATATAACAATACAATTACTGTTTCCAAAGGTAAAGATTGCAATATTGGGTTTGCCTCAATAAATAATATCTATGATGTTCTCTATTATTCCGAAGATGGAGAATTTATTGATAGAAACAGAATCTCCGAGAAGAATTATTTTATAGAAAATTTAGAGTGGGTAGTTTTTGTGGAGAAAGAGGAATATGGCATGGTTAAATACGGAATAAAAGGCGGAAACAACAACGTGATACTTCCGGCAATTTATGATGATCTCATATTCCTTCCGGAAACTGAAAATATAATGATAAACAGTGATACAGGGTGTGGAATTATTAGACTGGAGGTGAACTGATCATGAGATTGCAAGAGGTTGTTAACATGAATCAAAAATTAGTTCCCAAACCGTCTATTGTCGTATCAATATGTATATGTGTATTGACAATGCTGTGTATTGTTTTCATACAAATTACTGCCGCTTGGATAGGAATATTGATTATGCTCATGTTGTCATTTGTATTCTTGACAGTGATTCCAATGAACCATGTTTTCAACAAAAGCGTATTTGGTGAATATGCGTATCAATACATGACCATTCCAGTGCCATATATAGATTTAGTAAAAGGCAAGGTAATTACAGCTTTTATGTACTGTACGATCTCTGTTCTTATAGCTGTGCTCTATTATGACTATTTTATGATACATTTCTTCAACTCAGGAGGGTCAGTATATAATGATATCGTTAGAGTGAGCATTACTGCATTCATCAACATGCATGAGATCCTATCAGAAAATATGATATCTACGGAATCGGTGATTTTCATTTTTGGAACTATATATATAGGAGTGATGATAGAAAGTCTACTTATCAGCGCCGGCGCTTTTTACGCAATTATAATCAGAAACATCCTAGAGCCTCAAAGAGAGAAGATAACTGTCGCAATCGGTGTCGCATTAGCAGCAGTGATCATATACATCGCGTTCACATTCCTGTGTGTATGGCTCCCGGGTTTGTTCTTCAAAAATGATCTAGCCATAGTACAGCTGATAATAGCAGGAGTGCTGAAACTCGGTGCATCATATGGGATCATGGTGCATTCGGCGAAGTTGTTAGAGACAAAGTATTCACTCAATTGAAGTTGTGGATTAGGAGAAAAATATGCTTACATTAGTACAAGAAAAACCGCTGGTTAGGATAAGCGGACTTACGAAAAGATTCAAAGAAGTTACAGCTCTGGATGATATCACTATCGATTTTCCAAAGGGCGAAATAATAGGTTTGCTTGGCGAAAACGGCAGCGGCAAGACAACGCTCTTGAAAGTTTTAGCCGGGCTTTACATGGAGTACGGCGGAGCCGCAGAGATAGACGGCGACAAGCCGTCACATATTACCAAGGCGAAAGTCTCATACCTGCCGGACAAAGTGCGCTTTGCAAACGAAAAAACTCCGGAGGAGGTCATCGAGTTCTATCGTACATACTTCGATGATTTCAGCGAAGAAAAGTGCCGGGAGCTTTTGCAAAGGTTCGGGCTGGAGGCGGAGAAGCCTTTTAAGGAAATGTCAAAGGGCATGGTGGAAAAGGTGCAGCTGAGTCTCGTCATGGCGAGAAAGGCGAGGCTGTATCTGCTGGATGAGCCTATCGGAGGTGTTGATGGTAATGCGAGGGAAGTTGTGATGGATGCGATCCTCGATAACTTCGATCCTGAAAGCAGTATGATAGTGGTGACTCATCAGATCCATGAGATGGAGAGGTTGTTTGACAGAGTGGTAGTGCTGAAAGAAGGCAGGATCATCGGCAGCGGTATCTGCGAAGAACTGATTGAGAAACATGGTAAGCCACTGGAGGAAATCGTCAGGGGGATGTAGATATGAAGGGGAACAGATATACAAAAACGAGAGCGATAGAGGTGATCGTCGCCATCATAGTAGTATGGATGCTGGTGGTGGGGATCAGCATAGTTGTGAGTTTTGATGAGGTCGCTGAGAGAAACCGCGAGATGACGGAACTTGAGTGGACTTATATCGTTGACACTGCCTATGACAGTGTGGAGGATATCAAGGTGATCGAGGATAGTGATCTTTTTATCTTTGATGAAGGGAGAAACTATTACAATATCTATGATGAAAAGGGAAAGATCGTTATTGCAGGTCCGTTTAAAGAGGTGGAAGATATCGGGGGAGGTTTTGTCAGAACAGTATATGATCCGCCAGGCGTTGTTATCGAAGATGAAAACGGCAACAATATCAGAACTCAAATTGACGAGCTTGATGTGAGAGGTGACGGCGGGAAATATGAGGTTATAGATTACGGCCGTGTATTAGGCATAGCTAAAGTAAAAGGCAGGTGAGGGGTATGTTAGATAGATCGATAAAAATGAATATGAAAATATGTGAGAGACATGCATCAAAATACTTTGGTTTTCTTGTGTTCGCATTTATAATAATGGATTTTTTAACGATACCGGCAGTGATCATAGCATTTATGTATTTGTTGATTGCTTATAGGGATCTGTTTGATAGGAGTTTGTTTGGAGAGGAAGCATATACATATATGGCAGTGCCTATGTCAATGAAAAATGTGGTGTTGGGTAAAACCATCGCAGCATGTTTATACATAATGGTGAGCTTCATATTTGTATGGGTGGCACTTGGTATATCGTCACTGGTTACAGGTACATGGGATATGGGATTGGGCTTTGGCAATATCGGAGGTGGCTTACTGCAGGTAATGTCAGGATATGCTGATGCGATTGAAAATAATACTTTGATCGTAGAAGAGATAGTTTATGACCGCGGCCAGCTTATAAGCCTTTCTGTAGCACTGGTGTTGCTTCCGCTAGAAGTTTTATCATTAGGTATTTTATTCTGTGGAGTGTTTCAGATGGGAGCTATAGTTAGACATTTGATCGATCCGCAGAGAAATAGCGGTATAACTACAGCAGGAGTGGTATTTGGTTCGACAGCTGTATTGCTTGGTATAATGGCGGCCACAACAGGGGTGGATATGATCATATCAGGTGATGTTGTAACGATTTTTTCAACTGTGATCAGCATTGTTGTTCCTGTGATATTCGGAGTAGTGTTGTTGGTTGGAAGCGTCAAGATATTGGAGAGGAAGTATAGTTTGTGTTAGATTGGCATTGATTTTCGTGTGTCTTTTAAGTATAATAAGGGAAATAAAAGTGCTACCGATAGACGGTTAGCCGACAGTATTACAAAAGTAACCTATCCTTTGGCAATTTGGGCGGTTACTTTTTTCTTTGCACATTTATAATTGCTACGACCAACATGGCGATGCCAATAATGATCGAGAATTCCTCATATGTAGCCTGTCCCGCCTAAGCGGGGAAATGTTTCCCACCTCCTTTACAATGCGTTTTGGGTTTTTCGCCATAATTGCAGTTGTAACGGCTGTGGCTAACCGCCTACCGTGTTTCTATGGTAGCACGATTAGATTATAATACAGCTAGATGTAAAATACAAGAATAAATGGATAAATATGTAATTATAACGATATAGCCCTCATCGCCCCAATCGATGGTGCAGTCTCGTCGAGTATCACATATACAGGTATATTATCAAGGAAGTCTTTGAAACGGCCTTTGTTGAGATAGGCATTTTCGAAGGCTTCTTTGTCTATCAGTGGCAGGATCTTCGGGATCATACCGCCGCCGATGAAAATGCCGCCTGTGGCCATGTAGGTAAGGGCGTAGTTGCTGCATGCGGCGCCTAAGATTTCTGAGAAGATGCGGAAAGCTTCCAGCGATTCCCTGTTTCCTGATTTAGCCATTGCTGTGATTTGTGCCGGATGCATTTTTTGGCGTGGTCTGCAGGCCATGGTATCAGAACCGCTTGCTTCCTGTTCTTCTAAGATGATGCTGAAGATATTCGACAGTCCTTGTCCTGACAACAGTCGTTCGTAGCTGACATGTCCGTAGCGGGATTCGAGTTTATCGTATATCAGTCGCTGTTTCGCACCGACAGGTGCGAAGTCTATATGCCCGCCTTCAGAGGGCATGATAGATCCTTCGCGGGACACAGCAGATACGCCGAGGCCCGTACCTATTGATAGAACGGCCTTGGCTCCCGAAGCAGCATTTTTTGCATTGCAAGCAGCGCCCTTTGCATGAGAAGATGCCGCGGAGCGGAACAGGGCAAGCTGATCGGGCATAGTCAGATGATCTATTGAATGAGCCAGTGCTTCCAGATCATTGAGGACAACTGTTTTTGTATCAGGAAATGCTGCGCGGATCTCGGCAATGTCAATTATCTGTCCTGTGTTGGTGAGCTGCAGTTTTTCGTCTGTTACAGGTCCGGCCAGAGCGAAGGATAGATGGGTGATTTTACAACCATGATTGGCAGTAGTAAAATCGTCTGTCAATGTCTTGATAAACTCTGTGAAATCAGTTATTGTATTGGTGGCAGCGGCACCTCGATCGAGGATCCGGGCGTCATGCCAGATGGTCCATAAAGTCTTGGTTCCGCCTATGTCTAATGTCATTTTCATGGGGTTTTCCTCCGTGAAAATAGTATACCATAAACTTGAAGAAATTTCTTGCATTAGATATAAGTATATGGTAATATTAATCGGTGAGTTTTTTAACTCGCATTTTTATGTGATTACCTGAGCTTAGCCAGCCGACACTCCGACGGTGACCAGGCTCAAGGCGAATGAAAAATAAGGAGGAAATTAAAATGATCACAGTAGAAAAGAAAGCAGAAATCATCAAAGAGTATCAGCTGAAGGAAGGCGACACTGGTTCCCCAGAAGTACAGGTTGCTATCCTGACTTACAGAATCAACGATCTGAACGAACATCTGAAGATCCACAAGAAGGACCACCACTCAAGAAGAGGTCTCCTCAAGATGGTAGGACAGAGAAGAAACCTTCTCAATTACCTGAAGAAGAATGATCTTGAAAGATACAGATCACTGATCGCTCGTTTAGGTTTGAGAAAGTAGTAAATCAACTTAAGAAATTTAGGCGGGACATGAGTACCCGCCTTTATTTATATGTACGGTGTCACAAAGACATCGCAGAAGTCAAAAGAAGAAAATTAACAGGAGGTAGTTGTTAATTATGAAGTACACAGATTACAGAGTATTTAAGACAGCCATCGGCGGTAAGCTTTTGGAACTGGAAATCGGCAAGGTTTGCGAACTGGCTAACGGACAGGTTATGGTAAGATACGGAGACACAGTTGTTAATGTAACAGCATGTGCATCCAAGGAACCAAGACCTGACATCGATTTCTTCCCGCTTTCATGCGATTATGAAGAAAAGATGTACGCAGCAGGTAAGATCCCCGGCGGATTCATCAAGAGAGAAGGAAGACCTAGCGAAAAGGCTATCCTCAACTCAAGACTTATGGACAGACCACTCCGACCACTGTTCCCTAAGGGCTTTTATAATGACGTTCAGGTTGTAGCAACAGTTATGTGCGTTGATCACGATGCGCCATCAGAAATCGCTGCTATGATCGGTTCATCCGTTGCACTGGCTATTTCCGATATTCCATGGGAAGGACCTACAGGTTCAGTTCTCATCGGTATGGTAGACGGACAGTTCGTAGTAAACCCATCACTGGCACAGAGAGAAGAAAGCTGCATGCACCTGGTAGTATCAGGTACTAAGGACGCTATCATGATGGTAGAAGCAGGCGCTAACGAAGTTCCTGAAGAAGTTATCCTCGATGCTATCATGTTCGCTCACGAAGAAATCAAGAAGATCGTTGAGTTCATCGAAATGATCGTAGCTGAAATCGGCAAACCTAAGATGGAAATCGAACTGTACAAGGTTCCTGAAGATATCGATGCTGCAGTAAGAGCTTATGCTGAAGATAAGATGAGAGAAGCCATCCTGACTTACGACAAGATGGAAAGACTCGACAACATGGATGCTGTAGAAGCAGAAGCTAAGGAACACTTCGCAGAAATCTATCCTGATAACGGCAAGGACATCGGAAACGTTCTTTATGCGATCACTAAAGAACAGGTTAGAAAGATGATCCTGGACGATGGAATCAGACCTGACAACAGAAAAAGAGATGAAATCAGACCTATCTGGTGTGATACAGGCATCCTGCCAAGAACACATGGCACAGGCCTTTTCAAGAGAGGACAGACTCAGGTGCTTTCAGTAGCAACACTGGGACCTCTGGGAGAAGCTCAGACTATCGACGGTATCACAGAACAGACTGAAAAGAGATATATGCATCATTATAACTTCCCGCCTTACTCAGTAGGTGAAGCAGGAAGAATGAAGAGCCCTGGCAGAAGAGAAATCGGACACGGCGCTCTGGCAGAAAGAGCACTGCTGCCTGTACTGCCAAGTGAAGAAGAATTCCCATACGCTATCAGAGTCGTATCAGAAGTGCTTTCTTCAAACGGTTCAACTTCAATGGGTTCAACTTGCGGAAGCTGTCTGGCTCTGATGGATGCCGGCGTTCCTATCAAGGCTCCTGTAGCAGGTATCGCTATGGGCCTCATCGAAAGAGTAGAAGAGGACGGAACAAGCAAGATGGCTATCCTGTCAGATATCCAGGGTATGGAAGACTTCCTGGGCGACATGGACTTCAAGGTTGCAGGCACAGCTAAGGGTGTAACTGCTATCCAGATGGATATCAAAGTTCACGGTCTGTCAAAGCAGGTACTGCAGGATGCACTGAAGCAGGCTTATGAGGGCAGAATGCACATCATGGGCGAAATGCTGGATGAAATCGCAGAGCCAAGAGCTGAACTGTCACCTTATGCTCCAAGGATCATCTCAATGCAGGTTGATCCTGACCACATCAGAACTATCATCGGACCGGGAGGCAAGACTATCAATAGGATCATCGCTGACACAGGCGTTAAGATCGATATCGATGATACAGGCCTCGTTTATATCGCTGCTCCTGATATGGAAAGCGCTCAGGCCGGCGTTCGTGAGATCGAATTGCTGATCAAGGAACCAGAACCCGGTGAGATCTATGAAGGTAAAGTAACTAGGATCCTGACTACTGCAAAGGGTTCAGTTGGTGCTTTCATCGAGATCCTGCCTGGTAAGGAAGGTCTCCTGCACATTTCAAAGATGGCTAAGGAAAGAGTAGAAAAGGTTGAAGACGTTATGAACGTTGGCGATGTTGTTAAGGTAAAGGTTACTGAAATCGACAGCCAGAACAGAATCAACTTATCAAGAAAAGAACTGCTGTAGCAAACTTGTAACAAAGTAAATACACGGTGATATCAAATCGACCTGAAAAGCAAGGAAATTCAAACCTTTCAGGTCGATTTTCTTATGTTTTTAAATAGCAAAATAATTACAGGTTTTGCACACCAAAAAATACATATTTGCTGTATTGACAATTCTTGTATTTAGATGTATCTTGTATACGGCATACGAACAGAAAATATTGTACATATATATACTATGTGCATTTATATATAACAAAATATAGTATAAGTTTCAAAAAATACGGAGGTATAAAAATGAGCATGAAATTTGAACAGTGGAATGGTTTCAAAACAGGTATGTGGGCTGAAATGGTCGACGTAGATGATTTTATCAGACTTAATTATAGACCTTATGAAGGAGACGAAAGCTTCCTGGCAGGACCTACAGAAAGAACAAAGATCGTTTCAGACAGAGTTAAGGAACTGATCGCAGAAGAAGCTGCAGCAGGCGGCGTTCTGAAGGTAGATGCAAGCAAGATCATGACAGCTACAGCTTATGGTCCGGGATACATCGATAAGGAAAGAGACATCATCGTTGGTCTGCAGACAGACGAACCACTGAAGAGAGGCGTATGCCCATTCGGCGGAATCAAGATGGCAAGAACATCAGCTAAGGCTTACGGAACTGAACTGTCAGATGAGATCGAAAACATCTTTAAATATGTAACAACTCATAATGACGGTGTATTCAGTGTATATACAGACGAAATGAAGGCTGTAAGACATGCAGGATTCATCACTGGTCTTCCTGATGCATACGGCAGAGGAAGAATTATCGGAGACTACAGAAGAGCTGCTCTTTATGGTATCGACATGCTGATCGAAGAAAAGAGAAAAGATCACGCTATGTTCGGAACTCAGCCTATGACAGAAGATAACATCAGACTTATGGAAGAAATCCACAAGCAGATCGTTGAACTGGGTGAACTGAAGAAGATGGCTGAAATGTACGGAATCGATATTTCAAAGCCTGCACACGACACTAAGGAAGCTATCCAGTGGCTGTACTTCGCTTACCTGGGAGCTATCAAGGAAGAAAACGGCGCAGCTATGTCAATCGGAAGAACTTCATCGTTCATCGACATCTATGCTGAAAGAGACCTTGAAAACGGCGTATACACAGAAGAAGAAATCCAGGAAATGATCGACGATTTCATCCTGAAGCTGAGAGTTGCAAGACATCTGAGAACTCCTGAATACAACGAACTGTTCGGCGGAGACCCAATGTGGATCACTGAAGGTATCGGCGGAATGGGTATGGACGGAAGAACTAAGGTTACTAAGAACTCATACAGAATCCTGAACACTCTGTACAACCTGGGACCATCACCTGAACCTAACATGACAGTACTGTGGTCAGATGATCTGCCTACACCTTTCAAGAGATTCTGTGCACAGGTTTCAATCGATACAGACTCCATCCAGTACGAAAACGATGACGTTATGAGACCTACATACGGAGAAGACTACTCAATCGCTTGCTGCGTATCAGCTATCGAAATGGGTAAGCAGATCCAGTACTTCGGAGCTAGATACAACCTGGCTAAGATCCTGACACTGGCTCTCAACGGTGGTGTTGATGAAATGACAGGAGAACATCTGGGACCTCAGATGGAACCTATCCAGGGAGACGGCCCTATCGATTACGAAGAAGCTAAGAGAAGATTTGATATATACAGAGAATGGCTGTGCGGACTTTACGTTAACATCATGAACGTTATCCACTACATGCATGACAAGTATGACTATGAAAAGATCCAGATGGCATTCCTCGACAGTAAGCTGAAGAGACTGATGGCATTCGGTATCGCCGGTCTGTCAGTAGCTGCTGACTCATTCTCAGCTATCAAGTACGCTAAGGTTTACCCTATCAGAAACGAAGAAGGAATCATCGTTGACTACAGAACAGAAGGAGACTTCCCTAAGTTTGGTAACGACGATGACAGAGTTGACAGCATCGCTGCTGAACTGGCAGAAGGAACTATCGCTGAACTGAGAAAGCATCCTGCTTACAGAGACGCTGTACACACTCTCTCAGTACTGACTATCACTTCAAACGTAGTATACGGTAGAAAGACCGGTAACACTCCTGACGGAAGAAGAGCAGGCGAACCATTCGCACCTGGTGCTAACCCAATGCATAACAGAGATCAGAAGGGTGCTATCGCATCACTGAACTCAGTATCAAAGATCAAGTGGGAAGAATGTAAGGACGGCGTATCCTACACATTCAGCATCACTCCTGAAACTCTTGGTAAGGATAAGGAAAAGCAGAAGGATGTACTGGTAGGACTGATGTCAGGTTACTTCAACCAGGGTGCACATCACCTGAATGTAAACGTTCTCAACAGAGACATGCTGATGGATGCATTCGATCATCCAGAAAAGTATCCTAACCTGACTATCAGAGTATCCGGATACGCTGTAAGATTCAACGCACTTTCCAAGGATCACCAGAAGGAAGTTATCATGAGAACTTTCCACGAATCCATCTAAGAGTGTATTCAATGTTTAGAAAAGGTGTTCCCTGTAAGGGACACCTTTTTCTGCCTTGAAGTTTTCGTAATGAACGGAGTAATATATGACGATAGGAAGGTTACATTCAATCGAAACATTCGGTGCCGTAGACGGTCCGGGAATAAGAACGATTTTCTTCCTGCAGGGATGCCCCGCAAGATGTTTATACTGTCATAATCCGGACACCTGGAAACCTAGCGGAGGTCGTGAGATCACGATAAATGAGGTGCTGGATACAGCTAAGCGTTCCGTTCCATATTACGGAAAGGAGGGCGGTGTGACATTTTCCGGTGGGGAACCGATGATGCAGGGTGAGTTCGTCCTGGAGGCAATGAGAACACTGAAGAAGAATAATATCAAGACAGTGATCGATACGAGTGCTACATATATAGATGAATATACAGAAGATATCATCGATGAAGCACAGATGCTTCTGCTGGATATCAAACACAGCGACCCTGATGAGTTTACTAAGATGTGCGGCTGTTCACAAGATAAGTTGCTTGAGATGATAGAGCTGATAAATGATTGCGGGACTCCGGTGTGGGTGAGACAGGTCATAGTGCCGGGAATCAACGATACCGAAGAGAACATCAAAGCCCTCGCTGAGTTTATCAACAAGTCACTGGACAATGTATATAAGGTAGAACTATTGGGATATCATACCATGGCTCTCAATAAATATGAGAAACTGGGAATGAAATACAAGCTGGATGGCGTCAAAGCTATGGACAAGAAAAAACTGGCCAAGCTACAGAAAACGCTGAATGAATATCTTGAACAATAAGCTATTAAATAAACTTGAGTCAAAAATTAGACCCAAGTTTATTTTTTTTATTGTAAATGATAAAAAACAGGAGTAAAATCATGGTAAGGAGGTGGTGCTATGGCGGTATCAAGACGAGAAGCTAACAAAATCAAATGCAGACAGGATATCTTGAAAGCATCGCGAAGACTTTTTAAAGAAAAAGGCTATGAGAATACTATGATCGATGACGTAGCCGACAAAGCTGAGATTTCCAAAGCAACCTTGTATAATTACTTTCCCAATAAGGAGAGTTTGTTAGTAGGGACGATGGATGACCAGATAGCAGCAGCAGAAAAGTATATCAGAGAATCCGGTAAAGAAGAGAACTTGTGCAGCTATGATAAACTGAAGCTGGCTCTTGAGTTCCTTATATTAGACAGCATACCTTTTATAGATGTGAGCCGTAGGATAATGTATTTGAATGCCTGTGAGGCCAGCCCTATGTACGGAAAAGTAAATGAAGTAAAAGATATGTTCCGAGACCTTACTGATAAGGCAAAGAATGAAGGGACTTTCAAAAAAGATATCCATTCAATCGAGATAGTAGAATTAATGATGAGCATATATCTCAACTCGCAATTCCAGTGGAAAGATATCGAAGAGTTGAGTGAAGAGCAGGTAAGAGAGCGAATCGAAAGAATGCTGGAAATCACTCTGGCAGGATGTTTTAAATAAAGGAGATAAAAAAATGACAGAAAAATTTGCAATCACTAAATACCCTGACGCTCAGGCTATCAACAAACAGCTTGACGTCCTTAAAGAAATGCCTATCTACTCCGTCAACAGAGATTATCTGAAGGAGATAGAAACAGAATACTTTGACAAGAAATGTGCAGGATCAAAGGAAATGACTACTGCAGCTAAGGAAATAATCCCGGGCGGAGTCCAGCATAATCTGGCATTCAATCATCCGTTCCCTCTGGCTGTAGCAAAAGCGAAGGGCGCACATCTCTATGATGTGGACGGCAATGAATATTATGACTTCCTTCAGGCCGGAGGTCCTGTAGTGCTGGGAAGCAATCCTGATTTCGTTAGAGATAAGGTGATAGAACTGCTGATGGACGGCGGCCCTTCAACAGGTCTTTTCCATGAATATGAATATAAGCTGGCAAAGAAGATCAGCGAATGTGTACCAACTGTAGACATGTTCAGAATGATGGGTTCAGGTAACGAAGCCGTTATGGGAGCTACAAGAATAGCCAGACTTGCAACTAAGCATAAGAGAATCGTCAAGATGGGCGGAGCATATCACGGCTGGAACGATCAGATGGCATGGAGTATCAGAATTCCGGGATCAAGATGGACACAGGCAAGCGGCGTCCCTAAAAAGATGTTTAAGTACACAGATGAATTCTTCCCTAACGATCTGGAAGATCTGGAAAGAGTTCTCAAGGAAAATACTAAGAAGGGCGGTACAGCTGCAGTATTCATCGAAGCTATCGGACCTGAAAGCGGTACATGGCCTGTAGATAAGAACTTCCCTAGAGGAGTTGAATTCCTTTGCCGTAAGTATGATGCACTCTTCGTAGTAGATGAAGTAGTAACAGGCTTCAGACTTGGACTGTCAGGTGCACAGGGTTACTTTGATATTTCACCGGATCTTACTATCTTCGGTAAGGTAATGGGCGGCGGATATCCGGGAGCAGGCGGTATCGGCGGTAAGAGAGAATACATGAAGTATCTCTCATCAGGCCTTGACGGCGGCAGCAAAAACCCTAAGGCTCTCGTAGGAGGAACTATGGCAGCTGCACCTGTAAGCTGCGTAGCAGGATACCACACTATCTGCGAGATCGAAAGAACTAATGCCATCGAAAAGGCAGGCAAGATGGGCGATCTGCTTACAGAAGGCCTCAACAAGCTGATTGATAAGCACGGACTTCCGTTCGTAGCATTTAACCAGGGTTCAGTATGTCACCTTGATACTACAGGATGCATGCATTACTCCATAGACTGGTCAAAGCCTTGGCAGATCCCTAACGTACTGAAGCAGACATCCATCAGAAAGAAGGAAATGGAATACATGGGAGCTGCATATATGGCAGAGGGTATCGTAACACTGGCAGGAAACAGGATCTATACTTCAGCGGCTTACGATGAAGAAATGATAAAAGACGTGCTGGAAAGATTCGACAGAGTCTTCAGTCATGTAGAAGAAGTAAAAGTAAAATAGTTATAGCAAGAGGGGAAACAAAAATGGAACTATCAGAAGCTAAAAAACAAGTAATAAAGGCAGGCATAGAACTGAGCCAATCGGGGCTTATAGCCAGGACGTGGGGAAATGTCAGCTGCAGAACTGATGAAGGACATTTCGTGATCACGGCAAGCGGCAGGAATTACCTGACACTTACTGAAGATGAAGTGATCGAGATTGATATGGAAACAGGAGAATATGAAGGCGAGATCAAGCCGTCTTCAGAAAAGAAGCTCCACAGAGAAGTCTACAGACTGAAGCCTGAAGCCAATTTCGTGATCCATACTCATCAGAGCAACGCATCTGCCGTTGCTGCCATGGGCCTCAAAGGTATCAAGCTGGATAAGGAATATCCTAACATAGGAAATTACGTTTTCTGTGCCGACTACGGACTTCCGGGCACTAAGAAGCTTTGCAAGAACACAGCAACTGCCATCAATGAATACGATGGCCAGGCAGTAATAATGTCAAACCACGGAGCTATCTGCTACGGCAGCAGTTATGAAGAAGCCTTCGAGGTGGCGAGGACACTCGAAGAAGCTTGCGGCAAGTATCTGGAACATCTGGGTATCCCGGCATGGAAAGAGCAGAGCATCGCGGATGCTGATGCAGGCAAGGATGCTGAGGCATCTTCAAAGGCAGATGAACAGGATCCTATCTGGAACGACGATCCTGCCATCATGAAATTCATGAAGGTAAGAAGCGTGCTCAAACCATATCTGGATGACTTTGCACAGCTGGCAGGAACAAGCCTCAAGGTAGTGGATGAAGATAATGAAAAAGCGATAGCAAAGGCTTTCAAGGAAAAAACACCTATACTCGTAAGAGGAAAAGGCGCTCTTTGCATAGCTGAAGAAAGAGGCGATGCAGAAGCACTCAGCATCGTAATAGAAAAGAACTGCAGAGCAGCACTGGCAGCCATCGGAAGCAAGCCGATAAACCCTGCTGAGTGTCTTCTCATGAGGCAGATCTATCTCAACAAGTATTCCAAGCAGAGTAAATAGGAGGACCGCTATGTATGTAATAGCATACGACGTGGGAACGACAGGACTGAAGAGCTGTCTGTTTTCCATAGGAAAGGATCAGCCCATCGAGCTGATCGCGGGGGAAACTGCGGATTACGATCTTTACGTGCTGGATAACGGCGGCGTGGAGCAGGATCCGAACCAGTGGTGGGACGCCATGGGAGTGACTACCAAGAAACTGCTGGAAAAAACGGGAATAGATAAAGAAGAAATCAAGGGAATATCATTCTGTGCACAGATGCAGGCGGTGATACTGGCAGGCGAAGACGGAGAGCCTGTTATGAACGCCATGAGTTATATGGATAACCGCGGCAAGGAACAGATCAAAAAGCTGATGCATTCAGGTCCTAAGATCGCAGGAATGAACGCATATAAGCTGCTTAGATCGCTTCAGATAACGGGCGCGGTTTCAGGCAGTGTCAAAGACCCGGTATATAAATATCGCTGGGTAGCCGATAATGAGCCGGAGATCTTTGCAAAGGCGCATAAGTGGCTCGATGCCAAGGATTTCCTGGTGCTGAAGGCTACAGGCAAGTTCACCATGTCAAGAGACAGCGCGTTCTCGACGCTTGTTTGTGATACGAGACCTGGAAAAGTAGGATTCAGCCCTGTAGTTTGTAAGATGATGGATGTGGATATGAAACATCTGCCGGAGATCGTCCTCAGTACAGATCAGGTTGGCGGCATCACGGCTAAGGCTGCTGAAGAGCTGGGTTTGGTAGAAGGAACTCCTGTATTCTCCGGAGGCGGAGATGCCTCGCTTATCGGTGTAGGCGCAGGTGCTACTGCGACAGGTGATACCCATGTATATATGGGGACATCAGGCTGGGTATGCACGGTAGTTGATAAACAGATGCTTGACATAGGCTCGATGATCGCATCATTATCAGGTGCGGATCCTGAAAGATTCAACTGCTTCGCAGAACTTGAAACTGCTGGTAAGTGTCTTGAATGGGCTAAGAAACAGGTGGGCATAGATGGAGCAGACGGATATGGCGAAATGATGGATCGAATGAAAGACGTACCGGCAGGAAGCAATGGCGTGATGTTCACACCTTGGCTCCACGGCAACAGGAATCCATTCGAAGATCCTGATGCCAGAGGCATGTTCTTCAATCTGGGACTGGAATCAACAGCCGAAGATATGATACATGCCGTGATAGAAGGTGTATGTCTGCATCTCAGATGGCAGATGACGGCCATGACTAAGCTGACACCGCCGTCAGAAGTGATAAGATTCGTAGGAGGAGGTGCACAGGCACCGCTGACATGCCAGATACTGGCTGACGTTCTGGGAAGAAAGGTAGAAACTGTAGACAGTCCTCAGAACGCAGGCTCTGTAGGAGCTGCAGCAGTAATGGCAGTAGGTCTTGGTATCTTCGAAGATCTTCAGGAAACCAAGGCGAGCGTTCCTGCAGTGGCGATGTATGAGCCGCGAAAGGAAAACACAGCTGTTTATGATAGCCTCTTTGAAACATTCAAAGATCTATATAAATGTAATAAGAAGATTTTCCATAAACTTAACGGGGAGAGCTAGAACGAGGAAATCAGCAATCATTCAATTTATTTCATGACTATGAAAGGAGAACCTTATGAGAAGACGTAAGGAAAAAATCACAACATTGACGCCGCTTCGTAAGCTGGGATATGAATCAGGTCTCGGTGCTGAATCGGTAGTTTACAACATGTTCTATGTATTCTTCATGTTGTTCCTGACTACGGTAGTAGGAATCAATCCTGCACTGGCAGGAACTATCTCACTGATTTCAGTATTAGTAGATGCCATCACAGACCCACTTATCGGATGGATCTGCGATAGACCCGGATGCAACACTAAGAGATTCATGCTCATCGGTGGCGTAATGACAGGTATCCTGCTTGGTGCCAGCTTCTATGTATTCCCTGGAAGCCAGGCAGCTCAGTTCGTTTACTACACAGTAGTTACATCACTCATGTGGGTATCTTACACAAGCTTCTGCATCCCTTACTATGCATGTTGCGTACAGATGACAGATGACTATGATGAAATCACTAAGATCAGAGGTATCTCACAGATGATGAACGCATTCTTCATCTACTGTGGTGCTGCACTTCCTACAGTATTCGTTGGAATGTACACAGGACTGTTTGATGAAGGTACTTGCTGGACTCTGGCTGCATTCTCCATCGGAGCTATCTCCATCATCTTCGGACTGATCAACTACTTCTCAATCAAGGACGTTGAATTCATTCAGAAGCCAACTACTGAAAAGATGGATGGTCTTCTCTCAACTTACATAAACCTGCTGAAGCTGAAACCAATGAAGTGGTTCATTCCATGGGTATTCTTCATTCTGCTGGGAACTGCAGTTGCTACAGCTAACGTTGAATATGTTATCATCTATACAGCAGGACTTCCTGCATCAGTTATTTCACAGACATCAGCAACTACACTGGTATGCTTCTTAGTAGGAGCTCCACTGCTGACATGGGTAGCTACTAAGTGGGATAGAAAGAACGCTGTTATAATCGGATACGTTATTTCAATCGTATGCCTCATTGGAGTTAAGATCCTGGGAATCGACAGCCTGTTCGATATCTTCCTGCTTCAGGGTGTAACAGGTATCGCTACAGTAGCATTCTGGGTATTCTTCTATGACTTCTCATACGACCTTATCGAGCTGGACGAATACAAGAACCGCAAGAACAGAGCAGGTGCCATCACTTCATTCCCTCAGCTGGTACAGAAGGTTGGTAATGCGGTAGGTCTGCAGCTGATCGGTATCATGCTTACTATGGTGGGATTTGATGCAGCTAAGGGAACTGCTCAGAGTGCTCAGACACTGGTTGGTATCGAAAACATCGCTACTTTCTTCGTAGCAGGATGTATGCTGATCTCACTGATCTGCGTTATCAAATATCCTATCAATAAGACTCTTTATGCAAAACTTCAGACTGCCAATGAAAAGAGAAGAGCGGGCGAAACAGACTACTACGATGCTGACGTAGACGCTATTTTATAATTATGACGGGACCCGAAGGGTCCCTTCTTAACGGAAAGAAGGCGAACTTAAATGGCAAAATTACTTAATGAATATGATTACACAGCTGTCCATGCAGCCGCAGGTGATCTTATCAAAAATAGAAAACATCTGAAGAAATCTGCCGTTGACAGATACATGAACTACTTTGAAACAAAGTGTGCAGGTTCCAAGGCAGAAGCAGAAAAGGCAAAGCTGGTGATCCCAGGCGGTATCCAGCACAACCTGGCAAATAATCACCCTTGGCAGCTGGCGATCGATAAGGCAGATGGCCCGTATCTCTATGACATAGACGGCAATAAGTACATCGATTTTCTCTGTGCAGGCGGCCCTACAATACTGGGCAACAATTATCCTGCAGTTCAGGAAGCTGCTATCAAGCATCTGTCAGAACAAGGTCCTGTTTCAGGCCTTTACAGCATGTACGAAAGAGAACTGGCAGAACTGATCTGCAAGTACTATCCAAGTGTTGAAATGTTTCGTGCACTGGCTTCCGGTACTGAAGCTGATATCATCGCCATCAGACTGGCCAGAGCTTACACAGGTAAGAAACATATCATCAGATTCCAGGGCGGATATCACGGATGGTCAGATCAGCTGGTATACAACGACAACGGTAAGAGAAATACCATGAAGAACGGTATACCTACAGACTGCTTCCAGAACACTCATGCAGTTCCTATCAACGATATCGAAGCACTTGAAGCTGAGATCCTGAAACATCAGGATGACGGCGGAGTAGCTGCGTTCATGATGGAAGCTGTAGGACAGGACAGCGGTGCCGTTCCTACTACTAAGGAATATCATAAGGCAGCAAGAGAGCTTTGTGACAAGTACGATATGCTGCTTATCTACGACGAAGTAGTAACAGCATTCAGACTTGGAATGGGCGGAGCTCAGGCAATCTTCGGAACTAAGCCTGATATCACAGTATTCGGTAAGATCATCGGCGGAGGCTTCGGCAACTCCGGCGGCCTCGGCGGAAGACGTGAGATCATGGAACTGCTGGCAGCAGGCATCTCTGCAGAAAGCGAAAACAAAGTTAAGGTAGGCGGAACTATGACGGCCAACCCGCTGACTACACTTGCCGGCATCACAGTTATCAAGGAACTGGAAGCTAAGAACGTCCATGCTGAACTTGATAAGGTATCAAGATACTTCATGAAGGGTATCGAAGATATCACAGAGCGTTACGACGTTCCTGCAGTACTGTTCCATCACTCATCGATACTCCACATCGATGTGAGCGGACTCCAGCACGTACAGTACTTCGTAGACGAGAAAGATCCTGAATTCTGGAACCATATGCTGGCAGCATATAAGAACTATATCGAATTTTCCATGGCACTGGCTGCGGAAGGTCTGATCATCGCCAACGGCGGTAAGACATACTTCCCATACGGCAGCATCGGCATCGTAGATGACGCACTCGATGTTTATGAGAGAGTGTTTAAGGAGTTTGAATAGAACACAACAACAAACAAAAAGACGAGACAATTGTCTCGTCTTTATTTTTTAAATTATACTAACGGCATTCCTGTCATTTCTTCAGGAATTTCGATATTCATCAGCTTCAGCAGGGTAGGTGCCAGGTCACAGAGCCTGCCGCCCTCTTTAAGTTCAGTAGGTTCATTCGAGATGTGTACCAGCGGCACATCGTTCAGTGAGTGGGCTGTTACTACATTGCCATCTTCATCTGTCATGGCATCTGCGTTTCCGTGGTCTGCTGTCAGCAGTATTTGGCCGCCCTTAGCCAGCACTGCATCGACGATCTGTGGAACGCATTTGTCAAGAGCTTCGATGGCAGCTACTGCTGCTTCCATAACTCCTGTATGTCCCACCATATCTGCATTGGCGAAGTTGAGGATTATCATATCATATTTATCGCTGTCGATGGCTTCAAGTACCTTCGATGTAACTTCATAAGCACTCATCTCAGGCTGCAGATCGTATGTCGGTACTTTCGGTGACGGAACCAGTATACGGTCTTCATTTCTGTTTGGTGCTTCAACACCACCGTTGAAGAAGAATGTTACGTGGGCGTACTTTTCTGTTTCGGCGATACGAAGCTGAGTCAGTCCCAGGTCTGCTACATATTCTCCGAGGGTGTTCGCCATAGTTTCAGGCGGATAAGCCAGTGTCACATTCGGCATTTCTGCATCGTACTGAGTCATGCAGATATAACAGATATCATCAACTTTCTTCTTTCTTTCAAATCCGTCGAAATCAGCATCGATGAATGTTCTTGTGATCTCCCTTGCTCTGTCAGGCCTGAAGTTGAACATGATCATGGCATCACCGTCGTTTACAGTGTAACCGCCATCAACTACAGTAGGCAGAACGAATTCATCGTTTTCATCACGGTCATAAGCATTAGTTACGGCTTCTGCACCTGTAGCAGCTTCCATTATATCAGAACCGTTTACAGCATAAGCACCGAGAGTCATGGCATCATATGCCTTTTCAACTCTTTCCCATCTTTTATCTCTGTCCATAGCATAGTATCTACCGGATACTACACCGATCTTGCCAACTCTCAGCTCATCAAGGTGCGCCTGAAGCTCGCTTATATATTCTCCGGCACATCTAGGAGGAACGTCTCTTCCGTCCAGGAAACAATGTACGCAGAGTTTATTTACTCCATTTTTAGCAGCCAGATCGGTAAGTGCGATAAGATGGCTGATATGGCTGTGGACACCGCCGTCTGATAAGAGTCCCAGCAGATGGAGTGTAGAATCGTTCTTCTTCACATGATCTATCGCTTTCATGAAAGCAGGATTTTCAAAAAAGTCACCGTCTTCGATAGCCTTAGTGATCATAGTCAGATCCTGATATACGATCCTTCCCGCACCGATATTAAGATGACCTACTTCGGAGTTTCCCATCTGACCTTCAGGAAGACCTACGTCGAGTCCGCAGGCTTTGATTGTAGTGTGTGGGAACTTTTCGAAGATAGCATCAAGATTCGGTTTCTTGGCTTCTGCGATAGCATTCTTTTCTTTGATATTTTCATTGATCCCGTAACCATCCAGGATCATCAGCATTGTCGGTCTTTTGAAATTTTTCATGTCTAATCACCTCGCAGACAGTATAACACAAAACATATATGGTATGCGTACAAAAATATGATACAATAAAGAAAAGTGCGTTTTGCAAAGGGCAATGCATATGAGAGGTAAGGGGAATCGTATGAAATGGACTACGGCGCAGCAACAAACCATAGACACAAGAGATAAGAATATTTTGGTATCGGCAGCGGCAGGATCCGGTAAGACTGCCGTACTTATCGAGCGCATAAAACAGCTGATGCTTGGTGATAAAGTAGATATCGACAGATTCCTTATAACCACTTTCACAGATGCTGCTTCTGCAGAAATGAAGGAAAGGCTGGAAAAGGCCATAAAGGATGAATTCAATGCTGTTGGTGCAGATAGAAAATTCCTCAAGAGACAGCTGATGCTTCTGCCTTCTGCCAACATAAGCACTTTTCATACATTTGCTTTGGAAGTAATGAGAAGATTCTTTTATCTGACAGATCTGGAACCCGGATTCAAAATAGAGGATGATGTAGAAAGCTCCATGATGATAAGAGAGGCTGCCGATGGACTTTTTGACAGACGTTTCAATGAAGAATACGAAGACTTCACATCGTTTCTCAAAAAGTATAGCGATGAAAAAAGTGAAGATCAGATAAAAACATTGATCATAGATACATATAAAGAAATGCGAAGTATCCCTGATTATTTCAAATGGGCGTATGAGCATAACGAATTGCTTGCGGCAGATTCACCCGTAGAAGCATTGGGCCTCAAAGATCATATAAGACAAGAATGCCTCAAAGGTCTTGTTCTGGGATCGGAACGATTCAATGCCGTTGCTGAGATCTTATCGGATTCCGGGATGGAAGAGTCTCTGCAGTTATGCAGAGAACACCTTGATTTCATACAGCAGCACATAGAAAAGGTGAAAGAATATGATTTCGAAGCATATAAGTTCATATGTGACGGCAGAAAGAACAGATTCCCATGCATAGCCAAGAAAGAAAAAAGTGAACAGAATCAAGAAAAGATCATGGTCGTAGAAAGACTGGTTGGAGAAGGGAAAGCTTTATTCAAATATGCTAAGGATAAAGGGTATTTCGACAGATCTTTTTATGATTATGATAATGAGCTGAAATCGCAGTATGATGATACTAAATATCTCATAGGACTTATGGAAGAGCTTGAAGCCATATACAGTTCCATGAAGCGTGAGAAAAATGTCGTGGATTTCGATGATGTAATGCATTACGCTCTTAATATCCTCAGAGATGAAAAAGCTGCAGCCGAGTACAAGAAGAAGTTCAAGTACATATTCATAGACGAATATCAGGACAGTAACCTGCTCCAGGAAAACATCGCAGGCAGCATCGCTTCGGGCAATAACATGTTTATGGTAGGCGATGTGAAACAGAGCATATATAAATTCAGACTGGCTGAACCTGAGATTTTCAAAAGAAAATATGAATCGTTCGCCAATGAATCTGAAACAGACAGCATCAAGATAGATCTGAACAGTAATTTCAGAAGTAAGAGGAATGTTACAGAATTTGTAAACGGTATTTTTAGAGAAGTAATGGAAGGTTATGATGCCAATGCAGAGCTTCATTGCGAGGCTCCCGAAGAATACCCGGGAATGGCACCACAGCTTCATATACTGGAAAAGATCGATGACGATGGACTTATCATTGAAGATAAGGCAGCGGAAGCTCATTATGTGGCAGGGCTGGTCAAGGATTGCATAGGTAAAGAAATCTATGACGTTAAGACCGGGGATGTCAGAACAGTTGAATACAAGGATATCGCCATTCTCGCCAACACCAATGAAATGGTCAGTGAAATAGAGAGGACTCTCAATGATGAAGATATTCCGGCCATAGGTGGTTTTCAGGGCAATTACTATGAATCTGTAGAAATACAGGTATTCATCAATCTTCTTAAGATCATAGACAACACAAGTCAGGATATCCCATTGATTTCTGTTATGAGGTGTCCGGTGTTCGGTTTCACACTTACAGAACTGGCTAAGATCAGAATATTTGATAGCGAAGGCGATTATCATGTTGCTGCCAAGCATTACGCTGAGGCAGGTCCTGACGATGAGCTCAGAAATAAGATAAATCATTTTTATAATAAGATAGGTTTTTGGAAGGAACTGAAGGATTCCGTATCTTTGGAGGAACTGATAAGAATACTCCTCTATGATACCGGATATTACGATTATTGCAGTGGTCTTCCTGTAGGCAAGCAGAGAGTTTTGAATCTCCACAGACTTCTTGAAAAGGCAGGTGAATTCGAACGGAAGCACTATACGGGACTGTACGGATTCCTATCATATATCAAGGCACTTAATGAAAACAAAAGGCCGCCTAAGGAAGTCAATGTCTTGGGTGAGGGCGAGAATGTCGTAAATGTAATGACGATACATAAAAGTAAAGGCCTTGAATTTCCTGTGGTGATATTGACAGAAGCAGGGAAAGGCTTGGGAGGCAGAAAAGGGAGCAGTCTCGTTTCAATGCATAAGGAATTTGCCATCGGACTTTCGTTGGTGGATCTGGAAAGCAGAACAAGGATGAAGACTATCCTCCAGACTGTGATAAAGAGTAAAAAAGATTCAGAAGCCTTCGAGGAAAAAATAAGATTGCTTTATGTAGCTCTTACAAGAGCAAAAGACTGGTGCATAGTGACGGGTCTTCCAAGCAAGATAGAAGATGTGCGTGTAGCGGCAGATGAAGCGAAGAATTACCTTGGCATGATCTACAGCACCATGTTTTCATTCAACGAGGATGGGATCATATATGGCAAGGCCGGCATTGATGTATCCATCCCGCAGAGAGGGCTATCCAAGGAAAGGGCGGCTGACATCTTTGAAAAAAGCAGAGTACAGGATCCTGCTGAACGACCTGAAGTGATAGACAAGGTCTTATCCTTCGAATATCCTTATCCGGAACTAAATGAAGTCAAATCCAAATACTCTGTGACGGAACTCAACAAGCAGGACGGAGCGGAGACCGGAACATCAGATGCAGCAGAGGCAAAAGAAATATTCCTGGCAAAACCTGAATTCACTCAGGAAAAAAGAGGACTTGATGCAGCCGAGATAGGAACTGTCATGCATCTTGTGATGGAGAGGATAGACTTCGCTACTGCCATGCAAAAGGGTGCACCTTACATTTTGCAGAGGGTAGAGGAAATGCTGGTTGACGGAGAGATATCTGAAGAAGAAAGGGCAGTGATCGATATAGAAAATGCAGCGGCTTTCTTCAAAGACAGCGTAGGCAAAAGAGCAGCGTGCGCTTTGCGCCTGGAAAAAGAGCGGGAATTTATCCTCCAAAAAGATGTGAAAGGTGTGCCTGCCATTGTGCAAGGTATCATAGACTGTTATTTTGAGGAAGAAGATGGTCTTGTGTTGGTGGATTACAAGAACAGCACAGTAGGCGATAAATCTCGTGAAGAGATCATAATAGACAGATATCGAAAACAGATCGAATTATATAAGGAAGCATTGGAAGCGGCCGAAGGAAAGCCGGTGAAGGAAGCATATTTGTATCTGTTTGAACAAAAGAAGTTTGTAGAAGTTAGGAGTTGACCATGGGAACATATTTAAACATAGGAATGATGCAGAGCGGAGACTGTTCAAGTAGTTTCGAGTACAATTTAAAGAGAATAAAGAAGGAAACCAGAAGCCTTATGATGGGCATGAATGCGCCTGAACTGGTCGTAGGGATCGAGCTTGGTATCGGAACTTACTGGGCTGAGGCGGAAGAACGTGTAGACGGTGATCCTATACCGGGTAAGGTGACCGAGGAACTTTCTAAGATAGCTAAAGAATACGGCATCTATTTTATGCCGGGCAGCATGTTTGAAAGAGTGGAAGAAGACGGAGAAGTGAAGCTCTATAACTCTATCCCTATATTCGGACCTGACGGTGAGCTGATCGATGTACATCGCAAGATGTGCCCGTATTATCCTGTAGAAAGCCATATTACTAAAGGCGAAAAGTATGTGACATTCGATATCAAGGAAAAAGGGATCAAGATCGGTGTTCTCAACTGTCATGACTGGTGTTTCCCTGAGATCTCAAGAAACCTGGCACTTATGGGAGCGGAGATCCTGATAAGACCGGCAATGGACCCTGAAGGGCTCTACGATTCATGCAAGGGTATCGCACCGACAAGAGCATTTGAAAACCAGGCATACTTTATTTCTCTGAACTGTGCAGGTAAATATCTGGGTACTTATAACTATGGTAAGTCATGTATCGCAGGTCCTGACGGCAGAGTGCTTTATGAAACAGGATCGAACCCTATGTATTTCACAATGACATTCGACGTTGACAGAGTCAGAGATGCCAGAAGATACGGAACTAATTATACAGATCAGCTGATGAGACAGCTGAAGGCATTCAACCCTCCTCAGCCGTTTGCCAACCATATTGGCGATGCGCCTATATATGAAAACCTTCCTGATCCTGACTATACATTTGAGAGCAGGGCAGAGATGTTTGCTAAAGAAGGCCTGATGAGCATCGGGAAGAAATAAGACATAATATATACGATGAGAAGACCGCTGTTTTGACATAATAGTCAAAGCAGCGGTTTTTAAGTGAAAAGTATGTGAAATAATATTAAAAGTTCTTAAAAAGTGTTGACTTATCAACATGTTGATAGTATATTTAGATTGTAATTAGCACTCGAACGAAATGAGTGCTAACAACAGGAGGGCCTAATATGGATTTAAGTGAAAGAAAACTAAAAATACTTCAGGCCATCATCGCAGACTTTATCAGAACTGCAGAGCCTGTCGGCTCAAGAACTCTGTCGAAGAACTATGATTTGGGAATAAGCCCCGCAACCATCAGAAATGAAATGTCGGATCTGGAGGAGTTGGGGTATTTGACACATCCGCATACTTCATCGGGAAGAGTTCCGTCTGAAAAAGCCTACAGATTATATGTCAATCAGATGATGAACAAGCACGAGCTCACGGTAGAGCAGAAGAGCTCCATCGCTCAGCAGCTTCATGAGAATGTCAATGAGCTGGAGAAGATGGTGCAGCAAGCAGCACATGTGTTGTCGGAGATAACAAATCTTACTGCATTTGCCATGACGCCGAGAAAAGATCAGGATACTCTCAAGTATATCAATCTTTTGCCGGTCGATGATTATACTGCAGTACTGATGCTTGTTTCAGAAAGCGGCAAGGTTTCCAATAAGGCTGTAAGGTTTGACAAGGCTGTTTCTGAAGAGACACTGAGGATACTGGCCAAGACTATGACGTATAATTATAGAGGCAAGACACTTAGCGAAGCACTGACCCAGGACATCATCGATGACGTACAGACAGATGCTGAAGCCATGGGAATGCTTGAACACAATATCAAGCCAAGCTTCGTGAAAACACTGGAAGATATGCTCAATGTAAACCTTTATATGGATGGGCTTACGAATATCTTCTCTCTGCCTGAATATAATGACTTGGACAAAGCTAGGATGTTCCTGGAAATGGTAAATAAAAAGGAAGATTTCACGAAGACTCTCATTAACAGAGAAAATGGTGTAATAATAACCATAGGCAATGAGAATCAGGATGAGCTTTTGAGTGACTGCAGCGTGATCACCGCCACATATCATGTGAACGGCAAGCAGCTGGGTAAGATAGGAGTTATCGGTCCTACCAGAATGCAGTACGATGAAGTCACATCAGTTATTGAGTATCTTACAGACAATATAAGCAAAGCATTCATGATAACAGGAGGAGACGGTGATGACGAAAGTTAACGGTGAAGATGTCGTTAAGGAAGACATCAAGGATACCGAAGCTGAAAAAACTGCCGAAGAGACAGTAGAAGAGGCTGCTGAAGAAAAAACGGAAAACACTGAAGAAAAGACAGAAGAGAAAAAAGAAGAAGCGCCGGAAGAAGACGGCGATGCTAAATACCTGAGACTTATGGCTGATTTCCAGAACTATAAGAAGAGGGTGGAAAAAGAAAAAACTGATCTTTATTCATATGCTAACGAGAAGCTGGTAACTGAACTTTTAGCAGTACTGGATAATTTCGAAAGAGCACTTGCTCACGAAGATCCCGGCGATGGCTTCAAGGAAGGTATGGAAATGATATTCAAACAGCTGGTGGACGTACTTGAAAAGTCAGGGCTGGCTGAGATCGCGGCACTTGGTGAGGATTTCGATCCTAACTTCCACAATGCTGTGATGACTGAGGAAACTGAAGAATACGAAAGCGGCAAGGTTTCCGGCGTGCTGCAAAAGGGGTACACGCTCAACGGTAAAGTGATCAGACCATCAATGGTCAAGGTCGTAAGCTAGCTTTCGAAAATAGTTAATAGAAAAAGGAGATAAGAAAATGGGAAAAGTAATAGGAATCGACTTAGGTACAACAAACTCTTGCGTAGCAGTACTCGAAGGTGGAGAACCTGTAGTAATCGCTAACGCTGAAGGTAACAGAACTACTCCATCAGTTGTAGGTTTCGCTAAGAACGGTGAAAGACTGGTTGGAGAAACAGCTAAGAGACAGGCGATCACAAACCCTGAAAGAACTATCGCATCTATCAAGAGATACATGGGTACTGATCACACTGTAGAAATCGACAACAAGAAGTACACTCCACAGGACATCTCAGCTATGATCCTGGGCAAGCTGAAGGCTGACGCAGAAGCTTACCTCGGAGAAAAAGTTACAGAAGCTGTAATCACAGTTCCTGCATACTTCACAGACAGCCAGAAGCAGGCTACTAAGGACGCAGGTAAGATCGCAGGTCTGGACGTTAAGAGAATCATCAACGAGCCTACAGCTGCATCACTGGCTTACGGTCTTGATAAGGACGAACACCAGCACAAGATCCTGGTATACGACCTGGGCGGCGGTACATTCGACGTATCCATCTTGGAACTGGGTGACGGTGTATTCGAAGTACTGGCTACAAGCGGTAACAACAAGCTGGGCGGAGATGATTTCGACGAAGCAGTACTGAACTTCATGGCTGACAGCTTCGCTAAGGAAAACGGCGTTGACCTGAGAGCTGACAAGATGGCTATGCAGAGACTTAAGGAAGCTGCAGAAAAGGCTAAGAAGGAACTGTCAAGTGCGCAGACTACAAACATCAACCTGCCATTCATCACAGTTAACGAAAACGGCCCTCTGCACATGAACATGGATATCACAAGAGCTAAGTTCGACCAGCTGACAGCTGATCTCGTTAACAGAACTATCGAACCTATGAAGAAGGCTATGGCTGACGCAGGCGTAACTAACAGCGACCTGTCAAAGGTTATCCTGGTAGGCGGTTCAACAAGAATCCCTGCAGTTCAGGAAGCTGTTAAGAACGTTACAGGCAAAGAACCATTCAAGGGAATCAACCCTGATGAATGCGTAGCAGTAGGCGCTTCCATCCAGGCAGGCGTACTGACAGGTGAAGTAAATGACGTTCTTCTGCTGGACGTAACTCCACTGTCACTGTCAATCGAAACTCTGGGCGGAGTAGCTACTAAGCTGATCGAAAGAAATACAACTATTCCTACAAAGAAGAGCCAGATCTTCTCAACTGCTGCTGACAACCAGACTGCAGTAGACATCCACGTAATGCAGGGTGAAAGAGAAATGGCTGCAGGCAACATCACTCTGGGACGTTTCCAGTTGTCAGGTATTCCACCTGCACCACGTGGAATCCCTCAGATCGAAGTTACATTCGATATCGACGCTAACGGTATCGTTAATGTAAGTGCTAAGGACATGGGAACAGGAAAGGCACAGAGCATCACTATCACTTCTTCAACTAAGCTGAGCGATGAAGAAATCAATGCGAAGGTAAAAGAAGCTGAACAGTATGCTGAAGAAGATAAGAAGAGAAAAGAAGAAGTAGAGCTGAGAAACAGAGCTGAAACTCTCGTTTACGAAACAGAAAAGAATCTGAAGGAACTGGAAAGTGCACTTAGCGAAGAAGAAAAGAACGACATCGTTGCTGCTAAGGATGCCCTCTCAGCAGCACTGGAAGCAGGAAACACTGAAGATATCAAGGTTAAGACTGAAGAACTGACTGAAAAGTTCCACACTATCTCAGCTAAGATGTATCAGCAGGCTCAGGCTGCAGGGATGGATCCTAACATGGCAGGTGCTGCAGGATTCGATCCTAACAACATGGGCGGCGCAGGCTTTGATCCTAATGCAGGTGCTTCAGCAGGTCCGGCAGGAGACAACGTTGTTGATGCTGATTACGAAGTAGTAGACGAAGACAAATAAATTTAGTTAAAGGGTATAAAAATAATGGCAGATAAACGCGATTATTATGAAGTCCTTGGTCTCAAGAAGGGTGCGTCGGATGATGAGATAAAAAAGGCCTTTCGTAAGATGGCTATGAAATATCATCCTGACAAAAACCCGGGAGACAAAGAGGCTGAAGAAAAATTTAAAGAAGTAAACGAAGCTTATGCAGTGCTTTCTGATCCTGACAAAAAGAACAAGTATGACAGATTCGGTCATGCTGGAGTAGATCCTAATGCAGGATTTGGAGGCGGAACAGGCGGCTTCGGCGGATTTGGCGGTTTCGAAGATATCTTCGACATGTTCGGAGGTGCTTTCGGAGGCGGATTCGGTGGATTCGGAGGCGGCGGACGTTCAAGAAGAAACGGCCCAAGAAAAGGAAGTGATCTCCAGAAGGCGATCACTATCGATTTCAAGGAAGCAGCTTTCGGAACTAAGAAACAGATCCGCATCAATAAATATGTGAAGTGTAAAACTTGCGGCGGTACAGGGGCTGAACCGGGAACATCCAAGAAGACATGTCCGACATGCGGAGGATCCGGTGAAGTCAGAACAGCACAGAGAACGCCTCTGGGAACTTTCCAGAGCGTGTCTCCTTGTTCGGACTGTAATGGTACAGGAGAGATCAATGAATCTCCATGCAAGGATTGCGGCGGAACAGGCAAGATCAGAGATAATGTTACGATCTCAGTCAACATCCCTGCAGGAGTGGATAATGAATCTGTTATTCCTATCAAGGGTCAGGGTGAGCCGGGAATCAACGGAGGACCTGACGGAGATCTGTATATCGTTATCAACGTAGAACCTCATCCTCTTTTCGAGAGACGAGGTCAGGATCTGTGGCTTGAGATACCTATCACATTCGACCAGGCGGCACTGGGGGATGAAATAATCGTGCCTACTTTGGAAGAAAAGGTGTCATACAAAGTTCCGGCAGGAACACAGCCGGGAACTGTGTTCAGGCTTAAAAACAAGGGGATCAAGAGTGTCAGGGGAAATAGAAAGGGCGACCTTTATGTAAGAGTAACTCTTGAAGTACCTACTAAGTTAAACAGCAAGCAGAAGAAAGCCATAGAATCTATGGGGAAAACTGTGGGAAGCGAATGCTATCAGAAGAAGAGCAGCTTCCTGGATTCTATAAAGGAATTCTTTTCATAAAAGGGTGTATAAGATATAATAAGACTGTGCCGCGTGCACAGTCTTTTTTAGGGGTATCATGATATAGAAAATGACTATTGAGAAGTGACAGTGTTTAAAATGAGACGAAAGAAGAAAAATGTGATACAACTGGACAACCAGCCGTTGTTCTCAAATAAATTCCTGCTTAAGCTGCTGTGGCCGCTGCTCGTCGAGCAGTTTTTGCTGTTTGCCGTAGGTCTTGTAGACTCTATGATGGTAGCTAGTGTAGGTGAGGCTGCCGTATCTGCAGTTTCGCTGGTAGACTCTATCATCATTCTTATGATAAATATCATGGCGGCACTTGCCACAGGCGGAGCAGTAGTCGTAGGTCAGTATCTTGGACAGAAGAAGGATGATGAAGCAAGGTCCGCATCAGATCAGCTGGTACTGGCTGCATTCCTGTTGTCTATGGTGATAGTAGCTATCATGTATATATTCAAAAACGGCATAATGACTTTAGTGTTCGGTGATATCGAAGCAGATGTAAGGCATTACTGTGATGTATATTATCTGATAGTGACTGCATCTATCCCATTCATCGGCATATATAATGCCAGCGCTGCATTGTTCAGAAACATCGGCCGTTCCAATACTACCATGAAGATATCTATCGTCATGAATCTGATAAATGTATCGGGGAACGCCATTTTGATTTTTGGTCTTGGATGCGGAGTGGAAGGCGTTGCTATCCCTACTCTTGTTTCGAGAATAGTTGCGGCAGTCGCCATATATATACTTCTGAGAAATCCTCAGCTGCAGGTACATATAAGCAAAAAGCCTGTACTCAAACCGAATTGGGGATATATAAGAAAGATCCTCAAGATAGGTGTACCTAACGGAGTAGAAAACAGCATGTTCCAGCTGGGTAAGCTGATACTTCTCAGCCTTATTGCCACCTTCGGCACATCAGCGATAGCGGCTAATGCTGTAGGTAATGCGATTGCCATGGTAGGATGCCTTACCGGGATGGCAATGAATCTTGCTGTAGTTCCTGTAATAAGCCGATGCGTAGGTGCGGGAGATTACCAGCAGGCAAGGTATTATACCCATAAGCTGATGAAATGGACATATGGCTTCTTAGTAGTGGGAAGTTTGATCGTGTGGTTCTGCTTGCCGCTGCTGCTGAAGATATATGGACTCAGTGATGAAACTGCCGAACTGGCATTTGAGATACTTACGATAAACTGCTTCAGTGTCATATTTATCTGGCCGCTTTCCTTTACTCTGCCGAATATCCTAAGAGCAGCGGGAGACGTGACCTTTACAATGATCGTATGCGTAGTGTCCATGTGGATATTCAGGATAGGATGCGCATATTTCATGGGCCAATTCCTTGGAATGGGCCTGATAGGCGTATGGGTAGCAATGATAATTGACTGGGCAGTAAGAACTGTGTTCTTCATAGCCAGATATAAGAGTGGCAAATGGAAGAAAGGTGCAGTAGTATGAGCGATATTTATTCACAAGAAATAACTAAGAAAAATTTCATAAACTTCGTATGGCCATCTATCGTTATGATGCTTGTCATAGCCGTCAGATATAACATAGACTCGATACTTGTTGCCAATATGCTTGGGGAAGTGGCGCTGGCAGCAGTAGGTATAGCATATCCTGTACAGGGTATGATGTGGGGCGTGTCCGTAATGCTGGCTTCGGGATCAAGTGCCCTTGTTGCCATTAGGATGGGAGAAGGAGATATGCCTGCTGCAAATCGCGGGTTCAGCTTAGTATGTGTGCTGTCAGTGATAATAGGATTTATCTTTATGTTTGTGACACTGTTATTTATGGAGCCTATAATAGGATTCCTTGGTGCAGAAGGTGAGCTGGCATTCCACGTCGAAGAATTTCTTCGTGTATTCGCATGGGCATTTCCTGCTGCTTTTTTAGGGCTGATTTTTGAATATTACATAAGAGTAGACGGAAAACCGGGATTCACGCTTGTTTTGTATCTATCCGGTGCAGTGGCTCATATCATAGTTGCCGTAGTTTTGATGGGAAAATACGATATGGGCATAGCAGGTGATGCTTGGGGTAATACGATTGATCTATACGTCATGGTCATCGTTGGAGCATTGTATTTTATCTTTGCTAAGACTAAACTGAAACTTTGCAGATTCAAGATAGAATGGAAGTTCATAGGCCATAGCTTCTTTAACGGATCGTCTGAACTTGTAAGCGAATCGGCTGCGGGGATATGTACATTTTGTTTTAACTTTTTGATGCTCAGAATGGTTGGAGCATCAGGAGTAGCAGCGGTCAATATAATATTGAATCTCCATTATTTCGTGATATCCATATTTATAGGGTATATCATGGGGATAGCTCCGCTTATAAGCTATTTCTATGGAGCTAAGGAATACAAAAAGATAGATAAGATAATAGGATATTCTAAAACGTTTATTATCGTTACATCGATAATTTCAGCTGTTGTTTTCTTACTGTTTGCCGGGACTATCGTACAGATTTATGAAAGTCCGGGAAGCGAACTCTATGAAATGTCAGTGGCAGGCGTTAGATGGATGGCTCCGGCATTACTGCTGGGAGGTATCAATGTGTTCGCATCAGGCTTCTTCACCGCTTACGGCAATGGTGTCATATCTGCGATAATATCCGCTTCCAGAGCTTTGATAATGGTTATAATCGGTATGTTTCTGCTGTCGTGGATATTCGGACTTAACGGAATATGGATGACACTTACATTCGCAGAATTGATGACTCTTGGACTTACATTCGGCATGTTCGGAAAATACAAGAGCAAATATAATTATAATTTCGGTATCGGCAGGCTTTAGTCTGTCGATATTTTGTTTCATATAATACGTAAGTTATGGTATAATTATTCTTACCATGTGCACAAATAAGTGCGGCAAAAATATTTGGAGGAGAACATGAAATATATAGAATTCAAAGTACATGCTACAAGACAAGGTATTGAGCAAGTTGCAGCAATGTATATGAAGTATGGCATCGATTCTATTGCCATCGATGACCCTGCTGATATGGAAGATATTTTAAATAATAAAAATGAATATGGTTGGGATTATATAGATGATGAACTTAAAGAAAATCTTGACCGTGAACCTACCATTTCATGCTTCTTTGAAGATGATGAAAAGAACCGCAGAAAAGTACAGATACTCAAGGAGCTTATCATGAAGCTTAAGAGCGATGAGCTCTATGGCAAGTTCGGATGGAACGTTGATTTCGGAAGACTCTACGCCGAAGATATCTATATTGACGACGAAGATTGGAAGGATAAGTGGAAGGAAAACTTCAAGCCTACTAAGATCACAGACAAGCTTGTAGTGAAGCCTACATGGGAAGAATATGCTCATGCTGAAGGGGAGCTGGTCATCGAGATAGATCCTGGGATGGCGTTTGGAACAGGAACTCACGAAACTACTTCTCTTTGTCTTAAGCTTATGGAAAAATACCTTGGAAATAATGCGGCAGAAAAGAAAGTTCTCGATGTAGGATGCGGATCAGGTATCTTGTCCATCGGTGCAGCACTTCTGGGAAGCACTGACATCCTGGGGATCGAGATCGATGAAGATGCAGTGAGAGTTGCCAATGAAAATATCGAGCTGAACAAGGTCAGCGATAAGGTAAAGGCAGTACAGGGCGATCTGACAGAAGGTGTAAGCTTCAAAGCCGATATCATCGTTGCCAATCTGATGGCTGATCTCGTAATGAAGTTATCAAAAAGCGCAGGCAAGCATTTGAAGAAGGACGGTATATATATTTCATCAGGTATCCTGGTGGAAAAGAAAGAAGTCGTTTCAGAAGCTATCAAGGAAGCCGGATTCGAGATCATCGAAATCGCAGAAGATGGTGAATGGTGCGCTATCGCAGCTAAAGTGAAAAAAGGATTTTTCGGGAGATTATTTGGATGAGCAGATTTTTCGTACAGCCTGAAAACGTAGGTGAGAAAAATATAATAATCGATAATAGGGAGGATCTTCATCATATGATGAAGGTTCTTCGTTTGTCTGCAGGAGATGAGATAGATATTTCCGATTCTGTCGAATGGGAGTACAGGGCAGAATTGATATATCTCGATTCCGACAGTGCAGAGGCGAAGATAATAGATAAACAGAAATTCACTGCAGAGCCGACAGTGCAGGTCACATTGTTTCAGGGCATCCCTAAGCAGGGCAAGATGGAGACTATCGTGCAGAAGTGCGTTGAACTTGGAGTAAACTCGATAATCCCGGTTTTCATGGACAGGACTGTAGTTGTAGATAAAGGCAATTTCGGCAAGAAAGTCCAGCGCTGGCAAAAAGTATCAGATGAAGCGGTGAAGCAGTGTAAGCGAGGCCTCATACCACAGGTGTTCGATCCGATGAAAGTGCCTGAGATGATATCAGCCTTCGGCGTTTTCGACCTTGTGCTCTTTCCGTATGAAAACGAAGACGGAACTACCATCAAGGATGTTCTCCGGGAAGTGAAAGCAAGCAGCGCCTGGGCGGAAGGAAGAAATCGCATAGCAGTCATCATCGGACCTGAAGGCGGATTCTCCGATGAAGAGGCAAGACTTATCGTAGAAGAAGGCGGCAGATCCGTATCTTTGGGCAAGACTACTCTGCGTACAGAAACTGCAGGTATGGCTGCGCTCTCGATGATAATGTATGAGATGGAACTTTAAAAGATTGGAAGATAAAATGAAGATAGTATTCTTAGACAGTGCCATAATCAATCCGGGGGACATTTCCTGGGAAGGACTGCAAAGGCTCGGGGATCTGGAAGTCAGAAAGAGAACTTCGAGAGAAGAAGCTGTTTCTGTTATAGGAGACGCCGAGGCTGTGTTTACAGATTCATTTGCCATAGACCGTGAATTGATGGAAGCATGTCCTTCACTTAAATTCATAGGTATATCAGCCACAGGCTTCAATCATGTTGATCTGGATGCGGCGAAGGAACTTGGCATCGCAGTAGCAAATGTTCCTGCATATGCTGCCGAAGCTGTAGCGCAGCATGCCATAGCACTGCTGTTATCTGTTACTAATCAAATCGAAACATATAATGAAGCTGTTAAGTCAGGCGAATGGCAGAAGAGCAGAGACTATACTTTTATAAAGGCGCCTTTGACTTTGTTGGCCGGTAAGTCTATCGGCATCGTTGGTTTCGGCGATATAGGCAGCAAGATCGCTCAGATCGCTGAGGCTCTCGGCATGAAGGTGAATATCTACAGTCGAGATAGAGAAGCTGCAATTAAATCTGATGTGGTATCGCTTAGTTGTCCGCTGACATCTGAAAACAAGGGAATGATAGATGAATACTTCATTTCTCAGATGAAAGATGGAGCTATACTTATCAATACAGCTCGTGGTGGTTTGATAGATGAAGCAGCACTTGCTGAAGCACTCAAGTCAGGAAAACTTGCAGGAGCAGGGCTTGACGTGCTGGCTCAGGAGCCGCCTAGTGAAGATAACCCACTGGTGGGCCTGCCAAATTGCTATATAACCCCACACATAGGATTCATTCCTGTTGAGACGAGAAAAGTTGTGATAGAAACTTGTGAGAAAAGTCTTGAAAGCTTTATGGAAGGCGGTAAATTGAATCGCCTTGTGTAAAAACAATAGTTCATAAGATAAAAAAAGGTGATCTTAAATGTTGTTTTGATTTATTGCAGCATTCAAAATCACTTTTTTTATTGTGTTCATGTTAATATTTTAAATCAACGTATAGAAGGATAGGCGGCCTTGGTTGTTCGCTTTAATTTAGGAAACATATCTAATTCGGCGCAGTCATCTATAAAGCCTACACAGTAAGCTGTGATCGGGCCTATCAAACAAGGCACATGATCATATACATTTTCCTCATTCTCATCGTAAACTGTGTACATGATGTCCCTGGGATAAGTACGATCAACGTAATTGATGAGCTTTTTATTCACTCCATCCTGTCTTGATGTGGTATAGAGGTCCACTGCACCAAACATATGCAGTATCTCATGAGCATAAGTGGCAGGAGTTTCATAATCATCATATTCATCGTAAAGATAGATGTATGCTTTCTCCAGATATCCATATTCAGGCTCATCCGGGAATGGATAATATGGATAACACCAGCTGGTGCCGCTTGCATTCATGAAATAGATAAAGCCTATGCTGTCTGCATTATATTTATCAAGTATAGAAAGGTAATCCACATTCTCTTCGATCCAGCTGTCTGTGATGTCGTGAGCATTATTATCATCCATGCCGTCTCTAATCGCCTCAAGATCAGATAAGTACATAAGATCAGGGTGTTCATTCGTGTCATAGATCAGTTCTGCATCACAACCGTAACTTTTAGCTTCCTCTTCAAGATAATCCGCAGCGATATCCATATATTCCTGCGTCTTTTTTATATTTTTATTTGACCAGCCTTTATTGGAACTTATATCCTTGTCCATATAGATACTGACAAGAACTGTCTTACCGTCAAGATATACTGCTGACCCTGTTGGTTTATCCATCCATGACAGTTCGTCTTTATTAGGACCTATTGGATCGGTTTCATCAGGCATAAATAAGTAGCCTATGACCAGAAGTATAGAAAGCAATAACGCCCAAATTAATATGCCGCGTAGTTTATGTGTTCTGTTGTTGGTAAATGTTGTTTTTCTCATAATTGGTTCTATTGTAACAGGTTGAGTAGATATTAAGCAATATTTTTATACTCTGTTTTCAACGTTTATACTTTTAAGTAACACTAGCCATATCGATAGTAATTTGATATTATAGATGAGGTAAAAATCGGATAAACCACCACATACGGAGGAGAATGAATGAAAGTAGCTTTCCACACATTGGGATGCAAAGTGAATCAATATGAATCTGAAGCGATGGCCGGACATTTCAGAGCGGCAGGCTATGAGATAGTCGACGAGAGAGTCTTCGCTGATGTATATATAATAAACACATGTACAGTAACGGCTGTAGCTGACAAAAAGTCACGCCAGTATATCCGCAGGATGAAGAAGGTGAACCCTGACAGCGTGATCGCGGTCACGGGATGTTATGCTCAGATCAGCCCCGAGGAAGTATCGGCGGTAGATGGTGTTGATATCGTTACAGGAACTAATGAGAAGCATCGCCTGGCAGAATACGTCGCAGAGTTCATGGAGAACAGAACTAAGCAGATCCACATCAAAGGATATGAAGAGCTGGATTCTTATGAAGATGTAGGTACTGTTGCCAGCACTGAAAACAGGACGAGGGCATATATCAAGATACAGGAAGGATGTAACAGATTCTGTTCATACTGCGTGATCCCGTATGCTCGCGGCAAGGTGAGAAGCAGGAACTTTGAGGACATTATCGACGAAGCAAAGAAGCTGATAGAAGCAGGGTATAAGGAAATCGTACTGACCGGCATCAATACCGCTCTTTATGATATGGAAAGCGCGGACAGCTCCGCTGAAAAGCTTTACGGAGTAGAAAAGGTGATCGCTGCACTGGATGCGCTGGAAGGAGACTTTCGCATCAGGCTCAGCTCTCTTGAGCCGGCAGTAGTAAATGCCGGATATGTGAAGAGTCTTTTGAAATATGACAAGCTGTGCCACCATCTGCATCTTTCCGCTCAAAGCGGAAGCAGCAAGGTGCTGAAGGCCATGAACAGGCCTTATGACAGAGACGAATATCTTGATATCGTGAGAGTATTGCGAGAACATGATCCGTATTACGGCATCTCTACGGATATAATAGTGGGTTTTCCGGGAGAGAAAGAAGCTGACTTCGAAGACAGCTGCAGGCTCGTCGAAGAAACTGCATTTTGCAAAACCCATATCTTCAAGTATTCAAAGAGACCTTTCACTAAGGCTGCGGAGATGAAGGAACATGTAGCTCCTCAGATAAAGAATATAAGAAGCGAAGCGCTCCATAAGGTGAGCAAGAAAGCAGCTGCAGACTTTTTCAGAAGCTGCAGCGGGCAGGAAGAAAAAGTGCTCTTTGAAGAAATCGACTATGCGAAGAAGATCATCACGGGCTTCACGGATAATTATACGAGAGTATATGTGAAATACGAAGATGAAGCATCAGCAGAGAAAATGATCAATGAATTCGTGAAGGTCAGACTGGGACAGCCTTTTGAAGAAGGCATGACTGCCGAGCTGATTTGATCATAGCAGATTGATTTTAAAGGCCGGAACTTATATAATAGAACTATAATTTACGAAAGGAAGTGAAATCATGAGTGATTGTATTTTCTGTAAGATAGCGGCGGGAGAGATCCCTTCCAACAAAGTTTATGAAGACGATAAGATCCTGTGCTTCCACGATCTGGATCCGCAGGCTCCTGTACATGTTCTGATCATTCCTAAGAAGCATATCACATCCATCGATGATGTGGCTGATGAAGATCAGGAACTGATGGGATATATCATGGTAAAGATCAAGGACATCGCTGCTGAGCTGGGCCTTGAAAACGGATACAGAGTAGTCAACAACTGCGGCGAAGACGGTCTGCAGACTGTTAAGCATATCCATTTCCATCTGCTTGGCAAGAGAAAGATGACATGGCCGCCGGGCTGATGCAGTGAAATGCAAGCATAAAAATGTGCTTAAAAAAGTCCTTGCATAACCTGCCATAAAATAGTATAATAGCAACGTTGTAGGCAAGCCGTTCTACAGGCTGTAATGATTTACATAAGGTCAGGAGGTGAAACGGGAAATGGCACAGGTAATTGTTAGAGAAAACGAAAGCTTGGAAAGCGCTCTGAAGAGATTTAAGAGATCATGCGCAAGAGATGGCGTTATGTCTGAACTGAGAAAGAGAGAGCACTACGAAAAGCCAAGTGTAAAGAGAAAGAAGAAGTCTGAAGCTGCTAGAAAAAAGGCTAAGAAATACTAAAAACAATTAAAACAACAGATTAGAGGTGTTGGAATTGACCTTAAAAGAAAGATTGAATGCTGACTTTAAGGAAGCAATGAAAAACAAAGAAACGGTCAGAAAAGAGACCATCAGCTTCGTAAGAGCTGCCATCAAGCAGTATGAAGTTGACAACAGGGAAGAAATCGACGACACAGGGATCGCAGCCATTTTAGCCAAACAGGTAAAAATGAGAAAAGACGCCCTCGCTGATTTTGAATCTGCCGGAAGAACGGATCTTGTGGAAGCTTACAACGCAGAGATCGAAGTGCTTACTGAATATATGCCTAAACAGTTAACTGCAGACGAGATCGCAGATATCGTCAAAAGTACAGCAGCTGATTTGGGAATCGAAGCAGGAAGCGGCAAAGCATCCATGGGCAAGCTCATGGGAGCAACAATGCCTAAGGTCAAAGGGGTCGCAGACGGAAACCAGGTAAAGGCGGCAGTCGAGCAGTACCTCGCATAATAAAAGATTAATAAAGCGATGTTGACATTAAGTCGACATCGCTTTTTAGTTATGTTAAAATAGGGTAACGAAGGGAAGGGCGGAAGCGATATGTTTTTACCTGTAACCAAAAAAGATATGAAATCAAGAGGATGGGATGAAGTGGACTTCGTACTTGTTACGGGAGATGCTTACGTCGACCATCCATCTTTTGGTACAGCGATAATTTCAAGACATTTGGAGGCTCATGGTTTCAAAGTGGCTGTTCTGTCACAGCCGGGCTGGAAAAATGCTGATGATTTCAAGCGCTTCGGAAGACCTCGACTTGGATTTTTGATAAACAGCGGTAATGTGGATTCCATGGTGAACCATTATTCCGTTACTAAACATAAGAGAAGCAGAGATGTATATTCGCCGGGAGGACTGACAGGCAGAAGACCTGACAGAGCTGTCATCGTATACAGCAACAGAGCCAGGGAAGCGTATAAGGACGTGCCCGTTATCATAGGAGGTCTTGAGGCCAGTTTGAGAAGGCTCGGCCATTACGATTACTGGGAAAATAAGGTGAGAAGATCTATATTGCTTGATTCCAAAGCGGACATCCTCATGTATGGTATGGGAGAGCGAGCAGTGATAGAAATCGCTGAAGCGCTCGATTCAGGTATTGAAGTCAAAGATATCACATGGATCAACGGTACATGCATCAAGGCTAAATCAGCAGATGTGCAGACTCAGGAAGATGACGTAGTCCTGCCTTCATTTGAAGATATATCATCATCGAAGGATGCGTACTGCGAAAGCTTTGCACTTCAATATAGGAGCAATGATGCTGTGACAGGCAAAAGACTTCTTGAACCTTACGGGAACTTTTATATAGTCCAGAATCCGCCGCAGCCGCCGCTCGAGAGAGATGAACTGGATCATATTTACTCATATCCTTATATGAGAGATTACCATCCTTCATACGAAAAAGATGGCGGAGTGCCTGCCATCGAAGAGGTAAAGTTCAGCATAACAGCCAACCGCGGATGCTTCGGGGGCTGTGCGTTTTGCGCTATAACATATCATCAGGGAAGAGAAGTAAGAAGCAGGAGTAAAGCCTCCATTGTTGAAGAAGCTAAGCTTATGACGAAGCAAGATGGATTCAAAGGATATATCCATGATGTGGGAGGTCCGACTGCCAACTTCAGGCATCCATCATGTAAAAAGCAGAAGAAGCATGGCATGTGCCAGCATAAGGACTGCCTGTTCCCTAAGCCTTGCAGCCAGTTGGAAGCAGATCATAAGGAGTATATGGATGTGCTCAAGGCGGTCAGAGAACTTGATGGGATCAAGAAAGTGTTCATTAGATCCGGAATAAGATATGACTATCTGCTGGCAGATAAAGATCAGAGGTTCATAGATGAGCTTTGTAAGCACCATGTCAGCGGAATACTTAAGGTTGCTCCTGAACATGCGTCGGGCAGAGTGCTTAAAAACATGAGAAAGCCGTCTGTAGAGGTCTTCGACAGATTCAGCTCGAAGTACAGGGCAGTGAATAGAAAGCTTGGAAAAAAACAGTACATGGTACCTTACTTCATATCGTCCCATCCGGGAAGTACGCTGGATGATGCCATAGAACTGGCACTTTACATGAAGAAAACGGGGTTTGTACCTGACCAGGTACAGGACTTTTATCCTACGCCGGGAACTCTTGCAACATGTATGTATCATACAGAAAAAGACCCGTTTACGGGCAAGAGTGTCTATGTGGCAAAGTCCCATGAAGAAAAGAAGATGCAAAGGGCACTTATGCATTTTCATAAGAAAGAGAACCGCAATATCGTAAGGGCGGCTCTCAAAAAAGTAGGTAGAGAAGATTTGATGGAGGTACTGTCAAGATGATAACGCTGACAGAACTGACAAAAGCATATGAAGACGGCAAAGCATTATTTGAAGCGATGCTGGAGAATTATCATGAGGCTGACGCTTTTAGGATCACCGAAGAGTACGGCGAAGATCCTGCCAATACGATCAGCCTAGGAGACAATCTTGATTATATGATGTACCTTATCAAAGAGAAGAAAATGGCAGGGAAGATCCAGCTTATTTATGTGGACCCGCCGTTTTTTTCAAGCGGCAAGTATCAGGCGTCCATAAGGCTTGAGTCTGAATTGTTGGGAAAATCATCATTGATGAAACTGGAGGCATATGATGATAACTGGTCCAAGGGGATGCCCCAATATCTGACCATGTTGACAGCAAGGTTGTTTGCCATGAAGGAACTTTTAGCCGATACAGGATGTATATGGATGCATCTTGACTGGCACGGCGTATATTACGCCAAGGTCATCATGGATCAGATCTTCGGAGAAAGCAATTTTATAAATGAAATAATATGGACGTATAAATCGGGAGGAAGCAGCAAGAAAAGTTTTGCCAAGAAACACGATACTTTGCTTGTATACGGCAAGACCAGGAAGTATAAGTTCAATCCTCTTACGGAAAAGTCATATAACAGAGGATTGAAGCCATATAGGTTCAAGGGCGTTGAGGAATTCTGCGACGATGTGGGTTGGTATACCATGGTAAACATGAAAGACGTATGGAGCATCGATATGGTAGGAAGGACATCTGCCGAAAGGACCGGTTATGCAACTCAGAAGCCTGAGAAGCTGATGGAGAGGATCATAGCCTCATGCACAGATGAAGGCGACCTTTGCGCAGACTTCTTCGCGGGCTCGGGAACTCTCGGTGCCGTATGCGAGAAGATGGGAAGGCATTGGATGATGTGTGATGAAGGCGAGTTGAGTGTTTCCGGTCAGATACATAGATTGGGCAAGCTTGGCAGCAGATTCAAAGTCGAAAGATCATTTGGCGAGACTGTTGGTGAACTCGAATACAGCATATCGGGAGGTCTTATAAATCTTCTCTCGTATACTGCGAAAATACCGGAAGGCTTAGATCTATATAAAGATGAACTTAAAAGATATATGAATGAAGACAGCCTGTGCATGATCAAATGCTGGAGTGCGGGAAGGCTGTATGAAGACGGAGTCCACAGGGCAGACGGAGTATTCTGTGACAGCTGGGGTATAAATGAAGTGGACGGTTTTTCTGAAGATATCAGTATCATAGGTTATGATGTGTTTGGAAGAAGAGTTTCAGGGATGCCTGAATGATCTTTTTTAACGGAAGGTTTTGGAGGAATCAAGGGTGTTTCAATTCAAGGAAGTGGATAAAGAGAAAGAAGCTCGGCGTATAGCCAAGATAAAAGACTTTACTATCGATTTTTGCATACTGTTTGGAGCATGCTGTGTAAGTGCATTTTCTACAGTAAGCGTGATGATACCTAACGGGCTTACGTCGGGAGGTATCACGGGGGTAGCGAGAATCTTGCAGAAGTTTCTTGATATAGATTTTTCTATACTTTACTATGGATTGTCTGCGATTGTATTGCTTCTCGTTTTTGTTTGTATTGGATGGAAAGAACTGAAGAAGATACTGTTCCTGTCGATATTATATCCGGCTGTTCTTTTCCTTTTTGAACAAATGAATTTCCAGCTTCTTGAAAGTAAAGATATATTGCTGGCGGCAGTATTTTGCGGAGTTTTTGCCGGTATTTATATAGGCTTGATTTTCTGGAGAGGATATGCATCCGCCGGCACTGATGCCATAGCTAAGGTGTTGTGCATGAAAGTGTGTCCGCAGGTTAGTATGAGTAAAATCTTACTTGTACTGGATGCTATCGTCATAGTATCATCGGCTTTCGTATATGGCAGGAATATAGCTCTTTATGCACTTATTACTCAGGTGATATTGACTAAGACCAGCGAGATAATAATGTATGGTTTTGAGAGCAAGCTGGTACAGCTCAATATCATTACCGAAAAGGCTGATGACATGAGTGGGTTCATAATGGAAGAGATGGACAGAGGTGTCACAAGCTACGAGATAAGGGGAGAATATACTCAAAATTCGATGAGACAGCTGATGTTCATATGTTCTCAGAGAGAAAGTGCGATAGTTAGAAAGCATTTATCTGAAATAGATCCAAAGGCCTTCGTTACTGTAACTAAGATAGAAACGGTATGGGGTTATGTCAGAGGAGCCAATGATATAAGCACAGATAAAGAGCCGAAAAAGTAGAAACACAGTCATATCTTTGAAAGGGATGAAAAATACATGAAAATCAGATTATACGGAACAGATAATTTCAATACGAGCAAGTGGTCAGGAGGAGACACTACACAATTCGCAATATATCCTGAAAATGCCAAGTATATAGATAGGGATTTTGTGTGGAGACTCAGCTCTGCCAGTGTGGATGTGGAAGAATCCACATTTACCAAGCTGCCTGATTTTGATCGAATATTGATGGTGCTGGAGGGTGAAGCCGTTTTAGCCCATGGAGAAGAAAGAACTGTCAAATTAACGGCTCTTGAACAGGATAGCTTCAGCGGTGATGCCAGAACAAAATGCTTTGGCAAGATCAAGGATTATAACCTTATCATGAAAAAAGGCTGCAGTGGAAGTCTTAAAGTCTATGAAGTACAAAGCACAGCCCAGACAATAGAAAAGGCGGATCAGGGTGAACATACCCATGCTTCGTATGGCTTTTATTGTATAGAAGGATATGTGGTTGTTTCTGCAGCTGGTGAGACACATATGGTTCCGGCCGGAAAACAGCTGGTTCTGGACCTTGATGAAGGGGAGATGGCTGATCTTACTGTAATGGGTGAAGGTAAAGCAGTAGTTTCGGAAGTTTTCTACACTAGATTTGCTCATGCTGCAGTAGATATTCCTGAGGAAAAGGCGACTTTTGAAGACTTCAAAACGGCGTTCAAGCTGGCTAGGGGAAACAGTAAATGGAAAAAGGCATTTAAGAAAAATAAAGGCAGTGACGTATGGTATGATGAAGCGCTTCAGAGAAAATTATCTCTCCTCGATAAAACTTACATAGGTATCATTTTATGGGCGGTAATCTGTATAGTATTCGTGATCCTGGCAGCAAGAGGAATGTCACATTCGATCGTAATAGCAGTGCTGATAGCATGGACTCTATTATATGCCCTTGTGATATCTCCGCTGATCTATATGATCGTTCTGCCTAAACCGATAAAAGCACATATCAAGAAAGTAGATAGCCTTACCGAGTATGAGATGCAGCTGTATCTTAAGGAACAGGGAGAAAACGAGATAACAGATAAGCTTCTCAAAAAATACAAATACAGCAAAGGTGAAGGCTGGGATGTAGGTGAAGAATCCATCTTCAGCAAATTGAAAAAATAACAGGGGATATGGGAGGGAATCAGAATAATGTACATAAGAAATAATACTATAGCTCTTGTGTTCAGAGTGGTGTTTTTAATAATATGCGGTGCTGGACTCGTTATGAAGCTGATTTATTCCGGTTTCAGTCTTGATACGATAATGGGTGATTTTGCCCTTATTTCCAATGTACTGTCACTGGTGTATTTCGCATATCTTATAATAGCACGTCCCGGATATGAAAGGGGCTTGCTTAGAGGTGCCGTAACCATTTATATGCTGGTAACGTTCGTAGTTTATTACTTCATGCATTTTGGCATGGCAGCAAATCCGCTGTTCGAACTTTCTCTGGCAGGATATCTACTGTATTTTGCGGCTCCGTTGATGGCTGTTTTGGACTATCTGCTGTTTTGCAGAAAAGGAGAGTTCACTCCATACAGCCCGCTCATTTGGGCCATCTTACCTGTAGTTTTCAATATAGCTGTATATATAATCAATCGAATCGGGATATCATTTGTTGCTATTCCATATTTCAATCTGCTCGGACTCAACATGTTGATCACACTGTTCGTATTCCTGGGTGTCAGCTATCTTTTGTTCGCAGTAGATAATTTGTTAGCCGGAAGGCGTAGATAAGGAGGAGTATATTTTGATCGACAAACATTTACTTAGGCATTTATCAAAGAAGTATCCGGATGTTAAATCGGCTACTGAAGAAATCGTAAACCTTAGTGCTATCCTTTCGCTTCCAAAGGGCACAGAGTATTTTCTCAGCGATCTCCACGGAGAACATGAAGCGTTCATACATATGCTTAAGAGTGCTTCCGGGGTGATAAGAGCTAAGATAGAAGAAATCTTTGGACCTGATCTCAACAGGGAAGAAAGAGATGATCTGTCAGCTTTGGTTTATAATGCGGAAGCTGAAATCAAGAGAAGAAAAAAAAGTGAAGATGATTTCAATAAGTGGTGCAAGATAGCTATCCTTAGATTGATACTTATCTGCAAATCTGTGTCTACTAAGTACACTCGCTCAAAAGTAAGAAAAAGACTGCCTAAAGAATATGCATATATCATAGACGAACTTCTTCATGCCGATGATGAAGCAAATAAAGGTAATTACTATGGTCAGATCATAAACAGCATCGTAGAGTCAGATATAGCTGAGGACTTTATCATCCAGCTGACTAATGCTATCAGCTCACTGGCTGTTGACAGACTTCACATCATCGGAGATATGTGGGACAGAGGTGCACATCCTGATTATATTATGGACTTCCTTATGCAGTATCATGATGTTGATATACAGTGGGGGAACCATGACATCGTATGGATGGGTGCAGCGACAGGAAACTGGGCCTGCATCACAAATGTTCTCAGAATGAATATCAGTTACAATAACTTCGATATGCTTGAGATCGGTTACGGTATCAATTTGAGACCGCTTGCTATAATGGCTTCTGAAGTGTATGCCGATGACCCTTGTGAATTCTTCAAGCCGAAGAGACTTGATGAAAATAAGTTCGACCCGGTTGATGACGAACTTGCGGCTAAGATGAACAAGGCTATCGCGATCTGCCAGTTCAAGGTGGAAGGACAGAGAATAATGGCCCATCCTGAGTACGGTATGGACAACAGATTGCTGCTTGATAAGATAGATTATGAAGCGGGCACTATCCAGCTGAGAGATGGTGTGTTCCCTCTGAGAGACACCAACTTCCCGACTATCGATCCTGCAGACCCATATAAGCTGACCGAAGAGGAAGAAGCTATGCTGAATGCTCTTGAAGCATCTTTCCATCAGAGTGAAAAGCTTCAGGCTCACATAAAGTTCCTTTACAGTCACGGTGCCCTTTATAAGGTGATAAATGGTAACCTGATGTATCACGGATGCATCCCAATGGATGAAGATGGAAACTTTGAAAAGTGCACAGTAAATGGAGTAACAGCTTCAGGTAAGGAATATATGGACTACCTTGATGACCAGGTCAGAAAGGCTTACTTCAATCCTGATGAATCTGAAGAAATAGGTCGTTCGGGAGACTTGATGTGGTATCTGTGGCTGGGAAGCAAGTCACCGCTCTTCGGTAAGGATCAGATGACTACGCTCGAAAGATGTTTCGTGGCTGACAAGAAAACGCATAAAGAACATACAGTGCCATATTACAAGCTAATCAACAGAAGAGATATCTGTGAAAAGATCCTTGAAGAATTCGGTCTCGACCCTAAGACTTCACATATCCTCAACGGACACGTTCCCGTTAAGATCAAGGACGGTGAAAGCCCTGTCAAGGGTGAAGGCAAGCTGTTCGTTATCGACGGAGGTATGTCAAAAGCTTATCAGAAACAGACAGGTATCGCCGGATATACATTTATCTTCAACTCAAGATACATGGCGCTTTCCGAACATAAACCATATAGTCCGCTTCAGCCTGACGGTACACAGGTATTCACGACTCCGGCTATCAGGACAGTTAAGACTCTCGAGAAGAGAATGCTGGTAAAAGATACGGATCAGGGCAAGGAACTTATGCGTGAAGTAGAGGAACTTAAGGCGCTTGTTAAGGCGTACAGAACCGGCGAGCTTAAAGAAATGTAAGTTACGCAAGATAATTTGAAAAATAAACCAAATAATCACGATATATTGCAAATATAGCTTGCAAATGTATATGAAAAATGTTTTAATAAATATGTATGATTGTTATAAATATAACGATATAATCATAGTTAAAATGCGGTGAAAAAATGATAAACCGTTATTAGTAATTAAGGAGGCTTTTACATGAACTTTCAACTGACGAAGGAACAAGAATTCGTAAGAAAAATGGTAAGAGAGTTTGCCGAAACAGAGGTTGAACCTATTGCTGCAGACATCGACAAGGAACATAGATTCCCTGTAGAAACTGTAGAAAAGATGGCAAAATACGGCCTTTTAGGCGTACCATTCCCAACTGAGTACGGCGGAGCAGGCGGAGATCACATCTCCTACGCTATCACTGTTGAAGAACTTTCAAGAAAGTGCGCATCAACAGGCGTTATCTGTTCAGCTCATACTTCACTGTGCTGCTGGCCTATCTTTGCATGGGGTACAGAAGAACAGAAGAGAAAGTACCTGCCTGACCTGCTCGCAGGAAAGACACTGGGCGCTTTCGGTCTGACTGAACCAAACGCAGGAACTGACGCTTCAGGACAGCAGACAAGAGCAGAAGATAAGGGTGATCACTGGCTGCTGAACGGAGCTAAGGTATTCATCACTAACGGCGGATATGCTGACGTTTTCGTAGTAATGGCTATGACTGACAAGTCAAAGGGCAACCACGGAATCAGCTCATTCATCGTAGAAAAGGGTGATGAAGGATTCTCAATCGGTAAGACAGAAGATAAGATGGGTATCTGCGCATCTTCAACTACAGAACTGATCTTCCAGAACTGCAAGATTCCTAAGGACAGACTTCTCGGAGAAGTTGGACAGGGATTCAAGGTTGCTATGTCAACTCTGGACGGCGGAAGAATCGGTATCGCATCACAGGCTCTCGGTATCGCACAGGGTGCTCTGGATGTAACTCTTGATTACATGAAGGCTAGAAAGCAGTTCGGAAAGAGCCTGTCAAAGTTCCAGGCACTGCAGTTCACAGTTGCTGAACTGGCTACAGAAATCGAAGCTGCTAGACTTCTGATCTATAAGGCTGCTGATATGAAGGATAAGCACCTGGCTTATGGACCTGCTGCTGCAATGGCTAAGCTGTTTGCTGCTGAAACAGCAATGCACGTAACTACTAAGTGCGTACAGCTCCACGGCGGATACGGTTACACTAAGGATTATCCGGTAGAAAGAATGATGAGAGACGCTAAGATCACTGAAATCTATGAAGGTACTTCAGAAGTTCAGAAGATGGTTATCGCTGCATCAGTTATCGGTAAATAAAGATAGGGAGGAAGAATCAATGGCTTTTAAAGTTTTAGTATGTGCTAAGCAGGTTCCTAATACTAACGAAATCAAGATCAACCCTGAAACTGGTACACTGATCAGAGACGGCGTTGAAAGTATTCTGAACCATGACGATGCTAACGCTCTGGAAGAAGCATTAGCATTAAAGGATAAATATGACGATGTAGAAGTTATCGTAGTATCAATGGGACCTCCACAGGCAAAAGACATGCTGCTGGAATGCCTGGCTAAGGGTGCTGACGAAGCTATCCTGCTGTCAGACAGAGCAGTAGGCGGATCCGATACATGGGCTACATCAAATGCTGTAACTGCAGCAATCAAACATTATGGTGAGTTCGACATGATCTTCGCAGGCAGACAGGCTATCGACGGAGATACTGCACAGGTTGGACCACAGATCGCTGAAAAGCTCGACCTGCCACAGGTTACATATGTACAGAAGTTCGAAATCAGCGAAGACAGAAAGACTGTAACAGTACAGAGACAGCTGGAAGACGGTTACGAAGTAATCGAAGTTCCTGTTCCTTGCATGCTGACAGCAATCAAAGAACTGAACACTCCTAGATACATGTCAATCGGCGGCATCTTTGATGCTAAGAACAAGCCTCTCCACGTATGGAGCGCTGCAGACGTAGCAGTAGACCTGAACACAGTAGGTCTGAAGGCTTCTCCTACAAACGTATTCAGATCATTCACACCAAAGCCAAAAGAACCAGGCGTGAAGATCGAAGGCGATTCAGAAACAGATCTGGCGAAGAATCTGCTGATCAAGCTTAAGGGCAAGCATGTAATCTAAGAAGGAGGAGGAAATACAAATGGCAATTAAAATCTTAAAAGATAAATGTATCGGATGCGGTATCTGCTTCAAGTCATGTCCTGCAGATGCTTTCGAATTCGAAGCATACGATGGAAATAAATTAGGTAAAGTAGCAAAGATCAACGCTAAGTGTACTTTCTGTAATCAGTGTCTGACTGCATGTAAGTTCGGCGCTATCGAAGAAGAAAAGATCGAAGTTGCAGATGATCTGGACGATTACAAGCACGTTTGGGTTTATGCAGAACAGAGAGACGGTAAGCTGATGAACGTTGCTCTGGAACTGATCGGCGAAGGTTACAGACTGGCTAAGGAAATCAGTGAAGATACACAGGTTTGCGCAGTTCTGGTTGGTGACGGAATCGATCACCTGGCTGAAGAATGTTTCGCATACGGAGCAGAAAAAGTTTACATGATCCAGGATCCACTGCTGAAGAACTTCACAACAGATGGATACGCTAAGGTTCTGGTAGACGCTTGCTATGAATACAAACCAGAAATCGTTATCTACGGTGCAACTCACATCGGTAGAGACTTAGCTCCAAGAGTAGCTGCTAGAATGAACACTGGTCTGACAGCTGACTGTACTAGACTGGACGTTAGAGTTTCAAGCTACATCGACTATGCTAACAAGAACACTACATTAGATACATCCACTCTGGATCCTAACGATCCATCAACAGGCATCAAGCAGACTAGACCTGCATTCGGTGGTAACCTGATGGCTACTATCATCTGCCCAAGAACTAGACCTC
>JAUNQD010000039.1 GCA_030536355.1 Bacillota bacterium | reverse complement strand
AGGGAGTTATCAGCGATAAGGAAGCTAGAAAGCTGGGAATCGGCGGCGAAGTAATCTGTTATGTATGGTAATTTGGTAGGAGGAAATAGAAAATGTCAAGAATAGGTATTAAACCGATCACTCTTCCTGCCGGCGTAGAGGTTTCAGTAAGCGACAAGAACGTTGTTACAGTTAAGGGACCTAAGGGCGAACTGCAGGAACAGATCAGCTCATTATTAAAAGTAGAAATCAACGAAGGCGTAGTAACAGTTTCAAGAGACAGCGATGAAGCTGAAAAGAGAGCACAGCACGGTCTGGCTAGAACTCTGATCAACAACATGGTTGTAGGCGTAACTGAAGGCTATGCTAAGAAGCTTCAGCTGGTAGGCGTTGGCTACAAGGCTGAAAAGAAAGGTAACACTCTGGTACTGAACCTGGGATACTCCCACCCAATCGAAATGGAAGATCCTGCAGGTATCGAAACAGAAGTACCTGATGCTACTACAGTAATCGTTAAAGGTATCGACAAAGCGCAGGTTGGCAACTATTCTGCGAATATCAGAGCTTGGAGAAGACCTGAACCTTATAAGGGCAAGGGAATCAAGTACGAAGGCGAAGTTATTCGTAGAAAAGAAGGTAAGACCGGAGCACAGTAAGGAAAGGAGAATTAGAAAATGGCTAAAGAAAGCAGAAAAGATAAGCGTGTTGCCAGACATCAGAGAATTAGAAAAAACCTTTCCGGTACTCCTGAAAGACCTAGACTCTGCGTGTTCAGAAGCAATAAGAACATTTCAGTTCAGATTATCGACGATGTTAACGGAGTTACACTTGCTTCAGCTTCAACTATCGATAAGGAATTAAAGTCCGAAATCGCATATGGCGGAAACAAGGAAGCTGCTAAGGCAGTTGGAGAAGCTATCGCTAAGAGAGCACTGGCTAAGGGTATCGAAGAAGTTACCTTTGACAGAGGCGGATTCCTTTATCACGGAAGAGTTAAGGAACTTGCAGACGGTGCTCGTGAAGCAGGTTTGAAATTCTAACAGGAGGTAAGTTGAATGCGAAATACTATAGATGCATCAAAGCTGGACTTAAAAGAAACTATTGTAAGCATCAGACGTGTTGCTAAGACCGTTAAGGGCGGTAGAAACATGAGATTCAGCGTTACAGTAGTTGTAGGCGACGGCGAAGGACATGTTGGCGTTGGCCTTGGTAAGGCTCAGGAAATTCCTGAAGCTGTAAGAAAAGCTACAGAAGATGCTAAGAAAAAACTGATAACAGTTCCTACAGTAGGAACAACAATCCCTCACAGAAACCTGGGCGTATTCGGTGCAGGCAGAGTTCTGCTGATGCCGGCTGCTCCTGGTACAGGAGTTATCGCAGGTTCATCAGTACGTACAGTACTGGAAGCTGCAGGTATCAAGGACATCAGAGCTAAGTCCATCGGATCAAACAACACAGGAAATATGGCTTATGCGACTCTCGAAGGTCTCAAGAGCATGATGACTGTTGAACAGGTTGCTGCTAGAAGAGGAAAGACTAAGGAAGAAATCTTAGGATAAGGAGGAAGAAACAATGGCAAAAATGATTAAAGTCACATTGACAAAAAGTGTTATTGGCGCTTCCCCAAAGCAGAGAAAAGTTGTAGAAGCGTTAGGACTTAAGAAGATGCACCAGTCAGTTGAACTTGTTGACTCCCCTGTAACAAGAGGAGCAGTTAACAAGGTATCGCATCTTTTAACTGTAGAAGAGTTATAGGACAGGAGGTGCGAGAGATATGAAACTGCATGAATTAAGAGCGGTTCCGGGTGCAACTAGAGCACCTAAGAGAAAGGGCCGCGGTACAGCTTCCGGTAACGGTACAACAGCCGGAAGAGGTATGAACGGACAGAAATCAAGAAGCGGTGGCGGCGTTAGACCTGGATTCGAAGGCGGCCAGATGCCTCTTTACAGAAGAATCCCTAAGAGAGGATTCACTAACATTTGGGGAACTGAATACACAGTTCTCAACGTAGAAGACCTGAACAAGTTTGAAGCCGGCACTGTAGTAACAGCTGAAATGATCGTTGAAGCTGGTCTGGCTAAGCAGGTTAAGGATGGAATCAAGGTTTTAGGAAACGGAAACCTGGAAAAGAATCTGACAGTTCAGGCTCATAAGTTCAGCAAGACTGCGATAGAAAAAATCGAAGCTGCCGGAGGAAAGGCAGAGGTGATCTAATGGAGATGATCAGAACAGTTGCAAAGGCTTGGAACATTCCTGATATCAGGAAAAAGATAATATTCACGCTGGCAATGCTGCTGATCTTCAGAATCGGCTCACAGATCCCGGTACCGGGTATCGACAGAGAGATTCTGGCTCAGACATTCAACAGCGAAACAGGACTTTTTGCTCTGTTCAATCTGTTCTCCGGAGGCGCATTCAGTCAATTCACCATATTTGCATTAAGTATCACACCATACATTACGGCTTCCATCATTCTTCAGCTTCTGACAATTGCCGTTCCGGCACTTGAAAGACTGGCTAGAGAAGGAACTGAAGGAAGAAAGAAGATCGCCGCATACACTAGATACCTGACAGTTGGTCTGGCAGTTATCCAGGCGATAGGTGTTTCGATCGGTCTCTTCAGACAGGCACTGATCAGCACTGACTTCTTCTCAGTAGCCGTAATCGTACTGGTACTTACAGCAGGTACAGCATTCCTCATGTGGTTAGGTGAACAGATCAATGAACATGGTATAGGAAACGGTATCTCACTGATAATCTTTGCAGGTATCGTATCAAGACTGCCATCCGCTATCCAGGAAATCTGGGTAAAGATCGCAGACGGCAGCATGAGCATCGTTACAGTAATCATCTTCGCGATTTTCTGCGTACTGGTAATCGTAGGTATCATCTACATCCAGCAGGGACAGAGAAGAATTCCTGTACAGTATGCTAAGAGAGTTGTAGGAAGAAAGATGTATGGCGGACAGTCAACACACATTCCTTTGAAGGTTAACCAGGCAGGTGTTATCCCTGTAATCTTCTCAATGTCCTTCCTGCAGTTCCCACTGACTATCACTTACTTCATGGATCCTTCAAGCGGAGTTGCACAGTGGATCGAAAAGTGGCTTTCACCGATGGGTTCACCAGGAGTATGGATGTATGCAGCATTCAACGTAGTGCTGATCATATTCTTCACATACTTCTATACATCAGTAACTTTCAACCCAGTTGAAGTTGCACACAATATGAAGGCAAACGGCGGATTCATTCCTGGAATCAGACCTGGAAAAGCTACTATTGAATATCTCAATAGAGTAATGACAAGAATCACTTTCGTAGGAGCTATCTTCCTCGCAGCTGTAGCAATACTGCCTACACTGGTAAGTGAACTTGGAGGACTGAACTTCCACTTCGGTGGTACATCACTGCTGATCGCAGTAGGTGTTGCCCTCGATACAATGAAACAGCTGGAACAGCAGATGGTTATGAGAAACTATCAAGGATTCCTGAAATAATAACAGGAACAGGAGGTTAAGTATGAATTTAATATTATTAGGCCCTCCGGGAGCAGGTAAAGGCACTCAGGCGGCAAAGATAATCGAAAAGTACGATATCCCTCATATATCAACAGGTGATATATTCAGAGCTAATATCAAAGCTGGCACAGAGCTCGGCAAGAGAGCTCAGGAATATATGAACAAAGGTCAGCTGGTTCCTGATGAGCTGGTTGTAGAAATCGCTACAGACAGGCTCAAGGCTGACGACTGCCAGAAGGGATTCCTTCTTGACGGATTCCCAAGAACAGTATTCCAGGCAGAAGAACTGGATAAGTTCCTGGCAGAACAGGGAAAGAAGATCGATCACGTACTGGACATCGATGTAAACAAAGAAGAATTGATGATCAGACTGACCGGAAGAAGAGTATGCAAGACATGCGGTGCTTCTTTCCACGTTGTAAACATCCCTCCTAAAAAGGAAGGTATCTGCGACGTTTGTGGAGCAGAACTGGTTCAGAGAGCTGATGACAACGAAGAAACTGCAGCTAACAGAATCGAAGTTTACAATAACGAAACTAAACCATTGGTTGATTACTACGAAAAGGCCGGCAATATCGCTCATATCGACGGAACTATCGGTCTTGAGAATGTATTCAATGCCATCGTAGAGGTTGTAGGTGAGTAGGTATGATAATTATCAAATCTGATCAGGAAATTGAACTGATGAGAGAAGCGGGCAAGGTGACAGGCCTGGTTCTTAAGGAACTTGAGGACTTCATCAAGCCCGGAATATCTACACTTGATATAGACAGATTCGTTGAGGATACCATCAGAAAGCACGGAATGATACCATCCTTCAAAGGATTGTATGATTTCCCTGCCAGTGCATGTGTATCCGTCAACGATGAAGTTGTCCACGGCATCCCGGACAAAAAGCGCAAGCTGAAGGAAGGCGATATCGTAAGTGTGGACACAGGGGCGACCTACAAAGGTTACGTTAGCGACGCTGCCAGAACTTATGCAGTAGGTCAGGTAAGTGACATTGCCAGAAAGATAATGGACACTGCCAAGGACAGCTTCTTCGAGGGGCTGAAATACTGCAGACCGGGATGCAGACTGTCGGATATCTCACACGCCATTCAGGTCAAATCCGAAAGCGAAGGCTTCTCTGTTATCAGAGATTTCGTGGGACATGGGATCGGACGCGATATGCACGAAGAACCGCAGATCCCGAACTTCGGTAAGCCGGGCAGAGGACCAAGACTTACTAAAGGCATGGTTTTCGCCATCGAGCCGATGATCTGTGAAGGCGGATACGATGTAAGAACTCTCTCAAATGACTGGACCGTGGTTACCCTTGACGGTAAGCTGTCTGCTCATTATGAGAATACTGTAGTAATAACAGACGGTGAGCCGGAATTGCTCACATTAGCTTAAATACAGCGAGGTGTTAAAACAATGGCAAAGAAGGATGTCATAGAAGCGGAAGGCAGAGTTGTTGAAGCACAGCCTAACGCAATGTTTATTGTAGAACTTGAAACCGGACACAAAGTGCTCGCACACGTATCCGGAAAAATCAGAACAAACTATATCAGAATCATACCGGGAGATAAAGTTAAGGTTGAATTATCACCTTATGACCTGACAAGAGGTCGTATCACCTGGAGAGGAAAGGCATAAAGGAGGAAATCAAATGAAAGTTAGAGCTTCCGTAAAGCCTATCTGCGAAAAGTGCAAGGTAATCAAGAGAAAAGGTAAAGTAATGGTTATCTGCGAAAACCCTAAGCATAAGCAGAAGCAGGGCTAAACAGTATTAGTTAATTTTAGTTACACATCCCGTTTATATTACGCCCCACGGTGGTAACGTGAAGGCAGCGTGACGGAAGATGGGAACAGGAGGAAAATATGGCTCGTATAGCCGGTGT
>JAUNQD010000017.1 GCA_030536355.1 Bacillota bacterium | reverse complement strand
TAGCGTTAGGAACTGCTTCAGCTCTTCTTTCGAGCAGAGCCTTAGCGTTAGGTCCTGGTAATGGTGTTACGATCTTAGGTAATGCTTCTCTTAACATAATAAACCTCCATAAAACATACTCTATGTTTATAAAACAATTTTATATCAAGCCTTTAAAGCTTTCTAGCCAACTACTATTCTATCATAGGCCGAAGATTTTTTTAATTATAATTTCTCGATTTTAAGATACTTTGTTGGCTTTATTCATTAACTTTCTAGTTACTGCCCGATTTCTGCGCCTAAATTGATAGTGGCTTTTTCAAGTTCAAGCACTATGTTGTTGATCCTTGCCATCTTTTCCGGATCTATGTCCGCATCTACCGCCAGTTTTGCTGTGGCAACTATATCTTCCAGCCTTCTCTCGATATCGGCAAGATTACTCTTAGTCTTAGCTACAGTTTCATCGTCCACTGCTTCTGCCATAGCCTGCTCAATGTTGACGATCTCATCTTTTTCGAGAACATATTCGGAATTGCCTCTTACGACGATCGGATCATATCCAAGCTCAGATTTGATGGAAGCTGCGAAATCTTCCTTAGCATCCATTTCTCCGTGTACCAGGAATACCTGCTTAGGCGGTTGCTGGAATCCTCCAAGCCATGTCATAAGGCCGTTCTTGTCTGCATGTCCTGAAAAGCCCTGCAGATTGTGGATCTGCGCCTTTACATTTATCTTCTCTCCGAAGAGAGTGACTTCCTGCGCACCCTCAACGATCAGCCTTCCCAAAGAGCCTTCTGCCTGATATCCCACGAAGACTATACTGTTTCGCTCATCCCAGAGATTATGCTTCAGGTGATGCCTGATCCTTCCTGCTTCGCACATGCCGCTAGCTGAAATGATCACCTTTGGTTCTTTGTTGGCGTTAAGCATCATGGATTCCTGAGACGATCTTGTGAACTTGAGATTCTTGAAGTCCAGCGGGTTGTCTCCCTTAAGGATGTATTCCTTCGTTTCTTCATCGAACACCTGGGCATTTCTTCTGAAGACTTCAGTAGCAGTCGTTGCCATCGGACTGTCAATATATACTTTCAGATTTTCGAAATCCTTGCGATATTCGCTGTCGTTGTCTATCACACGGTTCAGCTCGTAGATCAATTCCTGAGTCCTTCCTACCGCAAAGGCCGGGATAACGGTCGTTCCGCCTCTTGCCGCTGTTTCGCGGATTATATCCATCAGCTTCTTGACATCCATGGCGTTTTCCGGATGTAACCTGTTACCATATGTAGTCTCCATTATCACGTAATCGGCCTTCTTGATAATGGTCGGATCCCTCAGGATAGGCCTGTTCATAACACCCAGGTCTCCAGAGAAAACGATCTTTGAAACATTTTTCTCTTCTGTGCAGCTTATCGGGTCGCCTTCTTCGTTTCTCTCACAGATGTTTTCGGCTATCCAAAGTTCAGTTACTGCCGAACCCAGGATATGACCGGCATCGTTGAAGCAGATCTTGATATCTTCGTTTATCTCAACAAGCTGATCGTAAAGCACAGGCTTGACGAATTTCAGCGCATCCATGGCGTCGTTGAAAGTATATAAAGGCTCAACGAGAGGTCTGCCATTACGTTCGTTTTTCTTATTGGCCCATTCGGCTTCCTTCTCATGTATATATCCGCTGTCCTTCAGCATTACTTCCAAAAGATCTGCACATGCATCTGTACAGTATATGTTTCCCTTGAATCCTCTCTTGACAAGAAGCGGTATCCTGCCGCAGTGATCGATATGCGGATGGCTGAGTATCATGAAATCCAGCTCCGCCGGATCGAATGGAAATTCCTCATAATTCAGTGCGTCCTGAGCTTTGCCGCCCTGGAACTGACCACAGTCTAGAAGTATCTTATGCTTGTCCGTTGTTATAAGATGGCATGAGCCTGTAACTGTATTCGATGCTCCGCAGAATTGTATCTTCATATTCCGGTACCTCCTCGCTAAATCCCCTTTTTACTACATTATACTCCCTAAAAAACACTATTTCTATAGTTTATCAAAAACTGCCTAAATCTCAGGTTGCTGTATTCGTCGCAGGTATTTTCTCGAACTTTTCGCAGAAATTGGAGCGATGCGTGAACTCAGGCTATGCAGCCTTCAAACAGCACGCATACGCTTGACCAATTTCTTTGCTCAAGTCAGTTCGGAAAATCTAGCTACTCCTCATAATGCATCTTTCGATTTATGCAGTTCTAATAATTATAAAAATATAATTTTACAAAGTGAAAAATACATTGCGACAAGCAGATACATTTTAAGAATTAGCTCGAACGATAAGATTGGCTCAATGTCAGGAACTGTTTGAGCGGTATAGCCGTGAGTTTTCCTGACATTCCAATCTTCGTGAGAAATTCTATAAAATGTCTGCGAGGAGCACAGGATTTGTAACTTTGTAAAAGTATATTTTCATGGTAAGAAAACTGCAAAAAACGAAAAGACCGCTGCATGAGCGGTCTTTTCTCTATAGATAAGTTTAAATGTAGTTTAACGTGTTATCTTTAGATGTATTCCTTCTTGAACTTAACATCAACAGGCTCTCTGCCTTCCTTCCACTGGATTTCTCCAGGAGTGATGCAGCCCTGTACAGGACATACGTTGAGGCACAGGTGGCATCCAACGCAGTTGTCGTTCAGTTCAGGTCTTCTCTTCTTTTCGTTCCAGTCGATAGCCTGGTGAGCAGCATCGTAGCATGATACGTAGCATCTTCCGCAGCCAACGCACTTCTTGTCGTCGAACTTAGGCAGCAGTCTGAAGTCTCTGTTCAGATCTTCTGCAGGAATGATGTTTGGCAGAGCGCATCCGATGAACTGATCCAGATTGTCAAATCCTCTTTCATCCATGAAATGGGACAGACCTGAAATCATATCTTCAACGATTCTGTAGCCGTACTGCATGATAGCTGTAGTAACCTGTACTGTTCTGCAGCCTACTGCCAGGAATTCTGCAGCATCTCTCCAAGTTTCGATACCGCCGATACCGGACATTTCGTGACCATAACCGAAGTCAAATCCCTTTTCCTTAACCAGCTTGTGGATTTCTTCGTCCTGCTGAACCTGAGTACAGAATCTCAGAGCGATAGGCTTAACAGCTGCTCCGGAGTAACCTGAGATTGATGACTTACCATTAACTACTGGCATTGCTGTCATGTTTTCGAAGTCCAGGTTAGTGATTGACTTGATTGTGTTGATAGCTGATACAGCAGCAGCGCCGCCCTTGATAGCAGCTCTAGCATGTTCTTCCATGTTCTTGCAGTTTGGAGTCATCTTAGCAATGAACGGAATGTCTGTTACTGATGTAACTGCTCTAGCATACTTTTCAACGAGTTCGTTGTTAGTACCAACGTCGGAACCCATGTCGTGTGAAGTCATCTGAGGACATGAGAAGTTACCTTCGATCAGAGGAACGCCTGCTTCATCACACATCTTAGCCAGCTGCTTCCATTCTTCTTCTGAAGAACCCATGATAGTAGCAACTGTTACGTGTTCAGGATAATCTCTAACCAGTCTGTAGATGTATTCAAAGTTCTGTTCAGTTGGTTTGTCTGAGATCTGTTCCATGTTCTTGAATCCCAGCCAAGGGAGACCTTCCTTGTTAGTCTGGTCAAATCTTGGTGAACATTCGTCAGCTACGAAGATACCTACTGTCTTGAAGAAGCAGCCAGCCCAACCTGTTTCGTAGCACTTTCTTACCATGTCATAGTTTCCGCCTACCGGTGATGATGAAAGGAAGAACGGATTCTGACATTTAACTCCTAAATAGTTTACGGATAAATCTTTCTTAATTGCCATTCTATTTCACTCCTTTCTTTTCAAGGTAAGCAATCATAGCGTCTGCAGCTTCCTTACCTGCTGCTACTGCTTCTACAACAGTCTTACCACCGTTAACGATGTCGCCTGCTGCGAAGAACTTACCGCCAGCCTTGCCCTTAGGTGCCTTGATCAGTCCCTTTTCAGCAACCTTAACAGGTGCTACTGCAGTCTGATCTTCAGCTGTCTGGCCTGTTGCGAATACGATAGTATCTGCGCTCAGAACCAGCTGTGCAGCTTCATCTCTGAATCCCTTGAATTCTACTGCTTCAACCTTGTCAGCACCCTTGATAGCTGCAGGAGCCATACCAGTTGTGATGCCGATTCCCAGAGTCAGAGCATACTGGAATTCAGTCATGTTACCAGGAGCTTCTTCCAGAGTTCTTCTGTATACGATCTTAACGTCTTCTGCGCCCAGCAGCTTAGCTGTTACAGCACAGTCAACAGCAACGTCTCCGCCGCCTACTACGAGAACTTTCTTTCCAGGATCGAAAGCGTTCTTCTGAGTTCTAGCTGCCTTCAGGAAATCTACTGCTGAATATACTCCGGCCAGTTCGATTCCTTCGATCTTTGGCAGGTTAGCTCCCCACAGACCAGTTCCTACGAATACTGCATCGTATTCTTCCAGATCTGCAGCCTTAACTTCCTTACCAAATTCAAACTTCACTCCAAGGCCCTTAACCTGAGCGATGTCGTGATCTACTACAGCCTGTGGCAGTCTTGATGGAACGATTCCATATGTAAGAACGCCGCCGGCCTTTTCTTCTCTTTCAAAGATAGTTACTCTGTAACCAGCCTTAGCCAGTTCAGCAGCAGCTGCCAGTGAAGCAGGGCCAGCACCTACGCAAGCAACCTTAGCTGCCTTTTTCTTAGCAGGAGCCTTCAGTATCTTCATCTTGAATACTTTTTCCTGTTCGATAGCGTATCTCTGCAGCTTACCGATCTGGATAGGCTTGTCGATACCGCATCTTGAACATGCTTCTTCACACAGTCTGTCATAAGGACATACTCTAGCACATGATCCGCCCAGGATGTTGTTTTCTCTGATAGTTTCGGCTGCACCTTTTACGTTTCTGAATCTGATTGATCTGATGAACTTAGCAGGATCTGTTCCAGCAGGGCAGCCCTGGCTGCATGGTGCATCGTGGCACAGCAGGCATCTAGCTGCTTCTTCCATAGCTGTTCTGTGAGTGAAACCAGCTACAGCTTCAGCAGTATACTTTGCTTTTACTACTTTACTCAATTTAATTCCTCCTTATGGCATTATGATAGAAAAGCTGCATTTCCCGCAGGCTTTTATAGTCTATTGAAAATGCAGCTAAACCAAACTTAGATTAGAATCCCTTGACTTCGATTAAAATTCAGGGGAAGCGTCGCACTTCAGAACTGCGTTCAGAGTTGCTGTAGCTACTGCTGTGCAGTCTTCATCTGATACGTGTTCAGGTTCGCAGTGTGACAGACCGTCCTTAGTTCTTGCGAACAGCATTGTTGTAGGGATCACATACTGACAGAACTGAGCGTCGTGGCCAGCGCCTGACAGGATCTTCTGCCATTTAGCTCCCATTTCTTCCATTGATTCTTCAACGAATCCAACCAGTCTTTCATCGAAGTATACAGTGTCTCTTACCCACTGTTCCTTGATTTCGCACTTGCACTGCTGCCATTCCTTAGCAGCCAGTTCCTTCAGGATTTCCATGCAGTGTTTTCTTACTTCAGGATCAGGATGTCTTACGTCCAGTGACATGTAAACTTCATCAGGAATTACTGTATGGATGCAAGGGTGAGCCTGGATTTCACCAGTTGTGAATACGAATTCTGGCTGTCCCTGAGCAACAACTTCCTTGTTGTATTCGTCATACTTCTTGTGGAGTTCGCACAGGAAGTCAGCACATGCATGCAGAGCGTCATGTCTCTTAGCCATTGGGAATGTACCAGCGTGAGCTGAGAATCCATAGAATCTGATTGCATAGTTGAACATACCCATTACCAGCTGTACAGCACCGATTTCGTTGCCAGCATCTTCAAGGATAGGTCCCTGTTCCAGATGAGCTTCGAACATTGCGCAATACTTGTCTGGGCTAAGTCTGTTTTCCTTAGGTCCAGTGTAAGGTGATGCTGCCAGAGCTTCGCCGAATGTTGCGAATTCTGATTCATCCATTGGAGTTGACTTCATCATGTTTTCATACAGGAAGTTTGGCTTCAGTGATTCTGGCAGATAATCGTGGCAGATGATTCCGGATACCATCATTGCTGGTGGATACAGTGAACCTTCTTCGTTTGTCCAGATCATAGCTGTCAGTGGATGCTTATGAGGGATTCCTTCTGCTGCTACTGTTTCCAGTACTTCCATAGCTGTCATTACGCCCAGGATACCATCGTAGTTACCGCCGTTCTTAACTGAGTCACAGTGTGAACCCATAACGATTCTCTTAGCGTCAGGATCTGAGCCTGGCAGTGTAGCATACATGCATGCTACGTCGTCGCATTCAACTACTGCGCCGATAGCTTCCATTCTCTTCTTGAATTCAGCTCTAGCCATGTTAGCTTCTTTTGACAGTGAGTATCTAGTGATACCGCCGTGACCAGCGTCGCCGAACTGTGCAAAAGTTCTGATTTTGTCTGACATTCTTTCTAAACTACACTTATACATTTAATCATCCTCCTTTAAATTGATGAAATCTATAATTGCTTCTGGTTTTGTAACCAGTTACATATCAGTACATATATGATATCATATTTTCAGAATATTTCAAGCTTTATTTAGCAAATCACCACTCCAATTTGAGTTTTTTTGCCGGGCAAATAAAAGTGCACAGACCGCATCCGCTGCACTTGTTGCTGTCGGCTACAACGGTGTCCGCTTCACGCTTGATGGCTCCGTACATGCATGCCACTGTACACTTGTCACAGTTTTCTGTACACGGCACACTCTTCACAGTGCTTACTGCCGGCTCTATCTTCATTTCGTCGAAGGATTTGAGGTTTTCAAGAGCTTTTCCTCTGATTTCCTCGACCGAAGCGATGGAGTGACTTTTGCACCATTCTTCCATTTCCGAAATTATCTTCCCTACAGCTTCTCTGCCTTCGAGCATAACGGTAGTGCCGACCTGTACTGCTGAAGCACCCATCATCATATACTCTATGGCATGTCTTCCGCTGCTGATGCCGCCTATGCCGCATATAGGGATGTCTACTGTCTGAGAGATGGTTGCCACAGATGCCAGACCGAGAGGTCTTATGTATTCTCCGGATATACCGCCGTATGTAGACAGAGTCGGCTGTGCAGTTTCGATATCTACACCCAGTATGCCTCTGACAGCATTTATGGCACTTACACACGAGCCTCCTGCCGCCTTGACTGCCTTGGCGACTTTGGAAATATTGGTGGTGTTCTGGGAAAGTTTGACCATCACCGGCAATTTGACCGCTGCCACCACTTCCTTTGTCATCTCATATACTATATCAGCGTTGGAAGCCACTACCTCCAAACCTTCTCCCATCGGATTGGAGACCGATATTTCGATGGCGTCCGCACCGAATTTCTCCAGCTTGCTGGCAAGATACACCAGTTCAGACGGGGTATGAGCCGAAACGCTGGCAATGACTACGCCGCCCTTACTCTTGGCGATACTCATTTCACGTTCCCATCCTTCTATCTGGATGTCGCTGTATAATCTTATATTCTGAGCTCCGTTTTCGTCACATGCTATCCTTGGTCGAACGTCCAGTAAAGTATCGCTGACTATACTTTCGGTTACTACTGCTCCGGCCCCTGCTGCTATGGATCTTTTCAAACCTTCTCCATCTCTGTTCCATGGACCTGCTGCGATGATTATCGGGTTGTCTAGTTCCAGTCCTAAAAAGTTTGTCTTAAACATTAAAACATCTCTCCAATTCTTTCTTTATGTCCGCATGATTTTCTTATTTTCAGTTTTGACTGAAGGATGATCTGTCTCGGTTCACCTTTGATGTTTTTTTCTTTGGCATCCTCTTTATCTTCAGCTTCGATCAAGTCGAACAGAAGTCGGGCACCGTATACTCCCATTTTATGGAAAGGCAGCTCTACTGTAGTAAGTTTAGGTTCCACCAAATTAGACATTCTGGCATTACCGAATCCGGCAACTGCGATATCTTCAGGAACCTTGAAATTGCAATCTTTTATGGCATCCATCACACCGTATGCGATCTCGTCACTGGTGGTGAATATGGCTCTTGGCGGTGTGCCGGCCATCATCTTTTTTGCTCCAAGATATCCACCTTCTATTGTATTTTCTACCGGCTTTATATATTCGTCCAGTATCTTGACATCGTTGTTTTTTAACACGTTCTTATAGCCTTCCAACATATCAAGCGATTCTTGTTCAGGGTCGTTTCCATAGAGGATACCGATGGAATCATGGCCGTTTTCGACCAGCTTGGAAACGATAGCTTCAGCTCCGGCACGACAGTCCACCTTCACTGTATTGAATCCTTTGGCACATCTGTCTTCTCCTATAAGAACGACCGGTACATCTTGTTCTTCTACAGATTTTATGAATTTTTCATCCAGTGAAGAAAACATAAGTATTATGCCATCGACTCTTCTTGTGAGTAGCTGCTCAATATAGTTTTTTTCTATCTCCGTATCTTTTTCTACGTTACACATGAATGTTATATAGCCCTTCTGCTGTGCAACGTCTTCTACACCTTTTGCTATTTCCATGTACATGGAGTTGAGCATATACGGGATCACAAGACCTATGGTTTTGGTCTTGTTGAAGTTTAGCCCCTGTGCAAACCAGTTCGGCTTATACTCCTCTTCTTCCATGATCTTAAGGATCTTGTCCCTCGTTTTAGGTGCAACGTTTTCCGGATGATTCATTACCCTGGATACTGTAGCGACTGATACGCCTGCCGCCTTAGCGATCTGTTTGATATTCATGATATCTCCCTTCATGTTAGAACGTACCTAATTATCGCATTTTTTTGACAATTTAGCAAGATGAAGTTGCACATAAAAAACCGAGGAGCTGTTAAACTCCTCGGCAACGCTTTTATACGAATATGAATGGCACTACATAAAGCCCGATAGCCACAACTACCGCCACTGCTACGATAACTGCCCAGATCTTGAACTCCTTATCCATCTTCGCCTTTTCTTCAGCAGGCGGCTGTACGAATTCTGTGATCTGAGCTGCCAGATCTTCGTCACCCTTCTTGCCGTATTTAGCCTGACAGATGAAGAATATGATAAGTCCCAGTATGCACCAGATAACGCCTGTCCAGAACGCCTCCGTATCCAGCTGTGTCAGCATGATGATATATATGATAGCACTTATCGGTGCACCTATCATTACTGCAGGTGCCTTGAAAGGTCTTGCCAGATCAGGCTTACGCTTTCTCAGGAACGCACATGCCGCGATACCTATTATGTAGTAGAACAGATCTGCGAACAAGCTCAGTGATGCTATGTAGATCATTGAATTTGTTGCTATGAGCAGTACAGTCAGCACGCCCAGAGTGATGATAGCTACATAAGGTGTCTTGTATTTGTTTACCTTGGCGAATACCTTAGGCATTGCTCCGTCTCTTGCCATTGTGAACAGATATCTAGGCGGTACGGAAATACTTGAGTTGAGTGTTGAGAAGTCGCCTCCGAATGCGATACCTGCCGCCAGCATGATGAGAGGTAATCCTAAAATGCCTGCGATGGACATTGCTTCCGCATAAGGTGCGCTTGCTGTTGAGATGGCACCCAGCTGTTCTGTAGGAACGATACCTACCATGAACCACTGGAAGATAGCGTTTACTGCGAATACGATAAATGGTGCCAGGATCAGCGCTCTAGGAATGTTGATCTGAGGATATTTGATTTCTTCACCCATAGCACAGCAAGTTTCGAATCCTGCGAAGCACCACCAGATCAGTGCCACCATGCCGATGAATCCGCCTGTTGAGAAATCAACGTAATCAGGCAGCTGCACGAAGTTTGCAAGACCAACGTTCGGTATCATCAACAGGAACCAGATGATGGCTACGCCCCAGAAGAAGAACATGAATCCGTTCTGAAGTCTTCCTGTGATCTCTACTCCTCTAACGCTCAATACCATAAACAGTATTACTACCGCGCATGCGATTATGACATCACTTGTTGCTCCGCCGCCGATCTCAAGTCCGAGAGCGCCCAGCAGTGTCTTGAAATAAAAACTGAACGCCAGTGCTTCACCACTTGTTACTGCAACCAGTGAAATGATGAAATTCCATCCTGCCAGCATACCGAACGGTTTGCCGATACCAAGTGATGCGTACTTATATGTACCTCCCGCATACGGCAATGCCGCTCCCATTTCTGCATAAAGCAGTGCAGGATATACGCTTACCAACATCGCTACGAATGTGGCGATGATTACTGCCGAGCCCATCATACCAACTACGTTGGCACCTGTTGTAAATAAACCTACGCCCACTACCGTACCAACTGTGATCGTAACGGCTTCACGCATACCGAATGTACGTTTTAAAGTTTGATTGTCCATTTTTCTTAGTCTCCTTTTGTCTTGTCTATCTATTGCTTATGAAAATATTATTTATTCTTTTCTATTCTTATTTCTGCTGCCCTGGCATGACCTGTCAGTCCTTCACCATGGGCCAGATTTGCCACCAGCGGTGCAATACCCAACATACCTTCGCGGGTCATCTTCTGATATGTGCATGTCTTCAGGAATATTCCAACCCATACGCCTCCTGTATATCTTGCTGCTCCCAATGTAGGGAGTGTATGGTTCGTTCCCGATGCATAATCGCCGAATACTTCGGCAGTATTTCCGCCGATAAACAGTGATCCGTAATTCCTGAGTGCCTCAACGACTGCCGCTTCTTTATCAGCCTCCACGTTGACCTCCAGATGTTCGGGAGCATATTCGTTGGCATACTCAACAGCTTCTTCTAAGCTGTCGGCCAGCAATATCTCTCCGTAATCCTTCCATGAAGTTTCTGCGATCTCTTTAGTGTCCAAAGTCTGCAGCTGCGCTTCGACTGCCTCTTCTATGGCACGTCCGAGGGTTTCATCGGTCGTTACTACCAAGCCTTTAGCTTCTCTGTCATGTTCTGACTGTGCCAGCAGATCTGCTGCTATCACTTCCGGATCGGCCTGACCATCTGCTATCACCAGCACTTCACTCGGTCCCGCTACGAAATCGATACCGACTTTACCGTAGCACTGTCTCTTGGCTTCTGTCACGAAGCTGTTTCCCGGACCAACTATCATGTTTACAGGTTTGATCTGATCTGTTCCGTATGAGAATGCTGCGATGGCCTGCGCTCCTCCGACTGCGTATATCTCATCGATACCGGCAACATCCATAGCAACGAGTGTCTTAGGGTGTATGTCAGTCGTACCTTTTATAACAGGAGAACATGCCGTGATGCGACGTACTCCGGCTACCTTGGCGGGAATCCCCAGCATCAAAGCTGTGGAATAGAGAGGATATCCTCCGCCCGGTACATAGCAGCAGCATGAGTCTACAGGTATCACTCGATGTCCTAAGAGGATTCCCTCAGCCGGAGAGAAATCCTCAAGTCCTCCTACAGTCCCTTTTTGAGCTTCTGCAAAAGCTCGGATATTGGCTGCTGCAGCCTTTATATCTGCCAGATCCTCTTCTGAAACTTTAGCATACGCCGCTTCTATTTCTTCTTTTGAGATCTGCAAAACCTCACGCTCACAGCCGTCAAACTTCTTATTATATTCCCTGAGAGCGTCATCGCCGTTCTTCATAACGTTGTCGATGATACCGGCAACAGTCTGTCTCAGCTGACTGCGATCCGCCTCAGTTCTTTCCTTTGATTTCTTCAAAACTTTGATCATAATCGTTCTCCGTATATTTTCAGCTTGTTCAAGCTGTTCTTTATTTATTTATCACTTTATTGCGTTAAATTATTAAAACACCAACTGTTGGATATATTATCCTATCCTTACGATTAAGTCAAGGGGGTTTTCAAACTTTTTCATAAAAAAATAAGAGGGATATCATTCCCTCTTCAGTGATATGAACACGCCTCCCGCACATATAACGGTGAACACGATAAATGATGTGTTGATAACTCTCACAAGTATTTCAGGATCAGCTTCTGACAGCGGAGCATTCCCCATGAATATACTGACTATGATCGTCACGATTACCATGCTGAAAGTGTGACCTATGGATCGCATGGTGGCAAGTATGGATGATGCTACACCGTATTCCGCCTTGTCGACACATGACATGACTGCATTGGTATTAGGCGATGAGAAGAGCGAGAAGCCCAATCCCGTGATTATCAAGGCAATGATGATGATCACAAGGCTCGTCTCTTCTCTTATAAATATGAAGATGGCCGCTCCGACAGCACAGAAGCCCATTCCCACCGATGACATCTTGAATGGCGAGTACTTGTCCGACAACCTTCCCATTATCGGCGAAAGGATCGCCATAATGGCCGGCTGAAATATCATTATTATCCCTGCGCTCTGGGACGAATACCCCATCACAACCTGCAGATATATAGAAATAAGGTAACTTATCGCAAAGGTCGCGCTGTAATTCAGCAAGGCAGACAAGTTGGAGAAAGCATAGCCTATGTTTTCTTTAAAAAGTCTCACGTTGACAGCCGGATCATCTGTTTTGAGTTCATGACGTATGAACCATATCCCGGCAATAACGCCTAAAGATGCGGTCACTGCAGCGATGATGACTGCACCTGATCCGGAGCTTCCCAGCTCCGACAAACCATACATCATAAGCACTATAAAACATACAAAAAGCACATTGCCCTTTGCATCAAAGGATCTTCCATTATTTTCAGATCGTTCTGCCGGAAGTTTCAGATATGCAGTGATGAGTGCCGCTGCTCCAAGTATACCTGTAAGTATGAATATGGACTTCCACCCCAGATTATGGTTGAGGAATCCCCCAACAACGGGACCTGCAGATAATCCCACATAAGTGGATGCGATGGAATACCCCAACACCCTGCCTCGCATATGTCCCGGGAAAGAGCTGACTAAAATAGCTGTATTTGTGCTGAATATCATGGCGGCTCCAATTCCCTGTATCACACGTATCACTAAAAGCATCACCATGGACACAGCAAAAACGGCTGCGATGCAGCAGGCTACAAATATGATCAAGCCTGCCACAAGAACCGTTTTCCTGCAAGTTATGTCAGCCACCCTGCCTATGGGCACCGAAAATGCCGCCACCGCCAGTGTATATCCTGTCACCAACCATCCGACAAAATTGGCACTGACACCAAATTGTTCACCTATATCCGGGATCGACAAATTCAATGCACTGCCTGTGAATGTTGTGATGAATGCAGTTATGACCACTACTGTTATTACGATTTTTTGTTCTGTCGTCTTTTTCATACCTGTATTATATCACAATACAGATAAAATACTCCTTACCTTCATCACTGATTTTCTGAAGAGATTTCTGCATTTTTATCCTGATGTTGTCAGGCACTGCAGCCAGCTTGGTTTCCATCTGCTCTTCAACCATTTCGTGGAGTGATTTGCCGAATATATTGGTGTTCCAAATGCCATCTGGAGAATCTGTCATTTCTGCTTTCAAGCTGCTTACAAGATCCTCTGATTGTTTTTCACTGCCTACCACCGGAGATACTTCCGTCGTGATATCTGTTTTTATCATGTGGAGCGTAGGAGCCTTGGCTTTGATCTTGACGCCGTATTTACTGCCTTGCTTGAATACTTCCGGCTCATCCAGTGTCATCTCACCGAATTCCGGCTCGACGATACCGTATCCATGTTCTTCCACTTGTTCAAGTGCCGACCGCAGTTTGTCGTACTCCTTCTTAGCCGCAGAAAACTCCCTCAGCAAGCTGAAGAATTGATAGTCGCTTGTGATCTTCTGTCCCATCAATTCTGTCACCACTCGATAATACAGGTCCTCTGCCAGTTCCAGCTGCAGTTCTGCTTCGCCGCTGCCCATATCCACATTCTTTAGGTCTGCCGCGATTATCATTTCTCCATCTATCAGCGATGACACGACATCCTTAATGTCGTCCACCGTCTCGAATCCATGTGCCCAGTATTTGATGTTTTCGATCAATTCCGATTTCAGCCAGTGATCGTTATCAAGACCTTCCACATATCCCGGTATCCTGAATCTCACTTCCCTCACAGGAAATCTTCCCAAAAGCTTTATCATGGACTCATTTATATCCCGCTCCGATGCTCTGGCACAGTCCATCCTTATCACCGGCACACCAAATTTTTCTTCCAGATCCGCCGCTTCCCTCCTAGCTCTGATTCCCTCAGGTTCCGTAGAGTTCATGATGACGATAAAAGGCTTCCTTAAATCAAAAAGCTGCCTTATGACTCGTTCCTCCGCTTCGCGGTAATCTTCCCTATCCAGAGTATTTATAGTCCCGTCCGTAGTTATCACTATGCCCACGGTGGAATGCTCTTTGATGACTTTTTCTGTTCCTATTTCGGCTGCCTGCGCAAAGGGTAGCTTATCATCGCTCCAAGGGGTCGCAACCATCCTGGGTGCATCATCTTCCATATGACCCATGGCTCCCGGAACCATATATCCCACGCAATCCACAAGGCGTACCTTCAGACTCATGCTTCCTGCGCTTTGCATCTTGTCTGACATATCATGTTCGTTTATCTTCAGTTCCACCGCCTCCGCCGGTATGAATTTCGGCTCTGTGGTAGTTATTGTCCTGCCGCTGCCGCTCTGTGGTATTTCGTCGATTATCCGCTGTTTTTCGTACGTATCGCTCACATTGGGAAGTACCATCAGATCCATGAAACGCTTTATGAATGTTGATTTGCCGGCTCTGACCGGTCCCACCACTCCCATGTATATATCGCCGCCTGTACGCCTTCCGATGTTTTCGTATATGCTCATGTTTTCCAAAATAAAAACCTCCCCATGTCCGTACTGTAAATCAATACAGTATATTTAGGGAGGTTTGTATTTATTCTGCTAATTTGCCTGTCAGGCTGAATGTTTTACCTTCTGTGATCTCGACATCTACCATTTGGCCGATAAGTTCCTTCGGTCCTTCGAAGTCTACCAGTTTGAATCCATCCGTACGCCCTGTCAGGGTCTCATCATTCTTCTTGCTGAGTCCTTCAACGAGAACACGCTCAACGCGGCCTACATACGCAGCATTCTTGGCAGCGCTTCCTTCATTGATAAGATCCACCAGCCTGTTGAATCTTTCATGTTTTATTTCTTCAGGTATCTGGTCTTCGTATTCAGCTGCAGGAGTTCCCTTTCGCACTGAATATAGGAATGTGAATGCTGAATCGTATCCTACTTCCTTTACCAGAGACAGAGTATCTTCGAAGTCTTCTTCTGTTTCGCCCGGGAATCCAACGATTATATCTGTACTCATTGTTATGCCCGGAACAGCTGCACGCAGCTTGCGAACAAGTTCCAGATATTTTTCTCTGTCGTACTTTCTGTTCATACGCTTCAGCACATTGCTGCTGCCTGCCTGAACAGGAAGATGGATGTATTTACAAAGCTTCTCGCAATCCACGAATGCCTGTATCAGCTTATCCGACAGATCTTTAGGATGCGATGTCATGAATCTGATGCGTTCCAGTCCTTCGATGTCATTGATGGCATATATCAGATCAGAAAAATCCCACTGTCTGCCATCAGTATCTACGCCCTTATATGAGTTTACATTCTGACCAAGAAGTGTCACTTCTCTCACTTCATCAGCCACAAGGCGCTTGATCTCAGCTATGATATCCTCAGGATTCCTGCTCTTTTCTCTTCCTCTTGTATAAGGTACGATACAGTAAGTACAGAAGTTATTGCAGCCGTACATGATATTTACGAAGGACTTATGTTTGAACAATCTCTTGGCAGGAAGACCTTCAACGATCTCTTCGCGATCTTCCAGCACTTCCAGCACCTTCTGCTTCTCCTGATATACGTTTTCAAGAAGCTGCGGGAAACGATGTATGTTATGAGTCCCGAATATGATATCTACCCAAGGATATTTTGCCTTGATAGTGTCGATGATATGCTGCTGCTGCATCATACATCCACAGACACAAGCCACATAATCAGGATTTTTCTCCTTGATCTTTTTCAGCTGACCGAGAGTGCCGAAAAACCTCTTATCTGCATTTTCTCTGATGCTGCATGTGTTTATTATGGTTATATCTGAATCTCTGCGATCTTCGACTTCGCTGCAGCCTCTCTCTTGGAGCATGCCTGCTATCGTCTCGGAATCATGCTCATTCATCTGACATCCGAATGTTATTATGTTGTATTTTTTGCCTTTAAGCTTGCTCATGCTTTCTTTCTCTTCCCATAAGAATTTCTACGGCTTCTGCTGCAGTGATCTCTCCCTGAACAGTTCTGTAGATAGCTTCAGTTATTGGCATTTCAACGTTTTCGCGCTTAGCCAATTCGTAAGCGGCCTCTGTTGTGAACATGCCTTCAACTACCATGCCTACCTTTTCGGTCGCTTCTGCAGGGCTGAGGCCTTCACCTATCATTATGCCGCATCTTCTGTTTCTTGAATGCATACTTGTGCATGTAACGATCAGGTCTCCTGTCCCTGTAAGACCTGCGAAAGTTTCAGGTTTTGCTCCCAGCTTCAAGCCAAGTCTTCCGATCTCCGCAAGACCTCTTGTCATGAGCGCTGCCTTGGCATTGTCTCCGAATCCCATACCATCTGAGATCCCTGCACCAAGAGCAATGATGTTCTTCAGTGCTCCGCCCAGTTCAACACCTACCACATCTTCTGTGGTATATACTCTGAATCTATCTGTTATGAACAGATCCTGGATGGCTTCAGCAGCTGCCAGATTCTTTGATGCAGCTGCAACTGTAGTAGGAAGTCTTCTTCCTACTTCTTCTGCATGTGACGGGCCTGACAGAACTACGTATCTATCCATATCCAGCTCTTCTGCTGCGATCTCTGACATTCTTGCCAGGCTCTTCTGTTCGATACCCTTGGCAACATTGATGATCAGAGCATCGGCAGGGATGTGCGCCTTTGCACCTGAAAGTGCGCTTCTGAAATGCTGAGCAGGTGCAGAGAAAAGAACTACATCTGCATCCTTGACAGCCTCTTCCGTTGTATATGCGATCTTGATATTATCATCCAGAGGCACACCCGGAAGATAGTTGACGTTTTCTCTGTTTTCTTCCATGGATCTAAGATGAGCCTCATTGATATCCCAGATCTTAACCTGGTGACCTTTGCCTGCAACTACTGTTGCCAGAGCTGTTCCCCAGCTTCCTGCGCCTATAACGCCGATCTTCTTCATATGTAACCTCCTACTTCTTTTTAGATTTATCGAATATGCTCATGATCGGTTCTTCGCCGTGAATGAGTCTTACAATGTTAGCCTTATGCTTGATGATTATGCAAAGCGCCAGTGCACTTCCCGGTATAATGAATGCCGGATGCGTAAAGTATGCCACCAGAGGGAAGCATGCCGCTCCCAGGATGGAACCAACTGACATGCGCTTGGAAATAACCACTGCGATGACAACGATCAAAAGGCAGATAAGTGCCATTATAACGTCGATCCCCAGCAGTGCACCAAAAGCTGTCGCTACACCTTTACCGCCTTTGAATTTGTAAAATGCCGGCCATACATGTCCGCAGAATACTGCGACTGCAGCACACATACCGCCCATCGAGCCTGCGATGAGACCTCCCAGAAGAACTGCTATAACGCCCTTCAAGATGTCTACAATGAGAGTGATCACTCCCGCCTTCTTGCCCATTACTCTGAGTGCATTGGTAGTGCCGGCATTTCCGCTTCCTTCCTTCTTGATATCGATGCCCTTGGCCTTAGCCAGCATGATGGAAGGAGATATACAGCCTATGAAGTATGCCAATACTATTGCAACAACGATCATTGCCATACTATTCGTCCTCCTTCTCACCCTTTTCTCTGAATACGAATTTCAGAGACGTTCCTTCGAAACCGAAAGCTTCTCTGATCTTGTTTTCCAGATATCTGGAATATGAGAAATGCATCAGAGGCCTTGAATTTATCTTGAATGAGAACAGAGGCGGCTTGACTCCAACCTGTGTCACATAGTATATCCTCAATCTCTTTCCCTTATCTGACGGCGGCTGCTTCATCATGGTAGCATCTGCTATCAGATTATTGAGCTGGCCTGTAGGTACTCTCATCGCTCTGTTTTCAGCTACGTATTTAGCCATTTCGATAACATGGTTAACTCGCTGACCTGTCAGAGCTGAGATGAATACGCTTGGAGCATACGACATAAATGTCAGCTCTCTTGCGATTTCCTTCTTGAACTCGTTCATGGTATTGGTTTCCTTCTCGATAAGGTCCCACTTGTTCACCACCACGACGATACCCTTGCCTGCTTCATGAGCTATCCCTGCGATCTTCTTATCCTGCTCGGTGATACCTTCCTGTGCATCGATCATCAGCAAGCATACGTCACATCTTTCGATGGCTGCGACCGCTCTGATAACGCTGAATTTTTCTATATCTTCATTGACCTTGCTCTTACGTCTGATGCCGGCAGTATCTATCAGCAGATATTTTTCTCCGTCATGTTCGAACGGTGTATCTATGGAGTCTCTTGTAGTTCCCGCTATAGGTGAAACGATGACTCTGTTTTCACCCAGCAGCTTGTTGATGAGTGATGACTTGCCTACATTCGGCTTACCTATCATGGCGATCTTGATATCGTCTTCCTCTTCGGAACCCGCACCTTCAGGGAATTCCTCGATGATACGGTCAAGCAGATCTCCCAGATTCAGCATATTGGCTGCTGAAATAGGGATAGGTTCTCCAAGACCCAGTTCATAGAAATCATAGAAGTCATCCGGCAGTTCAGACTTGTCGATCTTGTTTACTGCCAGCACTACCTTCTTGCCTGTCTTCATCAGCATGGAGCCGACTTCTCTGTCTGATGCTGTCAGACCTTCCTTACCGTCACACATGAAAAGTATAACGTCTGCAGTATCCATGGCGATCTCAGCCTGTACACGCATCTGAGAAAGGATTATATCCTTGGTGTCAGGTTCGATACCGCCTGTATCTATCATGGCAAAATGTGTACCTGCCCACTCTGCTTCTGCATAGATCCTGTCTCTTGTAACACCGGGAGTATCTTCTACGATGGATACTCTTCTCCCTACTATTTTATTGAAAAATGTGGATTTTCCCACATTTGGTCTGCCTACTACGGCAACTAACGGTTTACTCATTGAAAATTCCTTCCGCAAATTCCTTAGGATCGAATTCTTTCAGATCCTCGATCCCTTCACCTACTCCGATAAACTTAACAGGCATATCGAATTCATCAGCTATGGTCACCACGATACCGCCTTTAGCTGTACCATCCAGCTTTGTCAGCACGATCCCTGTGATATCCGCAGCTTCGCCGAATTCCTGGACCTGCGAAACAGCGTTCTTACCTGTTGTCGCATCCAGCACCAAGAGGTTTTCTCTTGCTGCTTCAGGAAACTCTCTGCCTATTACCTTGTTCATCTTGTTGAGCTCATCCATAAGATTTTTCTTATTCTGCAGTCTTCCTGCAGTATCGCAAATGAGCACATCTATTTTTTTAGCCTTGGCTGACTGGATGGCATCGTATATAACAGCTGAAGGATCTGCACCCTCCTTATGCTTGACTATGTTGATACCAACTCTTTCCGCCCAAATACTGAGCTGCTCTGCCGCCGCTGCTCTGAAGGTATCTGCCGCAGCCAGCATTACAGTCTTGCCTTCCTTCTTCAGCTTGTGAGCTATCTTGCCTATGGATGTTGTCTTGCCTCCGCCGTTGATACCGATCATCAGTATCACCAGCGGAGTCTGATCACAGAGCCCATGAGCTTCCTGCTTGTCCATGAGGCTGGCGATTATCTTGCCCAGTCTGATCTTTATTACTTCCGGTTTAGTCAGGTTGTTTGACTGTATTTCATCTCTGAGGGTCTCCACGATCTTCATTGTGGTTTCCATACCGATGTCTGATGTTATCAATATTTCTTCCAACTCATCGAGAAAATCTTCATCTACAGTCGGCCTTGCCATCAGCGCATCTCCTATACGCTGGGACAGCTTACCGAAAAAGGATTTCTTTTCTTCATTCAGCATTTGTATTCTCCCTGTTTATTTTCGTTAACGACTTATATCTCAAAGTCATCTTCAAGGCTCAGTGACAGCACCTTGGATATACCCTTTTCAGGCATTGTTACACCATAGAGCACGTCAGCATGTTCCATGGTTGCCTTCTGGTGGGTAACCAGAGTGAACTGGATGTCATAGAACTTTCTGAGGCAATTGATGAATCTGCCGATATTGGCGTCATCCAGTGCAGCTTCCACCTCGTCCAATATACAGAACGGTGTCGGTTTAGCCTTGAGAACAGCGAACATCAATGCGATGGCTGTCAACGTCTTCTCACCACCTGAAAGCAGATTGATATTCTGCAGTTTCTTGCCCGGTGGCTGAGCGATGATATCTATATTGGAATTGAGAGGATCGTTTTCATCTGAAAGTCTCAATTCTGCATGTCCGCCTCCGAACAGCTCTCTGAATTTTTCTTCGAAATTGATAACGATCTGATCGAAGCTTTCCTTGAACTTTATCCTGATGGTCTTATCCATGTCATCTATGATACCGTTCAGATCATCCATCGCCTTTTGGATGTCTGCCTGCTCACCTGTCAGGAAGTCATATCTTTCCTTGACAGTTTCATATTCTTCGATGGCACCGACATTGACCTCACCCAGTTCCTTCATGCGATTCTTGATCTGTCTGTTTTCCTTGACGGCAGTAGACATTACGAAATCTTCGCTCTTGAATTCCATTGCCTGGATATAGGATACTTCGAAGTCTTCCCACAGCTTGTCCTTATAAGTATCAAGCTGTGTTTCATTCTTGGCATTCTTGATTTCAAGCTCATATTTCTGGTTCTGAAGACTGAGAGTCTTGCTGTCTACAGTATCTTTTTCTGCATTGAGCTTATTGATATTTCTTGTGACTTCAGCCTTTTCTTCGGTCACTTCTTCCAGATAACCTTCAAGAGACTTCTTTTCTTCTTCCTTGGCGGCTATCAAAGAATCGATATCACCGTGACCTGAAGTGATCTTGTCCTTTTCGACAGCCATCTGTTCAAGCTGATTCTTTCTTGAAGCTATATCGCCTTCGATCTCTTCTATTGTCTGTTCGATACGCAGCACCATAGAATCCAGATGTTCCTTCTCACTTTCGCAGCTGCTTGCTGCCATTCTTGCAGAAGTGATATCTTCCCTGACTGCCTCGAAGGAATCTTTCTTGGCATTGTATTCATCAAGTTTTTCTGCGCTGACAGCTTCGGCCGCCTTAACATCTTCCTGATCCTTGGCGATCTTTTCTTCAAGCTGTTTTATCATAGCCTGAGAGTTTTCCTTCTCTGCCTTGATGTTTTCCAGCTCCCTTGCCAGCTTATCACCGGACGCTTTCATGTCCTTAAGGATATTTTCAGCCAGCTTTTCTTCATTGTCCTTGGCCAGCAGTTTGCGTTCGACTTCTCTTATTTCCTCTTCGAGTGCCTTAAGGCTTCCGGCAAATCCGCTGATGCTCTCTCTCAAAGAAGTCAACTTATTTCCTGCCTGCTGTCTCTGTGAAGTCTTTTCTTCTATTTCCTTGTTAAGGGCTGCTATTTCAGCCTTTCTGTCCAGGATATTAGCTGTCTTGTTCTTGTATTTACCACCTGTGATGGCACCGCCTGCATTGATGACTTCACCTTCCAGCGTTACGAACCTTACGCCCGATGCCTTCTTTGACATCTTGACAGCGTTGTCCATATCGTCCACAAGAACTACTCTTCCCAGCAGATACTCAACTATATTTCTGTATTTGTCGTCAAAGTCTACACAGTCAGGTCCGAAACCTATGAAACCGGCTTCCTTAGCAAGACCTTCTTCTCTTCTTCCGCTGCCTTTGACAGAGCTTACAGGAAGAAAAGTCATACGACCTGCTTTGTTGGCCTTAAGTGACTGGATGGCCGCCTTAGCACTTCTGTCATCATCACAAACGATGTTCTGAAGGGCTGCGCCTAAAGCTGTTTCGATGGCAGTTTCATATCCGGCAGGAACCCGGATCAGTTCTGCCACGACCCCATGGATCCCTGAAAGTCCGGATCTCATAACGTGCTTTACTGCGTAATTATATCCTTCGTAGTTGCTTTCCATTTCTTCGATGGTCTTGGCTCTGGCACCCATCTGTCCCAGCAAGATGCGCAGTTCTTCCACCTTTTTGGAAAGTTCCCTTTCTTCTTCCTGCTGAGCTGCAAAGTCTGCACGTTTCTGTTCTGCACGCTCTTTCAACTCTTCAAGGGTCTCTTCTATTTCTTTCTTTTCACGTTTGATATTATTCAGCTGGTCCAGAGTTTCTCTGTTGCTGTCATCTCCCGTCACCTTTTCACCGGCAAGAGATTCCTGCCTTCTTTCGAGAGTCTCCTGGAGCATCTGCAGGCTGTTTATTTCAGCCTTTGCCGAATTGATGCTTCCTGTAAGATCAAAAATATCATTTTTGTATTTATCTGCCTGTGCCATCAGATCCGCCATCTCTTCTGCGATCTGATCGTAGCCGGCGATCTTTTCACTTAATACGCTTCTTGTTTCTATCAGCTTGGCATCCAGCTCTGACTTAGCCTCTTCCAGCTGACTGCTGTTGGTGTTTTCTCTCTCCAGCTTTTCTGCCAGCTGAGAAAGTTCTTCCTTGAGCCTTGCTGTATTATCTTCGATGGCTGTGAGCCTTTCTCTATCGACTTGCCCCTTATTGACCATAGCATTGAGTTCTTCTATGGCTGTAAGCAGTTTTTCTCTCGTTTCGACCGAGATGGATTCCAAAGCTTCGCTTCTGCTGCCGTATTCAGACAGAGTCTTTTCTATCTCTGCCTTCTTTTCTTTGGAAACATCTATAGCCTGCTGCAGTTCTGCCAGGTCATCTTTCATATACTCGTTCTTAAGCTCGAGATTTTCGATATTCTTCAGAACGATGTTGATTTCCAATTCCTTGTATCTGTCACGAAGCTGTATGTATTCTTTAGCTTTGATGCTGTCTTCACGCAGTCCGTCTATACGACCTTCGATTTCTCCGATGATATCTCTGACACGCTCCATGTTGGCGCTTGTTGATGCCAGCTTTCTCTCGGATTCTGCTTTCTTGGTCCTGTACATAACGATACCGGCAGCTTCTTCGAAGATCTCACGTCTGCTTTCTGTCTTGTTACTGAGGATGTCCGAGATCTTACCCTGGCCGATAATGGAATACCCGTCTACACCGATACCTGTATCCATGATCAGTTCTCTGATATCACGGAGACGGCACTGGTTTCCGTTGATATGGTACTCACTTTCGCCTGATCTGAACATGCGTCTTGTGATGGCAACTTCTTTATAATCTATTGGAAGGCTCCCGTCTTCATTATCGATGACCAGGGTGACTTCCGCCATACCCCTTGACTTCCTGCTGGAAGTACCGGAGAATATGACTTCTTCCATCTTGCCGCCACGCAGCATCTTAGGGCTCTGTTCTCCCAGTACCCATCTGATAGCATCACTGATGTTACTCTTGCCGCTGCCGTTGGGTCCGACGATACATGTTATCCCTTCATTGAATTCTATCACCACCGGTTCCGCGAAAGACTTGAACCCGTGCATTTCGATTTTCTTAAAATACATTACATTTCCTTTCGATCATGGCTTGAGCAGCTTGCTGCTCTGCCTGTTTTTTGCTCTTTCCCTCACCCTTTGTTTCCGGTCTGCCATTTACTACAAGCTGTACTTTGAACGTCTTGTCATGGTCAGGCCCGGACTCATCTATGAGCATATACTTGATATCTGTTATCCCTTCATGCTGAAGTTTTTCCTGAAGGGCAGTCTTGTAGTCTGTTATTATGAATTTGCCTTCCTTGGCATCTTCTATAGCCTCTCTGAAAACATCCAGGACCACTGCTTTGACCGGTTCAAATCCTCCGTCAAGATATACGGCCCCGATAACGGCCTCCAGCGCATCTGCCAGGATGGACTCTCTATCTCGCCCACCACTCTTCTCTTCGCCGTTACCCAGCAGGATGTACTGCCCCAGATCAAGCTGACGTGCAGCCTTTGCGAGAGATTTCTCACAAACCAGAGATGCCCTCACTCGAGACAAAAATCCTTCCTCCTGTCGAGGAAAGATCTTGTACAATTCTTCTCCTATTATGGCATCAAAGAAAGCATCGCCCAAAAACTCCAAGCGCTCATTGCTCTTCCTGTTTCCGGCATATTCTTTGATGTATGAACTATGTGTAACAGCGTTTTCAAGAAGGTCCTTGTCACGAAACTCGTAACGGATCTTCTTCTCAAGCTGTCTGATATCATCCATATCCCCTTTACTCCTCTGCTATCTCTTCTGTCTCTCCGACGATCTCTGCCAGATCGAGCATAGATATTCTGATGGTTTCAACCACATTTTCTTCCCCGTAAGGGATCCCCTTGATGATGGCGTTCTTCACAGCGCTCGCTGTTGAAGAGCCGTGTATTTTGATAACGGCACCGTTGACACCTAAGATCGGTGCTCCGCCGTATTCTTCATAGTCAAAGTCTGACTTGAGTTCCATAAGCTGCGTCTTCAGCATAACTGCTGCCAGTTTAGTCTTGATGTTAGTCATCAGCTTATTCTTAACTACCTTCAGGATGTTCATTGCCAATCCTTCGGAGAGCTTGAGAATAACATTGCCGACAAAACCGTCACAAACGATGACATCGCATGCGCTCTTAGGAACTTCTCTCGCCTCCACATTTCCAACGAAGTTGAGAGGTGCTACTTTCAGTTTTTGATGTGCATCTTTAGTAACTGCTGTCCCCTTTGTTTCTTCAACACCAAGATTCACAAGACCGACTCTAGGATTCTGTCTGCCCCATACTTTTTCTACGAAAATACTTCCCATGAGTCCGTATTCCAGCAGATTATGTGCCTTGGCTTCTGAGCTTGCTCCTGCATCTACCAGAAGTGATGGTTCTTTACCCAGGCATGGATATATGCTTGCAAGTACAGGTCTGTCTATGCCATCGATCCTTCCCAGAAGAAGTCTTGATCCAACCACCAGTGCACCTGTATTGCCTCCCGAGATCAGAAGGTCACCTTCTCCTGCCTTGATCATGTTCAAAGCAACTACAAGAGATGCTTCCTTCTTCCTTCTGATGGCTTTTACAGGGCTGTCTTCCATTGTGATCACGTCGTCGGCATTGACGATTTTTATCTGATCTCCTGTATATTTACATTTGCGAAGTTCTTCTTCTATAGCTTCCTGTTTACCAACCAGGACAAGCTCGTGGGGAATCAGCGCAGCAGCTTCCACAGCACCTTTAACGATCTCAGCAGGAGCGTGATCTCCGCCCATTCCATCCAGTATTATTCTCATCCGAACCTCCTATTCCGATTCTTTGTAAATATCAAGAAATTCTTTAACTCTTTTTTCAGGATCTTCTGCACCGAATACAGATGAGCCTGCAACAACGATTTCAACTCCGGCATCTGTGACTTCCTTCACATTGTCAAGGGTGATGCCGCCATCTATCTCTATTTTGAAATCCAGTCCGCATTCTTTCTTGATGCCGGCAAGAGCCTTGGCCTTCTCAAGAGCAGAAGGTATGAATTTCTGTCCTCCGAATCCCGGATTGACTGACATGATCAATACAAGATCCACATCTTCCAGGATATAGTCCAGCATTGTCAATGATGTGGCAGGGTTTATTGCTACGCCTGCTTTGATACCCAGTGACTTGATATGCTGGATGGTCCTGTGAAGATGAACGCAAGCCTCTTCATGGACCACTATGTATTCTGTCTGATCTGTGACGAAATCTTCCAAATATTTATCGGGGTCCTCTATCATCAGATGCACGTCAAACGGCAGATCTGTCTTGCCCACCAGACTCTTCATCACAGCAGCACCAAAACTGATGTTAGGAACGAAATGGCCATCCATAACGTCCACATGTATGAAATGTGCTCCGCCTCTTTCTATCTGGCTTACGCTTTCACCCAGTCTCGAAAAATCTGCTGATAATATGGATGGTGCCAATTGAATCATTTACTTGTCCTCCTAATACTGTTTCGATTCTCTTATTTCCTTGAGCATAGCCTTATACGACTCGTATCTGCTCTCATCTATTTTACCCTCTTCCACGGCCTTTATCACTCCGCAGTCAGGTTCTGCGATATGTCTGCAGTCATTGTATCTGCACTGTCCCAAGCATGCTGCCATTTCCGGGAACAAATGCTGAAGTTCATCTTCTTCTGCCTCCAGGATGTCGAATGATGTGAATCCCGGAGTATCGAATATCATGGTTCCTTCTTCCTCATCTATGGTGAAAAGTTCAGAGTGTCTTGTGGTATGCTTTCCCCTCTGAGATTTCTCACTTATGCTTCCTGTTTCTGCAAAGGCTTCAGGTATAAGTCTGTTGAGGATGGTGGATTTGCCTACGCCCGACGGACCTGCCAAGGCTGTTATCTTGCCTTTCACCAGTTCTGTCAGCTGATCGAATCCTGTGCCGTTGACACTGTCGATACAAACTACAGGGTAGATAGGCTCGTATATTTTTTTGATATTCTCGATGTTTTCTGCCGCCTTGCGACCTTTGGCTTTTCTTGTGTCCAGCGCCAGGTCGCATTTATTGATGCATATCACCACGTCAGTATAATTCTTCTCTGCCATCAGCAGGAACTTGTCCAGTACATTAAGTACAGGATCCGGTCTTGCTGCTGCTATCACAACTGCGAAACAGTCTACATTGGCGATGAATGGCCTGATGAAACTGTTCTTTCGCGGCAGGATGTCGGTTATGAGGCTGTCGTCGTTATCGGGGATCTCTTCCATCAGGACCCTGTCCCCTACCGCCGGCTTCATATCCCTCTGCTTGAAGATACCGCGCGCTTTGCATCTAAATACTTTATCGCCGGATTTTACGAAATAAAACCCGGCGATTCCTTTAATGATCAAACCTTCCAAAGGAACTTTCCTTTCATATTTATCCATCAGCCTGCAGGCTGTGTTTCTGTAGGGGTCTCTTGCTTTTTACCCTTGCTGACTATCAGTTTGACGGAAGTGCCTCTTTCTTTCTGTGCATTTCCTTCGTACTGCTGCCACATTACTTCACCGCTGGCATAAGTGTTACTGTAATCATAAGTTACTGTACCTACTGTCAACCCTGCGTTGAGTATCGCTGAAGAAGCTTCCGACAATGTCATTCCTGTTACGAACGGCATGATAGCTTTGGCCTTGGAACCATCACTTACCACTACGTTGATAGTAGTTCCCTTTTCGGCTTCTTTTCCAGGTTTAGGGTCCTGGTCGATCACAGTTCCTTCAGGCTCTTCGCTTGGTCTTGTGGTTACATTACCAAGCTTGAAGCCTACCGCGTCCAGATAAGCCTCCAGCTCATTTTCCATCTTACCGGTCAGGTCAGGCACATCTCCATCGCCCAGTCCGATACTGATGTTTACTTTGATAGTGCTTCCTGTCTTGATAGTAGTTCCTGCTTCAGGATCCTGTGAAACTATACGACCCTTTTCAACATCTTCACTTACTACTTCTTCACCCTTCTTTATCTTGATATCGAATTCTTCAGCTGCTTCCTGAGCTTCCTGAAGAGTCATGTTCTTGAAGTTAGGTGCTTCGATTTCTTTGCCGCCAAACCAACCGAAGATAAGACCCAGAACAACTACGAGAAGTACGATGCCGCCGGCGATAGATCCGCCGATGATGGCCATCTTCTTCTTTTTGTCCATTGGCTGCTTGTCCTTTTTCTTACGTGGCTTGCCTTCTTCATCTTCGTAGTAGTCTTCTCCATCGTCATAATCGGTTTCTGCGATAGGGCCTCTGCCTCTTACAGGATCCATTGTGCCTGTAGCTCCGCCCATCAGAACTGAATTGCCTACTACACTTCCTACGAATTCCAGATTATTGAGAGCTTCGATCAGCTCATCAGCAGACGCATATCTGTTAACAGGATACTTGTCTGTACATTTCATGATTATGTGTTCCAGTGCAGGTGGTACGCCTGTGATAAGTCTTGATGGCGGCACCATCTCACCATTGATGTGCATGAGTGCGATGTTTACAGGGTTATCTCCGTCAAACGGAACTCTGCCTGTGAGCATTTCATACATAACGATACCGAGGGAATATATATCGGATTTTTCATCTACATATCCGCCTCTTGCCTGTTCAGGTGAAAAATAATGCACTGAACCGATTATTCCATCTGTATTGTCCACGATAGTTGCCGCATTGACTGCCTTGGCGATACCGAAGTCAGTGATCTTAGCTGTTCCGTTAGGCGTGATCATAACATTATGCGGTTTAACGTCTCTATGGATTATATGGTTCTTATGCGCGAAGCTAAGTGCTGCTGCTATCTGCTTTGATAATGCTATCACCTTAGGATATGACATTGCTCCCTGCGCTTTGATGTAATCGCTGAGAGTTCTTCCCTCGATAAGCTCCATTACTATGTAGTGGATGTTTCCTTCTCTTCCTACATCGTAGATGTTAACGATGTTTGGATGAGACATGCTTGCAGCCGCCTGTGATTCTCTTCTGAAACTGTCTATAAACTTATGATCGTTTATGAACTGAGGCTTCAGGATCTTGATAGCCACAAAACGATTTAACAGCTTATCCTTAGCTTTATAAACTACTGACATCCCGCCTTCGCCGATTCTCTCGAACAGCTCGTATCTACCTGCGAGTACTTTATTTGCCATAACTTCCTCCTAAAAAATCATATCCTTATACAAACAACTGTAATATTATCTCTGCCGCCATATCTAATAGCTTCATCTACCAGCAGCGTACATGTATCATTCATGCTCAGGCCTCTGCCCAGAACTGCTTCCAGTACTTCTTGAGGTACTTCTCCGTGAAGTCCGTCCGAACAGAGCATCAACACATCTCCTTTTAGCAAGCTCACCTTATAGAAATCAGGTTCTGCAAGCATCTCTGTGCCCAGCGCCTTGGTTATTACGTTTCTCTGTTTGTGATTCTCTGCTTCTTCCTCTGTGATAACGCCCTTGCTTATAAGTTCGTTGACGTACGTGTGATCCGTCGTTATTTTGTTTAATCTTCCATCTCTGAACAGATAAGCTCTACTGTCTCCTATATTGGATATGTAGGCGTTCTCTCCCTTCACAAAGGCTGCCACCGCAGTTGTTGCCATCCCCCGGTTGGCTTCATTCTCCATCCCTAACTTGTAAATGCTGTTATTGGCGATTTCCAAAGCATCATAGAAAAATCCAAATATCTCTTCCGCACTTTGACATTTATCGAGTCCTTCCTTGTTGACAAGTTCAGCTATCTCGGTAACTGCCGTTCGGCTCGCGACTTCTCCGGAGTTGTTACCTCCTACTCCATCGGCGACGATATAGACATCATGGCTCGGAATCACGAAACAAGCATCTTCATTGTTTTCGCGAACAATGCCTTTATGGCATTTGAATCCTATTTGCACCATTTGATTTACTGACCTTTCTGCTATATCAGGCTAACATCTTTTTTCATAACGCATATATAAAATCCGTCTGTTCCATTTACATTCGGCAGAAGCTGTATGCTCTCTTCCTTCTTAAAGGTGGTATTTTTCTTCAGGAATGCATTGACAACGCCTTCGTTTTCTTCCGGATTTATCGTACATGTACTATATACAAGAGTGCCGCCCGGCTTAACATATCCTGATGAAGCACTGAGTATTGCCAGCTGCTTCTTAGGGAGCAGGTCCATGTCTGATGTGCGTTCCTTGTATTTTATTTCAGGTTTTCTTCTGGCAACTCCCAGCCCCGAACACGGAGCATCCACCAGTACCCTATCCGCCTTCTGGATCATCGAGGAATCGACTCTTGTCGCATCCCATGAGCGAGTTTCGATATTGGTGATCCCTAGACGTTTAGCTTCTCTGTCTATCAGGTCAAGCTTCCTTCTGTATATGTCAGAAGCGATTATTCTTCCTGTATTGTTCATCCTCTCAGCGATGGCTGTTGTTTTGCCACCCGGAGCAGCACACACATCCATTACTGTTTCACCATGTTTAGGATCCAGCTTTTCTGCCACCAGCATCGAGCTCTCATCCTGAGGAGTGAACATTCCCATCTTATATAACTCTGTATCCAGCAACCCGCTTCCTTTGACATGGATAGCGTTTTTGCTGACACTTCCTTCTTCAGCTTCGTAGCCCTTTTCCTTGAGCTTATCAAGCAGATCTTTCTTCATGACCTTGAGCCAGTTGAATCTGATCGTAGTCGGAGGAGTAGCATTGCCTGCTGCAAGAAGTTCCTCCAGAAAATCAACATCATAAGTTTCAAGCCACAGTTCTATGATCCATGGAGCATACGAGTATTTCACCGACAGATATCTTATCTCATCTTCATGTCTGTCCGGCAGTCTCAGCTGAATCTTCTTGTTGAGGTATTCCCTCAGAACTCCATTGACAAGTCCGGCTTTATATCTGCAGTATCTCTTGGCTAAAACCACGCTTTCATTTACTGCCGCATATTCCGGAACGGAGTTCATATATCCCAGCTGATATATTCCCATCCTTAGAATAGTAAGCTCATGGCTCTTAAGACTCTTGATACCGTCCTTCACAAGCTGATCGATATAGTAATCAAGTGTCAGCTTGTTTTCCAGCACCCCATATACCAGTTCGCGAACAAAGCCTTGTGAGTTCGGTTTGTTCAATGCGATCTGATGGTTGAGTGCCAAATTGGAGTATGCCTTCTTGGTTTCGATATCCATCAGAGTAAGGTATGATGTTTTTCTGTTTACATCCATCAGTCACGCCCCCTAATCAATAAGATCCTGATAAGATTGGCTATGGCAACTGCCAGTGCTGCCACATAAGTCATCGCTGCTGCCGAAAGGACTTTTTTAGCACCTCGTTTTTCAGATGCGTCTATTATCCCAAGATCGACCAGCTGTCTAACAGCTCTCTTGCTGGCGTTCAGCTCCACCGGCAGTGTCACTGTATGGAACAGCACTACTGCACAGAAGAACAATATGCCCAAGTTAAAAATCATGTTTCCTGTTGTCAGATTACCTGTCCCGATAATAACTAGGCCGATCAGGATCAGCGGCCATGAAGCCATAGACACCAGGTTCACTGCCGGAGCGATGGCGCTCCTAAACTTCAAGAATCCATAGGATGTACCGTCCTGCAATGCATGGCCCGATTCATGAGCCGCAATGCTGACAGATGCTATGGAAGTTCCATTATATACATCGTTTGATAATCTCATCACATCGTTTTTCGGATCGTAGTGGTCAGATAATGTTCCCGCAGTCAATTCTATAGGTACATGTCTCATCCCATTATTATCCAATATCATCCTAGCAACCTGATACCCTGTGATGCCTTTTCTTCCCGGCACCCTCTGATATTTGCTATACGCACTCTTTACCTTCCCCTGTGCATACATGGTAAAAATTATAGCCGGTATCAGCACTATGATAGTCGGATCAAAATATCCAAAATACATTAAATCACCCCACATTATATTTTATCCTAAAACCGTTCCGATTTCAATGGAATTGCCCTTTAAATATTCTTTTATTTCAACCCTTCGCTTGCCGGGCATCTGTATTTCGGTCACTCTTAAAACTCCGCCTCCTGCTGCCACATCCATACCTTCGGCAGAAGTTCTCAAAACAGTCCCCGCAGCCGCATCGGAAGCCTCGTCAAGTACGCAGGCCTTATGGAGTTTAACCATCTTGTCACCATAATAAAAATATGTTCCCGGCCAAGGAGTGAACGCCCTTACTGTTCTCTCGATCTCATCAGGATCTTTGGTGAAATCCACATGTCCTTCCTTCTTGGAGATCATAGGTGCATAATTAGAAAGGGCATCGTCTTGCTTTTCCCCGGTGATCTCGCCAAGTTTAGGCATAGTTTCAACTAAAAGCTTCGCTCCCATCACTGCCAGCTCATCATGAAGCTGCTCACCTGTCTTATCGCCTATCGGCGTTGCAGCTTTAGCTAGCATGTCACCTGTATCAAGTCCTTCGGCCATATACATGATGGTGATCCCTGTTTCTTCGTCTCCCGCAATTATGGATCTCTGTATAGGTGCAGCTCCTCTGAATCTCGGAAGCAGCGATCCATGGACATTGATACACCCAAGCGGAGGAATATCAAGAACTTCCTTAGGCAGGATCTGACCGTAAGCTGCGACTGCGATAACATCGGGCGCCGCTGCCTTGAGCTGCTCGATAAATTCCGAATTGCCCTTTACACGTTCAGGTTGTAGAACAGGGATGTCAAGTTCTATTGCCTTTTCTTTCACAGGAGAAAATTTTATTTTCTTACCTCTGTCTCTTACTGCATCCGGCTGTGTCACGACATATACTACTTCGTGACCGGCTTCATGGATAGCTTCAAGAGATGGAACTGCGAAATCAGGCGTTCCCATGTAAACTACTCTCATTATTCTTCCTCATATCCTTCTTCTGATGCATCATACATCGCCTTAGCTTTATCCTTATAAAGAATACCGTCAAGATGGTCGAATTCGTGGCACATCACTCTGGCTTCGAAGTCTTCAAAAGTATATTCCTGCTCTTCGCCATCTCTGCCAAGACCTTTTATGGTGATCTTCTGAGGTCTGTCCACGACTCCGAAATATCCCGGAACTGACAGACATCCTTCTTCACCTTCTACCGAACCGGATCTCTCTGTGATCTCCGGATTCACGAAGTAATAGATCTTGCCGCCCGGTTCCGGTTCTGCTACGAACATTCTTCTCATGATGCCGATCTGAGGTGCCGCAAGTCCTACCCCCATTGCCTCGTGCATAGTATCTACCATATCATCAAGGGTCTCTCTGATGCGATCAGTAACTTCGCTAACTTCACGACATTTTTTTCTAAGTATTTCGTCTCCTTCTACAACGATGTTTCTAAGTGCCATTGTGTTCCTCCTAGCTGAAGCTGTACGGGTTGATATCTACAACCGCCGTATACTCCTTTTTCTTTTTTTGTTTATCTTCTTCTCTGACTTTTGCCAGTATAGCAGTATAATCTCTGCGCTTTCCTTTTGGACATTTTATCAGCAGAGAAAATCTGTAATTATCATTTATCCTGCTCATGTAGGCTTCCTGCGGAGGAAAAAGATTTCTTTTCTCTTCCTCAGGTAGCATGGTTCCTATGCGAGAATGCCATTCTTTTGCTGCGTTTTCTGCAGCATCCGAATCCTCTGCCATGAAAACGATCTGTATCATATCGCTGTATGGCGGATATCCCATATATCTTCTTAAAAGCTGCTCTTCTTTGAAAAAGCCTTCATAATCCTGATCGGCAGCATACTTGATGGCATAATGATCCGGACTGTATGTCTGTATTATCACATGTCCCGTTTCGTCTCCGCGCCCTGCTCTTCCCGCCGCCTGAGTAATCAGCTGGAAGGCCCTTTCAGGCGACCTGAAATCCGGTATATTGAGAGATACATCTGCAGATATTATCCCCACAAGACCTACATTTCTGAAATCAAGACCTTTAGCTATCAGCTGGGTCCCTATAAGGATATCAGTCTTACCTTTCTTGAAATCGCCGAGTATCTTCTGCAGCTCGCCTTTTTTCTTGACAGAATCCAGATCAAGACGCACAGCGGTATATCCAGCGAAAAGCTCAGTTATGGTCTCTTCGACTTTTTCCGTCCCGCTTCCGAAGTATCTGATATACTTGCCTTCGCAGGCAGGACACTTTATCGGTGCCGATGTTTCGTATCCGCAATAATGGCATGTTGCTTTGTTTCCTCGCTTGTGATATGTCAGTGACACGCCGCAATGAGGACACTTGGCAACGTATCCGCATTCCCTGCACGATACGAAGGTAGAATACCCTCTTCTGTTGAGAAACAGCATAACTTGTTTGCCGTCCTTCAGCTGCTGCATCATGGCATCGTACAGTTTCCTGCTTATTATCGACTTATTGCCATCCTTTAATTCCTGCCTCATATCCACGATCTCAACTTGCGGCAGGCTCACTTTATTATATCTTTCTTCAAGCTTCAACAGCTTGTATATTCCTTCTTCCGCTCTGCTGTAACTGACTACAGACGGTGTGGCACTTCCCAGCACAAGCACACCATTGTTATCTGTATCCTGCAGTCTCTTAAGAGCGACTTCGATAGTATCGTATTTAGGTGTATGGTCAGACTTGTAAGTCGATTCGTGTTCTTCATCCACAACGATCATCCCGATGTTCTCCAGCGGTGCGAAAACTGCAGATCTGGCTCCTATTACGATCTTCACCCGGCCTTCTCTGATGCGCTTCCACTGATCGTATCTTTCTCCCAAAGATAGCTTGCTGTGAAGCACAGCGATCGTGTCGCTTCCGAATCTTCCGATAAAACGATCTATGATCTGTTCCGTCAAAGATATTTCGGGAACAAGCACTATGACGCTTTTACCTTCCTCCAGACACTTTGCGGCAGCTCTTATATAAACTTCTGTTTTACCGCTGCCTGTCACACCATGGATAAGGAATCTATCGTGCTCTCCTTTTTCTATGGAGCCTGTTATCTGCTCCAGGGCTGCCTCCTGCTCATCCGTAAGAGCTGAGATCCGCGAAATCTCGCCCTTTGCATCCTCAAATGGATTCTTCCTCTCCTTACGCACGGCTTTCTTGCCCGCAGGAGTAAAAAGGTGCAGTGCATCGATAAACCTGCAGAGATATCTCTGTTTCAGCCAGGCAGCCGTTCTGACGATCTCTTCCGTAAGCGAAACGTCTTCGTCTACCTTTTCGACATACTTGAGTCGGGCTTTCATGTCTTCGTCAACGGTTTCCGTCACGGAGACCGCATACCCTTCCCTCAGCCTGTTTCCTTTCGCAAAAGGCACATACACCTTACTGCCTACTTTCGCTTCTTCGAATCGGCAGCCATATGTGAAAAGGTTATCGGTACTGTCGCTTTTATTGTCTATTACAACGTTTAAATATTTCATCCGTTAATTCTATTGCTAATCCCTTTTTGAATATTCACAACCGCAGTAATCCTGACGGTATAGTTCGTATTTTTTTGACAGCTCTATCGATCTCTTGAAGCCGTCTTTTTTCTTGAAGTCTCTATCCAGGAAGCTTAATCCATATCTGAGGGCGATCGATCTTCCTATTTCGGATATGAGTTTATAATTCTTGTGAGGACTTACAGTGAGGGTCGTAGCGAAATAGTCATATCCTCCCATTCGTGCTGCTTCAGCAGTTTTCTCAAGTCTCTGACCAAAGCAAACGGTACATCTTGCTCCGCCTTCCGGCTCAGCCTCAAAGCCTTCGGCCGCTTTGAAAAATTCGGTAGGTCGGTATTCGCCTTCTTTGAAATTGACTTTAGCCACGCCGATCTTCTCTTCATTGAATTTCTCGATGAATTTAAGCTGAGCATCTTTTCTGCACTTATATTCTTCTTCATCGGTGATACATGGGTTATAGAAGAATATGGTCACGTCAAACTCATCGACCAAACGCTCGACTACCGCTGTACTGCATGGTCCGCAGCAACTGTGAAGAAGCAGCGCAGGCTTCCTTACAGTCTCCTGGAATCCACCGCCTTCAACAAAAACATTTTCTTTTTCACATGAATGCTTGCTGTTAGTAATCATAATAGAGTATTATACCATATATGAAGCATAAAATATACCGAAAAATGGAGGTCAAGTCAGATGTCTGACAACATGAAACCCCTTATTTTTGACACTTCCGATGGTCAGGAGTTGAGGATAAATACGATCAACACTTATCTTAAAAATCAGTTTGGCGGCAAGGTGGTGAAACTCTCACTGGACGGTGGTTTCACATGCCCCAACAGGGATGGTTCCAAAGGAGTAGGAGGCTGCCTGTTTTGTTCCGCCAGCGGTTCCGGAGATATGGCAGACGGTTCGGGAGATATCTTCGCAGATTTGGATAACCAAATAAAACGTCTGACAGATAAATGGCCTGAAGCTAAATATCTGGCATATTTTCAGAGCCATACCAACACTTATGCTCCGGTCGATGAACTGCGGCAAAAATTCTATGCAGCGCTCGAACATCCTAAGGTGTGCGGTATCGCCATCGCCACCCGTCCGGACTGCATCCCTGATGATGTGCTGGATCTTCTTGCAGAACTCAACGAAAAAACGTTTATGTGGGTAGAACTGGGACTTCAGACAATGCACCAAGATACGATGGATGCTATGAATCTTTGTTATACCCTCAAAGAATATGACGAATCTGTAGGAAGACTCCTCGAAAGAAATATCAAGACAGTGACCCACTTGATATTGGGACTGCCGGGAGAAACCCATGAAATGATGCTGGAGTCTGTCAAGCATGTATGTTCTAAGCCTATCTTCGGTCTGAAACTGCATATGTTCAATCTGGTAAAAGGTTCTCAAATGGAACTGACTCACCCTGATCATATGTCCTTTGACAGTATTGAGGAATATGTGGATCTGCTGATCTCAGCAGTGGAGCTGGTACCGCCTTCTGTAACATTGCACAGGATCTCGGGAGATGCTCCGCGGTCGACACTTATAGCACCTGAATGGAGTTACATGAAACGCACCATACTAAACACCATCCACAAGGAAATGCGCAACCGCAACACTTGGCAAGGACGTAGGCTATAAGTTTATCCTTTCACAAATCGCAACAAAAAACTGTGTGGCAACAAATCACTTCGTTTCCACACAGTTTATTTTTTTATTTTTCAAACCCCGATTATTCTTCAGGTCCTAATCTTCCTTCGTTGTAGTGCTTTCTGCACAGCGAAACGTACATATCATTTCCGCCTACTACGATCTGATCACCGGTCTTGACAGGTTTACCGTCAACTACTCTCGCTACCATCGTAGCCTTTCTTCCGCACCAGCAGATAGTCTTGATCTCTTCGATCTTATCAGCATATACCAGCATATAATATGATCCTTCAAACAGCTCGTTTCTAAAGTCATTTTTGAGTCCGTATGCCAGTACAGGGATATCAAAACTATCAACTATTTCGATCAATTCTTCCACATGATGCTTTTTAAGGAACTGACATTCATCTACAACCACGCAATCTATTGCTTCACGTTCATTTTCTCTCATGAAAATCTCAAGAATATTAGTGTCTTCATTGACTATGGTAGCTTCTCTCTGAAGGCCAACTCTAGAAGTTATCATTCCTTTGCCGTACCTGTCATCAACTCCCGGAACAAGAGCTAAAACGCGCTTTCCCCTTTCTTCATAGTTGTATGCGACTTTGATGACCTCGATGGATTTTCCGGCATTCATAGTACTGTATCTGTAATATAACTGTGCCATAAGAGTCTCCTTTCTTTAGGCGTATAACACAGAAGAATTGCACTCCTGAATAAAAAAATAAACCCTCGGACTGAGTCAGCAAGGGATTATCTTATAAATAAGTGGTGCCCAGACTCGGAATCGAACCAAGGACACGGGGATTTTCAGTCCCCTGCTCTACCAACTGAGCTATCTGGGCAAACTACTTAATATACTATATTGGTGGGCCATCGGGGACTTGAACCCAGGACCTGCCGGTTATGAGCCGGACGCTCTGACCAACTGAGCTAATGGCCCAACTTTTAAAAAAATGGTCGGGGTGGCAGGATTTGAACCCGCGGCCCACTGGTCCCAAACCAGTT
>JAUNQD010000003.1 GCA_030536355.1 Bacillota bacterium | reverse complement strand
AACAAGGCTTCTTATGATTCTTTTTCATTGTCTACTTTTCGTTGACAAGTTCAGGGAAACCATCTCTTTTTTATTTGATATATTTCGTTATATATGAAATAAAGAAAAATATATTTAAAAGGGAGGTGGAATATGGAGATTTTAAGAAAAACCGTAAAAGTGATGATGTTATCATTTATTGTTTTTATTTTATTGACGTTATTATCAGCTGCGATTATACATTTGACAGGAATAAAAGAATCACTAAGTGATGAAATGATGTTGATTTCACTGTCATTATCTGCAGTATTTGCAGGTGTTCTGGAAGCTAGAATCTTGGGAAAAAAGATGTTGTATGTGTTTTTGATTACGGCACTTTTATTTGTGTTTATCGTATATGTATCGTTATATGTTATATTTGATATTAAATAACCTTAAAACATTAAAAAATCAATGCATTTGCCCTTGTTATGAGCTTCAAAAAGTTGTAAAATAATAAAGTATGATTTAATGGATTTTTTATAGCCTGTTTTATGCAGGTTTTAAGTTGGAGGAACTGATGAGTCATAATCTTAAGAAAGTTTTAGCAGTACTATTTGTTGTGATAATAGCAGTTGGTTGGTATCTGACTATTTTTGGTGCAGGCCCTATTGAACCTATCAAAGACAGGATGAAGCTTGGCCTTGATATCAAAGGTGGGGTATATGTCGTTATGGAAGCAAATACTGATCTTGAAGGTGAAGAACTTAAAGAAGCTATGGAACAGACCCAGGCTGTCATCGAAGAGAGAGTCAATCAGATGGGTCTTGCAGAACCTGTAGTAACTATCGAAGGTGATAAAAGGATCAGAGTAGAGCTGCCGGGAGCTGAAGACGCTCAGGACGCTATTAACCAGATAGGCCGAACAGCACAGTTACAGTTCGCTTTAGCCGATGGAACTATAGTATTGGATGGCGGTAATGTCAAGGATGCTGCAGCAGCTATGGATAATGAATCTGCAGGATATGCTGTAGACTTGGAATTTGACAGTGAAGGTGCCGATCTGTTTCATCAGGCAACAACAACTGCATACAGTGGAAGCGTGACATCAACTATACAGGGCGTTCCTAATGACGCTATAATGATCATTCTCGATGGTCAGATAATATCAGCACCATCAGTAAACGAGCCTATAAGTGGAGGAAGATGCACTATTACGGGAGGCTTCTCTCAAGAAGAGGCTACTAATCTGGCAGCACTCATAAGAGGCGGTGCACTTCCTTTGGAACTGGAAGAAGTGAATTCATCGGTGCAGTCAGCAAAGATCGGATATAACGCACTTGAAATGAGTGTATACGCAGGAATTATCGGATTGATACTTGTAATTCTTCTTATGGTGATCGCATATAGAGGGCTTGGGGCTATAGCAAGTATCGCACTTCTTTTCTACGTTTTGATAGTTATCAATATCATGGGATTCATGGGAAGCGTGCTTACACTTCCTGGAATTGCTGGATTTATACTCTCTGTAGGTATGGCAGTAGATGCCAATGTCGTTATTTTCTCAAGAATCAGAGAAGAAATAGCAGCAGGTAAGACCATAAGAGTAGCGACTCAACAAGGTTTCAAGCGCGCGTTGAGTACTGTAATAGACTCACAAGTAACGACTCTTATTGCAGCAGTGATCTTGTATGAAATCGGTACCAGTGCTGTTAAAGGATTTGCGTGGACTTTCATGATAGGTATCATTGTTAGCATATTTACTGCAGTTGTTGTTACTCAGCTTTATGTGAATCTCTTTGCAAATAGTCGAAAATTCAGCAAGAAGACCTTCTTCGGCATTGGAAAAGATGGCAAAGCATCATTCAGCTTTGATAGAGAAATGCACTTTATGAGATATAAGAAGATCTTTTATATCATCTCCATTGTGATAATGGTTGTGGGACTTGCATTCGGCGTAGTTAGAGGTCTCAATTATGGTATCGACTTTACCGGCGGAACTATGATCCAGATGGATATGGGTGAGAAGGTTGATGTTTCTGATGTTGAAGATGCCATTAAGAAATATGATCTTGATCCTGAAATCATTTATTCCGGAGCAAATAATGATCAGATAGTAATAAGAACTATAGAAGCACTTGACAGCGATGAAAGAGCTGAAGTTATCGGTACCATCAATGAAACATTTGGTACTACCGAAGATGATGTGGTTGCAGAAGAATTATTCGGGCCATCAGTTGGTAAAGAATTAAGAAATAATGCGATACTTGCCATTATAATCGCATCGATATGTATGCTGATATATATCAGATTCAGATTTTCACAATGGAAGTTTGGAGGAGCTGCACTTCTCGGTGTACTTCATGATGTGCTGATAGTAATAGCGTTCTATGCAATATTCAATATTACTGTAAATAATCCGTTTATTGCAGGTATCCTGACTGTAGTTGGATATTCCATAAATGACACTATCGTAATATTTGACAGAATCCGTGAAAATATCAAATATATGAAGAAGGGTAATACCGAAGAAATGATCGACACAAGTATTACTCAAACTCTCGGAAGATCATTGATGACTTCCGTAACAACTTTGATCGTAATGGTTCCTCTTCTGATAATGGCAGGGGATGCGATCAGAGAGTTTGTTCTTCCACTCATGGTAGGTATTATTGCAGGTGCATATTCATCCATTTGTGTATGCAGTCCGCTGTATTTAGAATTCAGCAGACATGGCAATCTTTCCAAATATGAAAAACAGTTGAAGAAGAACAAAAAGAATAAAAAACAGTATCCCGGAATCAAAAAAGAGAAGAAGGATAACAAATAATCAATCTGTTTAAGACAAGGAATAGTTACACATTATGAAGAAAAGAAGCGAGTTTTTAAATTCAATATTGGAAATCAATCCTAACTATGACATTGAACTCATAGGGAAGGCTTATGATATTTCCGAGGAAATGCATAGAAATCAGCTGAGAAAATCAGGAGAACCATATCTTATACACCCTATGGCTGTCGCTGAAATATTAGCTGATCTTGGCATGGATGAAGAAACAATAATAGCGGGCCTGCTTCATGATGTTGTTGAAGATACTCCATATACCAACGAAGATCTTAGAAGAGATTTTGGAGATGAAGTGGAACTTCTTGTTGACGGTGTTACAAAATTGGGATCGATCAAGTTCGAAAGCAAAGAAGAACGTCAAGCTGAGAACTTAAGAAAAATGTTCCTTGCCATGTCTAAAGATATCAGGGTCCTTATCATCAAGCTTTCTGACAGACTTCATAATCTCAGAACCATCAATTACATGACTCATGATAAGATCATCGAGAAATGTAGAGAGACACTTGATATATATGCTCCGCTGGCAGCAAGACTTGGTATCTATGCCATGAAAATGGAACTTGAAGATATTGCCCTCAAATTTCTGGAACCTGAAGCATATTATGATCTTGCTGAACAGGTAAGCGAAAGAAAAGGACAAAGAGAAGATGCCATCAATAACGTAGTTGATGAAATTAAAAAGACTCTTGAAGAAATTGAAATCAAACATGATATTTACGGCAGATCCAAGCATTTTTACAGTATTTATAAGAAAATGCAGTATCAGCATAAGAACATTGACGAAATTTTTGACTTGATGGCCGTAAGGATCATAGTTGAATCTGTTAAAGATTGTTATGCAGTTTTAGGTCTTGTACACACGTTGTGGAAACCTATACCCGGCAGATTCAAAGATTATATAGCCATGCCTAAACCTAATATGTATCAGTCGCTCCATACGACTGTTATAGGTGACAGCGGCAAACCGTTCGAAATACAGATAAGAACATATGAAATGCATAGGATCGCAGAATATGGTATCGCTGCCCATTGGAAGTACAAAGAAGGTATTGCTTCGGACAAGGAAGAAGTAAAGCTTTCTTGGTTAAGACAAGCATTGGAATGGCAGAAGGATGTTAAAGATCCAAAGGAATTCATGGAATCTCTTAAGATGGATCTGTTCTCCAGCCAAGTATTCGTATTCACTCCACAAGGCGATGTTATAGAACTTCCTGCAGGAGCCACACCACTTGACTTCGCATTCAAGATCCATTCTGATGTTGGATGCAAGTGTGTGGGCGCCAAAGTCAATGGTAAGATGGTAACCATAGACCACACATTGGAAAATGGTAATATCATCGAAATAGTCACTTCTCCTAATGCAGCAGGCCCGAGCATTGACTGGCTTAAGATCGCTAAGAGCAGTTCAGCAAGAAATAAGATAAGACAGTGGCTGAAGAAGGAAAATAAGACTGATACTATCGATAAGGGTAAAGATCAGATCGATAGATATATCCGAAAAAAAGGATATGATCCTAGAGTTTTACTGAAAAATAATTATGTAAATAAAGCCGTAAAAGAAATGGGCTTCAAAAACAGCGACGAGCTGTACAACCAGTTGAGTTACGGCGGAACCATACAAACTAAACTTGTAAATCTGCTTCTCAGCTACGATGCTGACGCCAGAGCAGCAGTTGAGGCAGAAAAAGAAAGAAGTCTCCTCGAAGACCTTAATGAAATCAGCGAGAAGGCTCAAAAGCGTAATCAACACAAAAAGAAGCAAGAAGATACATCAGGCGTTATCGTAGAAGGTCTTGATAATTTGATGATCAGAATGGCCGGTTGCTGTAATCCTGTTCCGGGAGATGAGATCGTAGGTTTTATAACTAAGGGGCGTGGCATCTCTGTGCATCGTGTGGACTGCGATAATTTAAAAAACATGCCCGAGTCTGAAAGAGCAAGATGCATAGATGTGAGCTGGGATCCGGATTTATTGGACAAGTCATTCAATGCAGAGATAACTTTAACGGCGAAGGATCAGAAAGGGCTCATTTCGAACATTTCAAAAGTATGCGAAGATATGGAAGTTGCCATCGTTGGCCTTAATGCCAGAGCAGATAAAAATGAAGATGTCAATATTTTGTTGACACTTTCTATCAAAGACAGATCACAGATCGAAAAAATGTGCAGATCTTTCAAAAGCATACCTGGTATCGTAGAGGCATACAGAAGTAAGTCATAATCAATCATTGGACCGAGGCATGATATGAGAGCAGTAGTACAAAGAGTAAAAAAGAGCAGCGTTACTGTTGATGAGAAGATCACAGGAGATATAGGAAAAGGACTTATGGTGCTTATAGGCGTAGAAGACGGAGACACAGAAAAGGATGCAGATTATATTGCGGATAAAATTTGCGGTCTCAGGATCTTCGAAGACGAGCTGGGTAAGATGAACCTGAGCGTTGAGGATATAGGTGGGGAAGTACTGGCGGTATCTCAGTTCACACTGCTTGCCGATGCCAGAAAAGGCAGAAGACCTAGTTTTACCAAGGCCGCTGCACCGGATGAGGCAAACGCGCTCTACAGAAAAGTTATAGAAAAGATATCGGCTAAAGATATCAACGTAGAAGAAGGTATATTCCAGGCAGAAATGATGGTTGAGATCCATAATGACGGACCTGTTACTATCCTGCTTGACAGCAATAAGATGTTCTAAATCATAAGGAGGTAAGATCATGAAGATAACTAATCTTCCAAGTGGTGCACTTCAGGTAAACACTTACCTGGTGGTGGACGAAGAAACAAAAAAAGGATTTGTAGTTGATCCCGGTGGTTACAACCCGTTGCTGGCTAAAACAGTTAAAGATGAAGGGATCCAGATCGAGTATATCCTGCTCACACACGGACATTCGGATCATATCTGCGGAGTAAAAGAACATCAGGCTGAATTTGAAGGCTGCAAAGTCGTAGCCCATAAACATGAAGACAGGATGCTTCATGATGTAAGATTTAACTTTAGTGCAGAATTCGGTATGCCATATACTGTAGATCCCGACATTTATGTAGAAGATGGAGATGAACTGAAAGTAGGGAATATAGATTTGAAGTTTTTCCATACTCCGGGACATTCTCCGGGAGGCATGTGTATATACGCAGAAAAAGAAAACGTGCTTTTCAGTGGTGATACACTCTTCAGACAGTCAATTGGAAGAACTGATTTCCCGGGATGTTCATTCGAGTCATTGTCAGAATCAATCAAGGAAAAACTGTATGTACTTCCTGAAGAAACACAAGTATTCCCGGGACATATGGGACCTACTCAGATAGGCTATGAAAAGAGGAACAATCCATTTGTATATCTTTAAAATCAATGGCATAGAAAACACAAATCAATACGAAGAGCTTATAAAAGTATTTCTTACTCAAGATGAATACAGACTGATGAAACCTGAGGCAATGCAAAGTGCAGGTTTTCAAGAAGAAATTCAAAGTGCAGAGCCGTGTGTATCAAAAGAGTTCATCTTTGATGGAGATAAAGATAAACTCAAGAGAGAAATATACAGATACCTTGAAAATGAGACAGGTAAGTCTCCTAAGTGGGGAATTCTCACAGGAATAAGACCGGTCAAGTTAGCAGGCGAAATGACTGACCTGATGGGTCGTGATGAAACCTTGAGGATGTTTGATGACGAGTATTTGCTACATCCCGAAAAGAGCAGACTGATCACAGACATCTTAGATTATCAGAGAAGGCTGCTGGGAAAACCTGAAAGAGACAGCTTGAGCATTTATCTCGGCATACCATTTTGTCCCACAAGATGCCTTTACTGCTCATTCACTTCTAATCAAGTAAAAAAGCCTGAGATAGAACGTTACTTGCAAACTTTGCACAAGGAGATCGAGTATTGCGGAGCAAAGATGGCACTGAGAAAAGATGCGCCCGAATCTCTTTACATAGGAGGCGGGACGCCTACAACTCTTGACGAAGTCCAGATGGAGGAACTGCTGAAGAAAATTTCACAGTGTTTTGATTTGGCTCACCTCAAAGAGTTTACCGTAGAGGCCGGAAGACCTGACACGATCACGCCTAAAAAACTTGAAGTGATGAAACGTTACGGTGTGGACAGGATCAGCATCAACCCACAGTCCATGAAACAGCATACTCTGGAGCTTATAGGAAGAGCACATACTGTAGAGCAGACTCTTGATGCATTCAAGATGGCAAGGGATGCAGGGTTCGACTGTATCAACGCAGACCTTATAGCGGGACTGCCTGAGGAAAGTCTTGAAGATTTCAAAAACAGCGTGGATACAATGATAGACTTGGGAGCCGAGAATATCACTGTCCATACGCTGGCCGTGAAGAGGGCGTCAAGACTTAAGGAGCTAGATGCGGAGTTCAATTACCGCAGAGAAGACTTGAGAGAAGAGATGCTGACATATGCTCACGAGGCTCTCGGCAAGGCGGGATATGAACCGTATTATCTTTACAGGCAGAAGCATACGTCCGGCAATACAGAAAATATCGGTTTCTGTAAGAGAGAACTCATATCGACCTACAATGTAAGGATAATGGAAGAAGCCCAGTCAATACTTGCTCTCGGAGCAGGAGGCATCAGCAAGGTTTATTATCCTGATGAAAACAGACTTGAAAGAGTCGCCAACGTATCGAATTACGAAATATATATAGACAGGATCGATGAAATGATCCTAAGAAAAGAAAATAATTTTTGGAGGTAAATATGTTAACTAACGCACCTAAAGGAACAAAAGACATGCTGCCTGAACAGGCGTACAAATGGCACTACGTAGAAAAGGCTTTCGCAGACATCTGCAGAAGATATGGCTTTGAAGAAATCAGAACACCGGTTTTCGAGCATACTGAACTTTTCCAGAGAGGAGTTGGTGACACTACTGATATCGTACAGAAAGAAATGTACACTTTCAAAGACTTCGCAGGCAGAAGCATCACTCTGAAGCCTGAAGGAACTTCACCTGTAGTAAGAGCGTTTGCTGAACATAAATTGTTCGCCGGAGTACAGCCAAACAAGTTCTATTACAATATTCCTTGTTTCAGATATGAGAAGCCTCAGTCAGGAAGACTTAGAGAATTCCACCAGTTCGGTATCGAAACATTCGGAACTATGGACATGATGGCTGATGCTGAAGTTATCGCACACGGTTATGATTTCCTCAACGAAATGGGAATCACTGACATCGAACTGAGAATCAATTCAGTAGGATGTCCTAAGTGCAGACAGAAGCACAGAGAAGCTCTGAGAGAATTCCTCAAGCCTAAGTATGATGAACTTTGCGATACTTGTAAGGATAGATATGAAAGAAATCCACTCAGAATCATCGACTGTAAGTCACCTATTTGCCAGGAACTGGTTGCAGGAGCACCTATGATGATAGATTATCTCTGTGATGAATGCAGCGAAGCATTCGACCAGCTGCAGGCTAATCTCGATGCTATGGGAATCGAGTATGTTGTGGATCCTGGAATCGTAAGAGGACTTGACTACTATACAAAAACTGCATTTGAATTTGTAACTACCAAGATAGGTGCACAGGGAACTGTATGCGGCGGCGGAAGATATGATGGTCTCGTAGAAGAGATCGGCGGACCTTCAACACCTGGCGTAGGATATGGTCTGGGTAAGGAAAGACTGCTGCTGACTATGGAAGCTTGCGGAGTAGAGATCCCTGAACCTGATAAGACAGATGTTTTCATCGCAGTGATGGGCGAAGAAGCTAAGATGGCAGGTCTGAAGCTGATGGGAGAACTGAGAAGAGCAGGTGTTGCTGTTCAGATGGATATCATGGGCAGAAACGTTAAGAACCAGTTCAAGTATGCCAACAGGATCGGCGCTAAGAAGACAGTTGTTATCGGTGCTGATGAGCTGGCAAACAACAGCTTCGCTATCAAAGATATGGCTACTTCAGAACAGATCAACGTACCAATGGAAGAAATCGTTGCTGTACTGACAAAATAGATAAAACAATATTAGGAGAAACAAATGAGCGTTTACAAGAGAACCCATATGTGTGGGGAACTTAGAAAAGAAAACATCGGTGAAAGCGTTGTATTGAACGGCTGGATCCAGAAGAGAAGAAATTTAGGAGGCCTGATTTTCTGTGATGTCAGAGACAAGACAGGTATCACCCAGGTAGTATTCAATGATCAGATCCCTCAGGAACTGTTCGAAAGAGCTGACAAACTGAGAAGTGAGTATGTAGTAGGTATCAAGGGCAAGGTAATGGAAAGAGAATCAAAGAATGCCGACCTGCCTACAGGAGATATCGAAGTATTTGCAGATGATCTTATTATCTATTCAGAAGCAGATACTCCTCCTATCTATATCAAGGATGACGACAATGTAGATGACAACTTAAGACTCAAGTACAGATATCTGGATCTGAGAAAGAAAAAGATGCAGGACAATCTGACTTTTAGACATAATCTGGCTAAGCTGACACGTGACTATTTTGCAGAAAATGGATTTACAGAAGTAGAAACGCCTGTACTCATCAAGTCAACTCCTGAAGGTGCCAGAGACTACCTTGTACCGAGCAGAGTAAACCAGGGTAAGTTCTACGCTCTGCCGCAGTCACCGCAGATGTTCAAGCAGCTTCTGATGGTAGGCGGAACTGACAGATATGTCCAGATCGTAAAGTGCTTCAGAGACGAAGACCTGAGAGCTGACAGACAGCCTGAGTTTACACAGATAGACTTGGAAATGTCATTCGTTGATGTGGACGATGTTATCGAGATCCAAGAAGGATATCTGAAGAGAGTATTCAAGGAAATGAAGGGTATCGATATCGAAACTCCGTTCCCTAGGATCCCTTATGACGAAGCGATGAACAGATATGGTTCAGATAAGCCTGACACAAGAGTCGGATTCGAACTGAATGATATCACAGATATGGTGGCTGGCTGCGGATTCAAAGTATTTACTGATGCCATCGCTGCAGGCGGCAGTGTTCGCGGTATATGCATCACAGGAGCTGCAGAAAGCTATACTCGTAAGAAGATCGACAAACTGACAGAACAGGTGAAGAGCTACGGCGCTAAGGGCATGGTATGGATGAAGGTGGCTGAAAACGAAGTTACTTCATCTGTAAACAAGTTCTTCTCACCTGAAGAGCTTAAGGCTATTGCCGACAGAATGGAAGCCAAGGCCGGAGACCTTATCTTGATCATTTCAGATAGAAATAAAGTCGTTTATGACAGCTTGGGATTCCTGAGAAGACATATTGCTGATGAGCTTGGTCTTCTCGATGATGAACAGTATAACCTGTTATGGGTAACTGATTTCCCTCTGTTCGAACATGATGAAGAGACAGATACTTATCATGCTATGCACCATCCGTTCACATCACCTAGAGAAGAAGATGCAGATCTGCTGAAGACTGATCCTACCAAGGCTAAGGCCAAGGCATATGACATCGTTCTCAATGGTGTGGAACTTGGCGGCGGCAGCATCAGAATACATGACAGACATATGCAGGAAGATATGTTCAGAGCCCTTGATATGAGTCAGGAAGATATCGATGAAAAATTCGGATTCCTGGTTGAAGCATTCAAGTACGGAACTCCGCCTCATGGCGGTCTGGCATATGGTCTTGACAGACTTGTGATGCTTCTCACAGGGGAAAAATCAATCAGAGAAGTTATCGCATTCCCTAAGAACCAAAATGCTCAGTGTATGGTAAGTGAAGCTCCGGGAGTTGTAGAAGAGGAACAGCTTGATGAACTTGGTATCAAGATCAAGGAGCAGGAATAGAAGTAATTTATAAACAAAAGAAAAGGAAAATGATATCTAATGGAAATTTTTAAGAAGTGGACTGAAATCAGTCTGATCAAAAGAATCATCGCAGGACTTATCGTCGGAGTGATCCTCGGAATGATCATACCTAAGGCTGCTATCATAGGAATTCTTGGAGATCTGTTCGTAGGAGCTCTTAAAGCTATAGCACCGCTGCTGGTATTCTTCCTAGTAATGCATGCTCTCAGCAACAAACAGGATAGCGGTGAAAGCAACATGAAAACTGTTATCATCTTATACCTGGTGAGCACTTTCGCTGCAGCACTTACAGCTGTAGCTGCAAGTTTCTTGTTCCCATCAACACTGGTACTTCCTGCAGGAGCAGAAGGAACTGCGCCTGAAGGAATAGCAGAAGTACTTAAGACACTGCTTATGAACGTAGTGGCCAACCCTGTATCATCACTGATGAATGCCAACTATATCGGTGTTCTGGCTTGGGCTGTTATTCTCGGTCTGGCACTTAGAAGAGCAAGTGAAAATACTGTCGGAATGATCGGTGACGTAGCTGACGCTTTCTCAACTGCCATCAAGTGGGTGATCAACTTCGCACCTTTCGGTATCATGGGGCTGGTATTCACAACTGTAGCAACAACAGGAGTGAAGGCACTGCTTGATTACGGACATATCATCCTCGTACTGGTAGCTTGTATGCTGGTTTCAGCGTTCATCATCAATCCGCTTATCGTATTTATTAATATAAGACAGAACCCTTATCCACTGGTACTCAAGTGTATCAAGGACAGCGGTATCACAGCGTTCTTCACAAGAAGTTCAGCTGCCAATATTCCTGTAAACATGAGACTTTGTGAAGATTTAGGTCTTGATGAAAAACAGTATTCAGTATCTATCCCTCTGGGAGCTACTATCAATATGGCAGGTGCAGCAATCACAATCACTGTAATGACACTGGCTGCTGTCAACACACTCGGTATCGAAGTTGACTTTGCTACGGCATTGCTGCTGAGCCTTATCGCATCTGTATCAGCATGCGGAGCTTCAGGTGTAGCAGGCGGCTCACTGCTGCTTATCCCACTGGCTTGCAGCTTGTTCGGTATCTCTAACGATATCGCTATGCAGGTAGTAGGTGTTGGTTTTATTATCGGAGTTATCCAGGATTCATGTGAAACAGCGCTCAACTCATCATCAGACGCTATCTTCACAGCTACAGCTGAATTCAGAAAGTGGAAGAAGGAAGGACGTAAGATTGAGTGGTAAACCCGTAACATCTTACAACAAAATAAGAAAAATTGGCATCTTCGGAGGTTCATTCGACCCGGTACACTTGGGTCATACAGGACTTGCCGAAGATGCTATGAAGCAGGCAGGTCTTGATAAGGTCATATTCATACCTGCCAGGCTTCAGCCGTTCAAGCTTGATAAGAAACTGACATCCGGAGAAGACAGGCTTGAGTTGTTGAAACTTGCTACAAGAGAGAATGAAGGATTCGAAGTATCTTCATATGAGCTTAATGAAAGTGGCATATCTTATTCATATCTGACCATGCGTGCTATGCAGAAGCAATTTGGAACAGATGCTAAACTATACTTTATAACAGGAACAGATGCATTCTTAAAAATAGACCAATGGAAGAACGCAGAAGAACTGTTAACAAAGTACTCTTATGTGATCGGAACAAGACCAGGCTATAAGCAAGAAGAATTGAAGCTTTGCATAAAGAGGATCCGTGAAGCCTATAATACCGAGATCATAAATATAGATAATGTGCAAATAGACGTATCTTCAACGGAAATTAGAGAAATCCTGGGGCGAGGAGATTCTGCCAAAGGTTTGATTTCAGTAGAAGTGGAAAGGTATATCAAAGAACATGGATTATACGAATGACCGTTCTGTGTCTGCGGGATTGGACGATCTTAGAATAAAAATCACAAGATATATCGAGAATAATCTTAATGAAAGAAGACTGAAACATACATATTCTGTAGTAAATGAGGCAAAAAAATTAGCTGAACACTATGGTGAAGATGCTGAAAAGGCTGAAATAGCTGCACTTTTCCATGATATGTATAGAAGTACACCGGTTTCTGTATTAAATATGTATGTGAGACAATTAGGTTTACAAAAGAGTATTATGGACAACCCGAATTTGTCGCATGGAAAAATAGCAGCCGTAATAATGAAAAGGGATTATGGAATAGTTGATGAAGATATATTGAATGCTGTTTCTTATCACACGACGGGAAGAGCAGGAATGTCTAAGCTGGAAAAGATAATTTTCCTTGCTGATGCCATTGAGCCCGGTAGGAACTATCCTACAGTGGAAGAAATCAGAAAACTGGCATATATCGATCTTAATAAAGCATGTATCAGTTCTCTAGAAAGAACTGTTGAATATATCAAGGGAATAGGTGAATATCTTGACCCTGACACAATAAATGCAATCAATGATTTAAAGGAGAAAACTAACCTATGATGGAACCTAAAGAATTGGCATTAAAAGTAGCCAAATTGCTGGATGATAAAAAAGCACAGGATGTAGTTGTCATAGATATTGGGCTTAAAGCATCTTTTGCCGATTATTTTATCATTGCTTCTGGCGGAAGTGAAAGACAGATGAGCGCACTGGTTGATAATGTTGAAGATATGCTGGAACCAATGGGAGTATTCCCTAAGAGTATAGAAGGAAAGCGTACTTCCGGCTGGACTCTGATGGACTACGGTGATGTTGTTATCAATGTTATGACAGTTGACATGAGAGAAAAATATAATCTTGAAAGAATTTGGGGAGATTGCGAGACCCTTGAAATCAATTTTTAATGGAGGCAAATATGTTAGAAAAGTACAATTTTAGCGAAATCGAAGCAAAATGGCAAAGACATTGGGAAGAAACTAAAGCTTTCAAAGTAGTAGAAGATCCTGACAAGGAAAAATACTATGTTCTTGAAATGTTCCCATACCCATCAGGAAAACTTCATATGGGTCACGTAAGAAATTACTCTATAGGCGATGTTATCGCAAGATTCAAGAAGATGAAGGGTTACAACGTTCTTCATCCGATGGGATATGACGCATTCGGACTTCCTGCAGAAAATGCTGCTATCAAGAATAATGTAGAACCAGCTGAATGGACATGGAGCAACATCGAAGAAATGAACAGACAGCTTCGTGAAATGGGTCTGTCTTATGACTGGGACAGAGAAGTTGCTACGGCTCATCCAAGCTATTATAAATGGATGCAGTGGATATTCATTCAGTTCTTCAAGAAGGGGCTGGCTTACAAGAAGGAAAACCCTGTAAATTGGTGTCCTAGCTGTCAGACAGTACTTGCTAATGAACAGGTAGTAGACGGCTGCTGTGAAAGATGCGGAACTCTCGTAGGCAAGAAGAATCTGTCACAGTGGTATTTTAAGATCACTGATTACGCAGAAAGACTTCTGGACAATCTCGATACACTCGACGGATGGCCAAACAAAGTTAAGATCATGCAGAGAAACTGGATCGGTAAATCACACGGTGCAGAAGTTGAATTCAAGATCCAGGATAGAGATGAAACTCTGACCGTATTCACAACTCGTGTAGACACTATCTTCGGTACTACATTCATGGTTCTGGCTCCTGAATACCCTACAGTTCTCGATATGGTAGAAGGAACTGAATATGAAGCACCTGTTAAGGAATACATAGACAGATGTGCTCATATGAATGAAATCGAAAGAACTTCAACAACTAACGAAAAGACAGGTGTATTCATTGGTCAGTATGCTGTGAATCCGTTTACCGGAAAGCCAATGCCTATATATATTTCAGACTATGTACTTATGGGATATGGTACAGGAGCAGTAATGGGCGTACCTGCTCATGACCAGAGAGACTTTGAATTTGCAAAGAAATTCGATCTGGAAATCATCCCTGTAATAGATCCGGAAGACCCTGAAATCGATCTCAAAGACCTCAAGGAAGCATTTGCTGCTGAAGGTAAGGTCATCAATTCAGGCGAATTCAACGGTCTTGATAATGTTGATGCTATCCAGAAGGTTGCTGAAGCTGCTGAAGAAAGAGGTATCGGTAAGAAGACTATCAACTACAGACTTCGTGACTGGCTGATCTCAAGACAGAGATACTGGGGAACTCCTATACCTATGATCCATTGTGATGCATGCGGATGGGTTCCTGAAAAGGAAGAAAATCTGCCTGTAATGCTTCCTACAGACGTTGAATTCACAGGTAAGGGCGAATCACCTCTGGCTACAAGCAAGACATTCATCGATACTGTTTGTCCTATATGCGGCAAGCCTGCTAAGAGAGAGCTGGATACTATGGATACATTCCTCGACTCTTCATGGTACTTCTTAAGATATTGTGATGCAAGAAATGATGAGGCTGTATTCGATAAAGATAAAGTTGACTACTGGATGAACGTTGACCAGTATATCGGAGGTGTAGAACATGCCATCATGCATCTGATGTACGCTAGATTCTTCCAGATGGCTCTTTATGATCTCGGTCTAGTTAAGGATGAAGAACCGTTCAAGAATCTGCTCACTCAAGGCATGGTAATAAAAGACGGAGCTAAAATGAGTAAATCTCTGGGTAATGTAGTAAGCCCTGCAGAGATCATTGAAAAGTATGGTGCAGATACTGCAAGACTTTTCATACTCTTCGCCGCACCACCTGAAAGAGAGCTTGATTGGTCAGATAAGGGTGTAGAAGGAAGCTACAGATTTATCAATAGAGTATACAGAGCTGTTTATGAATACAAAGAAAAGTATGCTGAAGGCGCTGCAAATTCTTATGAAATCAAGACTGAAGCTGACAAGAGCATGGCATATTGGATGAACTATGCTATCAAGAAGGTTACAGATGACGTAGGAGAAAGATTCAACTTCAATACAGCTATCAGTACGATCATGGAAATGGTAAATGAAATGTACAGATACAAAGAAGGGGAAGTCAATGAAGCGCTTTATGGAGAAGTTGTTAAAAATCTGATCATCATGCTGGCTCCATTCGTACCTCATGTAACTGAAGAAATGTGGGATCATCTCGGTTATGAAGGTTCTGTACATGAACAGAGCTGGCCTGTATATGATGAAAGTGCTCTCGTTAAGGATACAATAGAAATCGTTGTTCAGATCAACGGCAAGATCAAAGAAAAAATCAACATTCCTGGCGATTTATCAAGAGAAGAAATGGAAAAAATCGCTATGGAAGATGAAAAAGTAAAGGGGCTTACTGAAGGTAAAAACGTTGTGAAGGTGATCGCAGTGCCTAACAAACTGCTGAACATTGTAGTAAAATAGGCTTTCTGTCCACCTTTAATGGGAAAGGAAAGAGAAAATTAAATGAGCGAAAAACAAGTTAATAAGTCCAATAAACCGCGCAAGACAGCTGCTGTCGGAAACAAGTCCGGCAGCAGTAAGCAAAGCGGCCGCAACAGAGGAACGAAACCTAATAATTCTGTCAGCGGTAAAAGGACACAGCCTGTCAAGAGCAATAACAGGATGGAGAGCAAAGGTAAAAATAAACCTAAAACTCCTGCACCAAAGGTCAGAATAATACCTCTTGGCGGGCTTCATGAAATAGGGAAGAATATGACTGCCATTGAGTTTGAAAATGAAATCATACTCATAGATTGCGGCCTTTCATTCCCTGACGATGATATGTTCGGAATCGATAAAGTTATCCCGGACTTCTCATATCTGACCGAAAACAGCAAGAAAATAAGAGGTCTTATAATAACTCATGGACATGAAGACCACATAGGAGCAGTACCATATTTGATAAAGGAAATAAATGTTCCTATATACGGCACTCCGCTGCCTCTGGGATTGATAGACAATAAACTAAAAGAACATGGGCTCAAGGCCGAAATGCGAGTTGTCAGAGCCGGGCAGACATTCAAGCTTGGCAAACATTTCTCGATCGAAGCACTTAGAATAACACATTCAATAGCGGACGCTATCTGTCTCTCTATAACAACACCTGCAGGAGTGATCTTCCATACAGGAGACTTTAAGATCGACTATACTCCTGTAGACGGCGACCCTATTGATTTTGCCAGATTATCTCAGATAGGCGCTGAAGGTGTATTGCTTATGATGGCTGACAGCACGAACGTGCTAAGACCCGGATATACTATTTCAGAGAGGGTTGTAGGTCGAGCTCTTGAAGACATATTCAGAAGCTCCGACAAGAGGATAATAATCGCAACCTTCTCGTCTAATGTCCATAGGATCCAGAAGATAATAGATATAGCAGTATTATGTAACCGAAAGGTCGCCATATCGGGAAGAAGTATGGTCAATGTAGTTGAGCTTGCACAGGAATTAGGCTATATCAACATACCTGCCAATGTGCTGGTTGACCTTAACAAAACTAAAAGTATTCCTGATAAAGAACTGGTAGTAATAACTACTGGAAGTCAGGGAGAACCAATGTCAGCTTTAGCAAGAATGGCTTCTTCAGAACACAAAGCCATCAATATCAAAAAAGGTGACATGGTAATACTTTCGTCTACTCCGGTACCGGGCAATGAATTGACAGTATCCAATGTAGTCAATCAGCTGATCAAGAAGGGCGCTGAAGTTATATATTCAGACATAGCTGAAATACATGCTTCAGGGCATGCGTGTCAGGAAGAATTGAAACTGATGCACTCGTTGATAAGACCTAAATATTTCATGCCTGTACACGGTGAATACAGACATCTGCAGACTCATGGAGAGCTTGCTCACACAATGGGTACGCCGCAAGAAAATATATTCATACTGGAAAACGGTGATGCTTTGACAGTATCAAAAGATTCAGCCGAACAGAGTAAAGGTGTTGCTGATGCAGAAGGTATCATGGTCGATGGTCTCGGCGTAGGCGATGTAGGCAATATAGTTCTTAGAGACAGAAGACTTCTCTCAGAGTCCGGGCTTATAATACTGGTAGCTTCTATTGACAAAGCTACCAATACTATCGTTTCAGGGCCTGATATCATCTCAAGAGGTTTCGTATATGTAAGAGAGAACGAAGATCTTATAGATGCAGCATGTGAGTTGGCAGAAAGCATTCTTATAGACTGCATGGCTAGAAATATGAAGGACTGGAATGGTATGAAGACTGCTGTTAGAGAGGGCTTGAGAAAATATATCTACAGCAAGACTAAGAGAAATCCTATTATTCTTCCTATTTTCATGGAAGTATAATCGAAATAAATACAGAAAGGATAATAATTATGAACGTATATGATCAGGCACATTCGCTGGCATCTGCAATCAAAGCTTCAGAAGAGTTCAAGCAGTTTGACCAGAGTAAAAAGGCAATAGAAGCAAATCCTGAATTGGATAATGCTATCAAGGATTTTATGACAAAACAGTTTGAGCTGCAGGCACAACAGATGATGGGCCAACAGATAGATGCAGAAGCTTTTGGCAAGCTTCAGCAGCTTTCAGCTATTCTTATGCAGGATCCTTCAGCCGCTGCATATTTACAGAATCATATGAGATTCTCAATGATGATGGCAGATGTATATAAGATCATCGCAGATGTATCAGATCTCGGAATGGGGCCTGCAGGCGGTGCTCAATAGAATAATATCAAGTACTTGTTAAACTAATAGAGTTTTGGTATAATATCATATCATAAATGTTAAATAATAAATGGAGAAAGGTGATAGATTATGATTTATGCAGGCGATTTCAGAAAAGGTATGACATTTGAGATCAACGGAGAACCACATGTGGTTATTGACTTCCAACATGTTAAGCCTGGTAAGGGTGCTGCTTTCGTAAGAACTAAGTATAAGAACATCCTGTCAGGTGCTACCAGAGAAGAAGCTTTTAACCCTGATGATAAGTTCCCTAAGGCTCACATCGAAACTAAGACAATGCAGTATCTATACAATGACGGCGAACTTTATTATTTCATGGATCAGGAAACTTACGATCAGGTTCCTATCACTCAGGATCAGGTTGAAGATGCTATGAAATACCTTAGAGAAAACGATGAGGCTACTATCAAGTTCTATAAAGGAAATGCCTTCCTGGTAGAAGCTCCTAATTTTGTAGACCTGAAGGTTATCGAAACTGAACCGGGCGTTAAGGGTAACACTGCTACTAACGTTACTAAGGCAGCTGTAGTTGAAACAGGTGCAACTATCCAGGTTCCTATCTTTATCGAAGAAGGAGAAGTCATCCAGATCGATACTAGATCAGGTGAATATCTGGGAAGATCCAAATAAGAAAGATTCTTACAAAGGGGCGGATCACCGTCCCTTTATTTGTGGTTTTTGATACAGAAAAGAGGTATTAGATGTCTAAGCTGATAAACGGCAAATTCAAATTGATTTTGATTATAGTAATTGCTTTATTCGTATTGATCACAGGCGGGCTGCTGTTTTATTTGAACGGTCTCGGTGCTGTGGACAAGAATAATGAAGAACCTGTTATCGTTAATATCCCACAAGGAAGCGGCGCTTCATATATCGTTGAGATACTTGATGAAAACGGCCTTGTTAAAAACAAAACATGTGCTAAGATCAATGCCAGAATAGGTGGATATAATTCACTGCAGGCTAACACTTATGTATTCAGTCAATCAATGACATTGACAGAAATGTTCAAGGCTATAAATACAGGTGATTTTGATTACTTATCAAAAGAAAAACTTACTATTCGTGAAGGTCTTACCATACCTCAGACGGCAGATGCTATTGCTGCAGAACTTCCGTTTACAAAAGAAGAATTGATGGCAAAATGGGCCGATAAAGAATATTTAAAACAGCTTATTAATGAATACTGGTTTATAACAGATGATGTTTTGAATGAAGATATCAAATATCCACTTGAAGGTTATTTTTATCCTGAAACATATTTCATAACTGAAGAAGAACCAACCATAGAGAGCATCACAGTAATGATGCTGGATATGATGGACAAGCAGCTGGAACCGATAAAAAAAGATATCAAAGCCAGCGGATTTAGTATCCATGAATTGCTGACACTTGCATCGATTGTTGAAAAGGAATCAAGCAATGTTCCTGATGCAATGACAGAAGTAGCAGGTGTATTTATAAATAGAATCAATCAAGGGATTTCTCTTGGCAGTGATGTAACAGTAAACTATATCTTTGAAAAGACAGGTGTAGAGCTTACGATGGAACAGCTTGATTCGAATAATAAATATAACACAAGAAAATTTGTTGGCTTACCTCCGGGACCTATTTGTACAGTAAACATGCTCGCTATTGACAGTGTCTTAAACTACAAAGACACTGATTACATGTTCTTTTATGCTACTCCTGAAGGAGAAATTATTTTTTCCAAGACTATAACTGAACACAATAAAGCTGTGGACGATCATCCATGGACATCAGAACAGGCAGAATAATATGAATATCACAAACGATATAATAACAGCATATATAAACACATTATACTCAAGCGAAAATCCTCAGTTATCAGAACTGAGACGTTTTGCAGAAGAAAACAGAGTGCCGATAATCCAGAAAGACACCGAAGGGTTACTTTTGAGTTTGCTGAAAATCAAAAGACCGGACAGATTACTTGAAATCGGAGCAGCAGTAGGCTATTCAGCCTGCTGTTTTGCCAATGGCTGCGGATGTGATGTCGTGACCATAGAAGCAAATAAGGATGTATATGAGGCAGCTTTGAGCAATGTGGAAAACCTCAAGTTTTCTGACAAAGTGGAAGTTCTTTACGGGGATGCCAGAGAAGTGCTCGAAAAGCTGACTGATGAAATATCTGAAGAAAAGCTTTTTGATGTTGTTTTCATAGATGCTGCCAAAAGCCATTACAAAGCATTTTGGGATCTGGCACTGCCTCTTTGCAAAGATGATGCACTTATTATCTGCGATAATGTATTGATGAAAGGCATGACAGCATCTGATGAATATGACCCTAACAAAAAGTATAAGACCAGCATCAGGAATATGCGTGAATTTATAAAATATATCACCGGACTCGACTATGCAGATACTTGTATATTACCGGTGGGTGACGGAGTCTCATTAAGCGTTATTAGAAAGACCGGAAAAATGTAACATGAAAAAATTAGAATTATTAGCTCCTGCTGGAGATCTTGAAAAATTAAAAATTGCAGTTGACTATGGTGCCGATGCAGTATATTTCGGTGGCGAGATGTTCAGTCTAAGAGCCGGTGCAGGAAACTTGACCATAGAAGAAATAGAAGAAGGTGTGGCTTATGCACACGATAAAGGTGTAAAATGCCATATGACCTTCAATATTTTTGCGCACAACGAAGATATTGAGCCTTTGAGAGAGTATCTGACTGCCATCAAACATATACCTGTAGATGCATATATCGTGTCAGATCCGGGGGTAATAACTTTGATCAAGGAGATTATACCGGAGGCCGAGTTACATCTTTCTACTCAGGCCAATATGACCAATTACGTGACGGCTAATTTTTGGCATAAGCAAGGTGTTAAAAGACTTGTTTTGGCCCGAGAATTGACATTTGGTGAAATCAGAGAAATCAAATCAAAAATTCCTGAAACTATGGAATTGGAATCATTCGTTCACGGCGCAATGTGCATCTCTTACTCAGGAAGATGTTTACTCAGTAATTTCATGATAGACAGAGATGCCAACAGAGGCCAGTGCGCTCATCCGTGCAGATGGAAGTATAAACTAGTTGAAGAACAGCGTCCCGGCGAATATTATCCTGTTGAAGAGGACAGCAGAGGCACATACATCCTTAACTCTAAGGATCTGTGTATGCTTGAAAATATACCTGATATCATTAATGCAGGCATATCCTCAGCCAAGATCGAAGGCAGAATGAAGAGCGTGTTCTATGTAGCCACTATAGTAAGCGCCTATAGAAGAGCGATCGATGCGTATTATGCAGATCCTGAAAACTATGAATTCGATCCTGCATGGATGACTGAATTGAAGAAGGTAAGCCGAAGAGAATTCACAACGGGATTCTATTACGATAAGCCGACTAATGAGGATCAGAACTATCAGACCAGTGCGTATACACGAGACTATAGTTTTATAGGCATGGTCAAGAGCTATGATCCTGAAACAAAGATGGCGATCGTGGAACAGAGAAATAAGATGGTCGTAGGTGATGAGATAGAAATATTCGGTCCTGACAGAGATTTCTTCACACAGAAGCTTGAAATACTCCTTAATGAAGAAGGGGAACCGATAGAATCAGCACCACATCCTCAGCAAATATTACAGATCAAGATGGATCAGCCGGTGGCTGAAAAGTATATTTTAAGAAAGAGAAAAAAATAATGTATGGACAATTGATACTGCTTGCTGTACTTATATTGATCAATGCATATTTTGCAGCAGCAGAGATGGCGATCGTATCTGCCAATAAAAATAGAATACGGACATTGGCCCATGAGGGAAATAAGAAAGCTGTCATATTGAACAGTCTTATAGATGAGCCCAATAAGTTTTTGTCTGCGATACAAGTTGTTATAACTTTAGCAGGTTTTCTGACAAGTGCGGAGGCCGCTATCAGCTTTTCTGATGACGTGGGTGCTTGGCTCAGTAGTTTTGGGATCCCTTACGGTCAGGAAATAGCAGTTGTAATAGTAACTTTAGTATTGTCGTTTTTTACGCTTGTTTTTGGTGAGCTGTTTCCTAAGAGGCTGGCGATGCTGCATGCTGACGGAATGGCTCTCGCTATGGCAAAACCTATATCTTTCTTTGCCAAGATACTCAAGCCTTTCGTATGGCTGCTTTCAATAACAGTAACGATACTTCTGAAGATATGCAGACAGAGAACAGACGTTACCAATGTAGAGTATTCGGAGGATGATATCGTTTCAATGCTTGAAGCAGGGCAGGAAAGCGGAGAGCTGAAAGAAGAAGGAAAGAAGATGATCACCGGCATATTTGCATTCGATGATATGCTGGCTTACGAAGTTATGACACCTAGAACAGATGTCTTCTCGATAGATATCAATGCACCTACCGAAGAATATATCGATGAATTGATGGAACTTAGATATTCCAGAATACCTGTATATGAAGATGATAGTGATGATATCATAGGTATTTTGTATATCAAAGACTATCTCATCAAGGCAAGAGAAGATGGTTTCGAAAACGTTGATATCAGAGAGATATTGAGAAAACCTTACTTTGTCCCTGAAACTAAAAACATAGATTCGCTGTTTTTTGAACTTCAGACTACTAAGCAGCATATTGCCATACTTATAGATGAATATGGCGGATTCTCAGGAATCGTAACTATGGAAGATATCATTGAAGAAGTTATGGGTGATATCGACGATGAATACGATGAAGAAGAGCCTGAGATCCAAAAGATTTCCGAAGATACTTATGTTATTGACGGAAGTATGGATCTTGATGATATAGACGAAGAACTTGATATCAATCTTTATTCGGATAACAGTGAAACGATCGGCGGATTTATAATTGATATCCTGGGCGAAATTCCTGATGAAGAAGATATGGGTAAAGAAATCGTATTTGAAAACTATAAGTTCAGGCTTGATTCTGTTAAAGACCGCAGGATAGAACAGATAACTATGACAATAATGCCTGAAAATTTATCTAATATAGAGGAATCCAATGAATAAAACAAACACAACTGTTAATAACATAATAAGCAGTGTATTCGATAGTCTAGAAAGCAATAATTTTCAAGTATTAGGAGATCCTGATGAACCTATGTTTGAAAAACCACTTATAGGTGTTGCTGCCGGAGACGATCAATATTTTGAATTTCTCAAAGATCACATCGGAGAGTTTCATTTATCTCCTTTAGAATTGTTTGCTAAAAAATATGTGGACACACCCGATCCATCAGCATTACGAGTGATCTCCCTGGTTTTTCCTCAAACAGAAAAAACCAAGGAATTGCAGAACAAACAACTTAAATACCCTTGTAATAATTGGTACCTTTCCAGAGGCGAATGGGAAAAAATGATGAAAGAATTCTCTATTAAGATAGAAGAATCTCTTGAATCGGAAGGAATCAAAGCGGTTTGCATAGATTTGATCGATGACATCAAAGAGATGCATTCGGAAAGCTTAGGTGCTGCATCGAATTGGTCTCACAGACATGCGGCATTTGCTGCCGGAATGGGGACTTTTGGACTAAGTGATGGATTTATTTCAGAACGAGGAATGGCAGTCAGACTTGCAACCATCATCGTGGAAGCTGACCTGGATGTTACCGATAGAGGAGATCGCGGACATTATGACTGGTGTCTTTATTTCAAGAGCGGTATATGCGGATCATGCATCAGAAGATGTCCTGTTAGAGCCATAACTGAAAAAGGACATGATAAAGTGGCCTGCGGCAACTATAAGGATACTGTTTGTGCAGACAATTGGCCTGAAGGAATCGATCGAAATGGTTATAAAATCGGCTGCGGACTATGCCAAACTAAAATTCCTTGTATGGATAAAAGACCTTAATTTAAAGATTTATTTAACAGAGTCGAAATATCGGCTCTGTTTTTTTATTTCAATAGTCATAATTCTGTGGACTAGGAATATGCTTGTATAAAGTATCTTCATGGTAGGTGAAAACATATGGATAGAGGGTTACAAAGCATATTAAATAAACTACCGGAACATCTCAAGAATAGAATCAATGGGCTTGACACTGATACATTGGAAAAATTAGAAGAAATAAGAATAAAAGCATATACAGATACCATAGTTATAGCTGACGGTAAAGAGTTTGATTTGAATGACGGACACAGGATAACTCCGGAATCTCTTGAACACATACTTGATGTATTGGTGGATTATTCTTACTATGCTTACGAAGATGAGCTGAACAATGGATTTATCACTATTGAAGGAGGCCACAGAGTAGGATTGTGCGGCAGAGTTACTTTAAAGAATAATAAAGTTCATCTTATAAAGGACATTTCATCTTTGAACATAAGAAGAAGCAGAGAAGTTATCGGAGCCTCTGATAATGTTATGGATCTTATAAATGATAAAACAGGCACTATATCAAATACTCTGATCATATCACCGCCCAAATGCGGCAAAACAACTATCTTAAGAGATATTGCAAGAAATCTAAGTAACGGTGGATACAGGGTAAGTATTTGTGACGAAAGATCGGAGCTTGCAGGATGTTACAACGGAATCCCTTCATACGATCTTGGCAGCAGAACAGATATACTTGATGGATGTCCGAAAGCTCAAGGAATAATTATGTTGATAAGATCAATGTCGCCGGAAGTGATAATTACTGATGAAATAGGTAAACCTGAAGACGTTACAGCAATAGAAGAAGCTGCGAATTCAGGTATTAATATCATTACAAGTATTCACGGCAGTAGTTACGATGATGTAATAGATTCTGCAATAGGAGAGCTTTTGAATAATAAAATATTTGATACATTGATTTTCTTATCTTCCACTCCAAATGTTGGATCAATTAGTAAAGTGATGAAGGTTTCACATGAAAAATAGGAGATAAAATGATCAAGGTCACAGGCTGTATATTAATTATATTGTCTTGCAGTTTAATAGGATGGATGAAAGGAAACTCATATAAAGAAAGAACTAAAGAACTTGAAAACATAATAGAAATGATCAAACTTATGGAACTATATATAACTTATAGAAAAGAACCACTTATAAAAGCTTTTGATAAGGTATCAACAACAAAAAAATGTTGGTTTTCCAATGTATTAAAGGATTGTAAATATTATATGGATAAGAAGTTGGAGCTTGACGATTCATTAAAGAAAGCGATAGATGATCACATTGGATCTACTCCGCTTAATGAAGAAGATATTTTAGTATTGGAAGATTTAACAATGGGTCTGGGGAAAAGTGATTCTGAAAGCCAGCGAAGAATATTGGAACCCATATTGATAAGACTTAACAATAATCAAAACTCTGCCAGATACAGAGAATCAAGTATGGGTAAAATGTATAAAACATTAGGGATTGCTATAGGTATCGTTATATCGATACTTATTATTTAAGAGGTGTCATTTATGGAGATAGATATCATATTTAAAATTGCCGCGATAGGTATAGCTATTGCAGTATTGAACCAGGTGCTTATCAAAGCCGGCAGAGAAGAACAAGCAATGCTGACCACATTGGCCGGCGTGATCGTAGTTCTAATGTTGATAATCCAAATGATTAGCGAATTCTTTGATGCAGTAAGAACATTTTTGGAGTTTTAGGTAAAAAAGATGGAGATCCTCAAGATAGTAACAATAGCATTAACAGGCGTGATACTTGCTTCTCTAATGAAAACAGTGAATAAGGAAGTGTCTATTTATGTAATATCAGCCACTGCAATCATTATCTTCTTTTCTATAATAATCAAGCTTACTGACGTTTTTTCATTCATTGAAAACATTTATAACGGTATTACATATGGCAAGGAGTTCTTTCCAATAGTTCTGAAGATCCTTGCTATAGCATATATCACGGATCTAACAGCACAGTTATGCAAAGATGCAGGTGAAGGAGCTATCGCCTCAAAAGTCGAACTTGGAGGCAAGGTAGTGATTTTCTATGCTGCTATGCCCATAATGAATGCGATCCTCGATTTGATAAAAACATTATTGGCATAAAAGGTGATTATTATGGAATATGAAACGATAATCAGAGAACAATTGAAATCTATGGATATGGAGGAACTCAACGATATTGCTTCAATGTCACAAGAGACATTTCCAATCATAGACGAAGTATCTGTTGAAGGTATCATAGATAATCTGTTAAATGGGCAGCCAATATTTGATTCGGATAAGCTATTAAACAATTTATTCGATTTGTTTATTATAGAAATCCGCGCAGCTATAGTTGTTGCTTGTGAAATATTGATAGTTTGTATAATCATTGGTCTCTTAAATGGTATGTCAAATTCTTTTGGAGATAAAACTGTCTCATCATTAGGAACTATGATATGCAGTTTCGTAATAATCGCCTTATGCATAGGTACATTCTATCAAACTTATGAAAGCTGCATAGAAACCATAGATATAATGACTACTACAATGGAAATATTACTTCCGATAATGATCCCGCTTCTCATATCAATGGGAGGGTTATCTTCAGGGACGATAATGGATCCTGTAATAATTGGTTCTGTTACAGGTTTCAGCGCTATTATGCAGCACTTGGTGGTACCACTCGTATTCTTATCTGCGATCTTCATATTGTTAAACAGTATCACAGAAAAAGACTATGTCAAAAAGCTTTCTGTATTCTTGCGCAAAACTGCACTTTTCATAACCGGACTGACTATTACGATTTTTTCAGGGATCACAGCCGTCCAAGGGATAATTACAAAGTCTGCAGATGGTCTATTGATCAATACTGCACGTTTCTCCATAGATAATTTCATACCGATCATTGGAGGATTTGCAGCTGACTCTTTGGAACTTGTGATCAGCTGTTTTGGTCTGATAAAAAGTGCAGTTGGTGTCATTGGCATCATAGTAATAGTTTCTTTTATAGTTCTTCCAATAATCAAAATCCTTTCGATTGCAGTGATATATAAGCTGACTGCTATCGCAGCAGAACCTATAACAAATAAAAGCATTTCAGACAGCCTAAACGAAATCGGAACTGCGGCAATTACCATGACTGTCGTACTGGCAGCATCTGCTCTGATGTTCCTTGTATTTATAACAATAGTAATGGGTATGGGAGGAGGAGCATGGAAGGCTTAAAGGAATGGGTGAGTAGCCTTTTTATAATTATTATGTCGTTGACTTTCATTGAAATTCTCCTGCCAAATAATTCGATCGCTAAATATGTCAGATTTATATTTTCTCTAATGATCATGGTAACAGTACTTTATCCTGTTATCCTTTTGATAAACGAATAAATTTATCGTTGATAAATATATATTAAAGGAGGAACAAATATTGTTTAAGAAATACATGGATTCATTAAAAATCAAAGATAATGTGGTGAAGATAATTTCGATACTCATAATTGCTGCCGTAGTATTACTTACATTTGATGTATTTACAGACAATAGAGACGGAAGACGACAGATAGTTGACGACGATGGTGGCGTAGAAGCCGAATTATGTTTGATATTATCAGATATCGAAGGAGTAGGAGAGGTCGATGTCATGCTTCAGTATGACGATGATGAGAAAGTCACAGGAGCTATCGTTACAGCACAGGGAGCCGATGATCCAGTTGTAAAAAACAAGGTTATAAGCGCAGTAATGGCATTGTTCAATATATCAGCGACCAGTGTTGAAGTGTTTGAAAAAAACAAGTTGTTATTGGAGGACGATGTAAATGAAAAATAAAAGAATTGCCATAGTTGCTTTGATACTGTGTTTTGGTGCTTATGCCATAACAGGATATATTATGAACAATAAAACCGTAGATGAGGATATACCACTTCATGATGGAGATGTGCTTGTTACGTCAGACAATGTAGCAGAAGCCGATAATAGCGATACTTATATGCAAGAACTTAGAGCAAACTTGGAAATGGACAGAAATAAGATAATATCCATGCTTACAGAATCTGAATCCTCTGCCTCGGGTCACGAAGAAAAAAAGAAAGCAACAGAAGAGAAAATGAAACTCCTGAATTACATGGATCAGGAAGCTACAATAGAAACATTGATAAAAAATAAAGGACTTCCGGACACGTTCGTAGTGATAAGTGATGGTGGAATAAATATTACAGTAAACAGTGAAGATCTTGATCAAAATACAGTTAGTAAAATATGTGAAATAGTTATGCGTCAAACAGGGCGAAACGCTGATGAAATAGTACTGCAGGAAGCATCAAGATAGATTGTAATTTCCAACGATATTTGATATAATAATTGCCGGGAACACTACTGTATCAAGGAGATGTTTATGGTGCACGGTGAAGACAAATTAAAAATATCAGATGAGGTAATAGCTGTCTGCGCTATAAATGCGACTTTAAAGACAGAAGGTGTCGCTAAATTGGCAGGAGGTTTTTCAAATGCACTGTCAAAAAATATCCTTGGCAAAGAACTCGTATCAAAAGGTATCAAGGTAAATCGAACCGAAGAAGGTGTTGAAATAGATGTTCACATCATTGTCAAATATCGATTCAAAATACCGGCAGTAGCGTGGGATATACAAGAAAATGTCAAAAATGAAGTACAGTCAATGACGGAGCTCAATGTAAAAGCTGTTAATATACATGTACAGGGTGTAGAAATACCATCGGAAGGAAACTAAATCACATGACAAGAAATGAAGCCAGAGAAATACTTATGCAGATCCTTTTTGAAATGGACGCATCGAAAAATTTAGATAATGATACTGCAAACACATTGGCCGAAGAAAGACTTTCAGGTAATCATATCACAAGAGGAAAGTCTTTACTCAATAGCATAATCAATGATATAGATGATATCGACGCATCTATAAACAAGTACAGCAAGTCATGGAAAACAGGAAGGATGCCAAAAGTCGATCTGGCAGTAATGAGACTTGCTGTGGGAGAAATGAGATACAGTGAAGATATTCCTGATGCAGTTGCTATAAACGAGGCAATCAATTTAGTGAAAAAATTCAGCACTGACAATTCAGCCAGATTCGTTCATGGTGTTTTAGGTGCCTTGGCCAAAAGCAATGGATAGAAAATATTTTCTTGGTATAGATACCAGCAATTATAAAACTTCGATCGCTGTTGTAGATGATAATAGTAATATTATATGCGATTCGAGAATGTTTTTAGAAGTCAAACGGGGCGAAAAAGGATTAAGACAATCCGACGCCCTTTTTCAGCATGTTAAGAATCTTCCCTCGTTAATGGAAGAAATGAGAACAAGTTTTTCCGGACACATAAGTGCAGTTTCATATTCTTCAAAACCCAGACCTGTTGAAGGATCATATATGCCGGTCTTCCTGGCAGGTGAGGGGTTTGCCAAATCGATCGCAGCTGCTCTTGATGTTCCGGCATATGCTTTTTCTCATCAGGAAGGGCATATAGAAGCAATAAAAAATTATTCGACATTTAAATCATACGATAAGATCCTTTCTTGTCATTTTTCCGGAGGAACAACAGAAGTTCTTCAAGTAGAAGGAAATGATTCCGGATATACGATCGATATAGTTGGTGGATCTGATGATATTTCGTTGGGACAAGTCATTGACAGGACAGGTGTATTGATGGGCTATCCGTTTCCTTCAGGAGAATATCTTGATAAGATAGCGATAGAAACACTTGGTTCATCTAATAAACTTACTCCCATAAAAGTTAAAGGATGTCGTTTCAATCTATCAGGTATCGATACTCAAATCAAAAGATTGATCGAATCAAACGAGGGTGATGATAGACTTATTAAAGAAATGTTTGATAAGCTCAGTGATGCTGTGATCAAGGTCATCAGTCAATCATGCGAGAAAACCGGACTCAACGCTGTGATAATGGCGGGCGGTGTTTTGTCGAGCAGATATTTAAAGAGTATTTTGGAACATGAATTATCTAATTTGGGGATAGATACAGCATTTGACAATAATGGTCTTTCGCAGGACAATGCTGTTGGCATAGCGCTCCTGGGAGGAAAGCAATATGGCATTGAAACCAATCAAGGTATCACAACTTAACAGCTATATCAAAAGAATACTTCAGACAGATCCGATTTTAGGGAATGTTTCTGTAATAGGTGAAATATCCAACCTAAAATTTCACAGCACAGGACATGTGTATTTTTCATTAAAAGATGAATCGGGAAAAGTAAGTTGTTTTCTTGCTGCCGGTAATGCTAACAAGATCGGATTTGAACTGCAGGAAGGTCTGGAAGTAACTGTTCACGGCTATATTTATCTTTATGAACGTGGTGGCAGCTATTCGATAAATATAAGAGAAATTGAGGCTGCGGGTCAAGGTGATTTGGCACAGGCATTTGAGAAATTAAAGAATAAACTTCAAAGTGAGGGGCTGTTTTCTCAAGAACATAAAAAGGTTTTACCTTTTTTCCCAAGAAAAATTGCTATTGTAACTTCTCCTACAGGTGCAGCTGTAAGAGATATGCTCAAAATAATCACACAGAAGAATGATATAGTTGATATATTGATTTATCCTGTATTGGTACAAGGGCCGGCTGCAGCCGCTGAAATCTCTGCAGCAATAGATGATATCAATTCATATCATACGGATGTAGATATCATAATAACAGGTCGCGGAGGAGGATCAACAGAAGAATTATGGGCATTTAACGAAGAAGTTGTTGCCAGAAGTATATTCAATTCTAACATACCTGTTATCTCTGCCGTAGGCCATGAAACAGATTTTACGATAGCTGATTTTGTGGCTGATATGAGAGCTGAAACACCTACGGCTGCAGCAGAAAAAGCTGTCCCCGATATACGAGAGCTTAGAGAGTATATAGATACCTTGCACATAGAATCCAAGAGAAATCTCAAGATGATGCTGGAGTACAAGAATAAGCAGCTTCAACTTCTTGACCCAACTGTTTTTTCCAGGGATATCTTGAGCAGGATCGCGATGGACACCATGCGAATAGATAATATCAAAGATGGAATGACTGAACGTCTTAAGAAATCTATCAGCGATAAATATCACAGATTATATATACTGAAAGAAGTCATAGATGGAGCAGATCCTAAAGCAATATTAAAAAGAGGATATTCTGTAGTTACTGATGAGAATGGAAATATCATTAAAGATGCTACCATTCTAAAAGACGAACAGCTTATAAATATAGAGGCTGCAAAGGGCAATGTACAAGCAAGAGTAGTTGCGTCCGGAAAGGAATAAAAAATGGCTGAAAAAATTAGTTTTGAACAGGTCCTTAAAAAACTGGAAGAAGCTTCAGAAAAACTGAAATCTGAAGACATATCTTTGGAAGATGCAATCAAATGTTACGAAGAAGGTATCAAGTATTACAAAGAGTGCAGTGAATTACTTGAAAATGCCAATCAAAAAATAGAAACACTTACGAAATAAGGAGGTGCATGATGAAGGACTATACATTCGATGATTATAAAAACTTGATAGAAAACCATCTGATGGATTTCATACCTGATGTAGATCACAAGAGTATAACACTTTACGAATCCATGAAGTACAGTCTGGCAGCAGGTGGTAAACGCATCAGACCTGTCCTTCTTCTTGCTGCTTGCGATTTTTGCGGCGGTAATGTGGAAGAAGCTCTTCCTTATGCATGTGCTATAGAATATATACACACGTATTCTTTGATACATGATGATCTGCCTTGTATGGATGATGATGATCTGAGACGAGGATTGCCGACAAATCATAAAGTATACGGTGAAGCTATGGCTGTCCTTGCCGGCGATGGACTTCTTTCCACTGCTTTTGAAGCTATGAACAGAGATATGATATTCTATTTTGATGATCCTGAGGCCCTAAAAAGAAGAGTCAAAGCATCCTATGAGATAAGCAAAGGTGCAGGCTGCAGAGGTATGGTCGCAGGTCAGGTGGCAGATATGGAAGCTGAGGATAGATCTTCATCTGCTGAAATGCTTGACTACATTCATTTAACTAAAACATCTGCATTGATAATAGCAGCAGTAAGAGCCGGGGCATATCTCGGTAAAGCCGACAGTGAAAAACTGGACAATCTTACTGTTTTCGCTGAAAATCTAGGTCTTGCGTTCCAAATTAGAGATGATATCCTCGATGTTGAAGGCACAGAAGAAGAAATGGGAAAAAAGGCCGGAATGGATTCCATCAATAAAAAGGCCACATATCCTTCACTTCACGGTCTTGAAGAATCAAGAAAGAAATTAAAAGAACTTACTGACACAGCAATAGGTGCTATGGAACAGTATTATGACAACGCAGAAGTATTCACTAAACTAGCTGAACAATTGGCTGTAAGAGGTAATTAAGATGAATAAATATCTGATGAAGCACCGGTTTCCTGACGACCTAAAGAAAATGGACAATGGTGAGCTGGAGCTTTTATCTTATGAAATAAGAGACTTCCTCGTAGAAGAAGTATCTAAAACAGGAGGACATTTAGCATCCAATTTAGGTGCCGTTGAACTTTCGATAGCTCTTCATAAAGTATTTGATTCACCTAAAGACAAATTGATATGGGACGTAGGACATCAGACATACGTTCACAAAATACTTACAGGACGAGCAGATAAGTTCCCGGGATTGAGACAATTGAACGGTCTCAGCGGATTTCCGAAATCAAAAGAAAGCCCCCATGATATATTCGATACCGGTCACAGCAGTACATCCATTTCCTTGGGACTGGGAATGGCCGCTGCAAGAGATGTCAAAGGCGAAGATTACAATGTCATTTCGATAATCGGTGATGGTGCCATGACCGGCGGAGTTGCTTTTGAGGCTTTGAATAATGTGGCTTCGCTCAACAGCAAGATGATCGTTATTCTTAATGATAATGAAATGTCCATATCTAAAAATACAGGCGGTTTTTCCAAATATCTGGGCAGGTTGAGAGGATCTGACAAATATCTTTCGATGAAATCTCAGATCAAGAAAAACGTTTCCAAAGTTCCTGTGATCGGCGAAGGCATGATCACAGGGCTCAAAAATGCCAGAAAATCCATCAAATATGCTATGATAGATGGGATTATATTTGAAGAACTCGGTTTCAAATATTTCGGACCTGTCGATGGGCATGACATAAATGAATTATGTGAAACTTTGGAACTTGCTAAAGAATATAAAAAGCCCGTATTTATTCACGTAATAACTAAAAAAGGTAAAGGATATTCAAAGGCTGAAGAAAGACCTGATATTTTCCATGGAATAGGACCATTTGACATGGATACCGGTATCCCGATAAAATCTTCGGACAAACCATCATATTCAAAAGTATTCGGCAATAAACTTACAAAAATGGCTGATGAAGACGATCGTATAGTAGCCATCAGCGCAGCCATGATAAATGGTACTGGTCTTGATAGCTTCAAAGAAAAACATCCTGACAAGATATTTGATGTCGGCATAGCAGAAGGACATGCAGTTACTTTTGCTGCAGGTCTTGCTAAAGCAGGGCTTAAACCTTACTTTGCTGTATATTCAACATTCCTGCAGAGAGCGTATGACGAAATAATCGAAGATGTATGTCTCCAAAACTTACCTGTAGTATTCTGCATAGACAGAGCAGGCATAGTTGGTGCAGACGGAGAAACTCATCATGGCATCTTCGACCTGAGCTATTTAAGACATATACCTAACATGACTATTATGGCACCTAAAGACGGTGCCGAGCTTGAAGCGATGCTTGAGTTTTCTAAGACAATAGATGGCCCTTGTGCCATAAGATATCCAAGAGGTTCGGCTGCTGATATCAGCAAACCCAACAAGATCACACTTGGCAAATCACATCAGATCAAACGAGGAACCGATGTTGAGATCTGGTCTGTAGGGACTATGGCCGATAAAGTTATAAAAGCTGCGGATATTTTGAAAGCGAAGGGTATAAGCGCAAGTATCATCAATACTGAATTCGTCAAACCCCTTGATACTGACAGATTGAAAAAATCAGCCGAAAAATACCCGTTGATCGTTACCGTAGAAGATAACGTAGTTTCAGGCGGAATCGGAGAAGGTATAAAGGATATAGTTTCATTGAAGGATGTTAAAGTGATCAACATAGGCTGGCCTGATGATTTCATCGAACACGGCACCAGTGATGAGCTTTATGCTAAACACGGCATGGATCCACGATCCATAGCAGAAAGGATCATAAAAGAACTTGAAAGATAGACTTGATATAATACTTACAGAAAAAGGACTGTTTCCTTCAAGAGAAAAGGCCAAAGCTTCAATAATGGCAGGTCTTATATATGTTGATGGTCAGCGTGTAGATAAACCGGGTACATCAGTTGATTCTGAAGCTGAAATAACTATCAAAGAAGATCTGTGTCCTTATGTCAGTCGAGGCGGACTGAAGCTGGAGAAGGCTCTTGATCTATATGGCTTTTCCCTAGAAAATGCTGTTGCCGTAGATATAGGTGCTTCAACCGGAGGATTTACAGACTGCATGCTGCAAAAGGGGGCATCAAAAGTCTTCGCTATCGATGTGGGTTATGGTCAGCTCGACTGGAAACTGAGAAATGATGACAGAGTCATCAATATGGAAAAGTGCAACATAAGATACCTCGATTTCGATACAGTTGATAAAGATGTCGACTTTATCAGCATCGATGTTTCGTTCATTTCACTTAAACTTGTATTTCCGGTCGCATCCAAGCTGCTAGGAGAAGATGGCTGCCTCGTATGTCTGGTCAAGCCTCAATTTGAAGCCGGTAGAAACCAAGTGGGGAAAAAGGGAATAGTAAGAGATCCTGCCGTACATAGAGAAGTTATAGAGAACGTCATAAGATACGGAGAAGAAAATGGGCTTTACAGCCATGGACTTACTTTTTCACCGGTAACCGGTACTAAAGGTAATATCGAATATCTTTTGTATATGAGAAAAGATAAGCCTGAAATAATACCGGATATCGAAAAAACAGTTTCTGACTCCCATGTGGAGTTAACATGATAAATAAATGATTTAAGAGAAAATTTAAAAGAAAAAGGAGAGAAAGAAATGCAGTTATCAAACAGAGTGAACGCAATGCAGAATTCACCAATCAGAAAGTTTAACGTTTTCGCTTTCGAAGCTAAAGCAAAGGGCAAGAAAGTGTATCATCTGAATATCGGCCAGCCGGATATCGAAACACCTGCTTGCTTCATGGATGCCATCAAGAACTATGACAAAAAGGTGATCGCTTATTCAGAATCAGGCGGCGAACTGGAACTTCTCGATGCCATCATAGATTACTTCAAGCAGTATGACATGAATTATGAAAGAAAAGACATCATGATCACTAACGGTGGTTCCGAAGCTCTCAGCATGATTTTCACAACTATCCTGAACCCTGAAGATGAAGTGCTGATCGCAGAACCTTTCTACACAAACTATCATACGTTTGCTACAGGAGCTTGCGGCAAAGTGGTTCCTATAACAACAAAGGCAGAAGACGGATACAACTTCGCTAAGAGAGATCTGATCGAAGCTGCTATTACTCCTAACACTAAAGCTATCTGCTGTATCAGCCCGGGAAACCCAACAGGAAGAGTTCTTACTATCGAAGATATGAAGCTTATCGGAGAAATCGCTAAAGAACATGATCTGTGGATCATCGCTGACGAAGTTTACAGAGAATTTGCTTATGACGACAGAGACGTTACTTCATTCGGTATGATCGAAGAAATCAAGGACAGAGTAGTTATCGTTGACTCAGTATCAAAGAGATTTTCAGCTTGCGGTGCCAGAATCGGCTGCATCGTGAGCAAGAACGAAGCATTCATGGAAGGAATCATGAAGATCGCTCAGGGAAGACTTTGCGTACCTACACTTGAACAGATCGGTGCAGCTGCTCTTTACAGACTCGACAAATCATATTATGAAGAAGTAAAGGCTGAATACTGCGCTAGAAGAGACGTTGTATATGAAGAACTTATGAAAATCCCTGGAGTTGTTTGTCAGAAACCTGGCGGATCATTCTACATGACAGCTAAGCTGCCTGTAGACAGCGTTGAAGATTTCCTGATGTTCATGCTGACTGAATTCGATGACAACGGAGAAACAGCTATGTTCACACCTGCAGAAGGTTTTTACGGCACCCCTGGTCTCGGTAAGGATGAAATGCGTATGGCATATGTTCTGAAGCAGGAAGACATGAGAAGAGCAGTAGAACTGATCAGACTGGGTATGGAAGCATACAACAAGAAATTAGGAAAATAAATCATTACATTTGAGAGGTAAATTATAATGGCAGCACCAAAGTTATCACCAATGATGCAGCAATATATGGATATAAAATCAAGTTATCAGGATTGTATCCTGTTTTTCAGGCTGGGTGATTTCTACGAAATGTTCTTTGATGATGCCAAAACAGCCTCACGTGAGCTTGAGCTCACACTTACAGGTAAACAATGCGGTATGGAAGAAAGGGCTCCGATGTGCGGAGTTCCTTTCCATTCCGCCGATACCTATATTGCACGCCTTGTTGAAAAAGGCTACAAGGTTGCAATATGCGAGCAAACAGAAGATCCTGCTGCAGTCAAGGGTATAGTTAAACGTGAAGTAGTTCAGATCGTGACTCCCGGTACTGTTATAAGCAGCAGTATGCTCAGAGAAAATGAAAACAATTATATAGCATCTATCTATGCTGACGACGATTCTACAGGATTGTCATATTGTGATATTTCCACAGGAGAGATCTATCTTACAGATATAAGAGGGATCGGCAGAAGGGAAAACCTTCTTAATGAGCTTGTGAAAATCGATGCCAGTGAGGTCATTCTGGACGAAAATACTTTCAGCGCAGTGGATGCAGAGGACATGAAGCCTGTGACCGAGGCTTATTTTAATGTTATCGGTGAAGAATTTTACAGGCAGGATGCAGCAAGAGATGCCATATTGAGACAATTCAATATAACTGCTTTATTAGGTATAGGCGTTGAAGAAGGTTCAGCGTCTGAAGCAGCTTTGGGAGCATTACTGCTTTACCTTATCGAAACTCAAAAGAACGACCTAAGCCATATCGCTGAACTCACTACTTATTCGTTGGGACAGCATATGTCTCTTGATAAATCTACTATCAAGAATCTTGAACTTACAGAGACACTCTTTGAAAAAAAACTGAAAGGCTCTTTGCTTGGAGTCCTTGATAAGACCCATACAGCTATGGGCTCGAGAAAGCTTAAGCAATGGCTAAAAGAACCTCTCAATGATGTTTCGATGATAAAAGAAAGACTTGATGCGGTAGAAGTCCTTCTTGATGAAGTCCTTATCAGAAATAATCTCAAGGAGTACCTGAAAAGGGTATATGACTTCGAAAGACTTACAGGAAGAATAGCTTACGGTACAGCAAACGGCAAGGATATGATAGCCCTCAGAAATTCCTGCGGAGTTCTCCCGGACATCAAGGCAGAGCTTGATGCTACAGGCTCTGATCTTCTTGATATGCTCAACGAACAGATACATCCGCTTGATCAAGTATATGATCTTATAGATAGAAGTATCGTTGAGGATCCGCCATTCGTAATCAAAGAGGGCGGATTGATCAAAAGCGGGTTTTCCCAGGAACTTGACGAGCTCAAAGCATCCATAAAAGATGCACAGGATTGGATAGCAGGTCTTGAAACCAGCGAAAGAGAACGTACAGGCATCAAAAATCTAAAAGTAGGATTCAACAAGGTATTCGGTTATTATCTGGAAGTAACTAGATCTTATTACGACCTTATACCTGATAATTATATAAGAAAACAGACATTGGCAAACTGTGAACGTTTCATTACTCCTGAACTGAAAGAAACTGAACGTCTTGTATTGAATGCCGAAAGCAAGATAAATCAGATGGAATATGAGCTGTTTACCGAAATAAGAAATAAGCTCCATCAGTATATCAGAGCCATTCAGGAAACATCCAAGGCAATAGCTTCAATCGATGTATTGACTTCATTTGCAGAAGTAAGCGAAAAGAATGATTATGTCAAGCCTGAAGTTGATAATAGTGATAATCTGATGATATACAAAGGTCGCCATCCTGTTATAGAACAAATGATACGCGATGGAATATTCGTAAGTAATGACACTTACCTCAATAAGACGGACCAGAGCCTGCTTCTAATAACGGGCCCTAACATGTCGGGGAAGTCCACATATATGCGCCAAACAGCCCTTATCGTATTAATGGCACAAGCCGGATGTTTTGTTCCTGCGCAAAGCGCACACATCGGTGTTTGCGACAGGATCTTTACAAGAATAGGGGCTTCTGACAACCTGGCTCAGGGACAAAGTACATTCTTTGTAGAAATGAGTGAACTTTCCTATATACTCAATACTGCTACCGAACGCAGCTTAGTGATCCTCGATGAAATAGGCAGAGGAACAAGCACATACGACGGACTTTCGATAGCATGGGCTGCAGCAGAGTACTTATGTAAGCCTGAAAGAATGATAAGAACATTGTTCGCTACACATTATCATGAAATGACAGCCCTTGAAGGCAAACTTACCGGAATGACAAATCTCAATGTGGATGTTACCGAAGAAAACGGTAATGTAGTCTTCCTTCACAAGATCGTAAAAGGAAGCGCAAGCAGGAGTTACGGTATACATGTTGCTAAGCTGGCAGGAGCTCCGAAGGAGCTTTTGGAAAGGGCGGAAGAACGCCTCTTAGAGCTTGAAAACGGTAAAAACGAAGTGACACACAGACCTTTGCATGAAAAGGCAGCAGAAAGTGATTTTGAGGCTCCTGCGATGCAGGAAGTGCAGCTTTCTTTGTTTGAATCCATACCTGACCCTATAATCACCAAACTCAGATCACTGGATCTTATGGATACGACGCCTTCGCAAGCACTTAAGATATTAGAGGAACTCAAAGAACAGTTATGATAAAGATTCTTGATAAACATGTAGCAGACAAAATAGCGGCAGGTGAAGTCATAGACAGACCTGTATCCATAATCAAGGAATTGATAGAAAATGCTCTTGATGCTGATGCAACATCCGTAACTGTAGAAATCAGAAACGGAGGGAAAAGCTATATCAGAGTTACCGACAATGGATGCGGGATACCTGCTGATGAAGTCGAACTGGCATTCAAACGCCATGCAACAAGTAAGATCACTGCGGCAGAAGACCTTGATGCCATAGCGACTCTTGGTTTCAGAGGCGAAGCACTTGCCAGTATTTGTGCTGTCGCAAGGGTGGAACTCATAACTAAGACTGCAGACGCCAAATCCGGCAGAAGGGTGGTAATTGAAGGCAGCGATGTGTTGGAAAACAGTGCCATCGGCTGTCCTGACGGCACTACGATAACAGTTAGAGATCTATTTTATAATGTTCCTGCCAGAAACAAATTCCTAGCTTCTGACAGTTCGGAAACGAGACGAATAGTTGATATGGTCTCGAGAATAGCCCTTTCCTACGGAGATGTCAAATTCAATCTTATAAATGGTAATAACAAGGTTTTCTCCACAAGAGGAAACGGAAATATATTAAATAATATCATCAACATTTTCGGAAATGATATGGGCAGAGATCTGCTTCCTGTTGAAGCTTCTTCCAAGGATTTCATTATCAAAGGATTCGTTTCTTCTCCTGCATCTTCCGCACCATCAAGAAATAAACAGATTTTCTGTGTAAACGGACGTGTAGTCTCCAGCAACATACTGGAAAAGGCACTTGACGATGCATACAAAGAAAAACTCTTTCACGGAAGATTTCCAATAGCATTTCTGTTCCTTGCAATGCCGCCTGAAAAACTGGATGTAAATGTTCATCCAACAAAGAAGGAAATAAGATTCGATGATCCTTATGAGGTTTCAGATTTCGTTGCAAGAGCAGTCAAAGATGCACTCACCGTCAAAGAATCAGTACCTCAAATAAGGCATGAAAACATTAAAATGCAGCATGTGGAGGCGTCTAAACCAAAGGATGATGGCTATCAGTACACCTTCAATGAAACCCCTGCAGAAATCAAAGAAATCAAGCCGGAACCAAAACTTGAATTAAGAGAAGAGCATGAACTTGACATAAATAAGATATTGTCAACGATGAGAAAAGACGTGGAGTCAAAAGTAGATGAGCCAAGTACTTTGACTGCAGAAATACCATCTGCCTTCCCGTTTAGTTTTGATGATCTTATCATTAAAGGTTCTGTGTTCAATACATACATCATTGCACAAGACGATGAAAATTTCTATCTTATCGATCAGCATGCCGCTCACGAAAGAGTGTTTTATGAAAGACTTCTTAAGCAGTATAACAGTGAGACAAAGGCTAAGCAAACATTGCTTATCCCTGTAAATTTCAACGTTTCAGCCCAGGTTTCCGCTTTGGAAGAAACATGGCTCGACAAGATTTCTTCAATAGGTTATGACATCGAATATTTTGGAAATAATACTTATCTCGTAAGAGAGATACCTGCTTTCATGGATCTGGAGGAAGCTGAAGGCTTCCTAAATGATATGTTTAGAGAACTTGAAGATAAGCCTGATCTTACCAATAAAAGAACTTTGGAAAGGATCATTACAAAGTCATGTAAAAGTGCCGTAAAAGGCGGAGATCATCTAAGCGAAGAAGAGATAGCCTCACTTATGAAAGATCTTAAGGCATGCATAAATCCATTCTCTTGTCCTCACGGCAGACCGACATTCATAAGAATGACTAAATACGAAATCGAGAAACTTTTTAAGAGGGTTTGATATGTTTGATCGTTCCAACACAATAATAGCTGTAGCAGGCCCTACAGCAGTGGGAAAAACTAAATTTGCCATACTGTTGGCACAGGAGTTTGACGGCGAAGTAGTATCTTGCGACTCTATGCAGCTTTATAAATTCATGGACATAGGCAGTGCCAAGCCCACACCTGAAGAAATGATGTTGGCCAAACATCATCTGGTTGATTTGATCGACCCAAGGGATGAGTTTTCTGTAGCCCAATATCAGAAGCTGGCTAAAGCTGCAATCAAAGATATTCTCGATCGTGGAAAAACACCTATCATTTCAGGCGGGACAGGACTTTATTTGAACTCACTTTTATATGATATGGATTTTTCCTCTGCTCCCGGCGACAATTCATATCGTGATGAATTGACTGAAATTGCCGAAAAAGATGGACGTGAAGCTTTGCATAAAATGCTTGAAGAGCAAGACCCAACGGCGGCAGCCGCCATACACCCAAATAACACGAAAAAAATAATCAGAGCCTTGGAAAGATTGAAAGAGGGGGAAGGTCAGATCAGGCAATTCAGTGATATCACTGCTGAAACCAAAGATTATGAGACTGTTCTCATTGGTCTGACAAGGGAAAGAGCTGAACTGTATGACCGTATAAACAAGAGGGTTGACATATTGATGGATGAAGGCCTTTTAGAGGAGGTCAAAGGCCTTGCGGACATGGGTTTGACCAAGGAAAATATCTCCATGAAGGGCATAGGATACAAAGAATTGATGGACTACTTAGATGGTATTTCAACTTTGGATGCCGCCATTGATACTATTAAAAAAAATACTCGTCATTATGCTAAAAAACAGTTAACCTGGTTCAGAAGATATGATAAAATAAAATGGTTCAATATCTCGAATTTTGACAGCGATAACAACGCTTTTGAGGAGATAAAGAAATGGCTTCTGACAAGAAGATAAGGATCCACAATAAAAGCAATAAACCGGATAATATCGTACTTAAAGAACATGAGATAGTTTCAAAATGTGAAGATATCCAGAGACAACTTCCCAAGTTCTTACGGGGATTCTTCGCATATTTGACCGGAAATGTGCTGCCCATGACAAGACTGGCATATTTGAACGATATCAAGTTTTTTTGCAATTATCTTATTGAGGAAACCGATCTAACAGATGCTGAGGATATATCTGACATAAAATTATCGGATTTTAATAAGATAAAAGCGATAGATATAAATATATTCATCGACTACTGTCGCAAATATACCGTAGAAAAAGAACACGAGATAGTAGTATACGAAAACAGCAATAAAACTCTGGCAAGAAAAAAATCTTCAATTTCTGTAATGTTCAAGCAGCTTTACAGAGATGAATTGGTGGAACGTAATATAACGGATGGTTTCGATCCGATAAGGGTCCCGAAGGCCAGCGAACGTGAAATCAAAGCGTTACAAGATGACGAAGTAATGAAGATGCTGGATGCTGTTTCTACAGGAATACATCTTACTCCTAAAGAAAGACAATACTGGGAAAAGACTAAAAAGCGTGATAAAGCTATTTTGATCCTCTTTCTCACATACGGATTGAGACTTTTTGAGCTCCAGCAGCTCAATGTTTCGTCCTTTAACTTCAAAAGAGGGGAATTCAAGATATACAGAAAACGTGATAAAGAGGCCATAATGCCTCTGAATGAATCTGTTACAATAGCCGTTTCGGATTACCTTGAAACGGAAAGGGCAGATGACGATTCTCTTGACGAAGTACATAAAGATGCACTTTTCTTATCTCTCCAAGGTAAGAGAATGACTGAAAGACAGATAAGAGAATTGGTCAAAAAGTATTCTTCCATAGGGTTATCAACATCTAGAAAAGCAGGATACAGTCCTCATAAATTAAGGGCTACTGCAGCTACAAGCCTTATTGGCAGAGGCAATTCTATATTTGATGTTCAGGCCTTATTAGATCATGAACAAGTAACAACTACACAATTATATGCAAGCCATAAAATGAACGTTAAACGAGATCTCGTTAAAGACATGGAATGGGAACTGGAACGAAAAGGAAGGAAGTGACGGCATTGAAGCGTATCGTTGCACTATTGATCGCACTTATATTCACTACATGCACAGTATTGACTGCGCCTGTTTCTTATGCCGATAAACATGATAAAACTAAATTTAAAGGCAAGTCATCCGATAAAGAAAATGCTAGAGTGGTTGATGGTAAAGATACATCTTGGTTTGATTATAAAAACCCTAAAAATGAGTATGAAATCATGAATGAAGCTCAGCTCATAGGTTTATGCAGTCTGGTCAATGAAGAACAAATCGATGTATGGAAACCTACCAGAGTCGAATCTTTTGAAGGAGTTACTTTTGTTCTGACAAGAGATATAGAGCTTACAGAAGCTTGGACACCTATCGGCAGGGATGATTCAACAAATTTTGCAGGGACTTTTGATGGTAACGGTCATACTATAAGTAATGTCAATATTACGACTTCGTTCGGTCACTCAGGATTTTTCGGATACCTCACAGGCGAAGTTAAAAACCTCACTCTTATAGGTGCAAATAAATCCAATGATAGTAATTGCGGAGGAATCGTTGGTACATTAAGTGCTACCGGTAAAGTAACAAATTGTATTTCCGGCATCAATGTTACCGGCAATGATAAGACGGGCGGCATAGTAGGAAACAATGAAAGCGGAACTATCGAAGGCTGCATAAATCTGGGAAATATAAACGGAACATATAAAGTAGGCGGTGTCGTAGGTGAAAACTGGGGCGGTACTGTTAAGCAGAGCGGTAATAATGGAAAAGTAAAGTCCACTAACCGTGGCTTTGGTACTTATGGAACAGGCGGCGTAGCAGGACGCTCGGTTTCTGCAACTGCAGTTGTTGAAGAATGCTATAATAACGGTGAAATCAATTCTAATACAGAAGCTACAGGTGGTGTTGTCGGATATGTCAATGCAGCAGGCTCCACAGTAACGGATTGTTACAACACAGGCACGATCAACATCAAAACAAAAGACTCAAGTAAAAACATCACAGATGCTTATGTCGGCGGTGTAATAGGTATCGCAGGTGTTAACGGTGTAAAAATTCGTAACTGTTACAACGCAGGAATGACCAATGGAGCTGATATTTCAGGCGGAGTCATAGGCGAATACCTCAATGAAACAGAATTAAAGATAGAAGAAAAATACATTAAAAATAATTATTATGTGTCAATGTCATTTAAGTCAGGAATAGGCCAGATCGAAGATGATGACGATAAGAACATCGATAAAGCAGCTAAAGGTATTTCAGCAGGAGGTATCCATAACCTTACATCTTCATTGTCAGTAGCTTTCATGAAGGACACAGGTGTTTATGGAAATAATGGATATCCTGTACTGAGGTGGCAGAAGCCTGTAAATATTGTCGAAAAGGAATATTTCAAGGGTATGCCTGAAGATGTACAGAAGGATCTTGACGAGTATCTTGTAGAAACTGCCGGTGAAATCCGTTATGGAGATACTATGCTCAAGGTATTCTTACCTCAATCGACTACGACTAATGCTTTCATTCTTTATAATGAAGCTAAAGATAAAATCGAAGAGCTGGAGAAAGAAGATACAAAGATAGATGAATAACAAGAACACACACAATCTTTTAACACAGAAATTCGGGATATCCGAAGAAGTATTATCACTTATAGAAAAAAGCGAAGAGGCCGTTTCAGGTCTCTTTTCTGAACTTGATGATGTTATGGCATATAACCAGTATAAAGTGCTGGATGCTTTTCAGAAGAATACCATTAGGGACATGCACTTCTCATGGAATACAGGTTACGGCTATGATGATCCCGGAAGAGATGCCATCGAAAGAGTTTACGCGGACATTTTCCATACTGACGCAGCTCTTGTTCGTCCAATCATAGTAAATGGTACCCATGCATTATCATTGACTCTTATGGGTATATTAAGACCCGGTGATGAACTCATCTACTGTACTGGAGCTCCTTATGATACACTGGAAGAAGTTATCGGAATAAGAGGAGAAGGCAAAGGATCTCTCAAAGAATACGGCGTTACATATAAGCAAGTAGAACTCACTGCAGATGGCAGGATCGATCTTGATGCTCTTGGCAAGGCTATTAGTCCTACAACAAGAATGATAACAGTACAGAGAGCAACAGGTTACGGATGGAGAAAAGCCATTTCCATCGAGGAAATCGAAGAATGGGTGAAATTCGTCAAGGGTGTGAACCCGGAAATCATCTGTATGACAGATAACTGTTACGGTGAATTTTTGCATACTAAAGAACCTACTGATGTAGGAGTTGATGTAGTTGCCGGTTCTCTCATCAAGAATCCGGGAGGCGGACTTGCACTTACAGGTGGTTATATCGCAGGACGTCAGGATCTTATAGACACTATTTCATACAGAATGACCTCACCGGGGATAGGTGGAGAATGTGGCCTCATGTTCGGTCAAACCAGAACTATGCTCCAGGGGTTGTTCATTGCTCCTAAAACTGTAAATGGAGCTGTAAAGGGCGCTATCCTTTGTGCTAAGGCATTCGAACTTCTGGGTTATGATGTTTGTCCGCATGTCAACGATATCAGAAGCGATATCATACAGGCTGTAAAGCTAGGATCACCCGAAGGTGTCATAGCCTTCTGCAAAGGTATCCAGGCAGCTGCTCCGGTAGACTCTCATGTTTCTCCTGAACCATGGGCTATGCCGGGATATGATGATCCTGTGATCATGGCGGCAGGCGCCTTTGTTCAGGGGTCTTCCATCGAACTTTCAGCAGATGCTCCTATCCGTGAACCTTATGTGGTTTACTTCCAGGGAGGACTTACTTATGAGCACTCAAAGTTCGGTGTCATCAAGGCTCTTCAGGAGCTTTACGACCAGAAAATCATCACTTTATAAGAAATATTTTATGTTGTGAAGAGGGAGTATACGCCTGTGAATAAGGAAAAGAAGGACAAGCTGCGAAAAAAATATAAAACGATCAGTGCAATACTGAAATTATTGCTGCTGTTATTTATTTTGATAGGCTTGCCTCTATATATCTACTTCTTTCAGCATGATATAATAGATCAATTCTCAAGCCTCGAACAAGTCGAGGCTTTCTTTGAAGAATATAAAACAGAAAGTATTTTTGTATATCTGGGACTCCAGATCCTACAAATAATCATCTGTATTCTTCCGGGCCAAGGGCTGCAGTTTGCTGCAGGATACATGTATGGATTTTGGATGGGATATGTTTGGTCGTTGATCGGTGCATTCATAGGAACTGTAATAACATATTATATAGCCAAGATCCTCGGACATGATGCCATGCACATGATCTTCGGTGAGGATCGAATACAGGAATTGCTTGTAAAATTCAACAGCAAGAAGGCTATGATCCTTGTATTCTTGTTTTATTTGATCCCGGGACTACCTAAAGACTTATGCAGTTATGTTGCAGGGCTTTCAGAAATGAAACTGAAACCTTTCCTCATAATCTCACTCGTTGGTCGAAGCCCTGCTATGATGGGTAGTCTTCTTATAGGCAGACTTGTCAACACCGGCGGATATACATGGGCCATAATCATTGCTGCTTCGGCTGTGATCTTGTTCATGCTTGGTGTTATACTTAGAAAACACTTGCTTGCCTGGATCGATAAAGCCTACGATAAATTGATTGAATTATAGTATTGGGAGGATAAAATGCTTACTCTAGATAAAATATATCACGCAAGATTCGTGCTTAAAAATGTAGCAAGAAACACAGACTTGATCAAAGCAACCAAGCTTTCCGACAAGTGTGAGCTTTATCTAAAAACAGAAAATCTTCAGGAAACAGGAAGCTTTAAGCTCAGAGGCGCTTATTATAAAATAAGCCAGCTGAGTGAAGAGGAAAAGGCACACGGTATCGTTGCAAGCAGTGCAGGAAATCACGCTCAAGGCGTTGCTATGGCTGCATCACAGAGCGGTATCAAGTCTACTATCTGTATGCCGGATGGTGCTCCGCTCAGCAAGGTTGAAGCTACTAAACAGCTCGGCGCAGAAGTATGTCTGGTTAACGGTGTATATGATGATGCATATGCGAAAGCACTTCAGATACAGGAAGAAACAGGTGCAACTTTTATTCATCCGTTCGATGATGAAGAAGTTATTGCCGGTCAGGGTACCATTGGACTCGAGATTCTTGATCAGCTGGAAGATGTGGATGCTGTCGTAGTTCCTATCGGCGGTGGCGGACTAATTTCAGGTGTTGCTTATGCTATAAAACAGCTAAACCCTAAAGTCAAGGTTTACGGTGTTCAAGCAGCAGGCGCGGCGGGAATGTTCGAAAGCCATAGGGCCGGTAAACTTATAACATTAGATTCAGCAGCTACATTTGCCGACGGTATCGCTGTAAAACACCCGGGAGACCTGACATTTGAACTTGTAGAAAAGTATGTAGATGATATCGTTACAGTAACAGAGGATGAGATCGCTGCGGCAATACTGGCTCTGATAGAAAAGCAGAAGGTCATCGCAGAAGGTGCAGGAGCAGTAGCAGTTACAGCCGTACTGTTTGATAAACTGCCTGTAGCCGGCAAGAAAGTCGTATGTATAGTTTCGGGCGGTAATATCGATGTTAACATTCTCAGCAGAGTTATCCAGAGAGGCCTCGTTACAAGCGGCAGAAGCTTCAATATCACTATAGCTCTGACAGATAAACCTGGACAGCTTCAAGAAGTATCTGAAATCATCGCGAGATGCGGCGGCAACGTTGTTGCAGTTCATCATGACAGAGCAGATGTTAATATGGCAATTACAAGCTGTTTCCTTAAGCTGGCTCTTGAAACAAGAGACAGGGCACAGATAGAGCAGATCAAGAAAGAGCTTACTGAGGCAGGATTTGAATTGGTGACCGAAAGAGTATAACAGAAAACAGAAACAATAATATTGGAATAGAAGGGAACATGATAATAATGTTCTCTTTTTTTATAATTTATGCGAACAAATGTTTAATTTAGTGTTGACTGCGAACATATATTCTGATATACTGTGTTTACAACAAAAGAACAAACGTTTGAAGAGGGGCAGGAAAGAGAGGTCCGATATGAGAACAGAGAATAGATCAAACAACAGAAAAAGAAAATACAGAATCAAATCCAAGTTCAGATTCATAACATCATTGATAGTTATGATCGGGCTTATGGTCAGCGGAATCAATTATGTGTTAGGCTCCGATACATCATTTGCTTTGGTCAAATCTGAGCCGATCGAGGTTGAAGTTTGCTATGGTGATACTTTATGGGACATTGCCAATACATATAAAAATGATAAAACCGATACAAGACGCGCAGTATATGAAATCTGTAAAGCAAACGATATGTCTGCTTCAGATTTAGAGCCCGGAATGGTGATTTTAGTGCCTGACAACCTGTAAAACCATCATGTCCCATTGAAGACAAATTTACGCTGTAACAGGCGAAAATCAAGAGGTAATAAGTATCGACCATTATAAATAAAATCGCTTAAATCGAAAATTAGAGCCTCGTTTTTTTGAACAAAATAAGGGGAATAATAAATATACCTACAATACATAATCTTAATAAAAAATACTCCGTAATAATTTATTACAATTAATATACGGGGTATTTTTATTTATTATATTAATTATGATGTGTTTGAGAATCATTGAAATCAAGCCATTTGAAGCTTAACATGCTTATTTCTCCGGCTGATCACAACATCTCTTCCCTTAATTATGATTATAGGAATAGTTGCGTTTCTCTTCAAATTAAATATTTATGTTACTTATATGCCCTCTCACTATTTAGAGGCTTTGGTTTTTCATCATCTTTTTACCAAGGTCTCTATTCGTTTTTATATTTCCAAATATATCCGCCAGCTTTATTTCGTTGACCTCTACATACCATTGAAATATTTGAACTATTGATTCCAGTCTCTTTACTTGCTTCTGTTATTGACTTGTATGTTTTTATCTGCCTGCCATTTTGAGGATCCATCATAACTACTGCTTTCATTTTAGCTTCATTATTTCTTTTTATGGCGCATTTAGGACATCCTGTACCTGCTGTCCTATGCCCTATTGATGTTTTATACTCAAAACCACATTTTGAACATAGCCAAAAAACTTTAATATCTGAACCCGATTTAAACATGTTAGGTTTTAACTTGCCGTTTTTTGTTGGATGCCATTCCTCTGCTATCAATGGGTATTTTTCTTCAAAGTTATTATTTATTTTTGTCATATATGAGCGTATTTCTTTTTCGTCTCTATTAATGTTAATATCTAACGTACTATGGAACATATGTACTTTTCTTCTTGTGAACGGATTCGATTCTGGATCAAGTTTATCTGCAATTATTCTTATTGCTTTTTCTAAATTCTTATGCTCATATATCTTATCCATATGTAAATAATAATCTGCGGCAATATTAAACTCATCTAGCTCTCCCTCTATTATTCTAAATAGTTTAATACCATTAAACTTACATATGTTATATTTTTTTAGTTCTCTTTCTTTATTCTCTTTCTTATGCCATGCCATTCCATCATATTCTATGCCAAGCTTTATTGATGGTATATATATATCAAGCTCCATTCCATTATTAAATATATCTTTATATCTATTAATGGCATCTGGATAAAGTAACTTTATATAATAAAATATAGCTTGCTCAGCAAATGACGTTTGTCTACCTGAATTGCATATAGGACAATTAGTTCCACCATTTGTTCTATGCAATATAGTGGCGCAATATGAATGCCCTTCAGGACATTTCCACCATACTTTCTTTCCACTACCATGCGTAGTATTATATGGTGTTAATATTCCATTTTTATCATAATCCCATTCTTTTGCAATATTAGGGTGTGTTGTGGCTAAATCATTTTTCCCTTTAACAACAATCTGATTACTACATAATGGACATCCTCTATTTAAGTATGTTCTATTGTTTATTTTAGATTCGTAGGAATAACCACATTTTGAACATATCCAATGTACTTTTTTATTGCTACCTTTTGAATATTTGTTAGGTGAGCTTAGATTTTTTTCATAGTCCCATTCTTTTAATAATACAGGGTCATTAATTGATCCATGTTTAGCTATATATGTTTCGTTTCTTTTGTTTGCTCTTTTTTGTATAGCGCATTTGGGGCATCCCGTTCCTTTATTAGTTCTAGATCTAATTGTTGCATTCCATTTATGTCCACATTTTGAACATATCCAATGTATATGCTTAGTTGAACCATAAAAATAGTCTTCTGGATTCCCTTCATTTAATTGATAATCCCATTCTTTAGCGATATATGGATATGTAGTTTTTAAATCAGTAATTCCGACTATAAGTTTGCTATTCATATATTTACTTTCTATTTTTTTTATAATAACTTATCTACATTATACAATAAAATAACCTCTTAAATATTATAAGAGGTTATTAATATATTATTTTTTACATTTCCTTATAAGTCCATTTAGCAGTTTCACTTAATGGTTCTTCAAATATATCTTCTCTGATCTTTCCGCGATGTATATCATACATACGCCATCTGTTATTCAGTCTAACTGTTCCCATCAACATGAAGATAAATACAATAAGCCCTCCTATTACAGGAATCAATGAAAGAAGATACCACAACCCTGACTTGTTTGAATCGTGTAGTCTTCGTACGCTTATGGATATGCTAGGTATTATTATCAACAGGCTGTATATTCCTTGAAAAACATTCAGCGCCTCATCCGATACGAATGCTAAAACAAGACCAATAACGAACACTACTATTATATTGAATAAAAAAGCTATCCAGTATTCTTTGCGTGATGCTACTCCTTTAAAATCGAACGCGCGTTTCCAAAAGTCGATATAATAACTCATTCTAGAATCCTCCTCTGTCAAGATATCCTTGCAAAATCAACACTGCTGCCTGTTTATCTATTACTTTCTTACGCCCTTTTCGGCTCACATCTGCTTCTATAAGGACCTTTTCTGCCATTACAGTAGTTAGTCTCTCATCATAGAACTCAACTTTTATATAAGCCATCCCTGTGCTTCTCATCTTATTTTCCAGCATAGTCTTGAACTCGTATACTTTCTCAGTCTGGGGACTGTCTGTTCCGTCAAGCTTCTTAGGAAGCCCTATAACGACTGTATCACAATCAAATTCTTTGATATAGTCCATGACTTTCCCGGCATCTTTGCGTATCCCTACTCTCTCAATGGTGGTCACTCCTTGTGCAGTGATGTTAAGGGCATCGCTTACTGCCACTCCTATAGTCTTGTCCCCTACGTCTAAAGCTAATTTCTTCATTATACTCTCCTCAAAAAACAAAGCGGGCATTTCTGCCCGCCAATTGAAACTCAATTATTTACGGAGATATGCTCTGATCAGTTCTTCTACCAGGTCATCTCTCTCGATTCTGCCCATGATATTTCTAGCATTGTTGTGGCTTGTGATATATGATGGATCTCCGGACAGGATATAACCTACCATCTGATCGATGGCATTGTAACCTCTTTCTTCCAGAGAATCATATACTATGTTTAAGATTTCTTCGATAGTTCTCTGTTCTACTCTATCAAAGTTATCATACATTCTTGTCTGTCTATCCATACTACACCTCCATTTATTTCATTATACATTCTTTTCCAGTTTATTACAAGAGTTAAATTAGTTTACATAATATAGTTATTATTAACCAATCAATTCTTCAGCCTTGGCAAATGCATCTCCGATCTTGCTTGGGTCCTTAGCACCTGCCTGAGCCATGTCAGCCTTACCACCGCCGCCACCGCCTGCAGCTGCTGCGATTTCCTTGATCATCTTACCTGCATGAAGACCCTTTTCAACCAGATCATCAGTAAGGGATACAAGGAATGTCACTTTACCACCTGAAACTGTTGCAAATACCATTGCTACACCCTTATTTTCGGCCTTTATCTGGTCAGAAAGCCCTCTCAGATCGTTGATGTTGTAGTCTTCGAACTGCTGAGTGATCAGCTTCACACCGTTGATTTCCTTAGCTCCATCGACCAGTGAACCCAGACCCTTACTCATTTCAGCCTTCTTCAGTTCTTCGATTTCTTTCTTAAGAGCCTTCACTTCTTCAACGAGAGCAGCTGATCTGTCTGCCATGTTGTCTCTATTTGACTTGAGTGCGCCTGAAGTCTTCGCGATAAGTTCTTCATCTTCGTTGTATTTAGCGAGAACGCCGAGGCCTGTAACGGCTTCAATTCTTCTTACGCCTGACGCAACGCCTGCTTCGCTCAAGATCTTGAACGCACCGATCTGTCCTGAATTCTTGACATGTGTACCGCCGCACAGTTCCTTGCTGTAGCTTCCAACTGAAACTACTCTTACTACATCGCCGTATTTTTCACCGAACAATGCAGTAACACCTTCTGCAAATGCTTCCTTGATAGGCATTTCTTTAGTCTCTACGTCCAGGAAGTGGCTGATCTTATCGTTAACGATATCTTCCACCCTCTTCACTTCTTCAGCAGTCATCGCTTCGAAATGATTGAAGTCAAAACGCAGAGCATCCTTAGTTACAGATGAACCTGCCTGCTTAACATGTTCACCAAGGACTTCCTTAAGTGCCTTGTGAAGCAGATGTGTTGCAGTATGGTTAGCAGCGATCTTATTTCTTGTAGGAGCATGAGGCATAGCGTTAACTTCTGCACCCAGTTTGATAGTCCCCTCTTTAACAGTGATCTTATGTGCGAATACATTCTGGAACTTAACTACTTCTTCAACAGTTGCCATGAAATCATCATTGTAGATCACACCTGTATCGTAAGTCTGCCCGCCGCTTTCTGCGTAGAACGGAGTCTTATCGAGAACTACTCTGCATACATCGCCTTCAGAAACTTCTTCAAGTGGCTTCTGATCCCAGAAAAGAGCTTTCACAACACCTGTATCTACAAGTGTTTCGTATCCTGTGAATACTGTTTCACCTTCTATTGCAAAGTCTGCAGACGCTTCTTTCCAGCCTGCTCCTTCCATTTCCTGTTCAACCTGTGAACGTTTCTTCTGCTCTTCCATAGCTGCCTTGAATCCGTCCAGATCAACTGTATATCCTGATTCTTCCAAGATTTCTCTTGTCAGATCGATCGGGAATCCATAAGTATCATGAAGCTTGAATGCCTTTTCGCCTTCAAGAACTGTTTCACCTGCCGCTTTCAGCTCGTCGATATGACCATTGATGATCTTCATACCCTGATCGATAGTTGCAGCGAATTTCTGTTCTTCTACGCCAACTACCTTCTTGATAGCAACACGACGTTCTTCCAATTCAGGATATGCTTTACCGGAGATATCTATTACTCTATCGCAAAGTTCAGCAAGGAATGGTCCTTCGATTCCAAGGACCTTACCGTGTCTTGCAGCACGACGGATGATTCTTCTGAGAACATATCCTCTGCCTTCATTACTTGGCAGGATAGTATCGCCGATCATGAATGTCATTGATCTTAAGTGATCTGTAATGATCCTGATGGAGATATCTTCAGGTGCTTCACCATTCTTATATTCAACGCCTGATTTCTTAACAACGCCTTCCAATACGTACTGGATAGTGTCGATATCAAAGATTGATTCTACTCCCTGCATAACGCATGCAAGTCTTTCCAGACCCATACCTGTATCGATGTTAGGATGAGCCAGATCTGTGTAGTTTCCTTCGTCATCTCTGTTGAACTGTGTGAATACGTGGTTCCAGAATTCTACATATCTGTCACAGTCACATCCCGGCTTGCAGTCAGGATTATCACATCCGTATTTTTCGCCTCTGTCGAAATAAATTTCTGAGCATGGACCGCATGGACCTGTTCCGATTTCCCAGAAGTTATCGTCTTTACCGAGACGTACTATTCTTTCTTCAGGCATGCCGATCTCATCTTTCCAGATGTTATATGCCTGATCGTCATCTTCATACACTGTAGCCCACAGTTTGTCAGTAGGCATCTGTAAAACTTCTGTGATGAATTCCCATCCCCAGTTCAGTGATTCATGCTTGAAGTAATCTCCGAATGAAAAACTTCCCAGCATTTCGAAGAATGTACCATGTCTTGAAGTGAAGCCAACGTTTTCGATGTCACCTGTTCTGATGCACTTCTGGCAAGTAGTCATTCTCTTGCTAGGAGGAGTTTCCAGTCCTGCGAAGTATGGCTTCAGTGGTGCCATACCTGAATTTATGATAAGCAGACTCTTGTCCTTTTCAGGAATAAGAGAGAAGCTCTGTCTTCTGTAATGTTCCTTTGATTCATAGAAGCTTAAAAACTTTTCACGTAATTCATTTAAGCCCATCTTTTTCATAGTCTTTTCTCCTCTGTTTTTATTCAATACCTAATTAAATATTTTAACAGAAAAAGCCCGCCATTTCAACAATGACGAGCAGATTTCTTCTTAAGTATATTCAGTTTCTATGCTTCTTATTTCGCCTTACTTTCACAATACAGACATCTGTAAACTCTGTTGTCCTTATCAGTAAGTTTGAATACGTGAGGCAGTTCCTGTTCTGTAGTAGTGATGCATCTAGGATTCTTGCACTTGATGATATCTACCACTTCATCAGGAAGCTCGATATGAGCAACCTTTTCTCTTTCGCCGTTTCTGATAATGTTAACAGTGATTTCAGGATCTACGTATCCGATGATATCCAGATTCAGGTCTATCATCTGGTCGATCTTGATGATGTCCTTTCTTCCCATCTTGCCGGATTCAGCGTTCTTGATGATAGCAACCTGACAGTCCAGCTTTTCAAGACCAAGCATCTTATATAATTCCATAGCCTGTCCTGATTTGATGTGGTCGATAACGATTCCGTTTTCTATTTTATCGATTCTCATTATTTCACCTCCAGAAGTTTAAGGATAAGAGCCATTCTGATATATTTGCCGTTAAGTACCTGTTCGAAGTAAACAGCTCTAGGGTCATCATCAACGGCAGTTGAGATCTCGTTTACTCTTGGCAGCGGATGAAGGATGCTCAGATCTTCCTTAGCGTTGACCAGCTTATCAGGAGTCAGGATATAGCTGTCCTTCAGTCTTAAGTAATCCTGTTCATTGAAGAATCTTTCTCTCTGTACTCTTGTCATATACAGTACATCAAGCTGAGGCATTGCTTCTTCAAGATCAGCAGTTTCAACGAATTCGATATTGTTCTTGATAAGAACTTCTTCCTTCAGATATTCTGGGATCTTCAGTTCATCAGGTGAAATGAGGACGAATTTAACGTTTTCATATCTTGACATAGCACTGATCAGTGAGTGAACAGTTCTGCCGAACTTCAGGTCTCCGCAAAGTCCGATGGTAAGATCGTTGAATCTGCCCTTTTCTCTGCTTATAGTCAGCAGGTCTGTCAAAGTCTGTGTAGGATGGTTATGTCCGCCGTCTCCTGCATTGATGATAGGAACGATAGTCTTTCTTGATGCTGCCAGCGGGGCCCCTTCCTTAGGATGTCTCATTGCGATGATATCTGCATAAGCGCCTACTGTTCTGATAGTATCTGCTACGCTTTCGCCCTTAGCTGCTGATGAACTCTGAGCTTCTGAGAAACCTATAACGTTTCCGCCCAGTTCATACATAGCTGCTTCAAAGCTCAGTCTTGTTCTTGTTGAAGGCTCGAAGAATAAAGTAGCCAACTTCTTTCTCTTACACTTTTCTGCGTATTTGTCGGGATCTGCTATGATGTCTTTTGCAACAGCGATCATTTCATCGATCTCTTCCACTGTCAGTTCCATAATGTCGATAAGATGTTTCATTACTTCCTCCTAAATCTATATATATTTTAATTATTAACCGATCCAGCTTTCATCCTGCGGATTATCTCTGAATGCCATGAGTCTAGCGATGTCTTCCTGCTTGATATATCCTGTTTCAGCAGCTACTTCAGCAACTGCATCAAAATCTGACAGGCTTACGTTTTTAACATCGGCAGCCGCCAGTCTTTCAAGGCCCTTCTTCATTCCGTAAGTAAAGATGCTCACTACGCCAAGGACATCTGCGCCTGCTTCTCTCAGAGCTTCAACTACTTCGATCACACTTCCGCCTGTAGAAATCAGATCTTCGATCACAACGACTTTCTGGCCTTTTTCAAGTCTTCCTTCGATACGGTTGTTTCTTCCATGATCTTTAGCTCCTGAGCGCACATATCCCATAGGGATATCAAGGATATGACCTGCGATAGCAGCATGTGCGATACCTGCAGTACTTGTTCCCATCAGTACTTCAGCATCAGGGTAATGTTCCTTCACTGTATCGGCGATAGCATTTTCTACCTTTGTTCTCATTTCAGGTGCAGTCAGTATCAGTCTGTTATCACAGTAGATAGGGCTCTTGATCCCGCTTGCCCATGTGAACGGATCATCAGGTCTTAAAAATACTGCTTCGATATCCAGAAGTCCTTTAGCGATTTCTTTCTTCATCTTTTTCTCCTCTTCATCAAATCTATAATTAAAACGTTTATGACTTTAACCTACGAATTCAGCAATGCATCTTTCATATGCAGCCTTAGGATCTGCTGCTGCAGTGATGCTTCTGCCTACTACGATGTAGTCTGAACCAAGTTCCTTAGCTTTGGCAGGAGTAGTAACTCTTGCCTGATCTCCCTTGTCATCATCTGCAAAGCGCACTCCCGGTGTGACCGTCAGGAATCCTTCGCCGCATACTTCGTGTACTTTGCCAGATTCCAGAGGTGAGCAAACGACTCCGTCAAGTCCGCTGTTCTTCGCGTTTGATGCATAATGTGAAACGACTTTTTCCATCGGCTCGTCGATGAGCATGTCAGCTTCCATTCTTTCCTGAGTAGTAGATGTCAGCTGAGTAACGGCAATAAGCAGAGGTCTTGAGCCGTCTTCTCTGGTGAGTCCTTCAAGAGCGGCTTCCATCATCTTGCAAGTTCCTGCAGCGTGGAGATTACACATATCAACATCGAGATTAGATAAGACTTTCATTGCCTTTTTAACAGTATTAGGAATATCGTGCAGCTTCAGATCCAGGAATATCTTATATCCACGTTCTTTAAGCGCCTTAACGATGGAAGGTCCTTCTGCATAATACAGCTCCATTCCGATCTTCACATAAGGCTTATGATCGCCCAGCTTATCGAGAAAATCCAGTGTCTGTTCTTTGCTGTCAAAATCACAAGCGATTATAACGTCTCTACCCATTATGTGCACCTCCGATAATATCTTTCAAATCAGTGATCCCGTATTTATCCATTACTCTCAGCAGATCCTCTACGATCTTTTTACATACATATGGATCTACCAGATTAGCAGCACCTACTTCTATAGCAGTAGCTCCTGCCAGCATCATTTCTATAACATCTTCAGCAGTTGAAATACCGCCTATTCCGATTACAGGGATATCTACTGCCTCATATACTTGATATACCATTCTCACAGCTACAGGGAAGACTGCAGGACCGGAGAATCCCCCCATTTTATTGGCGATAACAGGCTTTTTAGTCTTCAGATCTATCCTCATTCCCAGCATCGTGTTGATAAGTGCTATTCCGTCAGCACCTGCTTCCTCACAAGCCATAGCGATAGCAACTATATCTGTCACATTCGGTGATAATTTAACGATCACAGGCTTAGTTACTACAGCTTTGACAGCTCTCACAACTGATGCTGCAGCATCAGGATCAGTGCCGAAAGCTATACCTCCGTCATGAACATTCGGACATGATACATTTACTTCGATCCAGCCTACCTGCTCACATCCATCAAGTCTTCTGCTGACTTCAGCATACTCTTCAACAGAAAATCCACCTACATTTGCCATAACTTTTTTATGTAAACATTCGGCAAGTTTAGGTAATTCATCTGAAATGACTTTGTCAACTCCCGGATTCTGAAGTCCGATAGAATTGATAAGTCCTTCATTGCATTCTGCTATCCTAGGAAGAGGATTTCCGAATCTAGGTTCCAGTGTAGTACCCTTAAAAGAGAAGCTTCCCAGCACATTGATATCATAAAGCTCAGCGAACTCATATCCATAACCGAACGTTCCGCTGGCAGCCATCACAGGATTGTCCATCGTGATACCACAGAGCTCCACCTTAGTGTTCATTTCTTTTACCATATGATCTCACCTCTTTCCATTACAGGACCATCCTTGCATATCCTCTTATGTCCATACTTTGTCTCACATGAACATCCCATACATGCTCCGAAGCCGCATCCCATACGTTCTTCGAAACTGAGCTGTCCATCTGTATTTTTATCTATCACATTATCAAGTGCCTTCAGCATAGGCTCAGGTCCACATGTGCAGAAATGGCTGAATTCCAACGTTTTCACCACATCTGTAACAAAGCCTTTAGTGCCGACACTTCCGTCAGCCGTCGCAACATATACTTCCGCACCCAGCTCTTCGAACTTTTCAACGTAGAAGATCTCATTTTCCTTATTGAAGCCGAGAACTACCATCGGCTTTTTGCCTTCAGCCAGCAGAGCTTTGCAAAGTCCGTACATAGGCGGTACACCTGCGCCTCCGCCTACGAGAACAGGTCTGTCACCTGTCTTGGCAGTATCATAGCCGTTGCCGAGAGGAGTCAGAACATCAAGAGTCTCTCCTTCAGCTATAAGGCTCATCTGCTCAGTCCCCTTACCTACAGTCTTATATATGATAGTCACTGTATCTTCAGTCCAGTCACAAACAGAGATCGGTCTTCTTAAATAGAGACCGTCAAGTCTTATATTTATGAACTGGCCCGGTCTTAAAACACCGTGAGCACCTTTCTCACAGCTAAGAACCATCTCATAAGTCCTGTCTGCAAGCTTCTTATTACTTAATATCGTGAATCTGATGTCTTTCATCCTTATACTCCTGAATCAAATTGCCATCTATAACTGTAGCCACGCATCTGCCTTTTACTTCCCATCCGTCAAACGGCGTACTTCTTCCCTTGGAAAGGAATTTTTCCGGATCTATAACATATTCTTCTTCAAGATCCCATACAGCAAAGGTAGGTTTTTCTTTCATCAATTCCTCTTCCAAAGAACAGGCTGTAAGTCCGAAACGCTCTCTTGGATTCTTATAAAGGGTTTCAACCAGCTTTTCCAGGGAAATGATACCTGTATCAACCAATTTCTTATACATCACAGGAAATGCTGTTTCCATGCCTATGATACCGAATGCACTTCCCGCAAAGCCCTTGCTCTTTTCTTCTTCGCTATGCGGCGCATGATCTGTCGCTATCATATCGATAGTACCATCTTTAAGTGCATCTATGAGGATAGCCTTATCTTCAGCTGTCTTGATCGGAGGATTCATCTTGAACCTTCCATGGTCATCGATCTCATCGTTTGATATAGTCAGATAATGAGGAGCTGTCTCACAAGTAACATCGAGTCCCTCAGCCTTGGCTGCTCTGACCAGCTCAACAGATTCTTTAGTTGATATATGACATACATGGTAACTGCATCCTGTCTTTCTTACAAGCTCCAGGTCTCTTTCCAGCTGCTTCCACTCAGCTTCGGGAGCATCCTTTGGATAAGACTCATCTTCGCAGTGAGCAACGATCAGCTTGCCGAGCACCTTTGCCCTTTGCATAGCATCAAGCATCATATCTTCAGACGCTACGCCCTTTCCATCATCTGTGAAAGCAATCACTTTATCTGCGATACCTTCAAGGTCAGCCATCTCCTCTCCCATCTCTCCTACAGTGATAGCTCCGTAGGGATATACATTGACGAGAGCATCTTTTTCTATAGCATCAATCTGTACCTGCAGGTTTTCGATGCTGTCTGGACATGGTGAAAGATTAGGCATCGACATGATGTCAGTGAATCCGCCTGCTGCAGCAGATGCAGTTCCTGTAGCAACTGTTTCCTTATATAAAAAACCCGGCTCTCTCAAATGTACGTGTACATCTGCAAAACCGGGCAAAATATAACAATCAGAAAAAATAGAAACATCAATACCAAATGAAGAAATACGTCCCCTCTCAGTCTCGTTCAGGTCCTTTATCTTCACAAAATCAGTAACAACTCTTCTCATTATTTTCTCCATATTAATAATCATCAAATTAACTGTAAGGATGCCTTGAATTTGACATCCTTACTTTTATACCATAACGATTATGTCGTGTCAACAAAAAAATAATTGAATCCAATATTTGTTATATTTATAATTCTTTAATTTTTGTATCAAGTGTTATATCGAGTTCTGCGGCGTACTTGAAGTATGTATCTACCTGTTCGAAGGTCAGCATATCTGAAGAAATTACGCCTTTCTGATCAAGCTGATCATTTACAAAAAGTTTAGAGAACAGATATCCGCCTTGGCCGGTCAGATACATTTCGGCAGTTATACCGGCTTTCTCGAATGATTCAACAAGTCCCGGAGCAAATACATGTGTTTCTACGAGAACATCCTTGCCGTCTTTCTTACCGTAAGCCTCGATAACCATGCAGCCGGAGTCTGATACGAGACCTTCATCTATTATCTCTTGTATTTCTTCCTTATATTTAGGTGCAGGAGGTACGAAACTCAATACGAAATCAAATGGTACTATCTCTTTGCCGTCATAAACTACAGGATCATGACTCAGCATACCTGTCTGATAAAATGACTTGGCAAAATCCATACCTGCTCCGGCATATTTGAAATATGCATTTTTGCAGCCTTTGAAATACTTCTCGGCATTCATGCCATACTGCAGCGGTTCATCATGACAATGTTCATAGAAAGTCACTGGCTCATCCATATATTCATACTGTCGCTGCATAGGAAGTCCGAATGCAGGTGTACTTATGAACATACCGTTTTCATAAGCAAGTGCCATTTCGCTCATATCTGTAAGAGCTGTGATCGGAGACCACCAAAACGGCAAGAATCTCTTCGCATAAACGCCTTCCCATACGATATTATATATAGTCTCGCAGGAATCGAGATATCTCATTGCATCTCTTGTGGCTGCACATATAAGTCCGGGTGCCGAACCTGTGCCAAACAATGCCAGCCTGTCAATAGCTTTGAATCTAGGTCCATACAGCTCATACATGGCTTTTACACTATAATACCATTGTGTCGTATACTTTTCGCCAAAATGCGGAGGATTTTTTTCCGGCATTTTGCCGAGATCACTTTCGTACCACATATTATACAATTCCGTAGTACCGGCATAATCCTGATAGTTGGCCTTCACCGCAAGAGCCGCTTCTAGAACATTTTCTGTACATTCCAGCGGAAGCCCGTTAAGGATAAGATCAACGCCTTGTGCGGCGTCTATAATGCTCTGTCTGTCATGAGCATCTACGAAAACGCCCTTCCCCTTTGTGATAGAAGCCACTACACTTTCTACCGCTTTCATATCGTAATCTGCACAAATGATTTCTTCAACTTTTGGTTCTTTATCAAGTCTTTTTGCAGCTGCGCTGCCCTGTGCTCCAACTCCTAAAACTAATATTTTTTTCACGATTTCACCTCAAATCTTATTTATTATAGTAAAGCATTAGTGGAGTGCAGATTACAATTACATTATAATACATTTTAATGTTTTATGAAACTCCTAATTGGGCATAATAATCATAAAATCATATATATGAGGAGATAAACGAAATGACTAATAAAGATTCTATAGAACTGTTGAAAGAGACTGACAAAGGCGTCCAGATGGCCATTTTTTCATTCGATCAGCTGATTGACGATGTCCATGATCCTGCACTTAAAAAGATCATCACAGACTCAAGAAACGACCATAAGAGGCTTAAGAATGAAACAGGCGATCTTTTAAAAGCTCTTGGCAGCTATGAAGAAGAACCGCCTATGATGGCTAAAGGTATGGCATGGATGGAAACCAACTGGAAGATGAGTATGGAAAACAGCGACAGAGTCATCGCTGACATCATAACTAAAGGATGTGACATGGGTGCTAAAAACCTTCACAAGTATATCAATCAGTATGCAGGTGCCGATCCTGCAGCGGCCGACACGGCTAAAAAGCTTATAAAGCTTGAGGAAGATCTGACTGAAGAATTGAGGCTGTATTTGTAAATAGTATAATTGTATTGAACACCCTTCTGTGGTAGAATTTTATCAACGATATTTTGATCGATTTGATGATCCATCACAGGAGGTTTTTATGAAGAAAAACAGATTGGGAAATACAGAACTCTACGTTTCACCTGTAGCTTTCGGCGTTCTGACTGTAGGAAATACACAGCTCAACCTACCTGTATCCGAAGGTGCTGAGCTAATCAAATATGCCATCGATAAAGGAATAAATTTCTTTGATACAGCCCAGTATTATGAAACATATCCATACCTCAAGGAAGCACTGAAAGATATCGATATGTCTGCAGATAATCCTGACAGACCGATAATATGCACCAAGTCACTTGACTATACATATAAGGAGATGGAATTTGCCATAGAAGAAGCTCTCCGAGAAATGGACATTGAAGTGATAGACATTTTCCTGCTCCACGAAGTGAGACAAGATCCTGACTGGGATGATAAAGCAGCTGCATGGCAATGTCTCCAAGACTACAAGGCTAAAGGCGTTATACGATATATAGGAGTATCCACTCATCACGTAGACGTTACCGAAAGAATGGCTGAAGTCCCTGAATGCGATGTGGTCTTCCCTCTTATAAACTATGCAGGTCTTGGCATACGCAAAGGTGCAGACCACGGCACTCCTGAGGAAATGGCTGATGCCATCAAGAAATGCGCCGATGCAGGTAAAGGCGTATTCGCCATGAAAGCCTTCGGCGGCGGCAATCTGACAGGAACATATATGAAATCACTCAACTTCGTCAGAGATCTTCCGGGAATCGACTCAATCATGGTCGGTATCGGCAAAACCGAAGAAATCGACACACTGGTATCCTACGCCAATGGAGAACTTCCTGAAGACTTCCAGCCTGATGTAAGTAAGAAAAAGATCCACATCGACACAGGTGACTGCGAAGGATGCGGTACATGTATCGAAAGATGCCCTAACAAGGCTATCTTCATGGATAAGATCAATGGCGCGGATATCGCTGTTGTAAATCATGACATCTGCCTCACATGCGGATACTGCGCTCCTGTATGCCCTGTGAGAGCGATCATTATGTGGTAAATCTTAATCAAAAAATACTAAAGCCGCCAAAGAGGCGGCTTTTTGCTTGTTCTTAATTCTTATTTTACTGCGATAACTTCTACTTCGCAGAGTGCGCCCTTTGGAAGAGCTTTAACTGCGAAGCATGATCTTGCAGGCTTTTCTGTGAAGTACTGAGCATATACTTCATTAAAAGCTGCGAAATCAGCCATATCATCCAGGAAGCAGAGTGTCTTTACTGCCTTATCCATTGATGTGCCTGCTTCTTCCAGAACAGCAGTCAGGTTTTTGAATACCTGATGAGCCTGTGCCTGTACATCTCCTTCTACCAGTTCTCCTGTTACAGGATCCAGAGGGATCTGTCCTGAAGTGAATACCATACCGTTTACTTCGATCGCCTGTGAATATGGTCCTACTGCTGCAGGTGCTTTTTCTGTGTGGATCTTCTTAAGTGTCATATCTGTTCCTCCTTGTTGTTTTTATTCTATGAATCCTCCGCCGATCACAAGATCGCCGTCATAAAAAACTATAGATTGTCCCGGTGTCGGTGCCCTCTGGGCATCTTTGAAAACAGTTTTTATCCTTCCATCTTCCAAAAGGCATATGTCTGCTTCAGCCGGTTTTGCTGCGTAACGTATCTTAGCCGTTACTTTATCAATTATTGATGATGCATCATACGGTTCATCATTTAATTCATATCCAAATAAAATATTCGAAGATGAAATAACCTCATGTTTAAATAAATCGCTATTATCACCAAGAACTACTTGATTGTTATCACCATCTATCTTAGTCACAAAAGCAGGTTTTCCAAGAGCAATGCCAAGACCCTTTCTCTGTCCTATGGTGTAATCTAATATTCCTTTATGTTCACCTAATATATTACCCTCAGGATCTACAAAATCACCTTTTGAGGCTGTTATACCGCGGCGTCTTAGGAAATCCTTATAATTATCATCTGCATCGATAAAACAGATTTCCTGGCTGTCTTTGGCATCGGCATTTATCAAGGCCTTTTCACGAGCCATCTCCCGAACCTGCTCTTTATCATCGATCTCATTCAACGGCAGCAGCAACCTTGATATAGCGTCTTGCCCGAGACGATAAAGCATATACGACTGGTCTTTCTTCTCGTTAGCTGCCTTTTTGATATACCATAGTTCAGTCTCTTCATCGTAATAAGTGTCTGCATAATGACCTGTAGCTATATGATATGCACCGACTTCATCTGCTGTATCAAGAAGTGTTTTGAATTTCACTGCAGGATTACATACGATGCATGGATTAGGTGTTCTGCCACATTTGTATTCGCTGCAGAAATTACCAATAACAATCTCATCAAATAAATCTGCAACATTTTTATAGATGAATCCAATGCCTAATTGATCAGCCACCTTTTCGGCACGCTCACGCCCCGATAAACCATCTTCATGCCCTTTGCATGCAGAGCCTTCAGGCTGGATATCAAAATACAAGCCTACTACTTCATAGCCTTTTTCCTGTAATAATAAAGCGGCGGCAGTGCTGTCCACTCCGCCGCTAAGGCCCAATACTACTTTATTCTTCTTCAATGTCATCATGATGATGATCCTCTTCTGCATCAGGATCGAATCCTTCAAGCCCTGCATAAGTCTTGCCGTACTTAGTTGCATAGTCATAGATCGCTGACTTGATCGCATGTTCTGCCAGAACTGAGCAGTGGATCTTGGCAGGAGGCAGACCTCCCAGCTCATCTACGATCTTCTTATTTGAAAGATCAAGAGCTTCTTCAACACTCATTCCGATGATCATATCTGTCGCCATACTTGAAGATGCGATAGCACTTCCGCATCCAAAAGTCTTGAACTTGGCATCAACGATCTTCTCTTCTTCATCTACCTTGATAGTTATCTGCATCATGTCACCGCAGACAGGGCTTCCGTAAGTACCCTTGCCATCAGGATTTTCTATTTCTCCTACGTTATGCGGATTCATGAAATGTTCCATTACTGTTTCGTTATATAAAGCCATGATTTACCATCCTTCCTTCCCTGTTACAGGGGACATTTCTCTAAGTCTTGCTACCACTTTTGATAATACTTCTACTACATTGTCTATGTCTTCATCAGTTGTGAAATCACCTACGGTGAATCTGATGGTTCCATTCATCTTAGTGATCGGTACGCCCATAGCTTCAAGTACCTGTGAAGGTGCCAGTGAACCTGATGAGCAAGCAGAACCCGTTGATACACAGATACCGTGAGCATCCAGCAGGAGCAGGATAGCTTCGCCTTCGATATAGTCAAATGACACATTCAGATTTCCCGGATGTCTCTTATCAACAGAGCCATTTATCTGCACATTAGGAATCTCTGCCTTGATCTTTTCCATCAGCTTGTTTCTAAGTGTGCTGCAGTGTTCGATATGGTTATCCAGATTTACCATGCTCAATTCAGCCGCCTTGCCGAAGCCCACGATGCCTGCCATGTTTTCAGTGCCGGCACGTTTTCTATTTTCCTGGCCTCCGCCGTGCATGTAGTTATTGATCCTTGCACCCTTTCTGATGTAAAGGGCACCTACTCCCTTCGGTCCGTAGATCTTATGGGCTGACATGCTAAGGAAATCTACACCCAGATCTTTTACATCAATAGGAACATTGCCCAATGCCTGAACGGCATCCGTATGGAAAAGCACGCCGTGCGCCTTCGCAACTGCTGCCAGTTCTTTGATAGGCTCTACAGTTCCTACTTCGTTATTCACCATCATGATACTTACAAGGATCGTAGTGTCCTTGATTGCCGCTTCCAAAACTTCAGGTTTAACGAACCCTTCGCTGTCTACGTCAAGGTAAGTTACTTCGAAACCTTGTTTTTCAAGATGTTCACATGTGTGAAGGATCGCATGGTGTTCGATCTTGCTTGTGATGATGTGATTGCCTTTATTCTTCAGTGCATCAGCAACACCTTCCAGAACCCAGTTGTCTGCTTCTGTTCCGCAAGAAGTGAATCTGATTTCTGCAGGTTGCGCATTGATCAGTTTAGCAACTCTTTCTCTTGCCAGTTCCAATCCTTGCTTAGCTTCAAGTCCTACAGAATACAAGCTGGAAGGGTTTCCGTAAACTTCTGTATAATAAGGAATCATTTCCTTTACTACATCTTCTTTTACAGGAGTCGTTGCCGAATAGTCTAAGTATATCTGCTTCATATTTTGTCTCCTTTTTTTATGTTAATTTTTGTATTATCTATTATGCTGGTTTTATATTACACTATTTTAGTGAAGATTGCAATATATTTATTCTATCAATTCAAAAGATACTAGCTTTCTTTCTTTATCATCTTCCTTAACACCAACATTATAATGACATACTTCACTTGAATTACCAACATTGCCATAGTATTGCCATTGTATCACGGTCTCATAGCATATAATATCTGCAACATGGTGTTTTTTTACCGTTGATACTATTCTCATACCAATGATTTTCTCCTGGTCAGTGTTCATGGCTGAAACGATTGAATCGATATCATCACTATATAATTTTCCTGTTTCTATTTCCTTTAATCGTTTTTTAGCTTCATTAAGTGTAATTTCTTCGTTTAGTACACAGTTGATTATATCTGTTCTCTTATTTATAAGTTCTTCCACTTTATCTTCATCTTTATTATATCCTGCACCCAGCATCAAAAAAAGAATTATACAAGCAGTCATTAAGACACAAATCAATTTGATATATCGATCAGCCATTACCCTGTCCCCCTTTATCATACGCTCATGATAAAATAAAGACAGCGAGAAACATGTAGTTTCCCGCTGTCGTAATAGGGCTAGTTTTGCTTCATTTTTTCTTTCGCGATCTCGTTAAGCTCCTCTTCAGAAAGGTCTTCAACGAATTTTATCTTCTTGAGCTGACCTTTGAAATTTTCTCTGAACTTCTCGATATATTCTTTTCTCAGTTGTTCCTGTTCTTTCTTTTCTTCTTCAGTAAGCCCCTCTGTCTTGGCCTTTTTAGCAAGTTCATTTATTCTGTCAAGTCTGCTTTTTTCCAGCATGATTTCCTCCATATATTACAAATACTATTGTTCTTATCGACTTGAATAATAATATCTAAAGCATTTGATTATGTCAAGAGTTTACAGGGTCGTTTCCTACATATGTATATCTGTTCTGGCTGTTTGGAAAAAAAGGTTCGTCGCTGAGAGGCATCCCATGACTCTGTTCGCTCCTGCGGATTGTTCCCTTTGGGATGGGCAGAAAGATATCATTATCACAGCTAAGAGATTTGTTGAGAAAACGGACAACATCGACCAAAGGGAGTTGGAGCAGAGAAGATGTAATTTATCAGGTTTTATATGTAATATTTCAGTAATTTTAAAGAAATGATATGCATATATTTTGCCTTGCAAAAGGCAAAATATGGGCGTGGATCTTTTGACCCACGGCACGCTCCGCTCAGTTAACTCAAAGCGGCGAAGACAGCTTTGCTAAACTGAGCGGAGGAGTTAGGCAAATTATTTTACTATTTCCGATTGCTATATATTAATGTTATAACCATCCATGTTTTTCAAGAAATTTATCTGGTATTCTAGATTCTATTTCATCTTTCATTTCATCTAAAAAAACACCTAAATCAGCAGTTTCAAACCATTGTTGAGAACTCTTTAATCCGATCATTTGTTTCCCCCCATAGATACTCCAGCCAAATCTCCCTTTATCATAGCTCATTCTAATATTAAAATAATTATATGCCTCAAAAGTTATTTCAAAAGATCTAAAATTTGGATCATCGATTACATTTTCTATGACAAAATTATCAACTCTATCTCCCCAATTTTCTCTCACAATATTATTAAACTTCAACGCCATTTTATCTGTTTCACTTAATTGCATACCAATATTCTCCTTTCTTTATTATATCATGATAGTTATGCTTCCCCTGTAAATATTCCCACTCATCTTCTAAAGCTGAATTGGGATATTCTTTAGGGTTTTGACTGAACCTAATAGTTTTTCCTTGCATAACTGCATCATCTAAAGCTCTAGTGTTAAATATATCAAACATTTCTTTATCTGATAAACCATATGTATTTTTTATATCATTCCATTTATCTCCTAAGCTAAAATATGTGTCACCCGTCAATTCAGCTCTTGCAACATATGAGCTAGATTCAAGAGTGCCATCAAAGTATTTGCCTAATGTCATACTATTAGAATTTGGATTATGAATAGATATTTCATATATTTTATCATAATTCCATTCCTTATATCTAATACCATCCGCTTCTGACATTTTTCCAAATGCAGAATATTTACCGCCCTTACCAACATCACCAAGCCATCCTAACCCGGTTCCTAATGTCAAGTCGATCGCAAGGTTAGCAGCTACATACTTAGCAGCTTCTTCTCCTTCTAGGCCTTGCACGCTTGCCATGCCTAATGACTGTCCCAGCCCTATAGTAAGATCGCCTGTAGCACTGCTTACTAGGGCTCCCTTGATGCCTCCTCCTGCTGCTTTTGATATGCTGCTGAATATCGGGCCTCCTATGGTGTAGTATGCTGCATAGCCTAGGCCTGAGCCTGCGAAGTTTCCTATGATCGCTGCTGCTCCGCTGTGTATATCATCATAGTATGGAGTGGTCGTGTCTTCTCCCTTGTATGACTGGCCGAAGGTGAGGGTCCCTACGAAGGCTTCGGACATGTTGTACATGAACTTAGGAAGGCCGTTTGATGCTACTTCCTTGAGCTGCTGCAGTTTGGCTTCTTCTGTCAGCTTCCTCTTGTGATCCGCTATATTAGGGGTCCCGCCCTTGTCTCCGTCACATGCGAAGCCTTGCTGCAGGTATTCTGCCATACTGAACAGGTTGTTGCTGGTCTTGAAGCTTTCTACAGCTTGCTTTGCCATCTGCTGTCTTGTATATGTGGTGACAGATGTCTTCTTGCCGTTAGATGTGTTTCTTGCTGAGTTATGAGCAGATGTGGTTGCGCTTGAGGTCAGTGTGTTATACAGGTTTTTAGCTGCTCCTGATACTGTGCTCAAAGCTTTATTAAGGTTGGCATTTGCTGCTGCTATTGTCTCTGCTTTGTTGGCGCCTCGCCTGTTGCTTCCTCCATAACTTGTCTTATCTGCTACGCTCCTTCGTTTATCTCCTCCCGGATCGTTATAGTTTACTGGGTCGTTTCCTGCATAGGTGTATCTGTTCTGGCTGTTTGGTTCGTACAGATCGCCTCGATACATGTCCTGTGTAAGGAATGAACCGATTTCCGGTGCGTAGTGTCTTTGTCTCAGGTACTGAAGCTGTGTCGCTTCTGTATATTCCTCACCGTTGTAGCCGAAGATGATGTCGTTTTCTTCTGTTCCACGTTCTACTGCTCCGTATGGGTCGTAGTAGTAGCTGTTTACTTCCTTACCGCTTCTGAGTTCCTGGGTCACGCTTCCATGTCCGTCGTACATGTATGTTTTTTATGCAAAGCGCAGTCTATTAGTCTGCTAAGGCTTATGGAACGTCAAAGATTTTCTAGATTTCAATACTTTCTGCCATTCCCAAGACTCACGTCCTCGTCGCTGAGAGTCATGGGATGCCTTTCGCAGGGTTTGGGACTCTTCGTAAACTCGCAGCAACATTTGCTACTCAAACAGTACGAAGAAGTCTAGCCAAACCCTCAGCTCAAGCCACCCTCTTGACTCTGTCACTCCTGCGGATTGTTCCCTTTGGGAAGAGCAGATAGGAGAAAGTTAATAAATGCTTTTAATCTCACTTGCAGAAGTCAACTAGAAAATAATTTTGCTACGCATATGCCAACTGTATTTTTAAAAGAAACAGTAATACAATGAGTTCAGCAAATGTAATTACACCTAATCCCAACTTTGACACTCATTACTATAGAAAGAATCTATTTCACATGCAGCCACATACAATGAATCAATTTCTGCCAAATCATCATATTCAAGTATTGCACGTCTAAACCCTAATCCACAGCCATCTGAAGGTTCTAACTCATTTAAGTCTAGCTTTTCTAATAATTCAAATACCAAAATTTCCAAACTATTTACATATCGTACTGTATACTCATCTACCATTACCTTTGCCAATCCAAGTTCTTTACAAAAGATTATCATTTTTTCTTTCATTATTTCTTGTTTCATTATTTCACCATCTATTCCGTAATATTTCTTACTTCGGTAATCCAATCTTTATCAAATTGGTTAAATAATATCTGTTTGCCATTTCCAGGTCTTGGGTCAATGATTTTCATTTGAGCTTTTGCCGTTCCAATTGCATGTTTTACCTTTGTGCCTTTTGGAACCCTAGCTACTTTTACTACATTTCTATCTCCCCACTCAGTTGACAATGCCATCTTATTCATATATTCATCAATTGTTGAAATTTTATTTGCTTCATCAATGGTAGTCCAATACCTTAATGATGCATTTGGAGCAGTAGAACTGAATTGAACTATAATCATATCCTCTTGTACAATAGATCTTACTTCTGTACCAAAATTGAAATCATTCTCTAAACTATCCTCAAAACGTTTGGAATAATCAATTACTGTTTTTGACTTTAAACCACCCTCACTACCATTCTTCCTAAACAGCTTCTCAAACAGCTGCCGAACTTCATCGCCACTTCCTTTTAGTGAGCCGTTAAGTGCTTCTATTCCACCACTGAGGAATAGATCAATAGCTAGGTTAGCAGCTACATATTTAGCAGCTTCTTCTCCTTCAAGTCCTTGCACGCTTGCCATGCCTATGGACTGTCCCAGCCCTATAGTAAGGTCTCCTGTCGCACTGCTTACTAGTGCTCCCTTGATGCCTCCTCCTGCTGCTTTTGATATGCCGCTGAATATCGGGCCGCCTATGGTGTAGTATGCTGCATAGCCTAGGCCTGAGCCTGCGAAGCTTCCTATGGTTGCTGCTGCTCCGCTGTGTATATCATCATAGTATGGAGTGGTCGTGTCTTCTCCCTTGTATGACTGGCCGAAGGTGAGGGTCCCTACGAAGGCTTCGGACATGTTGTACATGAACTTAGGAAGGCCGTTTGATGCTACTTCCTTGAGCTGCTGCAGTTTGGCTTCTTCTGTCAGCTTCCTCTTGTGATCCGCTATATTAGGGGTCCCGCCCTTGTCTCCGTCACATGCGAAGCCTTGCTGCAGGTATTCTGCCATACTGAACAGGTTGTTGCTGGTCTTGAAGCTTTCTACAGCTTGCTTTGCCATCTGCTGTCTTGTATATGTGGTGACAGATGTCTTCTTGCCGTTAGATGTGTTTCTTGCTGAGTTATGAGCAGATGTGGTTGCGCTTGAGGTCAGTGTGTTATACAGGTTTTTAGCTGCTCCTGATACTGTGCTCAAAGCTTTATTAAGGTTGGCATTTGCTGCTGCTATTGTCTCTGCTTTGTTGGCGCCTCGCCTGTTGCTTCCTCCATAACTTGTCTTATCTGCTACGCTCCTTCGTTTATCTCCTCCCGGATCGTTATAGTTTACTGGGTCGTTTCCTGCATAGGTGTATCTGTTCTGGCTGTTTGGTTCGTACAGATCGCCTCGATACATGTCCTGTGTAAGGAATGAACCGATTTCCGGTGCGTAGTGTCTTTGTCTCAGGTACTGAAGCTGTGTCGCTTCTGTATATTCCTCACCGTTGTAGCCGAAGATGATGTCGTTTTCTTCTGTTCCACGTTCTACTGCTCCGTATGGGTCGTAGTAGTAGCTGTTTACTTCCTTACCGCTTCTGAGCTCCTGGGTCACGCTTCCATGTCCGTCGTACATGTATGTATAGCTTCCCGGTTTGTCTGCGACATAGTTTACGGCTCTTCTTGTTTTGTCTGCAGAGAGTCGTTCGTCTGAAGGTCCGTAGATGTAGCTTGCTTTCTCTCTTTTGTTTTCATCATACTGATACATCACCTGTGTGTATTCATTGAATACTGTGTCGTTGAGATAGTTGGTGATGTCGTATGTTATGAATATGCCTCGTTCTGTTCCCGGAACTACTATGTCTGCAAGCTCTTCAGGATCTACATACTCGATCTTGCCTGTGAAGTATGTCCTGATGCCGTCCCAGATATCGCAAAGCTTATCTCCTATTCCTGCCACAAGGGTAGGTGATGTGGATGCTCCCATCTTCATACCGCCCTGCATGAAGCCGTACATGAACATGTCAGGGTCGAAGAAGGTGCCTCCTATCTCTGAGTCTTCATCATCCTCTCCATCATCATCTTCTTTAGGTACATCTCTTTCTATGAGCTTACGGCTCATCTGGAAGACCTTATTATCCATACCGTCATAAGTAGCAGCCATAAGAAGCTGTCCGCCCTGTGATACTGAGCGTAGTCTGTTTTCTATGTCATATTCATAAACTATGCTCTTGCCCTTTGACTTCTTCTTGACCAGATTACCGTTATCATCATAGATATACTTGATCTTATCTTTAGTTTTGCTATTGGTTTCGCTCACCACCTGATCGTCACTGTTATATGTGACAGTGATAGTGCCTTCATTACCTCCTTTAGTTACAGAGACACGATTACCTGCTGCGTTGTACGTATACGTTGTGCTCCTCAGCTTGCCGTCTTCGTTTTCGATATATCCTGTCAGCTGCCCTGCTTTGTCGTAGGTGAAACTTGTTGTTATGACTATGCTGTCTTTTCGTTCTGTCTCCTTGATTATCCTGTCGGCTTTATCGTATTCGTAGGTGTAACTTGAGATGATGTGGTTGCCTCTTGTGTTAACGAGGTTTGTCAGGTTGTTTTTGGCATCATAACTGTAGCTTGTGGTTGTTCCGTCGCTTCTGCTGCAGGTGATGATGTTTCCTGCAGCATCATAGGTATAAGCTGCTGTTATGCCTTTATTATCTGATACTTTTGTGATGTTATCATCTCTATCATAAGTATATACTACTTCTCTGCCTTTTGGATATGTGATCTTGCTTATGCGGTCATATTCGTCATATGTATACTTCAATTTTTGTCCGTTGGCATCTGTTATGGTGCTGACACGTCCCAATTCGTCGTAAGCGGTACGGCTCTTACCTGATTCATCATCCATAGTTATCAGATTCCCTGCGGCATCATATCCGTATATCGTTGATTTTGTTCCGTCTGAGTATTGCTTGCTTACGAGGTTGCTCAAGACATCATAATCGTATTTTATCCTGCTGCCGTCCGGGTTTATCTTGGCTGTCATCCTGCCTGCTGCATCGTAGGTGTATTTGGTTATTTTGCCGGATGGTGTTTCTTCTTTGATAAGGTTACCCATCTTGTCATAAGAATAATTTGTCTGACTTCCGTCTCCTTCGATCCTGGCTGTCAGGTTGTCCATCTTATCGTATTGATATTTAACTGTCCTTCCTATGGCGTCTGTTGCCTCTGTGAGCCTTCCTGCTTTGTCATAAACATAGGTAAAGGTTTCGCCCATCTGGTTTTCTTCGCCGAGAATATTGTTTTCTTCGTCGTATGCGTAGTTTACTTTACCGCCTGCTGCATCTGTATATGATGTGAGGTTGCCGTTCTTATCATATTCATAAGATGTTTTCCTGCCTAGAGGATCTGTCATGGATGTCACAAGCCCTCGCTTATCATATGTATATGAGTTTTGTCTTCCTTCAGCAGTAAGCTCGGTAATGAGGTTTCCTGTCTTGTCATAAGTAAATTTCTCGGTTTTGTCCTTCTGTGTCTTATCGATGATGTTGCCTGCTGCATCATATGTGTAATTTATCTTGGCAAGTGAGCTTTCTTTCTCGCTTATTACTCTGTCAAGTTTATCGTATGTATAAGTGATACTGCCGCCTGTAGGATATATTATCTTGGTGTTGTTGCCTGCCTCATCATATTCATATCTCAGTTTAGCGCCCTTGCTGTCTTCCTGTGATAGGATACGGTGTCCTTCATCGTAAGTGTATTTAAGGATATTGCCTGTTTCTTCCTTTAACTTGGATATATTGCCGCATGCATCATAAGTGAAGGACCTTACTGCTCCTTCGCTTGTCTCTGTTTTTGTTACTCTGCCTGCTTTGTCGTATGCATAAGATATGGTGTATCCGTTGTCATTTTTTTGTTGGAGCAGTTTACCGTCTGCTTCGTATGCATACGTTGTGACTGCGCCGGATCTGTTCTTTTCGCTCAGCAGGTTTCCTTTAGTGTCATATGTATAGTGTTCTTCTCCTCCATTAGGGTAAATGGTTTTCGACGGGTTGCCGATAACATCATATTGATATTCTGTGACTGCACCACGCCTGTCCATCTCCTTGAGAAGGTTGCCTCTGCCGTCATATATGTATTCTTTCGCGCCTCCTTCAGGATCTGTTTCTTTAGTGAGATTCCCTTCGGTATCGTAACTGTACAGAGAGCTGCCGCCTTCTGCATCAGTATATGATGTTACTCTGTTCAAAGCATCATAAGTATATGAGATGCTGCTGCCGTCCGCATAAGTTTCCTTTAAGATATTTCCTGCATTATCGTAAGAATATGCTGTCTTTTCTCCTATAGGGTTGGTTTCCTGTAATAATCTTCCTGCATAGTCATAAATATACGAATATTCTCTTTCTAGAGGTAATTTCTCACTTATGATGTTTCCTAAGGCATCATAAGTCATCTCAGTAATGCTTCCGTCGTTTTCTGTTATCTTAACAATGTTATCAGCTTTATCGTATTCATATGATATCTGATCATTATCGAAGGTGATCTCTTTTATCAGGTTGCCGTATATATCGTATTCAAATGATGCTTTCCTTCCTATAGCATCTTCCTTAGCTATGAGCTTACCTTCTTTATCATATGAATAAATTAGTGAACTTCCTGAATTATCGACTTCTTTTACAAGCCTTCCTGACTTATCATATTCATACTCTCTGACGTAGCCTTCTTTATCAGATTCCTCGATAACTCTGCCGTATTCATCATATTCGCTTAATATTTCTCCACCGTCCGGTGCCGTCACCTTGAGAGGATTGCCAAAGGCATCCGACTTCGTCTCGTAATGAGCTCCTTCTTTATCTGTATACCCTCTTAGATTTCCTGCTTTATCATAGCTGTAACTTTCTGTATATCCCCTCGTATCGGTTACTTTTATTAGTTTTTCGGCATTGTCATATGTATAGATAGTTACGCCGCCTAAGGCATCTTTTTGCTTGATCAGCTGACCGATACCATCGTATTCATAAGATGTCACATTACCGTTCTCATCTGTTGTTTCTATAAGTCGTGATGCCTGATCGTATTTGTATGTACTGAAACTTCCGTCAGGATTTGTTGTCTTGATGAGATTTCCTGCACCGTCGTACTCATATGAGAAATTATTTCCTGATGCATCAGTCATATTTATAAGCTTTCCTGTCTTATCATACGCATATGATGTAATGTTTCCATGTGCATCTGTCTCTGTCAGGATATTGCCCTCATCATCGTAAGTATTTGAATATTCTCTTCCGTTGCTGTCCTTAGTTAATGTGAGATTTCCTGCCGAGCTGTATTTATGAGCTTCCATTAGACCGCTCGGATAGGTGACGCCGAGAAGCCTGTCTCTGTTATCGAAGACCCTCTCTGTGACTGCGCCTGACTGAGTCTTGACAGTGATCTGATTACCGTTCTTGTCATATGTATATGATATGGTGCCGCTTTCACCCTTCTCTTCTGTTATATTGGCAGTATCCTCATAGTAATCATATGTACTGATGCCACCTGCCGGATTGGTGGTTTTGATGAGTCTGTCAAGTCCGTCGTATTCGTTATATGTAGTATGACCTTCTCCATCTGTCATACTTATCATATTGCCACGGGCATCATAAGTATAGGAAGTCTTCTCACCTTCCGGGTTTTCTTCCCATATCTTGTTTCCTGTTTTATCGTATCCGTATCTTGTGGTGTCTCCGTTGCCGTCTGTTACGGAGATTATATTGTTTTGTTTGTCATAATCAAAACTGCTGACATTACCTGTTCCATCGACTATGCGGACACAGTTCCCTGCATGATCATATGAATAACTTTCTGAAAAACCGCCTGTTATCCACGTTCCTGTTTTCTTTCCGGCAGGGCTGTATATGATCTTATGTTCTATGCCTTCTTCATCTACTGTATTTATTTCTCTTCCCATGGCATCGTAATAAGTGATGCTGCTTCCGCTGCTGTCGGTTACTGTCATGGATGAAATACCATCATATGTTATGGTCTTTTTTGTTCCTTCTTCATTGGTGAAGGAAGTCTTTCTTCCGAAGCTGTCATAGGTGTACGATATGCTGCTTCCGTCGGCATATGTTTCTGTGAGCATATTGCCTCTATCATCGTATGTCCTCTTGGTGGTATTGCCGTTGAAGTCAGTTTCCTCTATAAGATTGCCGGATGCATCATAAGTACCGGTCCAGACTCTGCCGCCCGACCTTTGCTCCTTCGTGAGATTGCCCTTTGCATCATATGTATATTGAGTACGATTTCCTTCTGCATCGGTATAGCTTATCAGATTTCCTGCATCGTCATACTGTCTGTCGTCTGAAGCTGATCCCTTCTGCATGTTCTCTGTTCTGAGCATGTCATCATACTCGTATGTCCTCACATTGCCTTCAGCATCAGTGATCGTTGTCTCGCCGTTTTTATATGTGAGTGTAGAAGTTCCTCCCGACGCATCCTTCTGTTTGATTACTCTTCCATATTCATCATAAGTGTTTTCTATCTGCTTGACACCGTTGCCATCGCTCCACCATATCATAAAATGGTTCTTGTCATACTCATATGTTAGCTTATCGCCGTCTGCATTGGTAAAAGATGTGAGGCAGTTGTCTTCATATTGGTAGTACATCTTATGACCGGAAGGCATAGTCACTTCAGTTACCAGACCTTCATCGTTTACTGTGAAGGTGTAAGCTTTACCGCTTTTGGTAGTAACTGATTTGATCATATGTTTTTCGTCGTATAATATAGTTACAGATAAGCCTTTCTCATCGGTCACAGAGGTAAGCAACCCGTAACAGTTGAATTTATAGACGAGTTTCTCCTGTGTATCTTTTATGGAGAATGTGGTTTTTTCAGGTGCTTTCTCATCTATATCAGTTGTTAAAACCATATATGGAGAATGTTCGCATGTATACTTATCATTGCTGTCTTTCTCGAAAACAAAACGTGCACCGTCTCCTGCGTTATAGATATAGCCATTTTCATCTCTCGTTATGCTCTGCTCGTATTCGAAATTCCATCCGTAACCGAAAAGTCCGCTCTGCTTGTCTCCTATAGAGTTATATGTCCTGGCGAAGGTGAAGCTGTCGGTGTAATCAGCGTTCTCTGCATCTGCTGATTCAAACCAGAAGTTTCCTGTCGATGTGTTGATAGGCTCCAGGTCGAATTCAGTACAGCTGCCGCGCCCTAAATTGGCATATACCAACTCCCAGCTGTGTTCTTCGCTGAGTTTAGCATCCCTTGTATATTCCGTAGTCTTGTTTTGCTTAGGATTTCTTATGAATATAGTGCTTCCGGCAGTTCCGAGATAATCGTGAGGTCTGTTATCCTTGACGATCTGTTCCACGGTGGTGCCGTAATATTTCGCTACATAAGGATAGGTGTCTTTCTTAGTGAATTCATAAATGATGAACTCATCGCTCCTGCCCTCAGGCGTAGTTCCTGCCTGACCGCTTGCTATGGCTGATATATAGTAAGGTGTTACCTCCTCCATTAGTGATGCCGGTATCCCTGCAGACTGCCAATTGCTTTCGAACAGGCCGGTATATCCAAGGGTAAACGGTATCTGTCCCTTTATCAGTTCTGTATTCGGGAATTTCCTGCCCCAGTAAGCCTTTTTGAATGTCCCTTCTGCGATATCTTCATCATCTTCGCTCTTTTTTAATGAATATGACACATCAAGCTGAGGTCTTACGATCCCATCGGCTATAAGACCTGTGAAAAGCTGCAGACTGTCGTCATGAAGAGTCAATGGTCTGAGGTTTACTGCCGGCTCGTTAAGCGGCATATTCTCATCTACTGCATTAGGTACTGTCCAGTAGATATCAAGGTACATGGCTCTGCCGCCTGTAGAGTTGCCCGGTCCCGAAAAGCATACTGCCTTCTGGGATTCACTTACAGGTGCAAGCACTAGCCCGTGATTGGCCGCACCGTTCTTCCACTCTCTTACTGCGGTCGATATATCCCATGTCTTCCATCCGTTACTTGAAACATCTACCGCATCTGATATTATGCTGTGGCTTGTTGGTTGGGTATTCCATGTATATGAACTGCCTCTCCAGCCGCTGTTTACCGTCTTGCAGTATACTTTAGTCCCTGAAGGAGGATTTCCTGCATATTTATATCCTTTTAGGTAAGCAGTTATGATAGCATCATCCGGCAGATTACCTGCGAAGTCATAATTCAGCTTCAGGTATGATCTGGTCTGCCCATAATATGCGCCTGCAGCCTGTGCGGCAGAACCCAGCAGGCTGCCGTCTTCAAATCCTACATAAAGATATGTCACTCTCTTATGATCCACATTAGGACCCGCCCCGTAGTTGCCTCCGCTTCTGCCGTTTTCGACCATATGCCACTCAAGGTTAGATTTATTGAGTGCGATGGTAGGATCTATCTTCACAGGATATACCCTCTGCGGATCTGCCAGCCATATACTGTCGGGGATCAGGCTAAGGATCGTCCTTCCTTTTTCTTCGTTAAGCTCTAGTGTTATCTTATCTGATACATTTCCGTCCGCATCCTCCATCATAGGTGCGCTTATGGTATATATAACTTTCTGTCCCCTATATACATTGAGGACATTGTTCTCCAGCTTATATGTGATCTTCTTGTCTTCATTACCTTTGACTTCAATACTGTATTTGAACTCAGTCATTTCTGTAGGCTGCATCAGGATGATGTCTTCCTTCACCGCGCTGCCGAGAGCTGTGTACTGCAAGTCTATACCTTGAGTCACATCATTATATCTTACAGCGTTCTCTTCTGCCAGACCGTCGCTAAGCGTCCCAAACATTGGTGATATTTTAAGGCTGATATCGTTTTCTTCTATGGTGATCTCATCGCCTTTTTTAGGCAGCGTAAGATCGTATGAGTTTTCTGTATTCTCATACTTTCTTAATTTTTCTTTGATGGTATTATCTATCAGCTTCTCATTGCCGTATTTATCTGTATATGTTATCGGATCTGCGAATATCCTTGTTACATAGCTGTTTTCAGCAGTTTCATAAGTTATCGAAGCTTCATCATAATCTATGATACGCCCGTCTATTTTCTCATAATCCTCTACAAGGTCGGGCTCTCTCAACAGCTCTTCATTAGATGTATCGGCATTTTCTTTTGTGGAGATCCCCTGCGCAGCATTGTTATGCTGTTCCTCCTGCTGTGCCTTATCCATCTTATCTTCTTCGAACTCGGCTTTTTGCTGCGCCAATTCCTGCTTAGTAAGTATGCTGCTGTTTTCCGAAGCGAATATGCCATGTGGGATCAATGTTACAGACATGATGATAACCATGACTATACTTATTACCGTTTTATGTTTCTTCATATATTTAATACTCCCTCTCGTACTTTCTGCGCCTTGGTGTTGTATATGTCTTTATCCCAATTCTATAGACTATGTACGTTCCTAGTCCTCCTATTATTGTGTATCCTATTACTTCTGTTATTGCTTTTATCAAGGAATTGCCTATCATTCCTGTTATTAATGACAGTGTAGCTCCTGCAATCAAAAAAACTACTATGATCAACAGGAGCTTGAAATATGCTTCCTTTGATCCGGCCAAGCCTGCTCTGATGGCATCTTTTGTCTCAAGCCTGCTGAGAGAAAAAGACAATAATTCCATAATCACCACAGGTATTACAGCTACAGTAGTTATATGAGTAAGTATATTTATGATTTGCTTTATTACATCATACTGAACAAATGAGTGCAGCACGAAATATATCAAGCTTGACATCAGCCCGCATAGTAGTGCGTAAACTACTGTTATAGACACAAAAAACAGCATAAACTTACTGCTGCTTTTTAAACTCTCTACGAAAGTCTCCTTGTCTCCTCTGATCGTGTATTTTCCTGCTATATGGCCCATCAAGGAGAAAAATATAAAAGCTGCTGCCATAATCAAGATCAGCATCAATAAAAAAAGCACTGCTCTGATGTCTGCATGCACTCTTATGAACCTGTAAAATATCGGTGCAACCAATATCCCTATACCGCATAGGATCAAATTACCGGTCAGAGAACAGAGTAATAAACTGCTGTGATTCTTTAACATATCTAACATCATCTTACCTTTGAATTTATCTTTACATCACTTTAATATATTAATGTAATAAGAATAAGTGATAGATATATCCATGTCAATACAGGATTTGTTTGAATTATCAATTATTTCATATTTTTTCGAATATTTTTTGTTGATACACATAAAATCGGATTTATTTTTATGTAATGAAGCTAAAACAACAAATAAAAAATATCTCTTCATTTTATAAAATGCTGAAGAGATATTTTTCTTTTCAAATATTATTTTTGTCTTATTTCTTCGGTTCAAACTCAAATGCAGGCATAGGCTGAAGCTTGAAAAGATTCATTTCATGCTTTCTGTCTATCTTAGCCTTTGTTTCTTCATCCTCGCAGATACCTTCTCTGATATATTTATCAAGAACGGCATATGTGAATCCCAGGTTATCTTCATCAGTATATCCGCACAATCCGTCAATAGGAACCTTATCTACGAATAATGACGGCAGCCCGCATTCACGACCTACAGCCTTGACTTCCTGTACAGTAAGATGTGACAATGGACTGAAATCGCCTGCCATATCGCCGTAGCGAGTAGAATAACCAACCCAATCTTCTGATAAATTGCATGTGTTGGCAACTCTGCCGTTGACAGTCTGTGAAACAGCATAAAGAGCAGCCATACGAAGTCTTGGAGGCAGATTCACTTTAGCTTGTCCTTCGAAGGAATCAAAGTTTTTTACCAGCTGACCAACCATTCCTTCGTAAGCATCCTTGATATTTATCACTACGTGTTCTATTCCCAGATGTTCGACAAGCTTCAGAGAAACGTCGATATCGAACTGTTCACCGTTTGGCATCAGAACACCGAATACATTTTCCTTACCGAGCGCTTCTACACATAGTGCAGCAACTACTGAACTGTCTTTACCGCCTGAAATGCCGATAACTGCTTTGCAGCCTTTACCGTTGATTTCAAACCAGTCACGTATCCACTTCACAACATCATTTTTAACTTTACCAGCATCAAATTTATACATATTTACCTCCCGGTCACTTCTATCTGGCACATTCCCATCGCATCAAGTGCATTATCATGACTTGCCGGAGTGACACCCGCGCAGCACGATGCATCGACGATCACCGGAATCTCCAGGAACGCAGCCTTTATCATCATTGCATTTGAAATAACGCATATATCTGTACATAATCCTATAATCTCGATAGATTCAAGAGGAGTTTCTTCATCAAGCTCTCTCAAGCTGTCTACCAGTTCATATGATCCAAAAGTCGGCTTATCTATTATCAGGCAGTCAGCAGGATCAAGCTCAGCTCTTATCTGCCATCCGTGACTTCCTTCTATGCAGTGTGGTACAGGCAGCTTACTGCCCTCCTGAGTTTCCATATAATTTTCTGAGTGAGTATCTCGTGTAAAGATCACAGTAACATTATTCTTGCGATATGCATCTATCTTGGCTTTCACATTGTCTACGATCGCTTCCGCCTCCGGCGTGCCTAGAGCTCCGTCAATGAAATCGTTCTGCATATCTACTACGATCAATGCTTTCATAAGATAACCTCCTTAAAACACCATCTGTACAAGCAGCATATATACTACTGTCCCAACAAAAATGCTGAGAAGTGAATTATGCTTCCATTATATCGCTTTCAGGAAAGCTTTTATTATAGCTTTTGAATTGATGATGAACGCATCTTTTGGCTGTACTTCTTCCATATCAGGATCCCAGTATTTTTCATAATACCTTTCAAGCATCTGCTCATCATCGAGACCTTCTTCAACCATCTTACCGATAAATTCCTTTTTGATATCAGTCTCTTCCTCGAGCATCTTCCAGTACGTTTCATTAAAATCCTTAGGGAGCATGCCGAAATGCGGCAGGCTGATATACTCAGCTCCGTAAGCCTTACACTTTTCCCTTGAAACGATGGCATCATTGCAATCTTTTAAGAAAGGTGTATGTATAAATTTCTTTCCTTCTACTATACCTGTGCTTTCGCTTGCAAACAGCAGTTTCGTAGGTTCGAACGCATAGCTCATGGAACAATCAGTATGCCCTTTAGTCTCCATAGCCTTGACTGTGATATCTCCAAGATCGATCTCATCACCATCTTTCAAGATCACATCCACTGCTATACCATCAACTAATATTTCTTCCTTACTGCCCGGCATGAACAGGTCTCTTGCTGAAGTGCCAAGATCCCTCATAAGCACTTTAGCACTTGGCTTTTCAAATATCCTTGCAGCCTTTTCACTGGCATGGACCTTCGCATCAGGAAAAGCCTGTTTTATATAAGGAAGAGCTCCCATATGGTCGTAATGAGAATGGCTCAGTATTATATAATCAAGGGTATCTCTGCCCTTTTCAGCAAGCTTGTTTTTGATATTTTCAACTGTATGCCATCCGCAATATGCCATGCCGCAGTCATAAAGCAGAGTCTTCTCGCTGCCAAATACAAGAATCGTTTCTCCGCCGCTGCCGGAAGTCACTCTATGTGCATCTATAGGGAAGCTGAATCTGTCATGATCATCTCCAAAGATACTGAAAAGAGCACAATCATTTATCGTCGGTTTTTCTTTATTTGTCATTTCTATATTCTCCATTTTCTTACTTTCTTTAGCTTCACCTACTGTGAAGAATACAAGTCCTATCCAAACTATGACGAATGCTATAAACTGAACGAGGTCGAATGGTTCTTTAAACAGGAATATACCTATGACTAATGAAATAGATGGCGAGATATATTCTGTGACACCCAAAGTCACCAGCGAGATCTTATTGGCAGCTTCAGCAAAAAGCCCTAAAGGCAGTGCTGTGAGCGGACCGCATAAGAACAGTAACGCATATTGATAAGGTTCAGCAACGGCCAATGCTCCTTTTCCGGTGCATTCCAGATAAATGACTACTGCTAAGGCAGGCAGCATCAAATGTCTTGTTTCAAGAAAGAGAGACAATACCGATGGTATGCTGAAGCTCTTTTTAAGTGCCGCATAAGTAGCGAATGTTATAGCCAAACTCAAAGCGATAAGAGGCACCTGCATGAAATGAAGAAGTATTACGACAACTCCGATCGATGCGAATATCAAGGCTATCAGCTTATGTTTTGTGAGCTTTTCCTTAAAAAAAATGATACCGAATACACATACCATCAAAGGTTCAATATAATAGCCTATACAAGTCTGTATAACATGATCTGCATTGACGGCCCATATATATATGCTCCAATTAGCTGTTATGAGAACACCGGCCATAAAAAACTTGAAGCTTGAACTTCCCGGTCCTGTATATTTCTTGACTTCTTTCCTGCCGTATAATTTGAGTGAAGCTATTCCTGAAACCAAACCTACTAAAAATATTCTATAGAATATGATCACAAAAGAATCTATAGGTTTCAATGCCTGCCAGTATATAGGCAGCACTCCCCAGAGTACAGCACACCCGATAGCGCAGATCAACCCGATTTTATATGTCCTACTCATCGTAACCGCCTTCATCCTCAGGTGAAAATACTATAGTTCCGTCGTTTTCGTTTTCAGCTTCCATAAGTTCGGCAAAAGACATAGTGTAACTGTCCAGCTGATAGTCGAGAGCATTCTCGAAATCATATCTGTATTTGTCACCGCCAAGATTCTCCATTCTTGAAGCAGTTATGGCATCTCTCACGTTATTATATATAGGTGCCCCGCCTTCTTCAGGCTGAAGTTCCACTTCAGACTCATGGGAATACCATGTCTGGAATCTGTAAAACTCGTCCGTAAATCTTCTCATATCAGAATCATCTTCAGCATGAGATATCATGCCGATAAGGCTCAGCTTGATCTGATGGAGCAGAGAAAAAATCTCTCCTGAATTCTCAGGAAGACCATCAAGGATATCTTCGAAATAATCCTGAAGCAGCTCTTCGATCATAGTATTATCAGCGCCTTCGAACAATTGATACATAGCTTCCTGTTCTATATACTCTTCACTTTCGATAAGGTCAGCCATTGCTTCAAAATACTCAAACTGTCCTGCATCTTCAAGATCCAGATATTCAAGTAATTCATAAAAGTCCATTACTTACCCTCCCCACGCTCAAGGTCGAAGTTAAGGAACTTCACCTTCGCTTCTTCACTTTCATTTTCAAAAATGTGATCGATCATGTTTATAAAGTTCTCAGAAAGGTCACTGGCATAAAACACATTTCTGAAGTCGGATCTATCCGCTAACATATCATTCTCTTCAAGAACTTTCTTGATATCATTAACGATGATACTTGAAGGATTTATTATTTCAAGATCAGGATATATACGTTTGATATTATCTTTTATGAGCGGATAATGTGTACATCCCAATATAACTGCATCAAGATCATTGTTCTTGACAAAATCATCCATGTAATACTTGATAGTCAGATCCATGATGTCGTTTTCTATTATTCCTTCTTCTATAAGCGGTACGAAAGCAGGACATGCCACTTCATGGATATTCACTTTCCCCTCATGCTCGTCTATACATCTCTCATATGCCTTGCTGGCGATAGTGACCTTAGTTCCTATGATCCCTACATTATCATCAGATCCGAAATCCTCAGCAACTTTCTTAGCGGCCGGATCTATTATTCCCAGTATAGGTATCTGTGGGAACCTTTCGCGAAGATCTTCAAGACAAGTAGCGCTGACAGTATTGCAGGCAATAACGATCATTTTCACATTGCTCATCACAAGAAAATCTGCTATCTCTCTTGAAAAGTTCATGATAGTAGAAGTCGCCTTGGAACCGTAAGGAGTTCTTGCGGTGTCACCGAAATATATTATTTTTTCTTCAGGCAGCGCCTTCATAAGATAAGGAATACATGTAAGTCCTCCAAGGCCTGAATCAAAAAAACCTATAGGTCTGTTATCCATAAAGATGATAATCCTTTCAATTTTATGTTATACTATTATCTGTATGTTGATATTGCACAACACAACTAAATTATTATACAATAAGAACAGCTCAAAGTAAATTATCAGGAGGTAAAATAATGGGGTCAAAAGATTTAAAAACAAGGGATCAAATCGATAAGAAATACAAATGGAATATAGAGGCTATGATAGCCGACGAATCCACCATAGATAAGGATCTTGAAGATATAAAGGTGCAGGCTTCCGCTTATGCCGAAGAGTTTGCAGGCAAGCTCACGCAAAGTGCAGATATTCTTCTTAAAGCATATAAGGACAGGGATGCCATTTGGCGTAAGCTGGAAAACATCTATGTATATTCACGTATGAGAAGAGACGAAAACAATGCTGAAAGCAAATATCAGGCCATGAGTGATAAATGCGGTGCTGTTATTGCCGCCGTATCAGCTTCGATGTCCTTCTTCACCCCTGAACTACTGGCTTCATCAGACGATATCATACTTGGATATATCGAACAAAACGAAGGACTCAAGGAGTATGAGTTTGCCATTAAAGATACACTTCGTCAAAAGGAACATATACTTACAGAAGCAGAAGAAAACTTATTGGCACAGATGAGCGAAATAACAAAAGCTACCAACGATATCTTCACAATGCTCAACAACGCTGATATCAAATTCGCTTCTATCAAGGACGAAGACGGCGATGAAGTTGAGGTAACACACGGCAACTACATCAAATTCATGGAAAGCCATGACCGAGACGTCAGAGAAGCTGCATATAATGCGATGTATGATTCATACAAGGATCTGATCAATACTATTGCAACAACATATAATTACAACACTAAAACAGATGTCGTAGGTGCAAGGATAAGAAAATACGAATCTGCAAGAGCAGCTGCACTATCCGGAGACAATATCCCGGGAGAGGTTTACGATAACCTTATTTCTGTAGTTAATGATAACCTCCCTGCTATGCATAGATATGTTGAGTTGAGAAAGAAGATGCTGGGTGTAGACAAGATGTACATGTACGATATGTATGTGCCTCTCATCGAACTACCTAAAACTGTTATCTCTTATGAGGAAGCTCTGGACATGATGAGAGAAGGTCTTGCTCCTCTAGGTGAGGAATATATCACTAAGATGAATGCAGGTCTTGCTGAAGGCTGGATCGATGTTTATGAAAACAAAGGTAAGACAAGCGGAGCTTACAGTTTCGGAAGTTATGACAGCTTCCCTTACATCCTTCTCAACTACACAGATACATTAAAGGATGTATTTACCATCGTCCATGAAATGGGTCATTCCATGCACTCAAGATATACTAGAGATGAGCAGCCTTATATCTACGGCAGCCATTCCATATTCACTGCTGAAGTTGCATCAACAGTGAATGAAAGTTTGCTTATGCAGCATCTTCTCGGCAAGGATAACGATATCGAAATGAGAAAGTATCTGCTGAATCTCCATCTCGAAGAATTCAGAACTACTCTCTTCAGACAGACCATGTTCGCAGAATTTGAAGATATCACTCATAAAGCGATCGAAGCAGGTCAAGTTCTCACTGCCGAATGGATGTGCGAACAGTATGAAGCACTCAATGCCAAATACTATGGACCTGCTGTGGAAAAGGATGATACCATCAAATATGAATGGGCCCGTATACCTCACTTCTACAATGCGTTTTATGTTTACAAATATGCTACAGGATATTCCGCTGCGACTGCTATCTCAAATAAGATATTGTCAGAAGGCAAGCCTGCAGCAGATAAATACATCGAATTCCTCAAGACAGGAGAAAGTGACTACCCTATTGAACTTCTCAAGATCGCAGGCGTAGATATGAGCACACCTGAACCTATCGAAAAGGCTATGGAAACTTTCAATGCTCTTCTCGTTGAATTCGAAAAACTTGTTGGATGATGCATGATATCGATCTACGGAGTAAAAAATGAACAAGAAATTAGTCAATATATTTACAAACAATACCAATATATCGCTGGACACAAAAACAGAGCTTACTAAAAAGCTCTCTGAACGCGGTTATGCTGTAACTAGTGAATTCTCCAAGGATGCAGAGCTTATAATTTGCATCGGTGGTGACGGTGCCCTTCTGAAGGCAATACATTCATGTGACTTTCCTCAATGTCCCGTAATAGGTATAAACACAGGACATCTGGGGTTTTTCCAGGAGGTTCGCCCCGAAGATCTAGACAGATTCATAAATGATTATGAGAATCATCAGTACAGTATCCAGGAACTCAACACAGTTATGGCGACCATCACAACTAAAGATGGTCATAAATATGATCATGTTGGTCTTAATGAGATCGTTATCGAAGGACGTCCTTCATATACCATACATCTATATATCTCCATCGATGATATGCCAATCGAAAAATTCAGCGGAGACGGTATACTGATCGCAACACCTGCCGGAAGTACTGCATATAACTACTCTCTAGGCGGCTCCATAGTAGACCCAAGGATCAAACTGCTTCAGGTAACTCCTATTGCTCCAATGAATACTACGGCATACCGCTCATTCACATCAAGTATCCTGCTTCCTGCGGAATTGTCCCTGGGAGTCGTTCCTGAAAAACAATATGAAAACAGGATAGCTATCATCAATGACGGTATAGAAACGATTTATACTGATGTAACTGATATCAAGGTAAAAATGTCCGATACGTGTGTAAAACTACTCAGATTAAAGGATTATGACTTCTGGAACAAGGTTAAAACAAAGTTCCTTTGATCCATCAATTATGAAAGGCATATAAGATAATGACTGAATTTTATCATAAAGTCACAACTGAAGATGAAGGTCTTGAACTCAGGGAGATAATGCGAGAGCATTTTGATTTTTCTGCGAGACTCAGAAACAGGATAAAGCGCGAGAAGCTGGTCATGGTAGACGGAGTATCAACACCCGGCTGGAAAAAGCCTCCAGTCGGTTCTGAAATAAGGATCACCCTTCCCGATGAGACCAGTGGATTCGAGCCACAGAACATCCCTCTGGATATCGTTTATGAAGATGATGATCTTATGATCATAAATAAACAGCCGGGACTCATCGTCCATCCTACTAAGGGACATCCTACAGGGACCGTCGCCAATGCCCTCATGTATTACATGGAGCAGACAGGTAAACCGTTCAAGATACGTTTTGTAAATCGTCTCGATATGGATACTTCCGGGCTTTTGGTAGTCGCTAAGAATTCCTACACTCAGAATGATTACACAAAACAGATGAAAGAAAACACTGTAGAAAAAAGATACATGGCAGTAGTTAAAGGAATCGTTGAATCTGACGAAGGAACAATAGACCTTCCTATAGGAAGACCTGATCCTGACCATGTGAGACGCGGTGTCATGGAAGATGGTGCCCCTTCTGTCACTCATTATAAAGTCATTGATCGATATAATGGGTACAGTCTTGTTGAATTATTGCTTGAAACAGGCAGGACTCATCAGATAAGAGTACATATGTCCCATATAGGTCATCCTGTATTAGGTGACTGGCTCTATGAAGGATTAAACCCCTTACTCATAGACAGACAAGCTCTTCATGCCGCCAAGCTGACCTTTACACATCCGATGACTAAAGAAAAAGTCACCTTCGAGGCACCAATACCCGATGACATGAAAAAAGCGATAGAAAAACTATCGCAGTAAACCAAATATATCAAAAAAGCAGAAGCAGATATCACTACCCCATGATATCTGCTATTGTTTTTTTCTTCATTTCGTCTATTAAAATGTCCTGTATTCTCTCGATCTCCATATGTACCTTGCAAGGCATGTCCGATGGATTTCTTTCACAGTCTTCTTTCATGCAATGAAGTATTGCAAGATCCCCCTCTGTAATGCTTACTACATCATATAAAGTAAGCTCTTCAAGAGATTTCTCCAGATAATACCCTCCCTGGTTCCCTCTTTCTGATTTTACCAAGTCGGCCATTTCCAGCTCTCTCAATATTTTATATGCAAAAGCCTTCGGGATATCTTCTTTTTCGCAGATTTCTCTTACATTGTGTACTTTGCCGTCTCTAAGAACTCTGCATATTCTCATGGCGTAGTCGCTTCTTCTTGTTATGAGCATAGTTTTTCTCCTTTCGGGGAATTGATTTACTTAACTATACCATATAAGTCTATATAAAACAAGAAGTTTATTCAAAGGTTCTATATACTTTTCCCGGTACAGGATCAGCACCTGTTTTGTATTTGATAAGTTCTGATACTGTTACGAGCTGGTAACCCTGAGCTTTGAGCCATGGGATCATTTTTTCTGTTGCATCTGCAGTTGCATCATGGATCGAATGCATTAGTATTATTTTACCGTCTAAATTTCCTTGACTAGTAACATGATCAAATATTTTTTTGCCATCCCTGCTTTCCCAGTCAAGAGTATCTACAGTCCATAATATAACCGGCAGCCCAAATGCTGCATGGACTTTATCATTTGATTCACCGTAACTAGGTCTGAATACAGTAGGATATTTACCACATGCAGCTTTTATGGCTTCATTTGTATTGACAACTTGTGCGTTAAGCTCTGCATCATTCAGACTTGTAAGCACAGGATGGCTCCATGTATGGTTTCCCAATTCACAGCCCAGTTCTTTGGCTCTGGCGATTTTATCTTCTCTGCCGCTGATGAAAGTTCCTTGATAGAAGAATGTTGCTACCGCACCATAACTATCTAAACAGTTCAATATCCTGTCTTCAGACACAAGTCCGGGACCATCATCATAAGTAAGTGCCACCATCGGCTTATTAGGATCGATGTATCTATGTATTATTTTTTTTCTCAAGATGTCATCTGCAAGGGCTTTCGCTATGCCGACATATACTATCCCTTCAGATTTTTCCAAAACTGTTCCTTCATCAAAGAAGAATGAAATACCTGCATCTGTTATAATGAATTCATTGAAATTATCTTCATTTGGTTTAATATAAGTTTTCCAAGCTTTAGACAGCTGATCCTTATCATAATTCTCACTGAAATAATCATAGAAATATTCCGAACAATGTTCCTTGTAATCAGGTTTGAAAATTTGCTCAGGGACAAGCTGATCTCCCGTTTTAGTTGAGAACTGATATGTATGCATATTCTTATATACAGTTGTCATATCTTCCTCTACCTCAGCAGTCCTTCTTTCAAATATCATAAGATTTACTGCGTCCATTTCAGTTGAAGTTACGCCTGTCTTAAGAAGGAGTGCCTTCTGTTGATCATCTTCAGGATCGATACTTTCGCTATAAGAAGTTTTCATGTTTTCTATTTGAATATCTCTAAATGCTGCGACATTGTCATAATCACATGAAGCATAATCTACAGCATAAGAAATCGGCTCTCCATACTCATACTCGGTACGTTCCACGCCTGTCATCTGAAAGCTCTGACTCATCTCAAACTGTCCATCTGCATACTTTATAAACTCCTCTTCATCATTATATGTATCAGTGGTTGTCTGAGACATGGTCCATATCACATATGTTACGATAGCAGCTGCAACAAATGCTATAAATAGAGCTCTGTTTGTTTTAAAACTATTGTTTTCAAGTGACTTATAATTCTGTTTCATAAATTGGTTTTAAATAAACATTCCATGATTTTAACGTCCTTAAATTTTATAACATTTTTATCAGTCTTAATCAATATTTAGGCATGAAATAAACAAATTAGTTTACAAAAGATCATATTTGTGATATAAACAATTGACTTAAATCGTATATTATTTGGGTAAGACAGACGATCGCGTACATCTTCGGGATGTATGAGGAAAGTCCGGGCTCCATAGGGCAAGGATGCCGGATAACGTCCGGCGTAGGTAACTATAGGGAAAGTGCAACAGAAACATTCCGCCGAAACGGATAATGCCGTGGTAAGGTTGAAATTGTGAGGTAAGAGCTCACAGGGAGATATGGTAACATATTTCTCGTGTAAACCCCATCCGGAGCAACACCAAATAGGGCACAAAAAGCGGCTGCCCGTCGCTGCCCGGGAGGTAGGTGGCTGGAGCTTGCCGGTAACGGTAAGTCGAGATAGATGATCGTCTAATACAGAACCCGGCTTATGTCTTGCCCAAAAAATATTTTTAAAAAAATCAAATTTGTACTTGCATTTATTCTCAAATGATGTATAATAAAAAAGTCGCGTGAACAAAGCGATGCTGATGTGCGGATATGGCGGAATTGGCAGACGCGCACGGTTCAGGTCCGTGTGTTGGTTGACGACGTGGAGGTTCGAATCCTCTTATCCGCACCAAATAAAGAAGCTGGTCAATAGACCAGCTTTTTTATTTATGTATATATTGATATTCGAACCTATACCTACAGCACCACAAACGGATCCAACACAACTTCCGAAGCAACGACCGATACCTTGTTATCAAGCTTCTTATCAAGCATATCCTTCATGGCTTTACCAAAGAACTTTTCCGTGCCGTAATGACCCGCATCGATGATACATAGTCCTGCTTGAACAACATCCTGCGCTTCATGATACTTAACATCCCCTGTTATAAACAATTGACATCCGCAGCCTGCCGCCAGATGTGCCAGATCCGAACCGGCACCACTGCAGCATCCAATTTTAGAAATCATCTTATCAAGATCTCCTGCCGCATGGATCTGTCTTATACTCATATCCAGCTTATCAGCCACCAATCCGATAACATCCCTGAAAAGCATCATTTCTTTAAGCTCCCCGGTTCTTCCTATATCGGCTTCTTCATGGCGATCTATCATCTTAGCAGCCGAAACCACATCTTGTCCGCACAAATTTTTAACAGATTGGAGTTCCAGCAATGCCATCAAAATGTCATTATTACCACCTTTCACCTTATCAAAAGGTGTATGACATGAATATACAGAAATACCTGATGAAATGATATCCATTATGACAGCATCTTTGTAATTACCATCATTTAACGAATTAATGCCGCCAAAAATCAATGGATGATGTGTGATTATCATATCTGCACCGATATCTTTGGCTTCTTTTAATACTTTATCATCTATTTCAAGGCAAGTAAGGATAGTATTTACCTTATTATCTTCGAAACCGATAATAAGACCGCTGTTGTCCCATTCTTCCTGAAGCGCCAGTGGCACCGATTTCTCAATAACGGCTACTATATCACCGACTTTGTACGTATCATTGCTCTTAACGAATATGTTTTCCATCTTCCCACTCCTTTCGAAGTTTTTTCAGATACTCTATATCTTTACCTATACCTTCTTCAAGTTCTATATTTCTCTTTTTAGCTTTCCTAACATTATTAAGCTTTTCTTCGTGAAGGCTTATATTTCTATCGAGAAAATCTCCGACCGGACCTCCTGCATCGATGATCCAAGGCGGTATCTTCCAAATCAGGGAATCACCATCAAACACATTAGATATAACACAAGTCATATCATTTTCAACGATGTTTCCCGGAGATATGGCTGTTATTATCTCAGGTATGTAGTCGCCCTCGATCACCACATCTTCAGACACAATTCTAAACCCATTTTCGATGAGCCACTTTCTCAAATGTCCCTGTCCTATACGCGGCTGTAAGATAAATTTTTTGAATGAACGAGTATGGTCAAGATCATGGGCCATGATATCCCTGATAAGCTTGCCGCCCATACCGGCTATCACAACGGTATTTACTTCACCATTTTCCAAAACTTGAAGCCCGTCTCCAGCTCTGAAATACATCCCATTTTCACTTGCTGCATACAGATCCGCATTATCTTTAGCTTTTTGCAAAGATGGTATGCTGACATCGCACATCACCACCTTAGGGCTTTTACCGGATAATTTAAGATATATTGGTAAAAAACCATGGTCGGTCCCAATATCGGCCATGGTTTCTTTTTCATTTATTCTGTTGGCGATCAATTGTAATCTGTCGCTCAGTTTGATCATATTTTTACTCCAAGTAATCCTTCAGCTTCTTACTTCTGGTTGGATGTCTCAGTTTTCTGAGAGCCTTAGCTTCTATCTGTCTGATTCTTTCTCTTGTAACGTCGAACTTCTTACCTACTTCTTCAAGGGTGCGAGCTCTGCCGTCCTCAAGGCCAAATCTCAACTTGAGTACTTTCTGTTCTCTTTCTGTAAGGGTTCCCAGAACATCCACCAACTGTTCTTTCAGCATGGAAAATGCAGCTGCTTCTGCAGGAGCAGGTGCGTCTTCGTCAGGAATAAAGTCTCCCAGATGGCTGTCTTCTTCTTCTCCGATAGGTGTTTCGAGAGAAACAGGTTCTTGTGCGATCTTGAGGATCTCTCTCACCTTTTCTACAGATATACCCATTTCTGCAGCTATTTCATCCGGGGTAGGCTCTCTTCCTTCTTCCTGAAGGAGCTGTCTCGATACTCTTATTAGCTTATTGATGGTTTCAACCATGTGAACAGGGATTCTGATGGTTCTAGCTTGGTCTGCAATGGATCTTGTGATAGCTTGTCTGATCCACCATGTAGCATAAGTACTGAACTTGAATCCTCTTTCCCAGTCAAATTTATCTACAGCTTTGATCAGACCCAAGTTTCCTTCCTGGATCAAGTCGAGGAAGAGCATTCCTCTTCCAACGTATTTCTTGGCAATACTTACAACCAATCTCAGATTTGCTTCACAAAGCTTCTGTTTAGCAGCTTCATCTCCTGCTTCCATCCTTTTTGCCAGTTCTTTTTCTTCTTCAGCTGTAAGCAAAGGAACTTTACCTATTTCCTTGAGATACATTCTTACAGGATCATCTACAGCTATATTCTTGGAGATGGTTGCTTCAAGATCGATTTCCTTGGCATCAGGGTTTTCTGCAATTACAGCATCAACTTCCGGATCGTCAACATCTTCATTTTCAAGCTGGATAAGGTCAAGATCATCAGGTTCGTGTTCAAGTACGACCTCTATTCCTTTTCCCATAAGAGCTTCATATAAATCTTCCATCTGGTCTTTATCCAGTTCCACATCTCCAAGTCTGTTGGAAATGTCAGTGTATGATAATGACATCTTGTTGCCGCGTGAAGCTTTTTCTGTCAGATCCTTTATCAGCTGCTGCTTAGTCTCTTCACTCATAACTTCAGTTACTGCCTGATTTTCGTTTCCGCGTATTTCTTTTTCTTTTTCCACTTTTTCTTCCTCTTATTCCCTTATTTTTTTCTGGATTTCCATTAACTGTCGAGTCAATCTGACGATTTCCTCATGGTTATCTTCCTCGTCTGCCATGGAAAGCTGCATTATTATGTGAGATTCTTTAGCTTTAAGATTTCTCTTCCTTATTCGTTCTATGCATTCATTGAATATGTCCATTTCTCTTCCTTGAGGAATGACCTTGTCTTTTATGGTATCGAACTGTCGGGAAGTTTCCTCGTCAAAGCCTTCTATAAGCTTGTCTATATCAATCTGTCTGCTATCCGGTGCCAGTTCCATGATCCTGTTATACATTATGTTTCCTGATTCTGAAACAAATGCTGAATCCTTGATATCACCGGGAAGTTCAACAAAACTCTTATCTATTATCATCAGTTTGATAAGATCCTGTTCCAGCAACGACATCGCTGCACTCATTTCATTCGTGCCGTCTTGCTGCCTTATATTACCGGAATTCTTTTCCTGACTATTATTGCCTGAATACTCAAATCTTATAGCACCTTCTGATATACCGGTATCATCCGCCAATTTTTTGATATATATGTCGGCTTCCATCGGCTTCATTTCCTTCAAAATGACTATCGCATCTCTCAAGAATTCAATTCGCTGCTGTTCATCATCTATGTCGTATTTTGCCTTAGCCATTCCCAGTTTAAAATCACCGTACGGCAAAGCTTTGTCAATAAGTTCTTTAAAGGCTTGTTTTCCATTCTTCTTGATGAATTCGTCCGGGTCTTTGCCATCATTTACTTTGAGCACTTTAGCCCGACATCCTTCATTATATAATATATCCAATCCTCTTAGGGCGGCATTCTGCCCTGCCTGATCTGCATCATACGATAAGATTACATTTTTAGTATATCTTCGTATAAGTCTGGCTTGATTTTCAGTAAGGGCTGTGCCTAAAGAAGCAGATACATTTCTGACACCATGCTGATACAAAGATACAACATCCATATATCCTTCGACCAAAACTATTGCATCTTCGTTACGAACATCTTTTCCCGTAAGATTTAGGCCGTACAGATTGTATTTCTTCTGAAAAACACCCGACTCTTGAGAATTGAGATACTTTGGCTCTCCATCTCCGATTATTCTTCCGCCAAAACCTATAACTTTGCCAGAAGTATTCAATATCGGAAATATCACTCTCCCTCTGAATTTATCAAAATATCGTTCTTTTGATTTTGATATAAGCCCCAGGTCCATAAGCTTATCTTCTTTGTAACCCTTGGACAGAAGGAATTTGTACAGGCTATCCCACTGTTCATCAGCATATCCTATCCCAAATTTGTTAAGAGTATCTTCAGATATCCCTCGGTTCTTCATATATGTATATCCGGGATTTGCTTTTTCCCTCAATGCTCTATAAAAAAATCTGGCAGCCTGTCTGTTTATTTCATAAAGTTCTTCTTTGTCTTTATTGCTTCTGAAAGCACCTTCCAGACTTATCCCGTATTCCTTGGCTAGCATCTCGACTGCCCCTTTGAAATCGAGATTATAGTATCTCTTGACAAAAGCTAGGACATCGCCTGTTGCCCCGCATCCAAAACAAGTAAAGATCTGTTTAGTTTCAGAAACAACAAAAGAAGGTGTCTTCTCATTGTGGAAAGGACAAACGCCTTTATAATTGCTGCCGGCCTTCTTTAAAGGAACGACACGGCCAATAACATCCACGATATTACACCTGCTTTTTATTTCATCTGCAATATTTACCTGATTTCTTCCGCTCACTTTTGCCCCTCTTTATTAATACTTAATAATATATACGACAAAAATCCGCAGTTTCCTTTTTATTATTTAAAAAAATCTTTTATAATTTTTAGTTATTTCTTCATAAGTATTTATGGCATATCTATCGGTCATTCCTGCAACATGATCCTTAACAAGTTCTTCGATATCATATTCATCTTTCATTGCTAGGAGTTCCTTAGGAAGCAGCTGCCAATTTTCAAGATAATAATTATAAAGTGACTCTACTATATCTCTAACTTTATTTATGTCCTCTACTTTTTTGACATTACTGTTGTGGTATACATTTTTGAACATGAATGTTCTGAGCTCATTCATTGCAGACATTTTCTCTTCACTTAACTGTGCTGTAGGCTTACCATAAGAATGTTCTATCATATCTCTGACAAGAGTATCTATCCTCTTCTTATGAGTATCGCCCAGTATTTCTATACTTTCCTTTGGGAGATCACCAACAGTAATTATACCGCTTCTTATGGCATCATCTATGTCGTGGTTTATGTATGCAATTCTATCGCTTACTTTAACGATCTGTCCTTCAGGAGTCATCGGCACAGTGCTTCCTGTATGATTCAAGATACCATCTCGGACTTCCTGTGTCAGATTCATCCCTCTTCTCTTACTACCTGACTCAAGCACATCCACCACTCGTAAACTCTGAACATTATGTCTGAAACCCTTAGGATATATTTCAGCCAGCACAGATTCACCACTATGACCAAAAGGTGTATGCCCAAGATCATGACCCATAGCGATGGCTTCTGCAAGATCTTCATTGAGCCCTGCTCCTCTTGCTATAGTCCTAGCTATCTGAGAGACCTCTATCGTATGTGTCAGTCTTGTTCTGTAATGATCACCTTCCGGTGCCAGAAATACTTGCGTTTTATGCATAAGACGTCTGAACGCTTTTGAATGTACTATCCTATCTCTATCCCTCTGAAAATCAGTTCTTATGCTGCACTTTTCTTCATCCATAGCACGACCCTTGCTTTCTGCAGATTTAGTCGCAAATGGCGAAAGATATTCATATTCTCTTTTTTCTACTTCTTCTCTGATGTTCATTTTACCCTCCGTACAAGAATATAATACATAGCCATTATCGCCTTGTAAAGCCGTTAATTCTTTTAATTCGTTCTGTCAGCTCACGATTCGTTTCATGCAAAATGCACAGTATCTCTTTGCATGCTTCTTTCTCTTCGAAATAAATGTCTTCTGCTATTGATTCCGCCAACAGCTCTTTTTCTCTTTCGGAAAGAGACTCATAAAATTCCTTGGCTTGTGCCCTTTGCATTATAAAGATATTCCCCTTTCCATTGCTTCCAACTTATATATGAATTCAAATACATCATTCATACCCGTACTGTAATGTTCAACTCCTTCGATTGTATTGGTCATTAAAAAACAAATTTCGTTACGCTTTGTGTCCGATAGTATTTTATTGATCATCAAAACACCAACCGGTATGAACGGGAACTGTCTCTCGTTCCACAATAGTGTAGGATCGTATAATTCTTCATTTGCTGCATTATTTTCGTCGATGATCTGAACTTGCAACTCCAATTTAGGGAAACTGTCATTTTCTATATTGTTGATCAATTCATTATGTGCGATATCAGGGTCAAATCCTGAAATGAATTCTGCAGATTTGATGGTCAGAAACTCCTTTTCGAAAGGTTTGGATACAATAGGTACCCACTTTATTCTGATCAAATACTTTTCTCCTGCTTCGTTGATCCAATGCATCAAATTTACCGAATACCATTTTATATTTATAAAGCTATCTGTCAATCCTTCGTTTGAATATAAGTGTAACGCTGCATTTATCGATTCCGGATTATTTACTATGAATTGCCAAAACGACTTCTTGTTGATGCCATCGAACGCCCTTTTGTTTTTAAATGACTCAAATAACTCTATCGACTTCTTTTCATCTTTTATGAATTGTACAGGTATGTTCTGACATATCATATCATAACAACCTTTCAAGGTAAAAAAACGGACTTCCATTTTTTTAATGTTTCTTACTGTATCCGGTGTGCTTTCATCTCCCAACATCGCAGAAAACCTTATTGTAAGAGGTGTGATGACTTCACTTCCTGAAAACATAGCAGCTGTTGTATATTCTTGAAAAGACATATATGGACGAAATAATCCTCCTACATAAATTCCCTTTTTATAAAATAATCTTGGCTTAGGAATGCTTTTTATCATGTTGTTGATTTTTTCAGGTAATAAAAAGTCTGTCATCTACACCACCTCAAGGTAATATATGCGACAGACTTTAATTTTGATATATCATTTATATTCCTGTATGGCCGAATCCTCCTGTTCCTCTTGCCGTTTCGTTCAGCTCCTTTACAGGCTCCAACTCAACCTTTTCATAGCGACAAACCACCATTTGGGCGATCCTGTCTCCGCAATTCACCGTGAATTCTTCTTCTCCCCAATTTATGAGAGAAACTTTGATTTCACCTCTGTAATCACTATCGATCGTTCCGATACCGTTTGTTAAACCGATACCATACTTGACTGCAAGACCGCTTCTTGCACGGATCTGCACTTCATATCCTGTAGGTATTTCAAGAAACAGACCTGTTGGAATCAAGGCTCTTTTCCCCGGAGCTATTTTAATTGGCTCCTTTAAATATGCTTTTATATCCATACCGGCAGAACCTTCTGTCTCATACTGTGGTATGTTCCCTGATAACGATTTGATTTTAATTATCATCCTTTTAGCATTCCTTCCAAATCAAAGTCTTTACCTGTAACGGAAGCACCGCAGTAAATCGAATGGTCTCCGATCATTTCTGCAGCTTTAAGTATGTCTTCAAGTGTTACTTTATCAAAAGATTCAAGCACCTCTTCAGGCTTGAACACTCTTCCGAGAAGAAGTTCATTCTTACCTATAGAGAACATTCTGCTGTTTATATTTTCCAATCCGAAAATATAGGAACTCTTCACTTGTTCCTTTGCCATCATCAACTCTTCTGATGTAACGCCTTTGTTTTTCAGCGCATCAAGTTCATATTTTATTGCTTCGATGGTATCTTTGACCTTTTCATGAGCAACTCCCGCATAAATGCTGAAGAATCCCCAATAGCTGGAAAAAGCATTCATCGAACACACTGAATAAGCGAGGCCCTTTTCTTCTCTGATATTCTGGAAAAGCCTTGAACTCATGCTTCCTCCAAAGATACTATTCATTAATACGAATGAATAATACATATCATTACCTAGAGATACTCCCGGTGCCGCAAGGCATATATGCGTCTGCTCAATATCTTTTACTTTGACATCATAACTTGCTTTATAAGGTTTGAGTTCAAATGGCTCGATCACTTTCTCAGCCTTCAATTTATCAAGCTTGCCTTCAAAAAGCTCCATGATCTTCTCTTCATCAAAATTTCCTGCCACCGCTATAACAATACTGTCGCGTGCGTATTTATCATTCAGATAAGAGAGCATTTTTTCTCGTGTTATACCGGCAAGACTTTCCTGTGTTCCGAGAATACTTCTTCCAAGCGGATTACCACTTGATACAAGTTCAGAGATGGTATCGTAGACATCATCATCAGGGCTGTCCTTTACCATTTTTATTTCTTCGAATATTACCTGTCGCTCCTTGTCCATTTCTTCAGGATCGAACTTGGAGCCTGTCAGCATATCGATCAATATTTCTGCACCTTTATATATATTTGAGGACAGTGTTTTTATGTAGTAACAAGTTGCTTCTTTGCCTGTAAACGCATTGAATGTACCACCGATCTTGTCTACATCCGATGCTATCTGTTTAGCAGAACGTTTGTCAGTTCCTTTAAACATCATATGTTCTATAAAGTGGGAAACGCCTGATACGTCATCATTCTCATCTGCTGCTCCCGCTTTTATCCATATTCCTAAAGCGGCTGACTGAACGTAATCTGTCTTTTCCATGATCACGGTAGTTCCGCAATTTAATTTTTTAGTTTTAACCATATTGCTTTGCCTTTCATTAAAATAGTTATTGTATTGTAACACAAAACTCAACTATTTCATATACTGCCATTGAACAATTCGACATAAATTCATATTTAGACCATCTAAGGAGGTAACGATGAACTGTTATTGTACATCACAAACAAATGGCAATGATACTTGCTGCAGAGCCAATGAATTGTGCAGCTTCAGTGGTAATCTTGATGACGTTACAGTTACGCCTATTTATGTTCAAAGCGTATATGATGCTGTACGATTCAATATGCAAGGCATGAGGACAGTACAGAACCTCAGATTTTCACCTGCTCTTCCATGTGGATGCACCATAAATAGGGTCCTTGATATAAGGATCAAAAAAGTATTTGATCCTTCCAATGCCTCAGATTGTGATAATCTGACATTGGAAATGGAAACCGGGATCTCAGGTGCATGTTTTGTAAACGATTGTCATGGTACATTGGAAACTATTGGACCTGATGGTGTTCCATCGGAAAAACTGCTCTTCGCAGAAAACAGTGAATGTGAGTCAGGTGGCTGCGGAACACCTATATTCGGGACCCAAAACGCTAAAGTATGGGGGAATATAGTGATATACCTCGATCTGGCTGTATGTGACAATTGCGGTAGAGAAAGTACTATGACCTTATGTGCTGAATTAAGCGTAGCTAAGCAAAATTGCCCTCTTATACTTACTAATTTCTTCGAATTATGTATGCCGGATAACAGCAATTCAGCATTTCTTCCAAGGTTAACTGAACTTGCCAACGTGGGATTCAGCGGAAGGCTTGCTACGAACAATATAAATCGAGATCTATGTATAGGATGTAATGGCGATGTATCAGCCAACATGATCATAACTATATGTGTAGCTGCTGAAAAGAAAATCACGGTACCTGTACAGCTTTGTGTTCTATCAACAGGATTTGCAGATGCACCTATGCAGGAAAATATTTCAGGCGTAATGACTTGTCCCGGTCTGTATCCTGAAAGAAATGACAGTTCCAATGATCAATGCTGCTACTGAATATGAGCACGCAAAAACTCCGTCTTTTCAAGACGGAGTTTCTTATTTGTTTACCCAACTTTCCTCTCTATCCTCAGTTTATCAGCGATGATAGCTATGAATTCTGAGTTAGTGGGCTTGCCTTTGTCGCACTGGACTGTATAGCCGAATAGATTGTTTATAGTCTCCATGCGGCCTCTGTTCCAGGCAACTTCTATAGCATGGCGTATAGCTCTCTCTACGCGGCTTGGCGTAGTGTTGTTTTCTCTGGCAATGGCCGGGTACAGCTCTTTTGTCACTGCACCCAGCAGTTCTATGTCTTCTACTACCATGATTATAGCATCTCGTAGGTAGTGGTAGCCTTTGATGTGAGCAGGTACGCCTATCTCATGGATTATATTTGTTATTTCAATTTCCAAGAGCCTTGATTTATCATCATTTTCATTATTCATTACAGCTTTAGCGTATTGCATTTTACCCTCTTCTTTATGTATTCCTGCCAACTGATTCAGACGTTTCATCAATATCTCCAGATTAAATGGTTTGACTAAATAGTACTCTGCACCGAGAGCTATTGCTTTTTGTGTGATTGGTTCTTGTCCCACTGCTGATAAAACAATAGTGTGCGGGTATTTTTCAAGTTCCATTTCATTGATTTCTTCCAGTACGCCCAAACCGTCCAGGTAAGGCATGATCATGTCCAATATTAAGATGTCAGGTTGTTTTGTTTTGATAAGTTCTATAGTTTTATTACCGTCGTGAGAAACGAAAACCAAATCAATATCTTCCCTTTCGCTTAACAGATCTGTAAGGATATCACAGAATTCTCTGTTATCGTCGGCGATACCAATTTTAATTTTCTTCATTTTTCTCCTCCATCATATAAAAATTACTACATAATTATTTTTGAATATAGATAATGTCTAATCAATGGTAAGCGTTATACACTTTCATTCATATTAAGACACTATTCGACAATACAAAATATTATATTGCCTTTCATTATTCATAAGCTTCCAACATATTCTCTATAAATACTCCATATCCCCTTGTTGGATCATTGACAAATACGTGTGTTACAGCTCCTATTATTCTGTCATTTTGGATTATAGGACTGCCTGACATTCCCTGGATTATTCCTCCTGTTTCTTCTAGCAGTTCTTTATCCGTGATCTTTATCACCATACACTTATCTTCATTTATATCGTTATCATTTATTTTTTCGATTTCGATCTCAAATCTCTTTATCCTGTTGTCGGATAATGTCGAAAGGATATATGCTTTACCTTTTTCTATCTGACTTTTACTGCCTACCGACAAAGGCTTCCTGTAATATGGATTTTCAATAGGGTGATAAGTGCTCCCGAAAATACCAAATTGACAGTTCTTTTCCAGACTTCCTAAAGGTTCATCGGCATGATAAAAAATGCCCTGTATTTCTCCGGGCGTACCTTCCTTACCTTCATTTACATCGCGCACCTTAACTTCCAACAATTGTCCTGTATCTACCGACAATATCGAATTTGTCTCCGGATCGACTATTCCATGACCAAGTGCTCCAAAAGTTGAATTTTCGGGATCATAATATGTCAACGTTCCTATGCCTGCAGTCTTATCTTTTACCCATATCCCCAACTTGTAAGTATTGTCTTCGTCTGACAGTATAGGTTTTATATCTACATTCATTATTTCATCATTTCTTTTTATCTTAAGTATAACTTCTCCTTTATTCTCGTTTATCATAGCTTTAACATCATCTGCACGATAAACATTTTTTCCATCTATAGAAATGATCATGTCACCGATTTGAAGACCACTCAGAAGGCCTGGATTTATTTTCTCGCCGTCTTTTTCTTGGATTTCTTCCAATCCTACTATAAGTACTCCTTTTACATCCATTCTGACACCGATCGACTGACCTCCCGGAATCAATACTTTTTCTGATACCACCGGTACAGACGCTTCTCTGATTTCTGTTGAAACAGCATCTTTGACGGCATATATCAATACACTTACAAATAAAATGACACAAAAGATTTTTATGATCTTTCTCATCAAATCCCCCTAGCTATCAAAATTCTCGAGAAATCTTCCCAGATCTTCTTCTGTATCAAGTCTGACTCCATCTATAAATAGTTTTTGGTCGCTTTCGGATAATAGTTCGAATGGTATCGAAGTTATAAGGTACAGTTCTTCATTTCCATTTTCATCACAGAGAAATACTTTGACTACACCATCGATCTCTTTGATTAAATATGATTCAGGTGCGTTTATTGTGCTTGGTTCCTCTTTATTATCTTCAGTTTCTGTGATTTTGATTTCTTTTACTGTATTTTCTACCGGTGTTTCTTCAGCTTGATCTTTGTAATTTAACCATATACCAAATGTCATGACCGTCACGCCAAGAGCGGCTGCTATCACTCTGTTTCTTAACTGTTTCTTTCGTGTATTTCTAAACATATATATCACCTCATGTTTATTATTATCATTATTTTCCTGTTTATACTTTCAAATAAAAAAGACTCCCATCTTTTCAGGAGCCTTGATATATTTCATTTTAGCTATATTCATTTTCAATTGTTTTTATTAGTTCCTTGCCTGTTTCTTCTACCAAATCGAAATCCATCGCCGGAATATAGTATTTTTCCAACTCGTCATGGAGCAACTTGGCCTTGCTTAACTGCTCGAAAACTTTTTGCAATTGCTTTCTCATATATTCATTATTGCTGCTTCCCACGGTGATTACTGCCATGTCCGCATCTTTTGATATGATATGCTCTACCCTTGTATCAGGACACATTGGAGAATAATACAGTTCCACATCAAATCCATTATCCATCAATCGGTTTGCGATAGGCATTAAAACATTTTCTGTTTTCATCCCCGGCTGACCATCTATGGTAAAAATATTTTTTATACCTTTTATCAATGTATATGTGTGGTCTATTAACCCCTTAAAAGTTATGGCATATGAGAAGAATCTTTTTTCATTTCCACGTCCTTCTGCTCTTGTACGTTTATTATCAAGTAATTTCATCAAATCGTCAGAATTATTTATTACAGGATGATCACTTGTAACAGATAAGAGTTCATATTTCAGTCCCACATTACTCAATGATCTATATGCTGCTTTGAATGCGTCGGAAACACTAAAACTGGTTGTGATTATTTCATCCTTTTGTTTCTTAAGTATCTTATGATCGAGAAAGCCGGCAAGGTCTATAATTTCATCAACAGCTCCCGGGTTGATAGGGTCTATAATATGGGGAGCTGTTCCATCAACTATCAAAACATTTCTTTCATTAATTAGTATACCATCTAATGAATCAGGATCAGACGAGCATAAAAACATATCAACGGCTTCACCTTTTGAAACAAAATATTCTCCTATTGATCTCATCATAGTTGACTTGCCAACTCCGGGACCGCCTTTGATACAATATATACGAGCTGCCTTTTCCTGCGGCAGGATATAATTGTAATATGAATAGAATCCTTTCGGTGTATTTCCACCGGAAAAAATATACCTAACTGTTCCTTCCATAAAAAAACCTCCTCACATCTGCTATAATATGCAGTCATGCAAGGAGGTTGTTAATATCTCGAATATTACTTATTCAACTTCTTTAGGTATGAAGTTTTCAGGCTCTTCAGGAGTTACAGGTGCCGGTTCGGTTTCCTTGATAAGATGACCTGCAAGGATTTCATAGAATCCTGTAACTGTTGAGAATATGTAAGCCATTACAGGAACTGTGAATAAAGAAATGATTATTGCAACTAAAGACTGTACAAATACAGGTGCGTAGGTCACAACAACTATAGCTTCTAAAATGCTGGCCGGTAAAGCCGCCAGTATAGCCCATCCAATGAAAGATAATGATAAGCAGAAGTATTTAGATTTATTGCCCTTCATCATTGCTTTACTTTCATTCATACACTGTCTTATTCCCTTAGTAGGATCATCTGCTAAAATAAAGAATGCCTGGCTGTATCTTATAGAAGCAATTATTCCAGGAACAAAGAATAATAACGTCCAAAGGAAAATAAACAAACTCTGGAAAAGAAATAGACCTAATGCTTTTCCAAAATGTTCAAAACCAAGGAATATATCTACGATATCTATTCTCTGTCTTCTGAAAAGAGCAAGGAAAAACAAAGAAACACCTAATGTCAAAGCTCCTGTTACAAGGATAACATATAAGCTTCCTAAAGTAGAGTATGCCGGCATACTATTATAAATACTGCTGTACATATCTACACTGACGCTTGATTGATCTCCAATGATATCAGCTTTAGTTCCAAAAATAGCATTTAATATAACAGGTGGAATCTGAAGGCACAACTGGTAAACGATCAATGTTATGATTGCCAGCTTCCATTTGCCTGCCAAAGCATTCCTTCCTAAAGCTCTAAGATTGCTGCTCGGTTCTGTTATAATAATATTTTGTCCCATTGTATTCTGTTGCATATCTTAACCTCTTTTCGTCAAAAATCACTTTTATTGAACCTATAATACCATATAGGTACGCAAACAGTCAACTTTATACAATCAGTAGTAAATTTTACTAATAAAAAGACCCCGAATGATTTCGGGGTCTTAGTCCATATCGATATTAATACAGGTTCTGGAAGATTTCAGCGATTTCTTCTTCTGTCAGTGGAACGTAGTTGTTTCCGAGAAGTCTCTGCTGATTATCAACTGTTGACTTAGCAAATGATGCTACCTGATCTTCAGTCATTCCATATTCTCTCAGTGGCTTGAGTTCGATCAGCTTTCCGAGGAATTCATCCAGTGCAGGATATACATCAGCTTCTGCACATCCTAATACGTTAGCAAAGATCTTGTTAGCTTCCTGGATCTTGCCTACAGGCTGCTTTCTCATGTACATCTTGAATACTTCTGTGAAGCAGATGAAGTTAGCTTCGCCGTGAGGAATGTGGAAAGCACCGCCGTGTGCATATGACAGAGCATGTACAGCACCGCAACCTGCATTACCGAATGCGATACCTGCATAGTTTGAAGCCAGAGCGAAGTCCTTAAGCAGGTCAGCTCTGTTTTCCTTGCTGTTTCCGCCTCTTTCGATGATCTTCTTGTATCCTTCCATGATCATTTCGATAGCCTTCAGTGAATACATTTCAGTGAAAGGTGAAGCCTTTGGTGACAGGAAACTTTCTACTGCGTGGATCAGAGCATCTACTGAAGAAGTTGCGAATACTTTGTCAGGAAGTCCTGCCAGTGATTCAGGGATAAGTACAGCGTGGTCAGCATAAGTTTCTTCTGTAGCGATACCCTTCTTCAGGTTCAGTGAAGGAATAGAAGCTACTGCTACGTTAGTTACTTCTGAACCTGTTCCGCAAGTAGTAGGAACAAGAACCAGTTCCTTGATTCTCTTAGCTTCGATTTTTCCTGTGTACAGGTCAGCAGCCTTGTCAGGAATTTCGCATGCCAGAACTTTACAGATGTCAACGATAGTACCGCCGCCGAAAGCGATGATTCTGTCATATTCATACTGGTCCATTTCAACCTTCATAGCGTCCATCATTTCATCAGTTGGTTCGCCTGCACCGTACTTTTCCTGATAGATAACAGGAATGTCGATTCCGAGAGGCTTTACATATGGATCATACATCCACTGGTTAGTAACCAGGATGTCGCCTTTTCCCAGTTTGAATTCTTCATTGAATTCTTTAAAAGTATCAAAGTAATGGATAGCCGGAACTACTCTTAATGCCTGCATTTTATTTACCTCCTAATATATCTTGTAAATCTAATTAAAATTCAGCGTTGAATCTAGCCTTGAACTGTTCCTTCAGTTCTTCTCTGAAGTCAGGATGAGCGATGTTGATCAGCTGTCTTGCTCTATCCTTCAGGTTAGCTCCCTTAAGTTTAGCGATACCGTATTCAGTTACAACGTAGTCAGCGTCACATCTTGAAGTTGTTACAGCTGCACCGTGATCAATGAAAGGAACTACCTTTGAAACCATTGATCCGTCCTTCTTAACTGTTACGGATGGCATAGCGATGATAGCTCTTGCATTGCCGTCCTTAGCCATTGAAGCACCACGGATGAAGTCTACCTGTCCGCCAACACCTGAGATCTGCTTAGTACCGATACATTCTGAAACGATCTGTCCCATGAAGTCGATCTGTACACATGCATTGATACATACCAGGTTCTTCAGATTGCAAACTGTCATTGGGTGGTTAACGTAGTCAACTTCTCTCAGTTCAACCATAGGGTTCTTATCGCACCAGTCGTACAGCTTCTTAGTACCCATAAGGAATGTTACTACCATCTTTCCTTCGTCGATACCCTTCTGTGAACAGTCGATAGCGCCCTTTTCAAACAGGTCAACAACACCGTCAGCGATCATTTCTGAATGGATACCCAGATGCTTCTTGTCGCCCAGCTGAGCCAGTACAGCGTCAGGAATAGCTCCTATACCCAGCTGCAGAGTATCACCGTCATTGATCAGTGATGCACAGTTCTTACCGATAGCTTCTTCTACAGGACCGATAACTGCAGGCTTTGATTCAGGCAGTGGTCTGTTGAATTCTACCATAGCATCGATTTCATCAACGTGAACATACGCGTTACCGAATACTGTAGGAACCTGATCGTTGATTTCAGCAAGAACTACTCTTGCTGACTTGATTGACTGCATTGTGTAGTCAGATGATACACCTACGTTACAATATCCGTGTTCATCCGGCGGAGTTACAGTAACCATTATTACGTCAACATGAAGCATGTCTCTTCTGATCAGTGATGGGATTTCGTGGAAGAATACAGGAACGAAGTCTCCGTGTCCTTCAACGATAGAATTTCTAACTGAAGGTGAAGTGAACCAGCCTTCATATCTGAAAACGTCGCTGTTTTCAGGTTTAGCATATTCACCCTTTCCCAGTGTTACCATGTGAGATACAGTGATGTCCTTATACAGGTGCTTGTTAGCTACCATTGCATCAACCAATGCTACAGGCTCAGCTACAGCATGAGCAAAAACTACAGTGTCGCCTGACTGGATCAGCTTAACTGCTTCGTCAGCTGACATCACTTTGTTTGCATACTTAGTTTTCCAATCCATTTTAGATTTTCCTCCGTAAACTTAAAGTTTAGCTAATTTTTCTTTTATCGTTTCAACCTGAGAAATATCCCAGATCTTATATACATCGCCTTTTACATCGTATTGTTCATATGCTGCGCAGCAGCTTTGACATCCGCCTATGACAAGGAGTATATCATAGTGTTCGTTCTCGTCTGCATATGTGAATTCTATATTAGTTATGTCTCTTTTAAATTCGCGGAAAACTTCACCTCTCTCAAATCTCGGGTTACAGCCTCCGCAAAATCTTACGCCGCACTTCATAAACAACCTCTGTCATTACTATAAATTTTAAAATGAGACCGCTTCGGCTTTCAAAGCGGCCTCAATGTTTTTATTGATTTTTATCAGATTATCTAATCTTATTTGATTCCTGCGATGTTCTTAGCAAGAGCCTTCTTAGCTTCCAGGTTACCCTGTCTAGCGATCATGATTCTCTGAGCCTGAGGTGATCCTGCACCGTGCAGTGATTCTGTTCTGTATCCAACAGCAGCAGTACCTAAGCACATGTTTTCGATAAGTCTCAGAACTCTCATTCTTTCTTCTGTTGTGCATGCAGGGGATCCAACAAAGTACTTGTTGCAGATTTCGCCAACTGTTTCGCCAGCATTACCTACTACGAGATCTGAATTGAAGTCAGATTCTGCAGGCATAGTTACCATCAGACCACCAGCGATGTCTTCAGCCAGTCTAGTGATGTCATAAGGGAATCTAGTTACGTTCTGCTTACATACGTTAGCCAGCAGCAGGTCGATCTGGTAGTTACCAGCTTCTGTAGCCTGACCTTCAGCTGAACAAGCGATACCGCAGCAGTACAGAGTTTCATTCAGGTGTACCATTTCGATCAGCTTATCCTTAACGTGTGAAGCCTTCTGAGCGCCATTGTATTCTGCAGCCAGAGCAGCAGCACCGATCAGAACGTCGCCTACGCCAACTTTGCAGCCGCCGTATGACTGTCTGTGGTAACCAGCGAATCTTTCTACGATCATGTTTGAGAAATCATATTCTCCAGCCATGAATACGTATTCGTTAGGGATAAATACGTTATCGAATACTACGAGAGCTTCCTGTCCGCCAAATACAGCGTTACCCAGGTCAACGTCTGCGCCTTCTTCCATCTTTCTAGTATCGCATGACTGTCTTCCGTAGATCATGTAGATACCTTCAGCATCAGTTGGAGTTGCGAATGCTACTGCATAGTCAGCATCGTCTTCTCTCATAGCCTGTGTAGGCATTACGATATGCCAGTGTGAGTTAACGCATCCAGTCTGGTGAGCCTTAGCTCCTCTAACTACGATACCGTCTTCTCTTCTTTCAACGATGTGCAGGAACAGATCAGGGTCCTTCTGAGCGCTTGGAGCCAGGCCTCTGTCGCCCTTAGGGTCAGTCATAGCACCGTCTACAACGTAGTCATTTTCCTGTACCATCTTCAGGAAGTTGTTGAAGTTTTCATGGTAGTTAGTTCCATGCTTTTTATCTAATTCATATGTAGTTGAGAACATAGCATTGAAAGCGTCCATACCTACGCATCTCTGGAAGCATGAAGCTGTCTTCTGTCCCAGAAGTCTCAGCATCTTAACCTTCTTGATAAGGTCATCTGTGCTCTGATGCAGGTGAGTGAATCTGTTTACAGTTTCACCTGTGTAGCTTGACTTAGCTGTGCACAGATCTGCATATTCAGGATCGCTTGCCAGTTCATAAGTCATTCCTACGCATTCGATTGAAGGTCTGATGATTGGATGGTCAACCCAATTTTCAACCTGTTCACCGAACATGTAAACTCTAGTCTTCATCTGTCTTAAGCTTTCGATATACTGCTCTTTTGTCATTAACATATTAAAATCACTCCTTTGATAAAATACACTCTTCTCAGTGCGTCATTGCCTGAGAACGAGATAACCTAAACTATTTTTCCCTGTTCAAAAGTTTTCTCGCCATTTCCAAAAGGTCTTCACTTACAGTCTGGTCGAGCTTCACATCCTTGATCTCAGGGATTTCAGCCATTAAAATCTCTTTAACGACACTCTCCAGGGTCTCCCCGGCTGAAGGACAAGAAGCACACTGTCCTGTAAGCTTGACATACACGGTCCCATCCTCGATACCTGTAAGGACAGCACCGCCAAAATGAGTCGACAGTACGGGATCAACTTGCTCTTTTAAAACTGTTGTAATTTTAGCCTCCATAAGCTTCTCCTCGTTATTTTTTGAACAACTTAATTATATAACTTGCATTGTTGTTTTTCAAGGGTTTATAATTATTCAGAATAATACAAAAAGGAAGTACATTAAAATGAACAACATAGTAATCATTACATCATATATCGATACAAATTTGTCACTATTGCCCTATACAAAAGATGCTGATTTCATCATATGTCTCGACGGTGGATGGGACATCGCATCTGCCAAAAACATCACTGTAGATCTTATCATGGGCGATATGGACTCTCTTAAGGGTGGTCTTCCCGAAAACATTCCAATTGAACGTTTCAAACCTGAAAAAGACTACACCGATCTTGAGCTGGCTTTAAAAAAAGCCATATACCTTAATGGTAAAAACATCACTATAATCGGCGGAATGGGCGGGCGTCTCGATCATACTATGGCCAACATCCAGCTTCTGTCTCAATATACTGATTTTTTTGACTCTCTTACAATGAAAGATGGCAGAAACGAGTGTTTTGTTCTCAATAAAAATCAAAACAAAGGCATTGTACTTCCATATGATGACAACTGCTATTTTTCCGTTTTTTCACTATCTGAAAAGTGTACCGGACTGACGATAAATAATGCCAAATATCCACTTACAGACTATACTTTACCCCGAACAGGTTCCCTATGCGTTAGCAATGAATTCATAGGTGAAAAAGATGCCGTGATCTCCATAGAAAACGGCACCTTACTTGTTATAATATCTAAAAAATAACATGTATCACTCAATACCGTATCTAACTCTTTTTAATTCTGAACCTACATGCAAGCTTTCAGAGCGTTTTCAAAGATTTCGATACCTGCTTCCAGCTGAG